>NZ_JBHSBM010000055.1:0-527 GCF_042650625.1 Planomonospora corallina
CGGAGGAGTCGGGTCGCTGTGCAGGTCATCCGCCATCACGGATGCACTATACAAACGTCATTACGATTGTATGATACAAATGTTGTACGTCGAAGGAAGGAGAAGGGCGATGCACAGGATCCTGGTGACCGGAGCGAGCGGCAACATCGGCCGCGTCGTCGCCCGGGAGCTGGCCGACACGGGAACACCGGTGCGCCTGGCGCGCCGCCCGGCCGAGCTCACCGCCGCGCACCCCACCGACCCGAGCGGTACCGGCGCATCGGACCTGGCGCAGGAGACGGCGTTCGACTTCGCCGATCCCGCGACCTGGCCGGCGGCGTTCACCGGTATCGAGACGATGTTCCTCATCCGGCCGCCGGCGATCGCCGACGTGCGCCGCGACCTGATCCCCGCCGTGGCCGCCGCCCGGGATGCCGGAGTGCGGCACGTGGTGTTCCTGTCGCTGCAGGGCGCCGAACACAACCGGCTGGTGCCCCACTCGACCGTGGAGCGGTGGCTGCGCACCTCCGGCATGGACTGGACGTTCG
>NZ_JBHSBM010000055.1:537-1011 GCF_042650625.1 Planomonospora corallina
GCGGCGCCACCGCGTTCGTCGACGCCGAGGACGTGGGCGCGGTCGCCGCGGCCGCACTGCGTGACCCGGCCGCTCACGCAGGCCGGGCCTGGACGGTGACCGGCCCCCGGTCGCTGACCTACGACCAGGCCGCACAGATCCTCACCAGTGAGCTCGGCCGGCCGATCCGGTACGCGCGGCCCGGCCTGGCCGCCTACGCCCTGCACGCCCGCCGCACGCTGGGCATGGCCTGGCCCATGGTCGCGGTGACCGCGGCGATCTACACCACCGCACGGCTCGGCCTGGCCGCCGGACTGACCGGTGACGTGCGCGCCGTGCTGGGCCGCGACCCGATCGATTTCTCCGCCTTCGCCCACCGGGAACGCGCCGTCTGGGCCCGTCCCGGCGCCTGACTCCTTCACCCCTCGCCCCGGGGCCTTTGCGGGCCCGCCCCCAGGAGGACACGGATGAACATCGCCCTCATCGGCGCCACCG
>NZ_JBHSBM010000056.1:0-2124 GCF_042650625.1 Planomonospora corallina
GACGCGCGGCGCTGGTACGAGCGGTACGGCATCTCGGTGAACGTCAACGTCTCGGCCATGCAGCTGCGCCGCCCCGACTTCGTGGCGACGGTGCTGCAGGCGCTGGCGGACGCGGAGCTGCCGGGCCGGGCGCTGGTGCTGGAGATCACCGAGACCGCCCTGCTCGCCACCGGGCAGCAGGAGATCGAACAGGTCATCGCCTACCTGCACGAGCTGCGCGAGCACGGGGTGCGCATCGCCATCGACGACTTCGGCACCGGCTACTCCTCGCTGGCCTACCTCCAGCACCTCCCGGTCGACGTGGTCAAGATCGACGGGGCCTTCACCGCGTACGAGTCGGGCAGCGACACCGCCTCCCGGCAGCGGAACGCCCTGACCCGGGCGATCATCGGCCTCTGCGAGAGCATGGACCTGCCGGCCGTCGCGGAGAAGGTCGAGACCAGCGAGCAGGAGGAGTTCCTGCGCGACATGCGCTGCCCGCTGGGCCAGGGCTACCTGTTCAGCAAGCCCGTGCCCGCCTCGGCCCTGGACTCCCTCCTGGACGGCGAGTCCGGCCGCTCCGGCCAGGTCGCCGGCCTGCTGGCCGGCTGACGGATCGGGGACCCGGTCCGGCGGGCCGTCCGGAACCCCGGCACGACGGCTCCTTCCCGGTCCGGGCCATGCCGGCTCCCGTCCGTCCGGAAAAAGTGATCAGGGCATGCCCGTACTCCTCAGATGGGGTGCGGGCATGCCGATTTACCGGATGACCCGCATCATCGAGACCGCCCCCGAGGGCGGAGGGCCGAGGAGTACGACCGTGGCAGGGAACGTCTGGCGCCTGGTGGCCGACCGCAAGGTCGGCGGCAAGATGCTGATCTTGATGGCGGTGCTGGGACTGACCGCCCTCGCCACCGGCCTGGCCGGGCTGTCGAAGATCGGCACCTTGCAGGACGAGCACGACCGGCAGCTGGAGAAGGCCGTGCCCTTCATCACCGGCCTGCAGCGGGCCGCGGTGGACGCCAAGGCCGCCGCCAACGACGAGCGCGGTTTCCTGCTGACCGGCGACCCCGAGTTCAGCAGCGGGACGCTCGAGCGCTTCGAGGCGATCGACGCCGGCCTGGCGCAGGCCAAGGCCGCGGCCGGCTCGCCCGAGCAGGCCGCGCAGGTCGAGGAGATCACCGAGGGCGTGCACGCCTGGCGCGACGCCCTGTCGGCGGAGTTCGCCCTCTACGCCACCGACAAGCAGGCCGCGATCGAGGCCGCCCTCGGCGCCAACCGGGAGCTGCGCAAGGCCTACGAGGAGCGGATCGGCGCCACGATGAAGGAGGCGACCGACGAGCTCGCCGCCAGCGCGAAGTTCGGCGAGACCGTGGACTCGGCCCGCGTCCTCGTCATCGTCGTCCTGGCCGTCGGCCTGGTCTGGGGCCTCGGCACGGGCCTGCTGGTCTCCCGGTCGATCACCGGGCCCGTGCGGGCCGTCGCCGCCGCGCTCAAGCGGATGGCCGCGGGCGACCTGACCGTCCGGGTGCCGGTGCGCAACCGGGACGAGCTCGGCGAGATGGCCGGGGCGCTGAACGAGGCCGCCGAGGCGATGCAGACCGCGGTCCGCACCATCGACACCTCCTCGGACTCGCTGGCCGGCGCCGCCGAGGAGCTCACCGCCACCAGCACCCAGATCGCCGCCTCCGCCGAGGAGACCAGCGTGCAGGCCGGGGTGGTCACCGCCGCCGCCGGCGAGGTCTCCGGCAACGTGGAGACCGTCGCGGCGGGCGCCGAGCAGATGGGCGCCTCCATCAAGGAGATCGCCAGCAGCGCCGGCGAGGCGGCCAAGGTCGCCGGCCAGGCGGTGACGGCCGCGGCCTCGACCAACGAGATCGTCGCCAAGCTCGGCGCCTCCAGCGCGGAGATCGGCTCGGTCATCAAGACCATCACCTCCATCGCCGAGCAGACCAACCTGCTGGCGCTCAACGCCACCATCGAGGCCGCCCGGGCCGGGGACGCGGGCAAGGGCTTCGCGGTCGTCGCGGGCGAGGTCAAGGACCTGGCCCAGGAGACCGCCAAGGCCACCGAGGACATCGCCAAGCGGGTCGAGGCCATCCAGGCCGACACCGAGGGCGCGGTGACCGCGATCGCCGAGATCAGCGC
>NZ_JBHSBM010000057.1:0-1532 GCF_042650625.1 Planomonospora corallina
CGTGTCCGCTCGGCGCCCGTGCCGGCGGCGTCGCTCCGCTTCCTGGAGGGAGGACGGTAACGTGCCAGGGTGGCTGACATGTCCTCGTCCGTCCTGCACTGGCGTGTGCGCCGTGAGTTCCTGCTCCTGAAAGCCGCAGGGGCGGCCGTGGCCGCGGTGCTCACGGTTCTGAACCTCTGGGACGCGCGCGGGGTGCTCCTGGCGGGTGGGACGACGGTGATGCTGACCGTGCTGGCCCTGCGCGACCTGCTGGTCCCGGTACGGCTCGCCGCCGACGGGGACGGGATCGTGGTGGTGAAGGGTTTCGCCGGCTCCGCGCGGGTGCCGTGGAGCGCGGTCGAACGGATCCGGGTGGACACCAGGACCCGCTTCACCTCTCGGACGGAACTCCTGGAGATCGAGACCGAGGACGCGCTCTTCCTCCTGAGCCGTTTCGATCTCGGCGCCCCGGTCCAGGAGGTCGCCGACGAGCTGCGTGCCTTCCGGACCGGTTCCTAGCTCAGGACAACCAGCCTCTGGTGGTCAGCCATCCCCTGGTCCGGCCGACCCTCCGGTGCCGCGGCACGAACTTGGGCCCGGTACGGCGGAGCAGCAGGGCCGCCTTGTACACGGCCCAACCCGCGAAGAAGGAGCCGAAAACGGTCTGTGCGATCCGCGACCACATCGGCACGTCGGCCGCGGCGAAGACCACGACACCGACCCAGAGAACGCCGAAGACGCCCACGAGGGTCGCCGCAGCCCAATTCATTCCCTGCTGCCACATGTCTGAAGTGTTGCAGATCTTGGTTCAAGGCCAGGTCAACGACGCGGAACGGGTCATCGTGGGAGAGTACGGCTGGTGCCGGCACACCTCCGGACGCGGGCTCCCGTTCCACTCCTGCGGACCGGCGCCTGCTCCAGCGCGGCGACCAGCGCGGCCGCGGTGCGGGCATCGGCCAGGACCTGGTTCACCTCCTCCTCACCGGCCGGGAGTTGACCGCGCTTGCCGAGTTCGTCGACGAGGAAGGCGAGCGGCTCGGGATGGCCGGCGGTCTCCGCGGCGACCGTCGCGCGGGCGGCGGTGAGAAGACGCAGATAGTAGGAGCGCAGGGTCGCCTCACGCATGCGTGCGGTCTCGAGGTCGTCCAGCAGGGACCGGGCGAGCAGGAGAAGATCATCCGGGTGGTCGGCCTCTGCGGCGAGGTGCGCGCGGATGTCATCGAACTCCGAACGGGTCATCAAGGTCACCTCCATGACGGAGCCAGAGTCCTGACCCTCGTGCCTACTTCGTATCCGAGCCCGATTGCGGATGACTTGCCGTCCGCTTGAGTGCACCGGCAGGTTTGGGACGCATGAAGGCGGGGAATGGTTGGCAAGTTGCCGCTGTCGCTCCAGAGTCCTGCTAGTCTTTTCTCCGCAGGGCGAGCCCCTGCGAACCCCTCTCGCGAACTCCCGGCAAATCGGGCGGGTCCACACGATTGGACACGAACGGGATGCTGGAGTAAGTTTGAAGGGTTGCTCCGGAGACGGAGCGGTTCCGGTCGGACCGGGAT
>NZ_JBHSBM010000058.1:0-680 GCF_042650625.1 Planomonospora corallina
CCGCCGCCTGCGCACCCTCACCGACACCCCCGAAAGCAACACCCCCGAAAGCAACAACCCCGAAAGCAACAACCCCGCAGGCGACAACAACAGCGGCAACCGCAACGGGCACCGCCCCACCCTCGCCCGCCTCGGCGGCGACGAATTCGCCCTCCTGCTCCCCCGCACCACCCCCCAGGCCGCCCACCACCTCGCCCACCGCATCCACGCCGCCCTCGCCTCCCCCTACCACCTCCACGACCGCGAACTCCACCTCACCGCCAGCATCGGCCTGCTCGCCGACACCCCCACCCACAACCCCACCCACGCCCTGCGCGACGCCGACCTCGCCCTCCACCACGCCAAAACCACCGGCAAGAACCGCACCACCCGCTTCACCCCCGACCTGCGCACCACCCGCCTGCACCACATCCACCTCGCCGCAGCCCTGCGCCACGCCACCACCCGCGGCGAACTGACCCTCGCCTACCAGCCCATCATCGACCTGCACACCGGAGCCCCCACCGCCGTCGAAGCCCTCCTGCGCTGGACCCCCACCAGCACCGGCACCCCCATCGACCCCGACACCTTCATCCCCCTGGCCGAAGAGACCGGCCTCATCACCGACCTCGGCCACTGGACCCTGACCCGCGCCCTGACCGACGCCCGCCCCTGGCACCAGGCCCACGGCACCGCCGTCA
>NZ_JBHSBM010000059.1:0-7042 GCF_042650625.1 Planomonospora corallina
GCTGCGCGACGCCCCCGGCCTGCCCGGCGAGCACCACGCCTTCGTCGAGGTCATCGACCGCACCAGCGGCCGCCTGCAGGATCTGGTCGATGACCTGCTGCAGCTGGCCCGCCTGGAAAGCGGCCTGGTCACCATCGACGCCCGCACCATCGGGCTGACCGGCCTGATCCGTCAGGCCGTCGACGACCACCGGGCGGCCGCATGTGCCAAGGACATCACCCTGACCACCGAGCTGGCCCACTACCTGCACGCGCACGCCGACCCGGCCCGCATCCGCCAGGTGCTGGACAACCTGCTGTCGAACGCGATCAAGTACACCCCGGACGGGGGAAGCGTCACCGTCACCGCCGCACCGCGTGAGGGCGGCGGCACCGTCTTCACCGTGTGTCTGCCGGTCGACCCTCCGGAATCGACCTGAGTCCGTCCGGATCCGTCGTGCGCCTGACCGCCGCCCCGCCGGTGTCCCCGAACGGTGAGCGTTCCTGACCCGGTAGCCGGGTCCTTTCCTCCTGGTGGCCGGGCGCGGTGATGCCGGCACGGCTGCGGCGGGTAGACGCCGGTTCGGCTGCGGCCGGGCCCGCGGGAGCAGACCCGCCAGCGCCACGGGCAGGAGCAGCAACGCGCCCCCGGGAAGGGCCGCTCCTGCCCGGCCCGCACGCCGGGACGGCCGCCGTGGCTCCTCCAGCGCCGGAGGGACCTGCTGGGGACCGGCGTGCGGCGGCCCCTGCAGGGCCACCCCCGATGCCGGACCTCGATCGCGTGAGCAGCGGACTGAGGCAGCCCGAGGACGGCCTGGAACCGGTGAGTTCTGGAACCGAGGACCCGGGCGATGACCCGAACTCCTCGCAGGCCCGGCGGCCGCGGGCGTTCGTCGCTTCGTCGTCGGTCACCGGCGACGCACGGGTCTGCTACCTGCAGCCACCCGTGGTCGTCCCGTGAGTGGTCACACGATGAAGGTCCTGGCCTGCCCGGTCATCTCCTCGGCCATGAGTGACAACTCGTCGATGATGGTCATGCTCTCGCGCACCGCGTGATGCGCCTCGGCGACCGTCTCGGCCACGGCCGCGACGTTTTCGGCGATGCGGGCCGAGCCGCTGGCCGCTTCGGAGACGCTCTCGCCCATGCCGGCGGTGGTGGCGCTCTGTTCCTCCACCGCGCTGGCGATCGTGGTGACGTAGTCGTTGATGCGGCCGATGACGTCCTGGAACCCGTTGATGATGTCCACCGCGCCGTCGCTGTCGGCCTGGATGGCCCTCACCCGGGCGGCGATGTCCTCGGTCGCCTTGGCGGTCTCCTGCGCCAGGTCCTTGACCTCGCTGGCCACCACGGCGAAGCCCTTGCCCGCCTCTCCGGCCCGGGCCGCCTCGATGGTGGCGTTCAGCGCCAGCAGGTTGGTCTGCTCCGCGATCGCGTTGATGGCCTTGACCACTGCGCCGATCTCCGAAGAGGAGGTGCTCAGCCGCTGCACGCGCGTGCTGGCCGAACCGGCGGCGGCCACGGCCTCGCCGGCCACCGAAGCCGCCTCCGAGGCGCTCCTGCTGATCTCCTGGATCGAGGCGCTCATCTCCTGGGCGCCCGCGGCGACCATCTCGGCGTTGCCGCTGACCTCCTCGGCCGCGGCGGCGGCACTGTCGACCCGCGAGGCGGCCGCATCGGAGCCGGCCACGACCTTTGTCGCGGACGCACGCATGACGTCCGAGGCGTGTGACATCTGCTCGGCGCCGCCCTTGATCTGCGACACCGCGTCGCGCAGCACGTCGACGGCCTCGTTGATCGCCGTTCCCATCTCCCGCAGTTCCCCGCCCATGGCGGAGGTGTCGGTCCGGCGGGTCAGGTCCTTGGCCGCCAGCGCCTTCAGCGCCGCCACGGCCTGGGCCAGCGGGACGGTGATGCTGCGCCGGACCACGCCCAGCAGCGGCACGGCCACGACCAGTGCCACCACGACGGCGATCCCCATCTGGCGCTGAGCCGAGCTGGAGGCCTCGGCCGCCGCCGCGGCGGCGGCGTCGCTGTCGGAGCGGACGCTGTCGACCAGTTTTTCGGTGGTCTTCTGGATGCGGTAGTAGATGTCCCAGGAATCACCGCCGATCAGGGCGTTGGCTTGGTCTGCGGCCTGGCGGGTGCCCTGGGCGAACAGTGCGGCGATCGTGTCGTCCATGGACAGGAACGCCTCCCAGTCCACGACGAGGGTCTCGAAGTCCTTCTTCTGCTCGGCGGTCATGGCCGAGGTCTCGACGCTGTCCAGGTGGGTGCGCAGACGCCCGGCGACCTCCAGGTATCCGGCACGGCTGACGGCCTCGGGCTTGACGGCCTCGGCCGGGTCGCCCAGCGCGGCCTCCCAGGCGTAAGCGGTTTGCCAGCCGCTCACATCGGAGTTGAAGTACTTGATCTCCTGGATGTCGCGGCTGAGCAGGGTCATCTGCTTCATGTGCTCGACCGCTTCGTCCTGGGTGCGCAGCGCGTTCAGTCCTACCAGCGCCGCGCCGCCGAAAAGCGTGACGATCATGGTGAAGCACGCGGCCAGCCGTGTTCCGACCTTCCAGCCCCCGATGAGCCTTGACATCATCCCGTTCCCTCTGTGTGGTGATCGCCACACCATCGGCGGCGCGGGCCGCGGGCTGAGGAGGATCCCCGGCGGAAGTCTCCGGGCGGTGAGCCGATCCCGCCTGCGGGCAGGCGCCGGGACGTGGGACAGGCACGACGGGCAGGGCCGTCGTCATCCGGCCGGACCCGCAGGCGCCGTCTTCGGACGGCACCCAGCAGACGCCTGCGGCCCCTCGCCAGCGCGCCCGTGATCAGCACCAGCGGCCACGTACTGGGCGCGCCGATCGCCTCACTGCGCTCCTACCTGGCGCTGGTCGGCGGCGATGAAGGAGACGAGACCCTGCGGAAGACGCTCCTGCGCATGGTCGACGCCAACAGCGGCCCCCTGCTGGACCTGATCGACGAGCTGACGCTGGTGGCGAGGCTGCACGCGCACATGACGGCCGCCCTGCCGCCCGAAGCCACCCGGCCCTCCTTTGAAGGAGCCCCCAGACGGCCTGGTACTCCTGAAAGGCCGGCCGGCGACCGGGCCCGGCGCTCCCGAAGCCCTCCTCGCCCCGAGCCGTGTCTCGCGCCCGCGAGCGTCTACGGCCCGAGGCGCCGGCCACGGTCACGGACAAGGCGGCCTGCGCGGCGGAGACGCGGTGACGGACTGGTCCTGCCGCCACCGACCGGCCCGTCCAGGAGACCGTTCTCCAACGCCCGTTACAGCCTCGGCCTGCCGCCGCCCAGGCCGCGCGATGACGGTGGCAGAACCTCCGCTGGCGATCGTCATGCTGCGGCGCGCGCATGAGCAGGCGAAACCGGTCGGCGGCTAGTGTGATCAGGCATGACGCAGGTGAACAAGGCGCCCGGCAAAGCCACCGGCGCGATGACGACCGGGGAGCGCCACGACGGCGAGGTCCTGGCGGATCTCATCGCGGCGGCTCTGCCCTCGCACCCGGCATGGTGGCGTCGCAGCGAACCCGGCCACGGTCCAGCCGACGGTTGCGTGAACCGGGCAGGCCCGCCCACGTCCTCACCGGCGCGCGGGGACGCCCGCCACCGGACGGTGGCCTATCCGGCGGTCGGCGGTGCCGGCGCCTCGGCGGCGGGCAGCAGCACGGTGAAACGGGCACCGGGGTCGGCGGGGCTGTAGGCGACGTCCCCACGCCTGGCGCGTCCCGGCCTCGGCGATCATCACGCCCACTCCCGCCATGACGCACAGGAACAGCGCCCCGTGAACCAGCCGCGGCGGCAGTGGACCACTGGCCAGGCGCGGCGGCGGGCAGACCAGCGCGGCCGCCGGGACCAATGCCGCCACCGCCCACACCGGGAAGTTCACCCCTGCCCACACCAGCAGGAACAGGCCGACCTCGGCATTGGCGGAGCTGACGGCCTGAGGGTCGTCGGGCATCCATGCCACGATGCCCAAGAGGGTCAGCATGGGCACGCACAGCACCAGCGGTGCCCGCGTATCGAACCGGTGCCATGGAACGCACCAGGCCATCGGTGCTGAGGCGGCCCCCGCGATAAGGACCGCGGTCAGATCGGCTGCCGCTGGGGTGGTGCCCACTGCAGCGCCACCGCGCTCAAGAGCGCCAGGAGGGCGAAGAACATCGCCATCTGCCGGGGGGCGACCTGCGGTCCTTCGCCGAGCCACGATCGGTGCCGGGCCACCGGTGCACCTCCTGACAGGTGAGCGGAATAAACACCCATAGATAGCGGAATGCCCACTAATGGGCATTTTGTGCCGATGACGGAGAGGGGTCATCGAATCCCCGCGGACGGACCCGCCCGCCGCTGGGTGTGCGGTGCCGGCGGCTCCGTCCCGGTACGGCGAGCAGGAAGGACGGCGGTGATGACCGGCATCGTCATACCGGCCGACGAGGTCGAGCGCCTGGTCGAACTCGACGAGTTCGGCGCCTTCGACGTGCTGGTCGAGCCGGTCCACCAGGCCATCGCCGAGCTGGCCGCGCATGTCTGCCGCACTCCGATCGCGCTGGTCAACCTGGTAGGCCGCGATCGGCAGTACTTCAAAGGCCACACCGGCACCAGCGCAGAGCACATGGACCGGCGGGTGGCCTTTTGCCCCCACACCCTCGACGTGCGCGCGCTCGTCGAGGTCCCCGACGCGCTGGCCGACCCCGCCTTCCGCGACGACCCGGCCGTGGCCGGCGAGCCGTACGTGCGCTTCTACGCCGGCGCCCCGATGATCAGCAGCCGCGGCCGGGCGCTGGGCGTGGTGTGCGTCTTCGACCACCGCCCCCGGCAGCTCGCACCCGACCAGCACAGGGCGCTGGTGACGTTGGCCGCCTGCGCCACCGCGGTGCTGGAGCTCGGCTACCGGCTGCGCCAGGCCGACGAGGTCATCCACCGCCTGCACGACGTCAATGAGCTCAAGCACCAGTTCCTGCGCAGCGTCAACCACGAGCTGCGCACCCCCCTGGCCTCGATCCGCTCCTCCCTGCAGCTGATCCAGGACGGCGGCCTGGACGCAGCGGCCGAACGCCATTTCCTGGACATGATCGAACGCAACAGCGACCGGCTGCTGGCCCTGCTGGACGAGCTGCTGCTGATGGCCAGCCTGAACGCCGGCACCGCCGTCTTCCGCCCGCAGACCTGCGACCTGACCGCCCTGGCGCACGAGCTGGCCGATGCCGTCGCGCCCCGGCTGCGTGAAGGCCGCCACACCCTGGCCGTGCACGCCCCGGGCCCGGTGCCGGCCTGGGGAGAGGCCGCACGGCTGCGGCACGCGCTGCGGCACCTGCTCGACAACGCCATCAAGTTCACCCCGGCCGGCGGCCGCATCACTCTCACCGTCACCGATGATCCGGTCCCGGCCGTCGAGGTCGCCGACACCGGCGTCGGCATCGCCCCGGATGATCTGGCGCACGTCTTCGACGACTTCTTCCGTGCCGCGCACGCCGAGGCCCAGGCGATCGGTGGCACCGGGGTGGGTCTGCCCATCGTCAAGAAGATCATGGACATGCACGGCGGGAGCGTGCGCATCGACAGCCGTCCCGGCCGCGGCACCCGGGTGCGCCTGACGCTGCCCGCCCTCCCGCAGCCGCACGTCCCGGGCGGCCGGCCGTGAGGACGGCCGACCACCCGGCGGGTGAGCGGCCGAACGGCGCCCGTGCCACTCAGGATGGGCGGCACGCGACAGCAAGCAACGCTCAGCGCCCACGGGTAGCGCTGTCCGGCTCGACCTCCACCTGTCAAAGGCGGGCCGGCCCGTCTAGGATCTGTCCCGAATCGGCACCGGGGCCCGAACACCCGCCCATACGCTCGGCCCGGCGCGGTTCGATCCGCCCAGGTAGGAGCGTTTGAGGCACCGGCACGGGGACAACATGCGTGGCATGACCACCAGCCGCGAAAGACTGCCGGCGGCGACCGCGCTCGAGGAGTGCACCGGCCAGCGCCGCCAGGAGAACACCGAGGCTGCCACTGCGGTCGCCGGTAACGCCGCTCTGGCCGTCACCGCGCGGGCCGAGCGGGCCGTACAGGCCGCCGTCGACCAGGTCGCTCACCTGCGAAATGCCGTGCATGCCGCCGCCGACCGCGCTGTGGCAGCCGGTCCCCGGCACAGCGCCGTGGCCCTCGTGGCGGCCGGAGCCGTATTGGTGCTGGCCGTGCTGATGACGCGGGCGTGGCGGCGCCGCGTTCGGCGGTGATTCGGCCGACAGATCCTGGAGCGCAGGGGGGCGCGGCGAAACGACTGCGGCACGCGCTGCGGCGCCTGCTCGGCAACGCGATCAGGTTCACGCCCGCCAGCGGGCGCATCCCCCCTCACCGTCGCCGCCGTCCCGACTTCGGCCGTCGAGGTCGCTACCACCGGCGTCGGCATCGCCGCAGGCGACCTGGCGCACGTCTTCGACGACTTCTTCCGCGCCGCCCACACCGAGACCCAGGCGATCAGCGGCAGCGACCTGCTCGATGGCGGCTTGCCGGGGCCGCTTGCGGCGGGTGGCCCGGGGTGACGGGTACTGAACGTGATCGCCGCCGCGGCCTGCCGGGCGTCTTCACGACCGCGCGTTGCCGGGCGTACCGTTTTCCCCCGCCGCCCCATCGGCCTTGTCTGGACTCTCCGGGACGCCCGCGGTGCCGGGCGCGTCCGCGGCCGGCAGCGTGAAAACGAACCGGGCGCCTCCGCCGGGGTTGTCCTCGGCTCCGATTGTGCCGCCGTGCCGCTCGACGATGCGCTTGCAGATGGCCGGGCCGAGCCCGCTGCCGGTGTACGGGCCGCCCGTGTGGGCGCGGCGGAAGTTCTCAAATATCGCCCGGTGCTGGCCCGGGGGAATACCGATGCCGCGGTCGGCGACCTCGACCCGGACCCATCCGGGCCGCTCGCGCGTGGAAATGACGGTGATGTGCGGCCGCTGGCCTGGGGCGGTGCACTTGACCGCGTTGCCGATCAGGTTGTCCAGCAGCTGGCGCAGCAGCGCCCGGTCGGCCCGGACGGCGTCCAGCTCGCCGATGTCGAACACCGGTGCCTGCCCGGTCCCGTCGTGCGGGA
>NZ_JBHSBM010000059.1:7082-31678 GCF_042650625.1 Planomonospora corallina
CGGGACCGAGCCCGGTCGGTTCGGGGGTGATGGCCGCATCCCGGGCGGTGGCGTGCGCGAGCAGGTCCTGGATCGTTTCCCGCATCCGACCGGCGGCCCGCCGGATGCGGGTGACGCCGTCGGCTATCTCGCTGTCCGGCTCGACGGCCTCGGCCAGGAGCTGTGTCCAGCTGTCGACGGTGGTAAGCGGGCTGACCAGGTCGTGGGCGACGACTCCGGCGAAGGCCATCAGCTCATCGCGGTGGCGCCGCTCGGCGGTGACGTCGTAGAAGATCACGACCACCGCCTGATCGCAGGCGGGCAGCCGGGTGGCGCTGACGCTGAGCAGGCGCTCCTCACGCCCATCGGAAGGGCAGACGAGTACGTCCATGCCGCGCACCTCGTGCCCGGCCAGGGCCAGCATGTGCGGCATCTGCTGACCGCCCATGGGCGTGCCGTCGGGGCGGAGCAGCGTGTGCTCTCCGATGGCGGCCGGCCACACCAGCCCCATCCCCGTCCCGCCGATCAGATCCATCCGGCCGACGAGCACCGCGGCGGCGTACAGCCCGGCGAACGCCGCCGTGCGGCGCAGCGCCATACCGCTACCCGGCGTCAGCACGGTGCGGCCGCGCCAGGCTCCGGGGCGCAGGCAAGGGACGCCGCATCGGCGGTACGAGCGATGGCCGCCTTCTCGGCATGGACAGAGACACCCCCGCAGGGGCGGTGCCAGAAGCCGGGACGGGACATGCTCCCGGCCAGCGGGCCGGGGATCGCCGTCTTCCGGGCGGCCACCTGGGGGCCTTCACCGAACAGGGATCCGCGTCCTTCCATCGGCGCACCTCCTGCGGTCATCCGAGTGAATCAAAACGCCTGATGAGAGCGGAATGCCCCTTGCCGGATCCTTCGCGCCGATGGTGGAGTAAAGAGTGCCGCACGGCCCGCCGGTCATCGCCGTGACCGGTCCCGGCGGAAGGGGAGCGCCCGCCGGGACCGGACGGGAAGACGCTCCCGCGGCCCACCGGTCATCTGCCTTCATGCCCGCTTCCAGCATCACACCTGGGCCGGCCGGGACCGTTTCAGCAGCGCCGGGGCCCGCGTGAGGAACCCCTGAGGGTCGATCGGCTTGAGCACGGCGCCATCGGCCTGCGCCCGGTACGACTCCGCTTCGGCGCTTGCGGGGCTGTCGGGTCTGGCGGCCGGCAGGAGCAGGGGTACCTGCGCCATGCCCGGTACGGCGCGCAACCGCCGACACACCTGCAGGCCTGAGCGGCCGGGTGATCACCAGTCGAGTACGACCGGGTCCGGGCACAGCCGCCAAGCCGCCTCCAGCGCGCAGGGGTGGTCCGCGACGACCCGCACCCGGTATCCGACCTCCGTCAGCAGTCGGCGCCTGCGGGCCCGGTCAGGAGACGGTCCCATCCCGTTACGTCTGCGTCCCACCATGACGTCTATCCGAATGCGCCCGGCACACGCCGGCTCCGCCCCGCCAAGGATGCCCAAGGCGCCTTCCGGTCGCACCGCACGACGGCAGAGCCGGGTCGGTGAACCGTCACTCCGAGATCAGGTGCGGCCCGCCGTGCTCGCGCCTGGCCTTGTTCTCGGCGCTTTCGATGCCGCGAGAGGAGATCGTGCCGGCCAGCGCGGCCAGGTCGGCGTCACCGACATCTGAGTCCCGGCGCTACTCTCCCGAAAATGGCAGTTCCCGAGCGCATCCCCATCAGATACGACCCCGACCACCGCACCGGCACGATCGGCCGCTGGGCCGGCGGCCAGTTCCTCGGCTCCGTCGTCGGTGCCTTTGCGCTACGCCCGTACCGGCGACCGATTCTCCCACACGTACTGGTACGCCGTCCTGCACACCTTCGACGTCAACGGCCACCACCTCGGCACCCGCATCCGGCGCGCCGGCGGCGACCACGACCGCCGAGCCGCCATCGGCGCCGCTCAGGACCGGTTGAGGCGGTGGCTCGACGCCCTGCGCGATCTCCGCTTCGACGACATCGCCATCCGCCCCTTCTACATCGAGTCCGATGATGTGCTGTTCGGTCTCGTCATCGAATCCGAGGGCGATGAACACGCCGAGCTTTACCCGGACCGGCTCGGTTTCTACGAACCGTGGGATGGCTCATACGAGACTTGACCATCTGGTCCCCCGGGGAAGGAGAACATGCCTTTCGGCAGCGGCATCCGCCGTGATGGGGCGGTGGGTTCCGGACGGCGGCGCAGCGGGCGACTGGAGGTGAGCGCCGCACCGAAACGCGCAGCGACGGTGTTACGGACGGTGTCGGGGATCTCCACCCGGCGAGCATACGCCGGTGATCGGTCCAGAGCGCCATGGAGCAGCCGGTGGTCACCTCACCGGTGATCGGCGGTCCCGCCCGTCCGCCGGACGGGACGGTGCGCGGATGCCGGACGGGAGAGGCTGCGGCCGGTCGCGGGCGGGATCCCCGCCGCCGCACGCGGCGGATCATCGGAGGTTCAGCCGGGGCGGCAGGTCGGGGCAGGACGGGCAGACGAAGACGTGCAGTCGGCCGTGGCGACCCACGTGGATACCGGTGAGCTCACCCGGATTCCCCTGGCTGAGTGGTGGCGTCTGGGCGCCGTGGTCGCCGTCGCCAACGTCGCGGTGTGGATGGCCGCCGGAGCCGCCTGGTTCAAGATTCTGGGCGCGTGGTGATCCTGAAACGCGACCGTCACCGGGGACCCGCCCGGGTCGACCAGCCAGGAAAGCGATCCGGGACGTTCGGCTCTGCCGCGGACGAGTGCAACGCGGTGGAGTGGAGCCATGACCGGTCTTTCCGCTCCTGTGCGGGTGATGCGGGCACGGCCCGTGATCAGCTTCACCGTGATGGCGTATCTGCTGTCGTGGGGGGTGTGGCTACCGCTGCTGGCGGCACGCCAGGGGTGTGGGGCGGTGCACGCGCCGCAGTGGCTGCACCTGGCCGGGAGCCTGGGACCGCTGGTGGCGGGAGTGGTGATGAGCGCGGTGGTCGGCGGCCGCGCCGCCGTCGCCGACTTGGCCCGGCGCTGTCTGCCGCGCTCCGGTACGCGCCGGTGGGTCACGTTGGCCGTCCTCGGCCCGGCCGGGGCGTTCGCCGTCGCCGCTCTGGTGTGCGCCGCGGTGGGACAGGTTCCCGACCTGGCGGGCACCGGCGGCAGTGAGGAGTTCCCCGAGCTTCCCCTGGCCGTTTTCTGGCTGGCCAACATCGTCTTCTACGGGTTCGGGGAGGAGGTCGGCTGGCGGGGGTTCGCCCTGCCCTACCTGCAGCGGCGGCGCTCGGCCTTGTCGTCGTCGATGGTCGTGGCGGCGATCTGGGCCGGGTGGCACCTGCCGCTGTTCGGGATCAGCGCCGGATTGCGTGACATGCCCGCCATCGGCCTGGTCGGCT
The DNA here is from genome assembly GCF_042650625.1 of Planomonospora corallina. Classification (NCBI taxonomy): domain Bacteria; kingdom Bacillati; phylum Actinomycetota; class Actinomycetes; order Streptosporangiales; family Streptosporangiaceae; genus Planomonospora; species Planomonospora corallina. The sequence continues at coordinate 10,451 of NZ_JBHSBM010000059.1, forward strand.
GGGCCGCGAGCATCGTCACCGGGTCGGTGGTGTGCACGTGGCTGTACAACAGCAGTGGCGGCAGCCTTCTTGCGCTGGCACTGTTCCACGGCGTGCTGGACATCTTCATCAACAGCCCCGTCAAGGCCGCGCTGCTGCCGTCGGTGATGAGCGCCGCCGTCATCGCCCTGGCGCTGTGGATCCCGCGCCGCTACGGACCGACCGATCTGGCCGCCGTATCACGCCATACGATCCCGGCAGCGGCCACCACCGGCGCATAGCCCTTGCCGCCGCAGCGGCGTCTCCCCTCGGTAACCGATCGTTTCAGAGCTGAACCGCCCAACCTCTGGCCTTCGGGAGCGGATGCTGTGGCGGCCGCTGCATGAGAGCGCCGCGCGGGCCGAGGAGGTCTTTGCCCTCGACGTCGGTGACCCGGGTCTGGGCCTGCGCAACGTCCCGGCCGCGATCTCCGCCTCCGGCGAGAACCTGCTGGACTCGGACGTGCCCGCGGCTCAGCGCGATGGCGGTGACGGACTCGCTCCGGGCGCGGCGGGTGCGCTCGCGGATCAGGTCGCGCTCCATCTCCGCGGCCATGGCGGCCTGGTACCCCTGAAGCTCCAGAGAGGAGCAAAATAGAACGTTTCCCTAGTCCAGAGCCTTGCCGGTGAGCCCCTCCAGAAGTCAGGGGAACCGGAGTTTCCGAAGCTTAAGCCCTCTGAAAATCAGACAAGTGGGACACAGTATGCGCAGTGTGCTCGGTATCCGATGCTCCTGAGCCACCTTGCCCCTCGCCCGGGCTTCAGGAGCATCGGGCCATGGCACGGCGCGGGCATCGTCGTCGGGAGCGCCCTCGGAGGCGGTCGTTGTCACTGCCGTGAACTCCTCATGAACCGTCTTGGCCTTCCGAAGAGGAGGTGACCAGCACCTGCTGCGCCCGATGCGCCCAGGAAGGGCCTTGCGCCAGGTGTCTCACCGCTCATGGAGGAGCCTGCCTTGTCTTCCACCGGCCCGAAACCATTCGAATCCCCCCACAGACGCCGCGCGGCGTCGCTGCTCACCCTGGTCGCGCTGGCGACCGGCACCCTCGCGACCGTCGCCGCCCCCGCGCACGCCGGCGCCCCTCTCCAGTGCACCACGACGAGCTTCGCCTCCAGCGGCCACTACAACGGGAATCTCGGCACCCTCAGCGCGGTCGCCCTGGCCGACCTCAACGGTGACGAGCGGGCCGACTACATCGGGGTCGGGCCTCTCGACGGTTCCTCCAACCTCGTCGAGCTGGCGCTCGGTGACAGCGGCGGCGGCTTGTCGTACCTGCGTGACTTCTACGTCGGGTTCTCGTCCCGGGCCGTCGCGGCCGGTGACTTCAACGGCGACGCCAAGCCCGACCTCGCCTTGGCGGTCGAAGGCTCGGCCGGCGTCAAACTCTTCTACGGCATGGACGTCGGCACCTTCCGCGACGGCCCCTCGTTCTCTTCCCTTCCGGCCGAGCCCACGAGTCTCGCCGCAGGTCACCTCAACCAGGACGGGCACCTCGACCTGGTGGTGACCGGCCAGTCGGGCGCCGTGTCGGCGCTGCTCAGCGACAGCACCGGAATCTTGCAGGCCCCTGCCCCCGTCACGATGAACGGCGGCCCGGCACTCACCGGTGTGGAGTCGATCGCGACCGGTGACTTCGACGGCGACGCGAAGACGGACCTGGCCTTCGGCTCTGCCGGAGGACAGGTAGCCGTGTACTCCGGTGACGGCGGCAACACCTTCACCCTGGTACCCGGTCTCACCGCGGCGGGTCTGCACAGCGGGCTGCTCACCGCCGCTGACTTCAACGGCGATGGCAGGACCGACCTCGCCGGGGTCGGGGCGAACTGGCACGCCGTCATCCTGACCGCCGACGCCAGCGGCACGTTCGACCTGAAGGACACCGGCATCTTCGCGCTGGGCATGGGAGATCTCGCCAGCATCGCCGCCGGGGACATCGACGGTGACCGCAAGGCCGACCTGGTGATCGGGGACGACGTCGTGTCCGGGGCCAGGATCATCGAGAACACCTGTGAGGGGCTGGCGTTCCCCCTCACCTCCAGCGGCGTGGGCGACGCGCTGCAGGAGGTGACGGTGACGACCGACGGGTCGGTGACGCTGCTGGACAACGGGACACCGACAACGACGCTGACGGTCGGCGGGCAGGGCGCCTACACCCTCGACCCGGCCACCGGCAAGATCACTTTCAAGCCGGTGCTCGGTTTCTCCGGCACGGCCTCCGGCGTAACCTACCGGGTGACGGCGGCCGACGGCCGGTCAGGGACGGCGGCCTACACGCCCACGGTCACCAAGCCCGCCCACTCGGCACCGGGGTTCGTGCAGTCGGACGGCAAGGGCACCGCGGCCCAGTCGGTGACGCTGCCGGTTCCGCCCGGAGGGTCGGTGAGACTGCAGGGCGAGACCGCACCGGGCACGGTCACCGTCGACGGCCAAGGCGTCTTCACCCTCGACCCGGCCACCGGCAAGATCACCTTCACCCCGGCGCTCGGCTTCGTCGGCCAGGCCGTCGTGGAGTACGCGGTGACCGACGCCTACACCCAGACGGCGACCGGCGACTACGCCGCCACGGTCACCACACCCGATCCTCCCGTGACCGAGCACTTCGTCTCGACCGGTCAAGGCGCGGCCGTACAGAAGGTGACGGCGACGGTTCCGGCCGGCGGGCGCATCACGCTGCTGGATGCGGGCGGCCATGAGGTGGAGACGATCACCGTGGCGAGCCAGGGCGGCTATGTGCTCGATGCCGCGACCGGTGTGATCTCCTTCACGCCCGCCTCCGGTTTCTCCGGCATGGCCACCGCGGTGAGCTACCGGGTGACCGACGCCTACGGTCAGTCGACGACGGCGACCTACCAGTCGACCGTCACCGCGGCCCCGGCCCGGCCGGTCACACCGCCGAAGCCCGTGGCGCCGCCGAAGCCGGCGGTTCCGGTGTCGGCGAAGGTGACCGCCAAGGGATCGACGGTCGCAGTGCCCTGCACGGTGAGCACCGGAAGGATCTCCGAGTGCGCTGTCACGCTGCGGGCCGCCACCGGCAGCAAGCAGGTGCTCGGTACCGGCCGCGTCAGGCTGGACGCGAAGAAGGCCGCCCAGAAGGTCACGGTCCCGGTCACGCTGAACGCGACCGGCAAGAAGCTGGTCGACCGGATCGGCGGGGTCACGGTGCGCGCGCAGGCGGTCATCCGCCCGCAGGGCGCGACCGCGACCGTGACCGCCACGGCAGCCACCCGTCTGACCCCGGCCACGGCGCCGCTTCAGGTGCGCGCCATCCGCTTCGCCTCCGGCTCCACCAAGGTCACCGCGGCCGACGCGCGCTATCTGACGCAGCTGCGCCGATCCCTGGGTGATGTGCGGGTGGTGCGCTGCGAGGGCTACACCGACAACCGGGACACAGCCAAGGCCAACCGCGCGGTGGCGCAGAAGCGGGCCGCGGCGGTGTGCAAGGCCCTCACCAAGGGCACGGGCGTGAACAGCGCCGTGGTCTCCTACGGCGAGAAGCGGCCGGTGGCGTCCAACGCCACCGCCGCCGGACGGGCCAACAACCGGCGCGTTCAGATCACCTTCGTGTTCTGAACGAGGCACGTGTCCGGACCCTGACCGGGCGCTGCGGCGGCCTGCCATCGGGCAGGTCGCCGCAGCGCCGCTGTTTCCGAGGATGTGTCGGCGGTGATCGCGATAGTCATGCCATAGGCTCCGGCACCTGCGCGCGAACGACTCGCACGGCGCGCGCATCCTGACCCGTATTCCCCAGGGCGATTAGCGTGCTGAGCGAAGATCTTGCCCTCCCGACTCCGGCCCGGCCGGACGGCCGTCCCCAGGCGCGGAAACCCCCGCCGAATGTTCCGCCGACCGCAAACGCCTATCTTGAAGGCTCTTGGAGCGGGTGGCCTGGGGAGCGAGTTGGCCGGGCTGGGTGGCGCCTTCCCGTACGGATCGCTTCCGACACACTCCCGGGCCCATGATGCGTTAGCAGCTGGTGATCGCTGGTAGGAAGAGCGCCATGCCCGCCCTGTCTTTCGCACGCAGTCCGCGGTGAACACGCTGTTCGGTCCGGAGCGCGACCGCCGCTTCTCCGTCTCCCTGACCCAGCACGACGGCGTGCTGGTCGTGCAGGTGGCCGGCGAGCTGGATCCGCGCACCTCACCGGTCCTGCGCGAGCGCCTGCGGCCCGTCTGGGGTCAGGCCGATCTACGTGCGGTGGTGCTGGATACGGCCGGGCTGGAGTTCTGCGACTCGGTGGGCTTGAGCGAGATCATCACGACCCTGAAGCGCTGCGAGGCGGCGGGGATGCGGTTCCTGCTCTCCGGCGTGCACGGGGTCCTGGCCCGGGTGCTGACGCTCACCGGGCTGCGCCGGGCCTTCGAGATCCACGACAGCGCCGCCGAAGCGATACGGGCGGCCGCGGGCGCGTAGGCGGCCCTGCCGTAGAGTTTCGCGCCGGACCGGGGCTTTGGCTCAGGTGCGCTGCGGTGGCGCCGATGTGCGGGGACGGCCGCGCGGTCCGTTCACAACCGAGCGCGGCCTCACGGCGCACGGCGGCCCTGCCTGCTGGGTGGGCAGGGTCGCCGCGCCGTGCTCGACGGACTCCGTCTTGCGTACGGGCGCGTGGATACCCGGGAACTCCACTCGCGCTGGGTGGCGCGCTGGCCGGTGTGCCGATCTCGCCTGCGGATAGGCGCAGGGACGTGAGACAGGCACGACGGGCCCGTCCGTCGTCTGCGGCCGGACCCGCAGGCGCCGCCTTCGGACGGCACCCAGCAGACGCCTACGGGTCCTGGCCGCCTCGGCGGGGGTGCGGCCGTGATCGATCCCGTCGCCGGCACCACCGGTCCCGCTCACCAGCTCAGTGCGATCGTGGCCGGGCAAAGCGGGGTGCTGACGGCTGATGCCGGTCTCCTGCACGGCCCGCTGAAGGTCTCCACTCGCCTGATCGGCGGCCACCTGGGGATGCGGGTTCAGTCGGTCGACGACGGCTTGTGGCACGAGGTGGTCGGCAGCCCGCTACCGGTCTCCGATCCGGCCGACGGCTCTGACCGGGCCGTAGGGCCCGGGGCGGGGCGGGGGCGCGGTGCAGGTGCTGGTGCAGCAGCTCGAGCGCCAGGTAGGCGGCGGTGCCCACGACGGTGCCGGCCGTGGTCAACCGCGCGGCCTCATCGGCCAGGTGGGCCAGGCCGAAGTCGACGACCTTGAGCGTGCCGCCGGCGGTCAGCGGGGCCAGGAGCTTGACGGCGACCGGCACCTCCAGCCGGTGGTCGTATGCGCGCCAGGCCTCGGCCATACCGCCCCGGCCGGCCGGTTCGGCCAGCTGGTAGCGTCCGGCGATCACGATCGGCGCCGCCTCCGGCATCTTGCTCCCCATCATCGGTGTTCGGGCAGGTCGCCCCCACCCTAGGGGCGGCTCGCCCGATGACGGCGCATCCGCGTTCTTCACCGACTTTCCGGGCGGGACCGCCGCCGCTTGCAGGCCGCCCCTACAGTGGAGCCGACCGCTTCGCCACCCACCGGCCGCGCCGCGCCGGACGCGGCAGGCGCGCCGGTCCGAAGGAGGACAGGTGGACATCCCCCGGGCACCCTGTGCCCACGCTGCGGCCGGGTCCTGCTCAGCGGCGACGCGGCCGCCTACACCCCGGCGCGGGGCCGGTTGATCACCGCGCGCGGCTACTGCCTGTGCCGCGGCGAGAATGCCGCAGCGCGCCGTGAACCGGCCCCCGCGTCCGCGCCGCCGCCGGCACCGGACGGCGCGGCCGCCGCTCCTGCCGCGGCCCGGCAGGCCGCGAAGGTGGCCGGTGACGCCCTTGCCGACCCGGTCGCCGTGCCCGTGGCGCGCTGACCGGGCGACCAGCCGGTGTGGGCCGCCCGCGCCCTGACGGATCGGACCGGACAGGTTAGAGGCGCCGCCTGCGTGGCAAAAACCCTTCGCCTGCCGTGGATCCCGCAGGCGAAGGAGTCGACCATGATCCCTGCCCCTGGCCGGAGCCCGGTCTTCACCGCATCCACCGGCCTGCACGACGACGCCGTCATCATGCGCGCCGTCGGCGAACTCGACCTGGCCGCCGCGCCCATCCTGCGCGAGCAGATGGAACGCATCTGGGCACTGCCCGAGGTCGCCGTGCTCATCCTGGATCTGAGCGAGCTGACGTTCTGCGACTCCACCGGCCTGGCCGTGCTGGTGGCGACGTCGCGGCGCAGCCGCGAGCGCGGGACCCGCCTCATGCTGGCGGGCGTCGGCGGCCGGCTGGCCCGGCTGCTGGCCATCACCGGCCTGAGCGAGGCCTTCACCCGCTACCCGGACGTCACCGCCGCGCTGCAGGCGGCCGCCGACCGGCGTGCCATCCGGGACGGTGACCGGGCGGCCGGGCCGGACGCCGCCCCGGCCGGCGCCTCGTGAGCCGCGCCGGCAGATGACCGTCTCCGGCTCGTCGTCTCGGTGCCGCCCGACGCCGGCCCGGGCGGCCTCGAGCAGGGCCCCGGCGGCGCTGCTTCCGCGCGGCTCGGTCCCGCAGCTCTGGCCCGCGCGCAGACCGTCCGTGCCGCCCGGGACGTGGAGGCCGTCAACCGCTGCGGCAGGTCATCCGTCTTATGCGGTGGAGGCGGCCTGGGTGCGGGCCGCGGGGACGCGGGCGCCGTTGGTCATCATGCGCCGGTGACCAAAGGCGCCCGTCCCTCGATGTGAACGGTCTCCCCCGTGCTCCCGCCCGCAGGCATGTGTCTACCAGCATCGGAGATGTCACAGAGGGTGAAATCGGATCAGTGCCGCTGCCTGACGCTCAACCATGGAGGTCGCCTCAAGAGCATCGGATCAGCACTGGCGAAAAACGAATTCCTTTGTGAAACGGTTCCAGTTACCGTCGTGGCATGTAGGTCACCTTCACCCGCACCGCGGAACGTCGCTATCGCGTGACGGTGGACCGCGAGCTGGCGCCGCCGCTGGTTATGGACCCCGGTCCCGGATACGACCCCTACCTTCCGCACGACCTCCTCCACTTCATCGTGGAATGCCACTGGGAGCTCAGGAACGGCATCTTCGGCCAGCTCGCGGCCGGCGGCGACGCCCACACCTTCGAGCTCGCCGACCGGCCCCTCGACCGCAGGCAGGCGCGGCGGCGCACGCACCGCAGCTCCCGCAGGAACAGCGTGTCCGGAGCCGACATCGCCCTGTCGGAGAAGCTGGCGGGCGTCGCGCTGACCGCGTGGCTGGTGCACACCGGCCGCCTCCCCATGCCGGACAACGCCGAGACGGCCCTTGAGGAGATCGGCGTCACCCAAGCCGAGGTCGTCGGAATCCTCGACCGGCTGGACGAGAACGCGAGCCGCTGGCACGCGCTGGCCGTCGGTGAGTCGCTCACCCTGGACTGGCCCTGGCCGGAACGACGAGGCGGGCGCCGCACCACATAGGAGCCAGGCATCAGCGCTGATGCTTGACGCTTAGCACTGTGGGACGTCTTCGGGATTACACGCTCGGGGGGCCAAGTCCTCATGCGCTGGCCCTCGGCGCCGATAGGGAAGGCGGTCACGGTAAGGATGGCCCGCTTTCGCAGGGGGAGCGGGCCACCGCCGTTTGTCGGCACCTCGGAACGGCGGCCGGGACTTCAGCCACTTCTTCACGTATCGGCATATCGCAACTAAAAGAGATCTCAGAAGTGCGTTCTGTAGCCGATGGGAGGGGTTGCAACGACTTACCCCTGCGACTGTGAGCACACCATGAACGACAAGCCTGACCAGACGACGGGAGCGGCCACTGGCGGACGGCGGCGTTGGAGCTGGACCATCGGACGACGCCTGGTGGCCGGGTTCGTGGCCGCCCTGGCCATGATGGGCGTCATCGGCACGGTCTCCTACAGCAACACCGCCGACTTGATCGAGAACGAGGGCTGGGTGGCGCACACCCACGAGGTCCTCAACCACCTCGACGGCGTGCTGTCGACGCTGAAGGACGGCGAGACCGGCCAGCGCGGCTACCTGATCACCGGCGAGGACGCCTACCTGACCCCCTACACCGAGGCCAGGGACCGCGTCGGCACGCTGCTGGACGAGACCGCGGCCCTCACCGCCGACAACGCCGCCCAGCAGGAGCGCATCACGTCGCTGCGCTCGCTGATCGACGCCAAGTTCGCCGAGATGCAGCAGACCATCGACCTGCGCCGCGCCGAGGGCTTCGAGGCCGCGCGCGCCGTCGTGCTGTCCGACAAGGGCAGGGCGGTCATGGACGAGATCCGCACCACCCTGACCGAGATGCGCCAGGCCGAGGAGAGCCTGCTGACCGTGCGGGCCTCCGAGGCGGACTCCACCGCGTCGACGACCAAGAACGTCGTGCTGTTCGGCACCTCGCTGGCCGCGGTCGTGCTGCTGGGCCTGGCCTGGACGCTGACCCGCAGCATCACCCGGCCCGTCAACGAGCTGGCGCGGCGCCTGCGCGACATCGCCGAGGGCGACGGCGACTTGACCCAGCGGGTCGACGAGTCCCGCCGCGACGAGATCGGCACCCTGGGCAAGCTGTTCAACCAGTTCGTCGCCAACATCGCCGGCCTGGTCCGCCAGATCAACGAGTCGGCCGCCTCCTCCTCCGCCGCCGCACAGGAGCTGTCGGCCATCAGCGCGGAGATCGGCCAGCAGGCCGACAATGCCTCGGCCCAGGCCACCAACGCCGCGGCCGCGGCCGAGCAGGTCTCGACCAACGTGCAGACGGTGGCCACCGCCAGCGAGGAAATGGGCGCCTCCATCCGCGAGATCTCCCGCAGCGCCGCCGAGGCCAGCACCGCAGGCCACACCGCGGTGAACCGCGCCGCCGAGGCCGGGACCGCCATCACCCGGCTGGGCGAGTCGTCCGAGGCCGTCAGCAGCGTCGTCGCGATGATCAACTCGATCGCCGAGCAGACCAACCTGCTCGCGCTCAACGCCACCATCGAGGCCGCCCGCGCCGGGGACGCCGGCAAGGGCTTCGCCGTGGTCGCCTCCGAGGTCAAGGACCTGGCCCAGGAGACCGCCAAGGCCACCGAGGACATCACCGCGCGCATCACCGCCATCCAGGCCGACGTGGCCGCGGCCGTCGCGTCGATCTCCACGACCGCCCAGGTGATCGGCGAGGTCAACGACCACCAGGGCAGCATCGCCAGCGCGGTGGAGGAGCAGAGCAGCACCACCGACAGCATGGCGGGCAACATCTCCGAGGCCGCCTCCGGCGCGACCGCCATCGCCCAGAGCGTCCAGGAGATCGCCACCACCGCGCACGCGACGGTGGGCAGCATCGGCGAGGTACGGCGGGCGTCGGAGGAGCTGGCGCAGAACTCCGCGCATCTCAACGCGCTGGTCGGGCGGTTCCGCGTCTGACGGCGGATGGCCGGCCGTCCGGCCGGTGAACGACCCTCCCGGGGCCGGGAGCGCATGCGGTGCGCTCCCGGCCCCGCGCCGTACCCACACAGTGAGCGCTCCGGTAGCGGTGAGCATGTTCGCTCGTCAGGCGGTCGTCTGGCGTTGCATCGTCAGGTCGATGCGCGCGGCGCGGTGGTCGGCGCGGCCGTGGTGGTCGCGGGGGTAGCAGTTGCGGTTGCCCCACCGGGGCAGGCCGGCCATTAGGAGGCGGTGCTGGCCCGGGTCGGGCTGCCGTCATTTGCCCTTGGTCCGCATCCAGGCGAGTTCGGCGAGCCACCAGGCGTAGGCGTCGCGTTCGATCGCGTAGGTGCGGTGGCGTCGCTCGCGCGCTCCGGCCGCGCCGATGCGGCGGGCCGTGCTCGTCAGGCTCGTCCGGGTGCGCTGCCAGGTGCCCGGTGCCGGGCGGGCGCCGGATCGGGCGAGGCGGTGCCGTTGGAGGATCTCCAGGTGCCGGCCCTGGACTCCCATAGACATCCCACAGTGCTAAGCCGTCAAGCGAGCGGCCCCTACTGGCCGATCCCGGATGACCAGCCGGGTTGTCATCGGTGCTGAGCAGGGAGCGCCCCTACGGGAGCGACGGTGTGCGCTCCGCCGCCCGCGCAACGCCAGACGGCCGTTCCGCGTTCCAGGTCGGCGTGTAGGCCCAGGTGGTGCATCGGGCAGGTCGGCCAGACCGTCCAGATCAGCTCCATGATCGTTTCTTGGGCGGCGTCGGCGATGTTCGCCAGCGCTCCCTGGAGATCTCGCCCCGCAACGGGCCGGATGCCGTTGCCGTGATGACCGCCTTGGAATTCCACCCAGGCCTGACCGCTGTCGTCCCAGCCCGGGGCAACCAGCCGGAGCGTTCCGGCGATCCCGGCGGCGCGAACATCGCGTTCTGCGATCCCCAGTGCCTGTTCCAGCGTCGCCCACAGGCCCGGTTCCAGGGCGAAGGTCGGTTCGAAACCGATGTCGTCTAGCAGACGTTCACCCAGCCGGGTCAGGTCGGCCACCGTCAGATCAGCGGTGGGACGTTCGAGGACTTCCTGCACGGCGACGGTGCGTCGGCCCCACTCCTCCAGCAGGCACGCCAATTCCAGGACCGGGCCCGCATCGAGGTCACCGGAGCGCAATGCCGCATAGATCCGGCCGCCCACCTCGTCGAAGGCCGGCCCGGGCTGCTCGTAGGAGTGCATGCCGCAGTGTCGCCTACTGCCGGAAGCCGATTCAAATGAGAAACCGCACCAGCGGCGATGATGTCCGCATATTCATGAGCTGCGCGGTTTTCAGCGAGGTCGAGCAGCGTCAGCGGCTCGAATGTCCCAGGCGCGCTGCTCATCATAGCCGGTGCGACGGCGCAGACAGCCGTGGTAGATGCCGACCAGGCGGTTGGCCAGCACTCGCAGGGCCGCATGATGGCCGGCTCCGGCGGCGCGGCGCCGATCGTAGAGGGTGCGGGCGCCGGGTGAGCAGCGGATCGCGGCGAACGCCCACTGATAGCAGGAATCGAACAGGCGGCGGTTGCGGGCGACGCGCGCCAGCACCACCTGCCGGGTGCCGGAAGCGCGGGTGATGGGAGCGGTGCCGACGTAGGCCTTGCGGGCCTTGGCGTCGGTGAACCGGCCGGGGGCGTCGCCGAACTCGCCGAGCAGGCGGGCAGCCACGACCCCCCGGATCTGTTGCGCTCCATGGTGAAGACCATGGCCGAGGCGTTGATGTCGGCCGAGGCCGACAGCCTGTGCGGCGCCGCCTACGGCGAGCGCAGCAGTAAGCAGGCCAACCGGCGCAACGGCTACCGGCCCCGCGGCTGGGACACCCGCGCCGGCACCGTGGAGCCGGCCATTCCGAAACTGCGCTCGGGCAGCTACTTCCCGGACTGGCTGCTGCAGCGCCGCCGCCGGGCCGAACAGGCCCTCGTCAGCGTGGTGGCCACCAGCTACCTGCTGGGCGTCTCGACCCGCCGGGTGGACAAGCTGATCGAGCAGCTCGGCGTGCAGCACATCTCGAAAAGCCAGGTCTCGGAGATGGCCAAGACCCTGGACGGGCAGGTGGAGGCGTTCCGGACCCGGCCTTTGGACGGCGGCCCGTATGCGTTCGTGTGGCTGGACGCGCTGACGCAGAAGGTCCGTGAGGACGGGCGGACCGTGAACGTGCACGTGCTGGTCGCCACCGCGGTCAATGCCGACGGCCGCCGGGAGATCCTGGGGCTGGAGGTGACCTCGGCCGAGGACGGCGCGGGCTGGCTGGGCTTCCTGCGCTCCCTGGTGGCGCGGGGCCTGTCCGAGGTGCAGCTGGTCGTCTCCGACGCCCACCGGGGTCTGGTGGAGGCGGTCGGTGCGGTGCTGGCGGGCGCGGCCTGGCAGCGCTGTCGAACGCACTACCTGCGGAATCTGCTGACCACCGTGCCCAAGTCGGCGCAGCCGTGGGTGGCGACCCTGGTGCGCACGATCTTCGACCAGCCGACCGCCGAGGCCGTGCGGGCCCAGCACACATGGGTCGTCGAGGCGCTGGAGGCGAAGTACCCGGCCGCGGCGACGCACCTGGACGCGGCCCGCGAGGAGCTGCCGGCGTTCGCCGCGTTCCCGCGCGAGGTCTGGCGGCAGGTCTGGTCGAACAACCCGCAGGAGCGGTTGAACAAGGAGATCCGCCGCCGCACCGACGTGGTCGGTATCTTCCCCGACCGGAGTTCGGTCGTGCGCCTGGTGGGTGCGGTGCTGGCCGAGCAGACCGATGAGTGGACCGAGGCTCGCCGCTACATGGGGCTGGACGTGCTGGCCAAAGTCCGGCTGCGCCTGATCGCGGGCGACACACCGGGGCAGAATCCGCTGCCGCAGACACTTACCGCTTAACCTGCAGAAACAGGATCACGCGAAGGCCGGCTCATACACCACTTCGCTGGACGTGACCGAACCGCCCGGCGCGGGCTGCAAGGGCGGGCGCCCTACATGCGGTTCACCGCTGCTTCCATGGAAGCAGCGGGCTCGCAACGGTGACCACCGCACCGCTCCCCGGGAGGAGGATCTAGGAGGGGGCTGGTCAACGCGTGGACTGGCTTGGTCCCGCGATGACGTCGAGCAGCAGGTCACCGTCTTCTTCGTTGCTGATCTTCAAAACCACCTGGTAGCCAGCCTTCACCAGGATTTGAGCGAAAGCGCCCAAGGTTGTGTTCACCACATCGAGCTCAAAGCGCACCATTGGATGGGCGGGATCCGTCCAGGAACCGGAATGTCATGCGGTCGAACTCCGGGTCCGCAGCCCATCTCACTCGAACCAGGTAGTGATAGCGCGTTACGGTGAATCCGCTGGTCTTTTCCGGGACCGAGCGGGGAACCCAGCTGCCGTCAGCAGCTGGGTGACATCGTGCTCCAATTCCTGCAGATCAACGGCAGATGTATCGGCCACGGCCGGGACGCTACCTTCGTCTCCCCCGCGCGCGAGGCTTCAAGCCGGGTCAGTTCTGAATCGGCTCACCGATCTTCGCCGTCGCGACTTCGTACTCGGGCTCGGCAGGCCCGAGCCAGTCGCAGACAGGTGGCCGCCGGCCATGAGGACGTTGTGGAGAGGAGTCTGACAAGCCCGGTCGCGCAGGCCCGGGTGCTACTCCAGTTGAACGCGTAGGGTCCGCCTACGCGATCACCATGGGTCGATGCTCAGCCCAGCCGCGGCCAGGTGCCCGTCGAGCAGATGCGGCCTGAACTGGATCTTCTTCAGCTTGCGCTTCACGATCCGGACCAGACCGTCGAGATCGGTGACGACGAAGTTGGCCATCGCCCGACGCAGCAGCGACCACACCCCTTCGGCCGGATTCAGCTCCGGTGCGTACGTCGGCAACCGGAACACCCGAAGCCATGCGGCGTTGGCGGCGGCGAAGTCATCCAACTCCCGGACCAGGTGCAGGTTCAGGTTGTCCCAGCACCACACCAACGGAGCCCCGAGGTGCTCATGGGTCGCGATGATCAAATCCCGGTACCGCCGCCAGGAAAAGCTCTTGGCCTCACCCCGGCGACCCCGGCAGACATGCAGCGCGTAGAACAGATGCGCCCGCCGGCCGGGACGGAAACAGACCACCCCGGCCACGTTGACCCGCCCCGCGCCCTGGCCCCGGACCCGCGCCACCGGCCGCACCCCGCGCGGCGCCCAGGTTCTCCCTTTCGGCGGCCTCAGCCCCTGGCCTGCCTCGTCTTCGAAGCAGACGCAAGAAGCACAGGTCCGCCGCGGTGCTTTTACCTGCGGCCACACCTCGTCCTTCCATGCTGCGATGGCCTCCTCGTCGCGTTCGACGGCTACGATCCGGCCCCGCCCGAGGCGCGAGGCGCGAGGCGGATCGTGTGATCGCCGCTGGCCGGTCGGCAGATGCTCCACGGCGCCGCCCGGACGGCCGTCGCCCGCCGGACGGCCGCTCAACGGAACACGGGTCAGAACCGGAAGCGCCCCACCAGCGACTTGAGTTCGCCCGCCAGAACGGACAGTTCCTGGGCGGCCTGTTCGGTCGCGCCGCTGCCTGCGGTGGTGGCCTGCACCGCCCCGGCGACCTCGCCGATCGTGCACGCGATGTCGGCGGAGCCGGTGGCCGCCTCGGTGACGTTGCGGCTCATCTCCCTGGTGGTGGCGGTCTGCTCCTCCACAGCACCGGCGATGGTCGTCTGCAGGCCGTTGATCCGGTCCACCACTTGCACGATCTCGTGGATCGCCTCGATGGCTGCGTTGGTGTCGTCCTGGATGGCCTTGACCCGGCTGGTGATGTCCTCGGTGGCTTTGGCGGTCTCCTGGGCCAGGTCCTTGACCTCGCCGGCGACCACCGCGAAGCCCTTGCCCGCGTCCCCGGCGCGGGCGGCCTCGATGGTGGCGTTCAGGGCCAGCAGGTTGGTCTGCTCAGCGATGCTGTTGATCGCTTTGACCACCGCGCCGATCTCGGTGGAGGACTCGCCCAGCTTCGCGATGATCTGCGTGGTGGATTCGGCGACCTGCGCGGCCCGCGTGCCGACCTGCGCCGCCTCGGTGGTGCTGTGGGCGATCTCGCGGATCGAGGCGTCCATCTCCTCGGCACCGGCGGCGACCGTCTCGATGTTCGCCGACACCTTGGTCGCGGCCCCGGACACGGCCTCGGTGCGGCCGGCGGTGCGTTCGGCGCCGTCGCGCAACTCGTTGCTGATCATGGTCAGCGAACGTGCGGATGCCGTCACCCCTTCGGCCTTGTTGTCGATCTGCCGCACCATGTCAGCGATCTTGGCGGTGAACCGGTTGAACGCGGCCCCCAGCGCGCCGATCTCATCCCGGCGCGCCTCGTCCACCCGCTGGGTGAGATCGCTGTCGCCGTCGGCGATCTCCGCCAGCCGGTCGCGCAGCCGTACGATGGGCCGGGTCAGGCCGGTGCCGAGCAGCCAGACCACCGCACCGGCGGCCAGGCAAGCGGCCAGAGCGGCCAGCAGCACCGTGCGCTGCATCGCGTCGGATTCCGCGGCGATCGTACCGTCGGGCACGCTGACGGCCAGCGCCCAGGTCTCGCCGCTCGCCAGCGTGACCGGAGTGACCGCCGTGGTGGCCTCCTCGCCGAGGTGTTCGTCGTATCCGGTGGTGCGGAGCGTGTCCTTGCCCTCCAGCACCGTCTTGACGTCCGAGGCCAGCGTCCCGGGCAGCGGCTTGCCGAGCAGGTCCTCCTGCGGGTGTGCCAGTACCGAGCCGGCCGCGGTGGCCAGCGCCAGGTATCCGGTGCCGTACGGCTTTTCCGCCAGCAGAGCGGTGCGCAGGTCGGCCAGGGCCAGGTCGACGGTGACCACACCGTGGAACGCGCCGTCCAGCATGATCGGGGCGGTGGCGGTGGTCATCAGCACGTCCTTGCCGTTGACCGGGTAGACATAGGGCTCCACGACCAGGTCCTTGCCCGTTGCGCGGGGCACCAGATACCAGTCGCCGGCGCCGGGCGTCTCATAATCGGTGAGCGCGGCCACCTTCAACTGCCCGCCGTCGCGGTACCAGTAAGGCAGGAACCGGCCGGTGGCGTCGCTCTGCGCGCTCCCGCGGAAAGCAGCGTCGCGGCCGTCGAAGGCTTCGGGCTCCCAGCCGGTGGACATACCGACGAACTCCGGGTGCCTGGCCAAGGTGTCGCGTACCAGGTTGCTCACCGCCGTGCGGTCGGTGTGGCCGGCCTCCTTCAACGACGCCATCACTCCGGCCAGCGCGTGGGCGGCGTGCGAGGCGCCGTCGATCAGACGCCCGACATCGCTGGCTTCACGGCGTGCCAGTTCCTCGGCGTACTTTTCGGCCTGCTGCCGTGACAGGCTCTCGGTCTCCACCGTCACGATGGCGAACAACACGGCGATGGCGACTACCACGACTGTTAGAACGCTCACCACCAACCGGGTGCGGATGCTGTGCACAAGGACCTCCTCCTTTGGCTTGAATGTCGGCGCTGAAGGAGCTCACTTAAGGCTTTCCCGCCGCGCGGACACGGCCCTGCGCTGGAGTGGCGGCCGCCTCCCGTGTCGTGCCGATGATCCGGCCGACCCGCCCGGTGTGGCGGTCGCAGGCGCGGGCGACCTCGTCCCGCTCGGCCGGGGTGAGGTCGCCCATGACCTCGGCGTGGAGGTCCGGCCGGCGCGACAGGCCGCGGTTCAGGGCACAGGTGACGACGTCGGCCGGCTCGCCCTCGCTCATCCGGATGAGGTCGGTGGTCGTGGTCCGCCGCTCGACCGGCGCGGTCCGCTCGTGTTCCTGGTCGACGTCGGCCGGTGCGCTCACCGGGACCTCGACGACGTCCTGGCCGTCAAGTCGAAGGGCACCTTCACGGTGACGCATTGGGCGGCCCGCCACTGGCGCGACCGGCATCAGGCAGGGGTCCACGCCGACCGCGCCGTGGTCAACACCTCCTCCGGCTCCAGACTGCTCAACCCGCTGCCCGCGCAGGTCTCGCACGGTGGGCAACGCCGGGGTCGCGGCGTTGACCATCGTGGCCGCTCTCGAACTCGGCCGGTACGGCGTGCGGGTCGACTGCATCTCACCGTCGATGGCCCGCACCCGCCTCGCCCTCGCCGTTCCTGATATGGGCCAGGAATCGCCGGCGGGCCGGTTCAACCCCCTGCACCCAGCCGCCAGCGCGCCTGTCGCCGCCTACCTGGCCAGCGCGGCCTGCCCGTTCACCAGCCAGGTGCTGTCGGTGCGGGGCGGAACGGTCGCGATCAACCACGGCTGGCCCCTCGGCGGCCACATCCACAAGGAGGGACTGCGGAGCGTGGAGGAGCTGGCCGAGAAGGTGAAGGAGCTGTCGATGGACGATCCCTTCGACAAGTTCGCCCAAGCCCTGACCGGCGCGATAGGCGCCGTCGGACGCGACCGGCTTCGGGAGATGATCGACACCCTGCTGGACCAGGCCGGCCAATCCGGCGCGGCGTCCGCATAACGCGACGGCGCACGGACTGGACCGCGTGCTGCCGCCCGGCGTCGCCCCTGTCGCCACTCGGGCCGTGAAGGCTCCGGCCCGGGCGGGACGGTCACGACGCGGGACTCGGGGTGATGACCGCCCACCCGGTGAGGATACGGGGGTTGAGCAGCGATGGAACGGTCAGTGGCGTTAGCGAGGCGTCGGGACGCGGCTTACCGCCTCTCGCTGTTCCGAACTGGGTGTCTGCCAGGTGGCCTATGAATCCTTGGTGTCTGCGAGGGTCTTGTGGACGACGCCGATGGAGACCTTGACGTCGGCGGCGATGGCGCGGATGGATTCCCCGCGCTGGCGGCGGGCGAAGATCGCGGCGCGTTTGTCGTCGTCGACCACGGGCCGGCGAACCGCCGACCCGGCCACGGCGGCGGGCCGCCTCCAGGCCGTCCTTGGTCTTGCGGACGATGTCGCGGCGCCGGTCCTCCGACAGCGCCAGGGCCAGGATCAGGGAGCGCTCGGTGTGTTCACCGGCCGCGATGCCTTCCAGCACCTTGACCGCGATGCCGCGCTGGAATAGGTCGTTGAGGACGATGAGCCCTTCCAGCAGGTTGCGGCCGAGGCGGTCGACCTCCTGGACGCACAGCATGTCCCCGTCGCGGATGTAGGACAGCACGTTCAGCGTCGCAGTGCGGCGTGAGCGGGTGGGCCCCATGTGGCCTTGCCACCCGGGCGGCCGCGGACGCGGGGGTCGAGCACCACCCGCCTGCTGGGGCGCGGCCGACCTTTGATCAGGGAGCGTTTTTCATCCTGAGTAACGGTCCTCTTCGATGAGCTGCAGGACGAGGATGGCCTGGACGATCGCGGTGGCGCGGCGTGGGCAGCAGCGGAGTCGGACCAGTACCTTCCAGGCCTTCAGCGTCGCGGCGGCGCGTTCCCCGATCGCCTGGATGCGGGCGTGGGCGCGGTTGACGGACTTCTGGTGGCGCGACAGGCGCGGACGGTGCCGGTGGCGCTTGAACGGGGTCCGGATCGTGCCGCCCGCACCCTGGTACTCCCGGTCGGCGAAGACCTGGACGCCGGCATTGGCGAGGGCGTCGATCAGGCCGGTCCGCCGGGCCGCGGTCAGATCGTGCACCGCCCCGGGCAGCGCGAGCGAGACCTGCACCAGGCGGCCGTCCGGATCGGCGAGGAACTGAACGTTGACCCCGTGCCGGTGGTGTTTTCCGGAGTAGTACGGCCTGTCGTCGGCCAGCCGGTCGATCGGCAGAAGCGTGCCGTCGCCAGCGGCGTAGGCCAGGCGCGAGGCTTTCAGCACGGCGGTGTGCACGTCGTCGGCCAGGGCGGCGACCAGGTCGACCGCCTCGCGCACGTAGCGCCAGGTGGTGGTGGTGCCGATGGCGAACCCGCTGCTCAGGCGGGTGTAGGTGTCGCCGCCCGCGTAGATGGGCCAGGACCAGGAGGGCTTGCTGCCCGGGGCCGAGGCGGCGCCAGCGGGAGCGGCGTTCGGCGCGGTGGGCGCGGATCAGGTCGGCCAGGCGGACAAGGGTGCGGCCGGCAGCGGAATCGCGGCACGGTATGACAGCAACGAGGCTCCCGGTTGGGGCATCGGATCTTGGTCGACTGCTGTCTTACCGGGAGCCTCCTCTCACCTCAAACCAGTTCCCCTTGCGCCCACGCTGATCAGCGCCGCCAGGTTGAAAAGGGCTCGTTGATCAACTTCAGAAGGTGCGGTGCCGCCTCCTCAAGTGAGGGGAAACAGCCATCCGCCTTGGCCAGCTCACGAGGAGTGTGAGTAGTGGCCACAGCGATCACCGTGCATCCCGCTGCCTTCCCAGCGGCTACCCCGTGGGGGGCATCCTCGATCACGATGCAGTCGTTCGGATCAATCAGGAGAAGTTCAGCCGCCTTGAGATAGCCCTCGGGATGGGGCTTCGAATGTTTGACGTTCTCGCCGTAGATCTGCACCGAGGGCAACGGAAGCGCGGCAAGCCGAAAGCGCCGGTGAACAGGGGCTTGGCTGCCCGAAGTAACCAATGCCCAAGGATGCCGCTCCAGCTTGCCCAGCAGGCTTACAGCCCCCGATGCTGCCGGGAAGGCATCACCTTCCATGGCCATCAGTTGGTTCAACACCTTGCGCTCGACGGTGGGATCGAGATCAGGGGCGGCATCGCGGACGGTGTCCTCAGGCCGACGGCCGTGAGTGAGACTCCACACCAGGTCTCTGTCCAGCCCGCGCATGTCCGACCAGGCATCCCAGATCCGTCGGTGCGTTGCGCTGGAGTCGAGTAACACCCCGTCGACATCGAACAACAGCGCCTTGATCGCCATAAGCCAGAGGATGCCACAGATGGCCGGGATGATGCCCGGTGAGCCGGTGCTGAGGGACGAAGCACCGGATCGGCGATCGCCCCCAACCCTGTGCGAGACCGGCCGCAGCATGGTGATCATCGTGCCGCATCAGTGCGGCGGCGGGCCGCAGAGGTCGGCGAATGCGTTGGGTACGGCGGGCGCGCGGTGCGGGTACGGCCCGGGTCGCCGCCGGCCGGGACCGGCGCCCACGCCGCACGCCCGGACGGCGGGCGGCAGAGGGCCGGGGTACGGCAGCGCGGCGCGCCGCCGCTTGATCTCCCGCGAGAACAATTCGGCAACCTGCTCAGTCGTCGTCTTCGGCCCTGATGCCGGTGACGATGAGCACCACCGCGAGGATCGGGCCGTCGATGAGCGCCCCGTACAGGGAGAACCCCTCCGCCCCCTCCTGGAGGCGGTTGTACGCGAACACCGCCATGCCCAAGCACACCGCGGCTCGAATGAAGTGGCCGGCCCTGACCAACGTCCCTCCTGCCGCTCGCCCTGCCGATAAGTGAACGACCACGCTCGGCCGGCGGTGCCGGACCGCGCCCGGGTTTTCCTTCCAGCCGACGCCTGGACAGCAGTAGGGGCCGCTCTTCTTCCGCTCGTGGAATCGGCTGGTCAGCGACCGCGTCCACCCCGGCCGCGCTCCGGTGGCCGCGGCGGAATACGGCGCGGGCCGGGCGCGGGCGCGCGGCCCGCCTGCGGCTGGGCGGCGCTCCGCTGGGCCTTCTCCGCCTCGGCGATACCGGCCGGCAGGATCTGGCGCAGGGCCAGCTCGGCGCGCACGGCCGCGAGCTCCTGGCGAGCCTCGGCGAGGCCACCGGCCGGGCGGCGCCCCGCCAGGCGGGGGAAGCCGGCCGCGGCGGCCTGCGCCCGCCGGCGCTCCCACCCGGTGGCCATCCTCCGGTGGCCGGCCGCAGCGTCCCCCTCACGCCAGTCCGGCCCGTACGCCAGGCGCGCCGCCGCGGCCAGGGCCTCTACCTGCTCGTGGGCCCGGTCCCATCGCGTGCGGGCCGCGCGCTGCTCGCGCCGCGCCAGGGCCAGGTCCGCCTGGACCCGCTCCCGGGTGGTGCCCTGCAGGCCCAGGCGCACCCGCCCATGACCGGCCATCGTCTCCAGCTCCCGCACCCGGGCGCAGGCCTGCGCCAGCGTGCGGCCGGCCCGCTCGGCGGCGCCGCGCGCCGCGGGCAGGGCGGCCTCGGCCACAGCGGCCCGCGCCAGCTCCTCCCGGCGGACCCGCAGCGCGGTCATCTGCGGTCCGTGCCCGGCCCGCGCCTGCGCGGTCAGCTCGGCCCGGCGCCGCTCCTGGCGGGTAAGCCGGTCGACGTCGGCCTCGACGGCAGCGGCCAGAGCGGCCAGGCGGGCCGCGCTCAAGCGCCCATGCGGGCGGCGGCGCCAGGGTACGGCCGCGGCCAGCTCACCGGCCGCCTCCTCGGCGCGCGCGGCCAGCATCCGTGCCTGGTGCGGCTGCCGCCGCCTCTGGTGGAACTCGGCGATGGTCGTGGCCAGCAGCACGACGCCGACGACGGCCGTCATCGCGGTGGCCGGCATGCCGCCGGAGCGGGCGGCCTGGCCGATGAGACGCACCACCTGACCGGCGTCGCGGCGCAACCGCCGCTCGGCGAGATTGCCCGCCCCGCGGTGCCGGGGCGGGTCCTGGGCGGACCACGCCAGACAGTCGGCGACCGCCGACAACGCGCCCGGCCGCTCCTCCAGCGCGGCGGTCAGCGCGGCCGCGCCCTGGCAGGCGACCTGCCAGCGGGAATCATCCGCGGGCAGGCCGGTCAGCGTGTGGCGGATGCCGTCGATGAGCTGCGCGGCGCGACCCCAGGCCGCCGGATCATCGATCGGGGCCTCGGCGCGGCCCGGCGTGTGCCGCGAGCGACGGGGTGGGACCACTCGGCCAGCGCCTCGCCCGCTCCGGCATCCCGCCAGCCCGCGCGCAAGCGGGGCAGGGTCAGGTCCGCGGCGAGCCTGCCGCCGTCGAACCACAGCGCTTTCGGCGCGCTGGTCGTCTCCAGCGCGACCGCGTAGCCGACGACCTCGCCGCGGCCGCCGGCGGCGTAGCGGGGCCGCACCCGCACCCCGCCGCCCTTCAGCCGGCGCACGAACTCCGCCTCCGTGGCCGCCGCCGCAGCGGC
>NZ_JBHSBM010000059.1:31704-33817 GCF_042650625.1 Planomonospora corallina
GCCGCCGCAGCGGCGGCCCGCACCCGGCGGGGCAGCACGATCCGATCCGGCTCCGTGCGGCCCGGCCCCTGGCCCGCGCCCCGCGACGGCGGCCCGGTCCCCGCCCCGCGCCCGCGCCGGGCCCGCTCGATCTCCGCGCGGCTCAGACCGGGCAGACCCCGCCGGGCCCGGCCCTCCACCACCCGCAGCCCGAACCGGCGCTCCATCCGGCCGCACAACGCCGACATGACCATGCGGTCACGGCCCGGCCGGGCCAGGCGGCAGTCGTCACGCACCAGGTTGACCGCCAGGTGGATATGGTCGTTGCCGCCCGCGGACGACCCGTGGTGCACCGCAATCCACCGGCACGGCGCCCGCCCGCCGCAGCCATCGAACCCGAGCACCGCCACGGCCGCACGGGCGACCTCGGCCCACTGCTCATCCGTCAGGCACTCGCCTGGAGCCAGGGAAAGCGCGCAGTGCCACACCCAGCCACCAGGCGATGGTCATCCAGCGCGTGCCCGAGCTCCGCCACCCGCCCCCGGTGCGCCGGCGTATCCAGGCGGGTGCCGTCGGCGACCTCCAGCTGCTCGTCCGCGGCGATCACCCGCTGGTCGCGATGCTCGTTGCCGCGCCCGGGACCGAACAGGTAGCTCACCAGGCCCGCCATGTCCCGGCCATACGCGGGAGCGATCTTGGCGATCACCGCTCGCCCCCACCCGCCCGACCGGCCAGCACTACAGCGGCGGCCTCCAGCCGCTCGGCGGCCCGCCCCACCGCCTCCAGCGTCGCGAGCACCTGCTGCCGCTGCTCCAGGGCGAGCCCGGCGTCCACCGCGGCGGCGAGCTGGGTCAGGGTGGCGCCGGCCGCGCGCAGCTGCCGGGTGGCCATCGCGATCTCCCGGGCCATCGCCCGCCGCTCACCGATCGGCAACCGCCGATCGGCACCATCCAGCTCGGCCAGCGCCAGCTCGGCCAGCAGCCGCGGAACGCTCACCTCGGCCGCCGCTGCCGCGGCTGCAGACGCTCGGGCGCCTCCCCCGTCTGCGGCACCGGCGGCCCTCCCCTCCCCGCGAGGCACCCGCCCCCGACAAGGGCGGGGACGGATCACCGCCAAGGTAACCAAAGTGATCAACCAGCGAAAGGATCTGACGTCAGATCCTCATCTTGCTACCTCCCGATCCGGGCGGAGCAGTTTCCCGGAACGAAGCGCGCCGGGCCGGTGACCGCGGCGGGGAAAACCCCGGCGCCGAGCGCGGGGCCGGCGGCGGCCCCCGGGACTGAAAACCCCTGGCTCGCCCCTGTGGAATTACGTCCGACGTGTCTGCCAACGTGCTCCGCGAAACGGCGGTCCGCCGGACACGAAAACACCCCGCCGCGCGGCTCGCACCGGGGCAGGGCGCAGGCGTCGACCGCTCGGGTCAACTGCCGCCGGGCCGGGGACCCTTCGGCCGCGTCGTGCCGGTGGCCCGGCGGACCCGCTCGGCATGGCGGTCGCAGGCGCGCGGCGCCAGCTCGTCGCCAATGCCGCTGCGCCACAGCATGTCCAGGTCGTCGATGCTGTCGGCGCCGCGTATCATCCCGGCCACAATCAAGGCGCATTTGCCGATGCGTTCACCCCATTGCGGGTGGCGATCGTGACATGCTCACCGGCCAGTCCGTCCAAACCGCAATACTCGGCCAGATGCATCGTCAGGGCCAGCCCGCCGTGGGCGACCACGTGAGTGACTACGGCAGCTGGAATCGCAGAGAATTCCCATCCTCCAGCTTGGAGGGTACCTCACTTCATCTAACGATCAGCCCATCAAATTTAAACACGTGGGTCAAAGATCAGTTACAGCTAGGACCGCACCTGATTCAACTCTCCAGCCACGACTGCATACAAAACTCGCCAATAGCAATAAAGTTTAATCAAGTCAAGCCTTGCTGTGGTGGTCAAGAATTAATTATCTTTGTAGTCATCTGCCTGGCGCCGACAGAGGGGTCCGGGCGGGGAGTAGCTACTCCCATAAGTAGTTTCAGCTACGGGCGGAGATGCTTGGCGGCCAATCCGCCCGTAGCACATCATCGGATGCAACAGGTACTACATTCGTAGATCTTGATTCATTTGGCCCCGCTGCGGGATGTAGTTAAGT
>NZ_JBHSBM010000060.1:0-17698 GCF_042650625.1 Planomonospora corallina
CGCCACCACCGGCCTTCGTTCCTGAGATCGGCCTGGAGCCCGGGAGCGCCGGGCCTCTGCAAGCCGGCTTCGGCGGTGGTCTCCAGTACGGCGCGCAGCTGCACGCACCGGGCGTGGATCATCCTCGGCAGCCGCTCACGCATGGACGCGGGCATCCGCAGATCCAACGGGTTCTCGCCGGCGGCGTAGATCGTGGTGAGCCCGTTGCGCAGGCCGGCCGACATCTGCTCGCGCTGCTGGTCGCGCAGCTGCCGCCGTGGGCCCAGGTCGATCGGCCGCGAGCCGCCACAGGACCTGATGCGGTGCCGGAGACCGGGGCAGGTGCGGGCCGGCGCGATGCCGTGTGGCGTGATCCGGACCGCCCCGCGCCGGCACCGCGGCCAGCGGGCGCAGATCACCGCTGAGCACCACTCCGCAGGGGGCGCAGGCGAACACCGTCATCAGTGGTCACCGGGTGCCGCCGAAGGCCGGCGCCTCCCGGGCGAGCACCGTCCAGGACGGCTCGCGGTCCGGGTCCAGGCTGAACCACACCACGCACGGCGCCGGCAATCGGCTGACAGGCGAGGAGTTCGAGCTCGCGGCGCGTATCGACCGCATCGCCGGGGGACACGGGGCCAAGCCGGTGCATTGAGCGCGGAGGGTCGTCCGCCGCCATGGGGACGATCATCTCCCACCGTCCGGGGCCGATCGCCGACGACCCGCTGGAGGAAGCATCGACCGGGCTCGGGACCAGGGAACGCACGTAGCCGCCGACACGCACGCGGGCCCCACCCGGGGAGGGCGGGAGGGGCCCTTCAGCAGAGCGGTACGGCACCCGCCGCGCAAGCAGCCCACCGTGCCGGAACACGCTGCGCTGTGACCGGCAGGGTCCCGGATGGCGCGGATTCGTTACATTCCGGATCTTGCCAGGGAAGATCGCAAGGGCGGACATTGACACAAGTTGTCAATCTTCATCGACCCCACAAGGGAGCCCCCCTCGATGAACCGCTGGAAGACGCTCCTGCTCACCCTGGCGCTGGCCGTACCCCTCGGCGCCCCGCCGGCGGCGGCCGAGCCCCAGGCCCCGCCCCCGCCGGCGCCGATCGTGGACGACGAGACCCAGCCCGTGCACTCGCGCGCCGACGCCCTGACCGAGACCGTGTTCGTGGAGGTCGCCGGGACCGACAGCGACGCCGACGGCCGCCCCGACCGGGTCGCCGTGGACATCATGCGCCCGGCGGCGACCGCCGCCGGACTGAAGGTGCCGGTCATCATGGAGGCCAGTCCGTACTACGCCGGCGGCAACGACGTGGCCAACCACGTCGTCGACCTCGACGGCTCCGACCCGGCCGGCATGGAGTACCGCCGCAACAAGTTCCGCGACCTGCGCGAGCAGATGTTCGGTGAGGAAGAGCGCGCCGGGGCCCGCTCCGCCGTCGCGCCGCCCTTCCCCGGCTACTACGACAACTAGTCGGCCCACACATCATCTGACCTGCGCAAGAGCATGATCGTTAGAGGTTTGGGCCGTCTGTGGGCCGTCAGGACCGGATGCAGGCCCCAGTGCAGCGTCGATGATCCGCCTCATCCGCTGCTCGGAGGACGGCATCAGATGCACGTACGTCGTCAGAGTGAACGCGGCGCTGTGATGCCCGAGCCATTCGGAGACGGCCTGGATCGACTCGCCGTCGGTCAGCAGCGTGGAAGCGAATCGATGCCGCAGCGCATGCATCCCGTTCTCCCGCATCCGCGGGATGCCAGCGGCCTGTAGCCCTTTGTGCCACATCCGGTTGGCGAAGTGGGCGTCCAGGGCGCCGCCGTAGATCCTGTCCGGCTCGCTGAAGAACAGGCGGACGGTGGTGGGCTCCCCATCGGTCGCCCGCCAGGGCAAGGTCACCTCCATCGGGGGGAAACGGTCCAACTGCTCAGACAGGATGGCCTGCACGCTGCTGGCGAGCGGGATCTCACGGAGCTTGCGGCCCTTCGGTGGCGCGAACAGCAGCTGCCATTTCCCATCGGGCCCTTTCACGGACTTGACTTGCCGCTTGACATGGACAACGCCGCGCTCCCAGTCGATGTCGTCGGGGCTGAGGCCGAAGATCTCGCCCTGCCGCAGGCCCAAGCCGGCGCCGACCGGGACCATCGCCTGGTACGGCGGTGGAAGCACGCTGGTCATGTCGCGTACCTGCTCGGCCGTCCACGGGACGAGTTTCTTCTTGGTGGCTTTCGGCAGGACGACTGTTGAGGCCTTCGTCGGGTTCTTGGTGATCAGGTTGTCGTCGATCGCGACAGAGAAGACAAGCCCGACGTGGGACATGAGTACCTGGATGTAGTTGGGCGTGAGCTTGTCCTCCAGCGTCTTGACGAGCTGCTGGATCATGCTGGGGCGCTGCGCGAGCCTGCCTATCTCCACCGATCCGATGACCGGGTAGACGTGGTTGGCCATGCGCCGTCGCATCGCGTCTCGGGTCTTCGGATCGAGTGTGCGGTGTTCGAAGACGTCCTCGGCCAGTTTCTGGAAGGTGACCTTTCCGGCGCTGGGGTCGATGTACGTGCCGCGCAGCACGTCGGCCTCGACCTCGGTTTCGAAGCGCTCGGCGTCGACCTTCTTGGCGAAGGACTTGTTGCGCTCATTGCCGTCCGGGTCGAGATAGCGCACCCGCCAGCGCTTGCCCTTGCCGTACCGCTCCGGGTCTCTCTCCAGGACTGGCTTGCCCTTGGCGTCGAACATGAACTTGCCGTCCGGGCCGCGCTTGCGGCGCATCCACCGGTCGTCGATGTGCGCCATCAGTCGGAGGTCTCGTCGTCGGGGACATGCTCGTACAGGTCGTCGGTGTCGGCCAGGGCCAGCAAATGAGCGTCGCCGAACGCGTCACGCCAGCTGTACAGCAGGCTGAGAACATCGGGAGCGGTCGGCAGGAGCGCCGGATCGTTGTCGAGGTAGGGAGGGAGAGTTTGGCCGCCGAGGTCGGTGAGACGCCGCCACAGCTCCAGGAACGCCTCATAGGTGGTGAGTGCCTTCATCGCCCAGGCCATGCCCCACCGGGTGACCGGGTCCAGGTCGGTGGCGGCGGTGGCTCCGGGGGGTAGGCGTCCGGCGAGGACGCGGGTGAAGGCTTCGACGTCACTGATCCATGCGGCGAGGGTGTCGCTGAGGTCTGCGGCGTGAGTGGTGGAGCGGGCACGGAGACGGTCGATGCCGTAGCGGATTTCGCGGTCGGTGAGGGAGAGGGCAGACGACATCGTCTCCACGTCGACGTCGAAGATCGATGCGATGAGGTGAGCTTCGTTGAGCCGTACCGGGCGCTCGCCGATCTCGATCCGCTGGACGGTCTGCTGGTGGAAGGCCAGCCCGAACTTCTTCAACTCCCGGGCTAAGTCGGACTGCGTCATTTTGCGGGCCTCGCGCAGCAGGCGCATCTGCTGGATGAAGTTCGCTTCCCACCGTGTGTGCGGGTTCGGCTGTTCGTCCACGGGCCGCACGATATCGCGCATGAGCGTTGACGTTGCGTGGTTATGGCTGGCTGTGTTAAACAATATTTTGCTTAAACACATCATCAGACCGTTGTCGGGTTGGCAACGTTCCTGGTGAGGCGGCCAGAAAGCAACCTTGGCCCTGGAGCCCGCCGCCCGCCTCCTGATCCCCGATCCAGTTGAGGACAAGTCGCTGTGAGCCCTACCCGAGCTACGTCCCGCGGTGCTGGCGGCCGCCGGCCAGCTGACGACACGCTCATGACCCTGCCGGAGATCGCCGCTTACACGCGGCGCAGCGAGCAGACCCTGCGATGGCTGCGGCATCGGGGCGGTGACGACGCGCCGCCGCTGTGGCGGCAGGGCCGCCCGCTGGTCGCATGGAAGAGTGAGATCAATGCCTGGCTGGACGCTCAGCGGGCCAAGGACGAGCTCGCTCAGTTGGCGTAGGAAAGCCAAGCGCCTCCGCCCAGGTCGTTCGAGAGCGGAGGCGCTTTCGCGTCTACAGGCAGATGTCGGCGCCGAGGATCGGCAGGTCGACGTCCACTTGGGCCAGGTGGCACGTTTTCGCCGGTGAGGGCTGCGCGGGTGGCGGAGACGTCGGCTCCGGCTTCGGGGGCGTTGGGGCCGGTTTCGAGGGCGGGTCCGTCGCTGCTGCGGGCGGAGCGACGGTCGCTGATCGAGGCGGCCGTGATGCGCCGGGCCCGGGGTCTCCCGTCGCCGGGTTCTGGGACAGCCGCGGATCCGATGGCCAGGCCGCCGAGTCGTCCTTGTCCCGCGGCCGCGGGCTGGCTGGCCGCGACGGCCTGGCCGTCGGATCTGAGGAGGGGGGTGGCGCGGAGTGTCGCCCCGGCGGGTCGGAGGAGGGCGGCTTCCCCGAATCGGAGGGCGCCGACCGGGAGGGCGGCGATGCGGCGGAGCCGTCGCCTGTGGGCCTCGCGGAAGGCGGCGGGGCGGTCGGGGCGGCTGGCTCTGTCTCCGCAAGCGCGGGTTCGGGTCGCATCTGCGTCAGCGGCGAGTCGGGAGGTGAGCCGACATACGCCCCGAAGACTAACGCGGTGGCGACGGTGATCGGCAGGACGGCGGTGATGGCGGTGATGGTGCGGCGAGGGCTGCGGCGCAGCCGGTCCCACGCCACGGCGACGGGCAGCGGTAGCAGAGTGCCGTGGCGGAGGGCGTCGATCGCCATGCGGGCGGCCTGGCGGGATTGCTCGGTGTTGACGACCAGCGCCGACAGGGTGGAGGTGGTGACCTCCAGCGCGGCGATGGCCTGGTCCATCGGCCGCAGTTGCCGGCCGTCGGCGAGGCGGCCTGCGACGGTGGCGGTGATATCGGCCCAGGCGACGGTCTCACGCTGGGCGTCGGCGCGGCCGAGAGGGTGAACGATCACGCGGACGGGGTGGCCGCTGACGTTCACGTCGGCCGTCTGGATTGTTCCCTCGGGGGCGCGCATCGCGTGGCACAGCTCGATGGGGACAGCATGCAAGGAGACCGCCGCGGTCAAGGCCCGTTCGAGTTCGGCGACCTGGCGGCGAAGCTCGAGTAACTGCGTCAGGTCGGTGATGGGTTTAGCGTCGGCTGCGGCTGCTTGAATCTGCAGCCGGACGGTGGACAACAGGTCGTGCAGAGTCTGTCTGTCACTTGGCATAGGCACCTCGGCGGGCGCGGGCGGTAAGGGGCTTCCCCTTCGGTCAAAGGCCTACGGTGCCGTATTGCTACTCAGCAATAAGTATTTATTGCTATATGTGATCAGATGGTTACCGTCGGGATGTGGTGGGTGATGACGGCCGTCACACTGCTCGGCGGTTCATTCTCGCCGCGCTCGCCCCGCCGCTCTGCGGCTGGTCGGAGGCTCGCTTGACCGCCAGGTACAGCTGGATGAGCATGCCGCGCTGCTCGTCGCTGAGGTTCTCGTCCGGGGTGTCCCATAGGTGCTGCAGGATCGGGTCGTCGTAGCGGGGTGGCGGCGTCTCGGCGGCCTGGGCCGGGTCGGGCGCGGTCGTGCCGGCCCGGATGGGCAGTTCGTCGGGGTCGGCGACGCCGGCGAAGATCATGACCTCGCCGAGCGAGTAGCCGAGTGCTTCGGCGATGCGGCGCAGGCCCTCGATCTCCAGGCTGCGGCCTTCGTTGAGGACTCGGTTGATGCTGGAGACGTTCAGTCCTGACTCGCGAGCGAAGCGGGACTGGCCGCCGCGCTGAAGGTTGTACCCGCGCTTGCGGAGTTCCTCGGCAAGCCAAGATCCAAGCTGACCTGGTGTTTTGCCCATGAGCAAAGATGATACCGGGCGGCGTTGCTTCCTGGCACTGGCTTGCTAGGGAGCAAAAACAGTCCGTTTTGCGAAGTTGCAGATAAATCCCATTGCGAGGCAGAAAAACCTCGCTCTTTTCATTGCTACTCAGCACAGCAAAGGTCTAGTGTTCCTTTGCGCCACAGCACAACTGTGCGGTGCAGCACGACTCCCGTGGAACGGAGACCCCTTCATGACGCATCGCGTCACCCTCAACGCCGCCGAGTTCAAACGCCGGGCCCACGCGCTCGGCCTGTTCACCAAAAGCGAGCAGGCCGCCGCCGTCGGCGTCCACAACTCGATCCACAGCCGCGCCCTGCGAGGCGAACGCGAACTGAACGTCAACTACGTGATCAACGTCCTACTGCTCCTCGGAGACGCCCACGTGCGCGGCTTCATCCGCGAACTGTTCGTGATCGCCGACGACAACGAAAAGGCCGCCTCATGACCGCATCCGCCAGCCGCAGCGACCGGGCCCGCCGCGCCGCCCGCGCCCGCTGGAACAACGACCCCGGCCGGGCCACCGCCGTCACGCCCGTCCGTGCCCGCGCCGCCTCACCCGCCGAAATGCCGTACTGGCTCAAGCGGGTCGACCCCGACGGACGGCTCCCGCACGACGAGCGCGTCCGGCGGGCCGTGAACGCCAGGACCGACTACTACGCGCACATCCTGCAGCGCGCCCGCGCCGCCCAGCACGAGCAGGGCGCCCGGCACGAGCAGGCCTGACACGCCTGCGGGCCCACCCGATGCGACCGGATGGACCCGCTGACCCCGACATCCCGCCTACCGAAGGGACCGGATCGTGACCATCATCTCGCAGCCGCCGCACACGCTGCATCGCGGCGTCCGCGCCGCAGACCTCGACCGCTTCGACGCGCACCGCGCCGAGCCGATGCCCGCCCTCGACGCGGTCCTGGCCTACGCCGACGCCTACCGGCAGCTGGCCGGCTTCCTGCAGGAGCGCCCCGACATCGCCGAGCGGGCCGTCGTCTCCGACAGCGGCACGGTGCTGATGCCCGCCATCCCCGCCGAAGACCCGGCCGCCGTCATCGCCGGGTACGCCCGCGCCGCCCGCGCCGCGGGCGCCCGCCTGGAGCCGTTCGTGCGGGAGAGCTACGCCGGCATCCGCTGCTGCTGGTGGTTGGTCGGTATCGAGTTCTACGCCGCCACGAAGCAGGTGTGCCGCCAGATCGTCACTGGCGGCGAGACCCGCTACGAGCTGGCCGCCGAGGTGACCCCGTGAGCGGCGCCTCCCACCCGCCCGCTGAGGCCGGCGTCGCCGCCTTCGTGATCGCCCGTCCCGCCGGGGACGAGGTCGCCGTCGTCTACGTCCCGGCGGGCGCGGCGGTGCGCGTGCACCACCCGGACGGGCAGACCCGCGACTACATGCCGAACCTGCCGCAGGCGGCGACGTACGCCGCGATCCCGGGCGACGGGCAGGCGATCGGCTGGGGCGCGGTGCCGTGCTGGCACCCCACCGTGCGCAGCCTCCGCAACCAGCGCCACCCGCTCGACCGGGCCGCCTGGCACGCCGCCGCCCGCGCCGTCGGCGACGGCGTCGTCTACGTCCGCTACGCCCGCCGCGAGCACCACGGCCGAACCCGGTGGACCGCCATCGGCCACCGCCCCCACCTCCCCGCTCAGCAGATCGGAGCCTGCGCGTGAGCACTCCCCAGATCGTGACCGTCCCCGAGGTCGGCGCGAAGATCGACATCGAGATCAAGGGTGCGACCGTCACCGGTGTCAACGGCGGCACGATCACCGCCGAGTACGTCATGGCCGGTTACGACGACGAAGACCTCACCGGCACGGTGATGGTCGAGCTGTACGCCGACGCGGTCACTGTCACCGACGTCGCCCCGCCGTACTGGCCGCCGCAGCCCGGCGACGTGTGGCGCGGCCCCGAGCTGCCCCCCGACCCCTTCCCTCCTGCGTTCGTCAACGTCTGGTTCGCGCGCCACTGGGTCGACACCGACGAGGGCAAGGAAGGCCTCGCCCTGGTGCCCGCCGTCGGCGACACCTCCTACGTGGAGACCAATCCGGAGAAGGTCCGCAAGATTTTCGGGCCGCTGTGCCTGGTCCACCGCGCCACCACCTCCGGACAGAACGGAGCCGAGGCCGGCGAGGACGCTCGGCCCGCGGACGGCGGTGAGCGGTGATGGTGTTCGCCGACGCCTGCGGCGGCTCCACCATCCAGCTCGCCGACCACGACGACGGCTGGCTGCGCCCGGTGCGGCTGCTGGAAGACCCGGCCCCCTGCCACCGCGGATGCCGCTGCTGCCCGGCCGTCACCGCCGACGGCCAGGCCACGGTCGTCCACGCGGCCGACGACCGCCCGATCCGCCTCTCCGAGGAGACGCCCGGTGCCTCGTAGTTTCCGGGATGCCCTGCTGGCGTGCGCTGAACCCGTCCGGCGCCTCCGGGCCCGCAAGAGCGCCCGGGCCCGCGCGCCCCGCCCCGGCCCCGACGCGTGGTTCGCGCACCTCAGCGGAGAGCTGTGGCCGAACGAGGAGTGGGTGCGCGTCGCGGTCTGCAACCGCCCCGAACGGGACGCCTACGGCAGCGAGGCGCTCGCCCGCGCCGCGATCACCGGCCGGGGCCAGCGCGCCATCCGCTGCCGGTGCGGGTGCGGGCTGTGGCACATCCGCCTCGCCCTGCCCCGCCGGATACCGCGCCCGCTGCCCTGACCTTCGCGGGGCCGCCGTACGGCCCGCGCCCGCTGTACGGCGGCCCCGCCCATCTCGCACACCCCATGGAGGGGCCATGAACACCGCGACCACCCAGAAGACCGTCGCCGAGTACGTCGTGCTCAGCGAGCACGTCCTGAACCGCGACCGCAGCAGCATCGACCTGCTGTGCCAGCAGATCACCGCCGCGCAGTCCGCGCTCCTGGCCGCCAGCGACCTGCTGAACAGCCTGTCGGTCGGCACCGAGGACGGCGCCCTCGCCCGGCTCGACCACGCCGACGCCGTCCACGAACTCCTCACGGCCCGGCGGGCGCTGCGCCACCTGACGCGCCTCGTCGACGCCCACGCCGACGTCCTCGACGACATGACCGGGCAGGCGTGATGGCCGCCGCGACCCGCGACGGCATCGCCCGGCTGCTGCCGGACGACCCGCCCGGCGCGACCTTGGGCGCCGTCTACCAGGCCGCCGGGACCGCCTGGCCCGGTATCACCCTCGGCCCCGTCCGGGCCGTCCTGCACGCGCTCGTCGCCGACGGCCGGGCCGTGCGGACCGGCGGCGCGGCGGAGCCCCACCGCTACCACCTTTCGGAGGCCCGATGATCCGCATCACCACCAGCGTGGACCCGGCCGGCGACGGGACCGCCCGCGTCACCGTCCACGCCGGACAGCGCCAGGCGGGGCCCGCACCGTGCGGGGTCCTGACGATGGGTGAGGCCGAAGCCGCCGAGCTGGCCGCCCGCGTCCGCGCCGGCGACATCGAAGTGGAGATCACGCAGGCTGTCGCCGCGCACGTGCTGTGGCACTACGGCCTGCCGGGCGGCATGGAGCCGGGCAGCTTCACGAAGCCGTTCATCGCGGCGATCGTCGCCGCCGACCGGGAGAACACCGCCCGCCTGGCCCGCGTCTACCCGGCGCACGTCCTGGCGGTGCAGCTGGCCCGCGACGTCGAGGACGGTATCCACCTGCTGCAGGCCCTCGCCGGCCGCCTGGTCGCTGAGGGGGGTGCCGCCAGGTGACGGTGCTGCAGCCCACCCACCACCTGGAGAGGTACGGCCGCCGCCGCAACGGCGGCCGGTACGTCCACGTGGTCCGCGACGGCCGGTACGTCCCCGGCGGGGACAACGTCGCCCTGTGCGGGGCGCGACTCGGCTGGCCCGCCACCGGCGGTGACGTCCGCGCCTACCGGATGATCTGCTGGCGGTGCGAGACCGAAGAGGAGGGCCACGCGGGCGTCCGCGAGTCGTGGCTGACCCGGAACGTCCTCGGCCACGTCACCCGGGTCCGGCGGCGCCACGCCGAGCTTGAGCGGTCCGCCGCCGAGCACCTGGCCGCGCTCGCCGACGACCCCGGCCCGGAGCCCGCGGGCCGTACCGGGAGCGAGGGCCCGCGGTGAGCGGCGCAGGCTGGCACCGCGGGCCGATGCTCGCCTGGCGGGTGACGGGCACCGATCCGGAGCCGCGCGAGGCGCGGATGGTCGCAGCCGGGCTGGTGTGGATCGAGCCGGGCAAGCCGGCGCCGCTCATCCGCCGCCACCTGATCGACCCGGAGGAGGAGATCCCTGCGCCCGTCACCGCGGCGTGCGGCATCACCACCGAGCAGGTCCGCGCGCACGGCCGCCCTCCGGAGCCGGTGCTGGAGGAGATCGCGACCGCGGTGGCCGACGCGCTGGCTGCGGGCTGGCCGCTGGTCGGCGCGGGCGTCGTCTTCGAGCTCACCCTGCTGGACCGGGAGTTGCGCCGCCACCAGCTGCGCACCGTGGAGGAACGGCTCGGCCGCCCGATCGGACCCGTCATCGACGCCGACGTGCTCGACCACTACGTGGGCGCCGACCAGTTCGCGCACCGCAGTACCTGCAGCGCGTCGCAGGTCCTGCCTGGCCTGTGCTCCCGGTGGGGGGTGCGCCTCGAGCGCGGCCAGGACACCGCCGGGCAGGCGCTCGCCGCCGCCCGCGTCGCCTGGATGATCGCCCACCGGCATCCGGAGATCGCCGCCATGCCGCTGGCTGCTTTGCACGAGCTGCAGACGCGGGAGCACGCCGCCTACCAGACCGGGCGGCGCGAGTACCTCGACTGGCTGGGCCAGCCGCACGACGGCTGTGAGACGGGGTGGCCGCTGCTGATCTACCGGCCCGCCCCGATTTTCTGACCGATCCGGCCCCGGCGGCAGCGCCGGGGCCCCGCCCCGAAGGAGTCACGGTGTACGACACCACGACCGTCGACCAGCCCGCCGTGAGGCTGGAGGCGGAGTTCCGCCCCGACACCATCGAGCATCTGCGGGAGTGCATGGACCGCGCGACCGCCGCAGCCGACGACTACGCCACGAAGGGCGCCGTGGAGCGGGACGTCGCCGGACGTCACCTGGCGGCCGCCGAGAGCTTCGACGACCAGGCGGTGAAGTGCCGTCAGGCGGCCGCCGAGTGGCAGGCCCTCATCGACCTCGCCGAACAGCACCGCGCCGAACGCGCGGAGCGGGCGGAGCCGCAGGTGCCCGCCCCGGCAGCCGTACCGGCTCTGGAGCAGCCGGTGTGGCCGCCCGCCGAACCCACCCAGGTCGACGCCGGGCCGTGCCCTCGGTGCGGCGAACCGATGGTGCGCCACCCGTCCGGGCTGTTCCATTCCGCCGACGGCGGCGGGATGCCCGCGGGCGAGGACTGCCGCCGCGTCCCGCCGCTGCCGGCCACGCAGATCCTGCCGGTCCAGCCTGCCGGGGAGGCGCGGCGGTGAGTGACTGGCTGACGATCGCCGCCCTGGCGGGCGCGGTCGCGTGGGACTTCGTACGCGCCCGGCCGGCCCTGCGGGCCCGTGTAGTGGCCCGCCTGACTTTCCGGGACTGGGGTGCGTGATGCGCGTCGTCATCGCTCTCGTCATGGCCGACGGCGGGTGGGTGAGACCGGAGTGCCGCACCGGGAGCTGCTACTGGTGCGGCCGCGCCTGGCCCACGCGGAGCCTCGCCGAGCAGGGCCCGGATCGGGGGCCGCGATGAGTCTGCTCCTGCTCGTCGGCATCTCCGTCGTGCTGTTCCTGGCCCTCATCGGCGCCGCCGCCGTCGCCGTCGCCGGCTGGTTCGTCGCGCCGATCGTCCGCGACTCCTGGCGCGCCCACCGGCGGATCGCCCGCGACCGGGCGGTGCGGCGCCGCCGCGACCAGATGCGGCTGGCCGCCGGCCGGACCCGCGGGAGGCGACCGTGATCGCCACCGCCTCCGGTGTCCAGGCCGTCCCGGACGACACCGGACCGGACCGGGTCTGCCTGCCGCCTGGCAGCGGCGCGCGGCTGCTGGCGGCCGAGCTGCGCCGCGTCGACCAGGTGCCCGTCGGCGACGGCCTGACCGTGATCCGCGCCCGCATCCGGGCGGGTGCCCGGTGACGGCGCTCGTGGTGATCCTCGCCGTCTGGTCGCTGGGCGCCGCCGCGTACGCGGTGCTCGCCCACCTGCGTGACCGGCCGCACCTCGTCGTGAGCGCGGTGATCCTCGTGTCGATCGTGCTGGCGGTGCTGGCCGCTGTCGTCGCGCTGCACCAGCCCGGCCTGTGGCCGTCCGGCGCCCCCATCCCTGTCCTTGTCCGGGAGGTTTGACGTGACTTTGCGATCACCTGCGGCTCCCGGCCCGGCGGC
The DNA here is from genome assembly GCF_042650625.1 of Planomonospora corallina. Taxonomy (NCBI): domain Bacteria; kingdom Bacillati; phylum Actinomycetota; class Actinomycetes; order Streptosporangiales; family Streptosporangiaceae; genus Planomonospora; species Planomonospora corallina. Next base: position 12,035 of record NZ_JBHSBM010000060.1, read on the forward strand.
CGAGCGGGACGACGGCCAGGCATGGCCGGAGGTGGGCAGGCTGCGTGCCGCCGCTGAACTGCTGCGCGTGAGCGTCGGCGGCGGCAGCCTGCGCCTGGCCGGCACCGACGACATCGCCTGGTGCAGCGGAGGCGATCACCCGCCCGGCACCGTGTGCGGCGCGTGCCGCGTCGTCGTGCTCGGCTCGCCGACGCTGGCCGTGGCCGTCGTGGCGACGTTCGCCGCCCGCGGCCCGGTCGCCGCGCTGCTGGAGGACGCCGCGACCCGCTTCGAGTCCGGTGTCTACCAGTGGTCCGACTGCGGTGACGGCTGCCCGCCCGGCTGTACCGGCGAGCACCCCAAACCGCTGGTGTGCGGCTACTGCGACCGCGAGTACGGGCCGCGCGGCGACTACGCGTGCGCCTGCTACATCCTGGCGCTGTCCATCGCCCGCTCCGTCGCCGGAGGGCCGCGGTGAGCATCGACGAGATCCTCGCCGTCGCCCCCACGCTCGCCCAGCTGACGGCGGGCACCTGCCGCGTTTGGCACGTGCAGCTGCCGCCCGGCCTGCCGCTGATCAACGCCAACCGGCGGATCCACCACATGCAGCGAGCGAAGCTGACCAAGGTGCTGCGCAGGGAAGGCCGGAAAGCCGTCGAACGGGCACGTGTTCCCGCGCTGGAACGCGCGCACATCTTCGGGATCTTCTGCCCGGAGGACAACGGTCATCGCGATGTCGGCAACTGGTACCCCAGCTTCAAGGGGTTCGTCGACGGCGTGGTGGACGCCGGCGTGCTGCCCGACGACGACGACACCCACCTCATCGGCCCCGACATGCGGCGCGGGCCGGTCGTGCCCGGCGGGCAGCTGCGGCTGCTCATCGTCCAGCTGCCGGACCTTACACCCGGCCCCGCCCCGGCAGGGCCGGGCCCCCACCCGATCGCTCTACCCTCTGGAGGCCGTCATGGCTGATCAGCAGCGTGTGCACCGGTGCCTGGCCGCGGGTTGCCGCGCGACGATCCCGGTGCAGCTGTTCATGTGCCGCAACGACTGGAAGCGCCTGCCGTTGGGCTTGCGCTCCGAGTTGCGGTCGGCGTACCGCCGCCGGAACGAGGACTGGGCCGCCTACGCCGCCGCCCGGGAAACCGCCAAGCAGGCGGTCGCCCGCACCCCGAGACCGGTGTGATCCACCTTCGTCCCCGCATCCACCGGCCGCGCTGGGAGGAGATCGAGACCACCGGCCGGGTCGTCACCCAGCGGTGCGCCCGATGCATGAAGACCCGCGTGCGTGTCCGCTGACCAGCCGAAAGGAAATCCCTCGTGGACAGGGTCCGTGACCTCGTCGCCGCCACCGGCCTGCCCGGCGGCACCCGCATTCTCGAAACGCTGACCGGGCTCACCTGGCATGTGCTCAACCCGCTCGCCGACGCCCAGATCGCGACGTTCGACCGGCTCGCCGAGCACGGCGACGCTGAACTCCTGGACCTGCCGGGACTGGGCAGGCGCCGTCTCGATGCGATCCGCGGTGAGCTGCGGCGGGTCGCGCGGGAGCAGGCGGCCACCCGGCGGTCGTCGGCGCCGCGGCGGGCCGGGCACGGCGGGCGCCGTGGCTGACGACCTGGTCCCGCTGTTCGACGTGCAGGCCGCGCCGCCACCCGAACCGGAGGAATCTGCGGGGGCGCGCCGGACCTGCCGGCAGGCCGAGGCGCTCGCCTGCGGCCGGCACCCGCTGACGGGGGGACGCCTGCACGCCGAGGCCGCCCCGCACGATGACCGGTCCGCGGCCGGGCGCCGGTGCGGGACCTGCCGGTGGCGGCAGCCGGTCCGCGGCGGAGCGCGCTCGTACGCGAAATGCCTGCGCGGCAACGGCACGCGGGTCACCCACGGCGCCGCCACCGACGTCCGTGCCTGGTGGCCCGCGTGTCCGGACCATTCACCCGACCCTGAGGAAGAGTCGTGAACGTTTTCTTCTGGCGCCGCCCCGTCGTGGACGGCGTCCGCCTCACCCCGGCATCCGAACGCGTCCTGCGCGTCCCGCTGACCAGCGCACCCGGCCTCACGGTCGCCGCCATCGGCTCCCGCGCCGGCGTCAAGACCAGGACCGTCTCCCGGCTTCTGGTCCGCCTGCAGGTGCGCAGCTGGGTGCTCAGCGCCTGGGAGTCGCTGCCGCCCGGTGCGGACCGGCCGCGCCGCCGCTTCTACCGGCTCACCCCGTACGGCCGGACCCGGACGCTGCGGCTGCTGGGCGCCTACGACACCCCCGGAGGGCGGCCGTGATCGACGTGATCCGCATCGACGCCGCCGCCCACCAGGTGTGGAAGGGGCAGGAGCCGCTGCGGCTGCGGCCGACCCCGTACCGGATGCTGGTGTGCCTGGCCGGCCGGGCCGGGACGGTCGTCTCCCGCGCGGAACTCGTGCGCGCCGTGTGGGGCAGCGAGGCAGGCGCCAACGCCAAGACGGTCCACGCGCAGGTCAGCCTGCTGCGGCAGGCCATCGGCGACCCCGGTGACCGGCCGGTCTACATCGTCAGCGTCACCGGGGTCGGCTACCGGTTCACCAAGGGCCTGGCCGAGATCACTGGGGCGGAGCCCGACGCCGAACAGCAGGAGGCGCTGGGCCTGGCGCAGACGCTGCACGCGGCGCTCGCGGAGCTCAACGAGCGGGTCGGTGAGCGGGCCGCTGAACTGGCCGCGCACCGGGTCGCCGCCGCCGAGGCCCGCGCCGACAGCCGGATCGCCGCGGTCGACTGGGTGGCCGCTTCCGAGGCCCGGTTCCAGCGGGACCTCGAGCGCGCCAACGGGGTGATCGAGGCGTTGCGGGAGCGGGTCCGGCAGTTGGAGGAGCGGCTCGGGTCCGGCGACGGCCAGGCGGAGGCGGCGCTGTGACCCGGCGAAGACCCGGCCCGCCCCCGCAGTAACCCCTCGTCCCTCTCCTTCCGCATCGGAGACAGACCGTGAGCGCGTCCTGCGTCGCCATCGATGACACCGCGGACCCGCCGGAGTGGGTCCGCAAGTACCTCAGCCCCGAGCAGCTGCTGCATCTCAACCCGGGCTTGCTGTGGATCCTGCTGATCTACCAGCACGACGGGTTGGAATCGTCGCGGATCAACGTGGCGCAGCGGCTGCACGTGCACACGCTCGGCAAGGTGCGCAAGGAGGCCAAGCCGTCGTTCAAGGCGCTGGCCACCGACCTGTGTCTGTCGGAGCGGACGGTGGAGCCGGCGGTTGAGGACCTGGAGCGCGACGGGTGGATCATCGTGGTCCGCGTCCGCAACAAGACCAACGTCTACCGGTTGGCGTGGCCGCTGGAGGACCCGCTGGCCGCATCGGTGAAGAAAGCCGACCAGTGCGGGGAGCTGACGTCGAAGAGCGGCATGTGCACGCGGCGGGCCGGGTGGGGGACGAACACGCCGGGCGTCGGCCCGTGCAAGCTCCACGGAGGGACACCGTCCTCCCCTGAACCGCAACCGTTGCGGTCGGAGCCTGTGGATAACTCAGAACATGAGCCGCCTTCGACCGCAACCGTTGCGGATTTGGACCGCAATGGTTGCAGCCTTGGACCGCAACCGTTGCAGCCTCGGACCGCAACGGTTGCGGACGAGTACGTTAAGAGTGCGTTAGGGAGTGCGTTAAAGAGTTCGTTGCCGCCGTCCCCGGTTCGCGCCGCAGGCGCGCTTACGCGCCGTAACGCGCGCGAGGCGCCGGCGCCTGCGGCGCAACCGGGTGATGAGTTCACGGCTCGTTCCCTCGTGGCGGCGATCGGCTCCCGCTACCGGGGCGCGCCCCCCTGGGTCCGCAGGCACCTGACCGGGCTCGTCGCCCAGGCGCTCGCGCGCGGATTCGGGCGCGACGCCGTCGTCGCCTACGCCCGCATGGTCATCGCCGAGCACGCCTTCAAAGACCACCAGCACATCCCGGAGATGCGGGAGGCGCTGCGCCGCCTCGGCCGCGACGTCGCCCTCGGCGACGCCTGCCCCGAGCACGGCGCCTGCGAGTGCACCCGCTGCGCCCCCCACGCCCCCGACCGGCCCTGGACCGACGGCGACCAGGCCGAATGGGAGGCCGCGCTCGCCCACTTCGGCGTCAGCGCCGACGACCTCGACCAGGCGACCTCATGAGCGGATACCACCGCGGCCGGTCCTGGAGCGGCCACGAACTCGAAGACGGCTGCCCGTGCCCGCAGGAGGCGTGCGGGCTCGTCGACCTGGACAAGGCCGACCCCGGCTGCGACCAGCACGGCCAGAGCCACCCGCCGCGCTCGATGCGGCAAGGCCACCCGGCTGTCGACTGCCCCGCCGGAACCGACACCGCCACCGTGCTGCGCCTGGCCCGCGACGCCCTCAAGCACGGCGAGCACTCCTGCCGCTACCACGGCGCCGCGCCCCCGCCCGGCATGTGCGGCCGTCCCGGCTGCGACTCGTGCCGGCAGCCGATTCGCGTCCGCAAGGCGCTGAACGCCTTCCTCGCCGCAGGGATCGACCCGTGACCCCGCCCCCGCTGACCGCCCGGCCCCTGATCGAAGCACGGAGGACCCGATGAGTCCCGACCCCGACATTCAGGCCGCCTGGGACGACGCGGAGAAGACGCTCGCCGACAGCTTGCGCCCCTACGTGCAAGACCACCTGGTGCCCAGGTTGGCCCGCGAGTTCATCGGCTATCTGAGCGCCGAGGCATGGCGGCCGCCGCTGCGGCGGCTGCCCGACATGATCCGCGCCGACCGGCGGCGGCGCGCCCTTGACGGCGGCGACGGAGACCAGCCGTGAGCCGCGTCATCACCTGCACGTGCGGCTGCGACCGCACCGGTGAGCTCGGCGTGCGGACGTGGATCCGGCCGTGCGCGATGCGCTGGCGCAACGCCGGGCGCCCCGAGACCGGGCCGCCGCCGCCGAGCCGTACCTACCCGGCCGGGCGGCCCGCTGACCGCCGCGACGCCTACGCCGCCCACCGCGACGCGGGCGACACCCCCGAGCAGGCGGCGCGGCGGCTGGGCGTCAGCCGCGCCACCCGCACCCGCTACGAAGCCCGCTACCAGCAGACGCTCCGCGACCAAGGAGGCAGCGATGTCCCCGAACGGCCCTGACCGGCAGGCCGAGCTGATCACGGCCGCGCTCGCCGCCGCGGTCGACGGCGACGGGCAGGCCGTCGACGCCTGCATGAGCGCCCTGGCCGGCCACGGCTGGCCCGCCCTGTACGGGGCGACGGTCTGCTTCGGCCAGGCCGTGCACCGCATCGCCGGACTGGCCGATGGGGAGGACCTCCTGGCCCTGGTGCTGGCCGACACCGGCGGCGGGCCGCCGGGCCTGGACGGGTGCGGCCTTCCGGAACCGTCGGCCACAGCGCTGCAGATCTTCACCGCGTGGGGGAGCGGCGACCCGGACGCGGCCCGCCGCCTCTACGACGACGCGGTCCAGCGCGGCTGCGGGCACGAAGTGACGGCGGCTGCGCTGACGCTGGCCGCCGCGCTCATCGGCCGGGTCGCGCAGCGGCAGGCAGCAGGGACGGAGTGATGGCGCGCGTGAAGCAGCAGCGGCGGCGGAGGCTGGCCGTCCGCGCCGTGGCCGTCGACCAGCCGGGTCTGTGGCAGCTCGATCCGGTATCCGCCGTAGTGCGGGAACGTCCGCGTTGTGGACCTAGGAGACTGCTGAAGATGTAGGGGTCTGACCTCGCCGCCAACAGCGGCGGGGTC
>NZ_JBHSBM010000061.1:0-2403 GCF_042650625.1 Planomonospora corallina
GACGCGCGGCGCTGGTACGAGCGGTACGGCATCTCGGTGAACGTCAACGTCTCGGCGGTGCAGCTGCGCCGCCCGGACTTCGTGGCCATGGTGCTGCAGGCGCTGGCGGACGCGGAGCTGCCGGGGCAGGCGCTGGTGCTGGAGATCACCGAGACCGAGCTGATGGGCACCGGCGCGCACCGCGGCGACCAGGCCATCGGCTACCTGCACGAGCTGCGCGAGCACGGGGTGCGGGTCGCCATCGACGACTTCGGCACCGGCTACTCCTCGCTGGCCTACCTGCACAGCCTCCCGGTCGACGTGGTCAAGATCGACGGCGCCTTCACCACGCTCGCCTCCGGCAGCGACACGGCCACCCGGCAGCGGCACGCCTTCACCCAGGCGATCATCGGCCTCTGCGAGAGCCTGGACCTGCCGGCCGTCGCGGAGAAGGTCGAGACCAGCGAGCAGCAGGAGTTCCTGCGCGACATGCGCTGCCCGCTGGGCCAGGGCTACCTGTTCAGCAAGCCCGTGCCCGCCCCGGCCCTGGACGCCCTCCTGGACGGCGGCGCGGGCAGCGGCCGGGCCGCGTGACGCGCGCCCGGCCGGCGGAGCGGTCCCGCTAGGGGGGACCGGCCGCGCGCCGGGGGAGAGGACGCCTCCGGGAGCACGGGGGACCGGCCGCGCGCCGTACGGGAAGAAGTCCGCACGGCCGGGGGAAGACGTCCGCCGGAGGACTCAGGTATCGCCCGCGCGTACCGATGAGGGGACGGGCTCCCGCGCGCCGCCGCGCCGCCCCGTCACCGACGACACCGCATGCCGGGAGAAGACGATGCAGCCAGACGCCTCCCCCTCGAGGCAGGTCACACGTCACCGGAAGGAGCGTGGACTCCCTCTCTGGGCGCTCTTCCTCCTGCTCGGTTCCGTGCTGGCCGCTGTCGTGCTCGCCCTCCCGGATCCGGCCAGGGGCGTGCTGTGGGAGGTCGTCCCGCTCGCCGCGGTGACCGCGCTGGCCATCGGGATCCGGCGGCACCGCCCGCCCGCCGCGGCGGGGTGGTGGCTGGTCACGGCCGGCGTGGCGGCCTGGACGGGAGCCGACCTGCTGTGGACCGCCTGGTACGTGGCGGCCGGCGGCGACGCCGCCGCCCTCCCCCTCTGGCTCGACCTGCTCTACATACCGATGTACCCGCTGCTCGCGGCCGGCCTGTACCGGCTCTCGCGCCTCTCGGCCCCCTCCGGCGAGGGCGAGGGCGAGGGCGTGACGCTGGACGCGGTCGTCGTCGTCGTGGGCCTCGCCCTGCTCCAGTGGACGATGATCTTCCAGGCCTTCTCCGGCGGCGAGGACCTGCGCAGCGCCGAGCACATCATGACGCTGATCTGCATGACCCTGGACCTGGTCGTCGCCTTCGCCGCGGTCCGCCTCTGGCTCAGGTACGGCGTGCGGAACACCTCCTACCGGATGCTCGGCCTCGGCGTCGCCGCCCTGATCGCGGGTGACGCGGTCTTCACCGCGACGCTCGTGGGCGACGGCAACCCCGGCATGGCCGTACTGCACGGCCCCGGCGCCGAGCTCCTGGGGACCGGGGCCTGGATGCTCTGGCTCGTCCTGATGGGAACGGCCGCGCTCCACCCGTCGATGGCCGAGTCCGGCCGGAGCGCCTCCGGCACCGCCCTCACCTTCACCCGGGGAGGGCTCTTCCTGGCCGTCGCCTGCGCGGGCCCCGTCTCCTTCGTCCTCTCCCTGGACTCCGAGCAGGTGACGCTGAACCGGTTCGACATCGCGTTCCCGATGCTCCTGCTGACCGGCCTGTCGGTGTTCCTGCTCATCCGGATGCTCGCGGCCACCGGCACGGCGCAGCGGCACGCCCGCCGGCTCGACGAGCAGGCCGCGGAGCTGTCGCGGGCGCTGGAGGAGCAGAACGCCCTGCAGCAGCTGCTCAGCCACCGGTCCATGCACGACCCGCTGACCGGCTTGTCCAACCGGGCCCTGTTCACCGACCGGCTGGAGCAGGCCACCGCCCGCCGCTCCCCGACCGCCCGGCACGCGCTGCTCCTGCTGGACCTGGACGGGTTCAAGCACGTCAACGACAGCTACGGCCACCCGGTCGGCGACCAGCTGCTCATCCAGGCCGGCCGCCGGCTGCGCACCGTCGTGCGCGAGTCCGACACGCTGGCCCGCTTCGGTGGCGACGAGTTCGCGATCCTGCTGGAGGACGTCACCTCGGAGGAGGCGGGCGAGGTGGCCGGCCGCGTGGTCGAGGCCATCGCCGAGAGCTTCACCGTGAGCGGAGAGGTTCTGCACCTGACCGTCAGCGTGGGCCTGCACATGATCGCCGAGGCCATGGAGGCGCAGGAGGCGCTGCGTGATGCGGACCTGGCGCTGTACGCGGCCAAGGCCGCGGGCAAGAACCAGATCAGCGTCTT
>NZ_JBHSBM010000062.1:0-31345 GCF_042650625.1 Planomonospora corallina
GCGGCAAGGCGCCCGCCCTCCCGGTCCGGGAGGGCGGGCGCTTTTTCGCGTTCCCCGGGACCCGCCGCGGACACGGCCCCGTTCCCACGCTCCGCCGGCGGCCTCCGCTCACGCTCCTCCGGAGAGCCGCGGGCCCTCCTCCGCCCCCGGCCGGGGGCGGGCGTCCCGTTCGGCGAGCAGGCGCGCGGTCTCGTCGGAGACCTCGGTGGCCAGCACGGCCGCCACCACGTCGATCAGGTGGCTGGTGAAGAGCCGCTCGTCCTTGCCCTCCGGCCCGGCGGCGCGGCGGGCCAGCTCCACGTAGGTCACCCGGATGGCCATGAAGCGCTGGTGCAGCCGCTTCACCGCGACCTCGGAGAGCAGCGGGGCGACCAGCTCGCGCCAGCGGTTGATGCTCTGGCCCGGGTCGGACTGCACGCTCCGCAGCGCCGGGAGCCGGCCGTGGTGGACGAGCTGCTCCATGATCCGCAGGTAGGACCGGCCGCCGTCGGGGTCGGCCAGCTTCACGGCCATCGGCCGTACCAGCGCGGCCGCCAGCGTGCGGCGCGCCTCGGCCTCCGGCAGGCCGCCCCGCGCCTCGTACTCGTCGAGCAGCTGGTGGCGGCGGGCCTCGATCTCGGGCTGGTGCTTGTCCAGCACCGCGGCCAGCAGCCCCGCGCGGTCGCCGAAGTGGTACTGCAGCGCCGTCGAGTTGCGCTGGCCCGCGGCCGCGTTGATCTCACGCAGGGACACCCCCTCGATCCCGCGCTCGGCGAACAGCCGCTCGGCGGCCGCCACCAGCCGCCGGACGGTGGCCTCGGGGTTGGGCGGCACGGTGCGCCTCCTTCCTGGCGGGTTCCCGGGCTCCGGGCGGCTCTTGATGGCCCGGGGAGCCCTCGCTAGGGTAATCATGCAAGTGACTGAAATCGCCAGGCATCCGCATCAAATCACGGCTGCACCGCCGAGGACAGAGGATTCGCACGCATGGCCATCGACTTCACACTCGCCCCCGAGCACGAGGAGATCCGCCGACGGGTGCGGACCTTCGTCCAGGAGACGATCATCCCCGCGGTCAGCGGCTTCGACGACGAGGAGAAGGTCCTCAGCCGCGACGAGTACATCCGGACCATCTTCGAGCTGCGCGGGAAGGCCAGGGCCGAGGGGCTCTGGCTGCCCCACATGCCGAAGGAGTGGGGCGGCATGGGCCTGGGCCACGTCGCGCTGGCCATGGTGCAGTCCGAGGCGGCCAAGACCCGGCTCGGCCCCTGGGTCCTCAACTGCCAGGCGCCCGACGAGGGCAACATGCACACGCTGCTGCACTGGGGCACCGAGGAGCAGAAGGAGAAGTACCTGCGGCCGCTGCTCGAAGGCCGCATGATGTCGTGCTTCGCGATGACCGAGCCCGAGGTCGCGGGCTCCGATCCCACGCTGATCCGCACGCGGGCCGTCAAGGACGGCGACGAGTGGGTCATCAACGGCCACAAGTGGTTCATCTCCAACGCCCGCCGGGCGAGTTTCGCGATCCTCATCGCCCGCACCGAGCCCGACATGCCGGAGGGCGCCCGCGGCGCCAACACCGCGTTCATCGTCGACATCCCGCAGGACGGGTGGAACGACGTCCGCGAGGTCGAGACGATGCACGGCTCGACCGGCCACAGCGAGATCGTCATCACCGACCTGCGGGTGCCCGACAGCCAGATCCTCGGCGGCCGCGGCAACGGCCACAAGCTCGGCCAGTACCGCCTCGGCCCGGCCCGCCTGGCCCACTGCATGCGCTGGATCTCGCAGGCCGAGACCGCGCTCGACATGATGGTCGAGCGCGCGCTCAACCGCTACAGCCACGGCTCGCTGCTCGCGGAGAAGCAGGGCATCCAGTGGCTCATCGCCGACTCGGCCATGGAGCTCTACCAGTGCAAGCTCATGGTCCTGCACGCCGCCTCGAAGATCGACAAGGGTGAGGACTTCCGCACCGAGGTCTCGATGGCCAAGCACTTCGTGGCCAACAGCCTCAACCGGATCGTCGACCGCGCGATCCAGGTGCACGGCGCGCTGGGCTACTCGACCGACACCCCGCTGGCCCACATGTTCCAGCACGCCCGCTGGGCGCGCTTCGCGGACGGGGCCGACGAGATCCACCAGATGCGCATCGCCGAGCGCACGATCGCGGCCTACCGGGCCACCGGCTCGACCAAGGCCGCCACGGGAGGACTTCCGCTTTGACGTCCTCCCCGACACGGGGGCCGGGGATTTCAGCGCTCGGCCTTCCGGCTGAGCCTGTTGGTTCGCGGTTCACAGGCCGGGCAGCTCCGAAGCCTCCCCGCGCAGACACGACACGTCCTGTCGCGTTTCGAACAGAGAACAGAAAACGCATGTCCCACTTGGCCATCGCGGGACATCGCGTCCATACATCAGACCGACAGGGCAGGCAGGGATTCCTGCCCGATCCGAAGGACGGGACCGACCCCACATGGCTGTGAACGAGGCAGAGAACAGGTTCGGCGCGGGCGGCGGCCTGCTCAGCGGGGTCGGCGGTGGCCCGGACGAGTCACGGCCGGTCATGTCCAGCGAGGTCCGCAGCGACCGGCTGGGGGGAAAGGTCGCCCTGGTCACCGGCGGCGGGAACGGCATCGGCGCCGGGGTGGCCCGGCGGCTCGCCGCAGGCGGGGCGAAGGTCGTGCTCGCCGACGTCGACGACGCCGCGGGCAAGGAGGTCGCCGAGGAGATCGGCGCGGTCTTCACGCACTGCGACGTGACCCGGCTGGAGGACAACCGGGCCGCGGTCGCCACCGCCGTCGAGCGGTACGGCAGGCTCGACCTGGCCTTCCTCAACGCCGGCATCTCGTCCGGCTGCGGACTGGGCGACGACTTCGACCTGGAGCGCTACCGCCTGGCGATGGGCGTCAACCTCGACGGCGTCGTGTTCGGCGCGCACGCCGCGCTCCCCGCGCTGCGGGCCGCCGGGGGCGGCACGATCGTGGCCACCGCGAGCATGGCCGGGATCGTCGGGATCCCGAACGACCCCATCTACGCCGCCAACAAGCACGCCGTCGTCGGGCTCGTCCGCTCCCTCGCCCAGGACCTGCAGTCCTCGGGCGTCAAGGTGCAGGCCCTGTGCCCGTCGTTCGCCGACACCGCGATCCTGGGCGAGGGCAAGGCGCTGCTGGAGGAGATCGGCTTCCCGATCCTGGAGGTCTCGGAGGTCGTCGACACGTTCTTCGAGCTGCTGGACAGCGAGGGCACGGGGGAGTGCTGGTTCGTGATCCCGGGCCGGGAGAGCCAGCCCTTCGCCTTCCGCCGCGCGCCCGGCCCCCGGGCCTGAACCCCGCAGGGCTCCTGCCGGGGACGGTCCCGCTCCCTCACACCGGGGCCGGGCCGTCCTCGAACGGCAGGCCGACGTAGTTCTCCGCCAGCGTCGTCGCGGCGGCCGCCGACGAGGTCACGTAGTCCAGGTGCGACAGCTGCAAGCGCCGGCCGTAGGCGTCGTCGGAGTCGAAGGTGTGCAGCAGCGTGGTCATCCACCAGGAGAAGTGCTGCGCCCGCCACACGCGCCTCAGGCAGGCCGCCGAGTAGCCGTCCAGCAGATCGGTGGAGCCGTCGGCGTAGAAGCGGGCCAGCGCCTCGGTCAGCACCCGGACGTCCGCCACCGCCAGGTTGAGCCCCTTGGCGCCGGTGGGCGGGACGATGTGCGCGGCGTCGCCGGCCAGGTACAGCCTGCCGTACTGCATGGGTTCGACGACGAAGCTCCGCATCGGCGTGACGCCCTTCTCCAGGATCTCGCCGGTGGCCAGCGTGAATCCCGGCACCGTCTCCAGGCGGGCCGCGAGCTCCGCCCAGACGCGCTCGTCGGGCCAGTCCGCGAGGCCGGTGTCCGGGGGCACCTGCAGGTAGAAGCGGCTGATCTCCGGTGAGCGCATGCTGTGCAGGGCGAAGCCCCGCTCGCTGTGCGCGTAGATCAGCTCCTCGGCCGACGGCTTGACGCGGGCGAGCACGCCCAGCCAGGCGAAGGGGTAGTCCCGCTCGTGGGCGGTGAGCACCCCCTCGGGGACCGAGGGCCGGCTCACCCCGTGGAAGCCGTCGCACCCGGCGATGACGTCGCAGTCCAGCCGCTCACCGCCGCCGAAGGTGAGGTACGGCCGGTCCGTGGCGACGTCGTGCACGGCCACGTCCTCCACCTCGAAGCGGAGGTCGCCGCCCGCGGCGAGCCGGGCGGCGATGAGGTCCTTGACGACCTCCTGCTGGCCGTAGACGGTGATGGCCCGGCCGGGGACGAGCCGCTCGAAGGCGATGCGGTGGCCGGCCCCGCCGTACCGCAGTTCGATGCCGTGGTGGGGGAGTCCCTCACGCCGGAGCCGCTCGCCGACCCCGGCGGCGACGAGGGTGTCGACCGTCCCCTGCTCCAGCACGCCCGCCCGCACCCGTTTCTCCACGTACTCGCGGCTGCGGCGCTCCAGCACCACCGAGGAGATCCCGCGCAGGTGGAGCAGATGGGAGAGCAGGAGACCGGCGGGGCCCGCCCCGATGATCCCGACCTGAGTTCGCATGGAGTGAGCATGATGGGCCGGGCGCGCCGCGGCGGAGCCCGCTCTTCCACTGAGCGGAAGCCCGGTGCGGGTTTCCCCGCCCCGCCCGGGCGGCCGACGCCGAACCCGCAGGGCGGGGCACCGGATCGCGGCACGGGTACGGCGGAAACCGATCGCCGCTGATGATCGACGAGCGCTACCCTTCGGTCATGGTCGCCGCGCTGGAGCTCTACCTCGACCCGGCCGCAGAGAAGCGGATCCGGACGCTCTGGGACGCGCTGGCCCAGGCCGGCGTGCAGTCGATGCGGGAGCTGCTGAAGGGCAGGCACCGTCCGCACGTCTCGCTGGTCGGCGCCCGGGAGCTGGACGGGCCGGCGGTGGCCGCGGCGCTGGCGGGCGTGGAGGCCGCCCCGCCGCTGGAACTGCGCTTCGACTTCGTCGGGCAGTTCCTGGGCCGGGTGCTCTGGCTCGGCCCGGTCCCCACGGCGGAGTTACTGGCCCACCACGCGGCGGTGCACGACCGGCTCGCCGCCGCCGGGATCGAGGGCTTCGACGTCTACCGGCCGGGCAACTGGGTGCCGCACTGCACGCTCTCGATGCGCGTCCCGCACCCGGCGCTGCCCGGCGCGATCCGGCTCTGCATGGACTTCCTGCCGATCCGGGCGACCGTGGCCGGCGCCGCCGTCGCCGACCACGCCAAGGACCTCTTCACCCCGCTCTGACGTCCCCCTCCCGAAGGCCGGGACGTCCTCCGGAGGTGACGGTGAGGGGCCGTGCGGGGGCCGCAGGACTCCCGCCCCGCCGTGAGGGGACCTCTTTACCCGGCTGTGAGGGGGGCGGAGTTCACGCGTGGACGCGCCCTGTCTACGTTGGAGGGGAAACGGGGGAAATGTCATGCATGTCGTGGTGAATGCCGGGACGGAGAGGCAGGACCAGCTCCGGGACCTGTACGGGTGGCTGCAGGAGGAGGCGGACCTGCGCGGCCGCGTGGTGATGGAGGAGCGGCCTCCGGATCCCGGCGCGATGGGGCCGGTCCTCGAAGCACTGCAGGTCCTGCTCGACTCCGGCGGAACGCTCTGCTCGACGGCCGCGGTGGTGGTCGCCTGGCTCCGCACCCGGACCGGGACGGTGAGCGTCCGGCTCACCGACGGCGACCGGGAGATCGAGATCGCCGCCGACGGGCTGAGGGACCTCGACCACGCCCGGGTCGACGAGATCACCGAGCGGGTCGTCCAGACGTTCCAGAGAGTCGACAGCCGGGGCTGAGCGGCGGCCGGGGCGGACCGCCCGGCCCGGCGACCACCGAAGGGCCGGGCGGACCGCGGTGCCGCCGGGGCCCGCGTGCGCCGGGGCCCGCGTGCGCTAGGGCGCGTCGTCAGCGGGCCACGGTGAGCACGCCGCCCTCGCAGGACAGCACGACCAGCTCGAAGGGGTCGCCCCGGCCCTGGGGGAAGGTGACCTGGACCCGGCCGGCCCCCCGGTCCCGCCAGCGTCCCGTGGCCGGCCGGGGCCGGTCGTCCGGGCCCGGCCGGAGCTCGACGAACGTGCCGTCGGGCCGGAACTCCAGCCCGTCCCGGACCCGCCGGGACGGCTGGAACGGGTGCTCGGCGGGGCGGTACACCCTGGCCGTCTCGGTGTCCTCCTCGTAGGCGTGCAGCCACGAGCCGACGATCTCCGGCGTCCCGTCCCCGGGCCCGGCGCCCCCGCCTCCCCCGGCGGGGTCCCCGCGGTGGCCGCTCATCCGCCCGGGCGGTCGCCGCCGACCAGGTGGATCGCGGTGCGGATGTCCCTCAGGACCTCGGTGACCAGCCGCTCGCTGTCCCGGAGCACCCGCGTCACCTCGCCGTCCGGCCGGGCCGCCTGCCCGACCGCGCCGTCCGTCACGCCGGTTCCCGCGCCGTCCGTCACGCCGGTTCCCGCGCCGTCCGTCACGCCGGTTCCCGCGCCGTCCGTCACGCCGGTTCCCGCGCCGTCCGTCACGCCGGGGGCCGCGCCGGGCGCGGGCCAGTGAGCCGGACCGGGGACCGGCCCGAAGTCCTGACCGGGGGCCGCGGCCTGGTGGAGACCGGCGGCGCCGGCCGCCGCACCGGGGGCGGACGCGGGGACGCCCGCCGCGCCGCCGGACGGGACGGGTCCGGCCGAGGTGAGCCCGGCGGGAGCGGCGCCGGACGGGACGGGGCCGGCGGGAGCGGGACGGGACGGGACGGCCAGGGCGTGCGAGGAGACCAGGAAGGACGCCCGCACCCCCTCCAGGCAGGCGTTCATCCGGGTGACCTGGCCCCGGGTGAACATGAACATGGCGTCGTCGTCGACGTAGTCCATGTAGTTCATGAACATGTCGCCGTGGGGCCCGTTGCCGCAGGAGACGTGCGGGAAGACGGGGGAGCCGGTGTTCGCGTCGGCCTGGTTCGGCGTGTCGGCGACCTTGTCGTCGCTGGTGCAGGCGCCGTCGTCGTCGCCCCAGATGTGGTAGAGGTCCAGCCAGTGGCCGATCTCGTGCGTCGCGGTCCGGCCGCCGTCGAACGGGGCCGCCGCCGTACCGGTGGTGCCGAACGCGGTGTGCAGGACGACGACGCCGTCGGTCTGCGGCGGACCGCCGGGGAACTGCGCGTAACCGAGGAGCCCGCCGCCCAACTGGCAGACCCAGATGTTGAGGTACTGGTCGGTGGGCCAGGGATCGGAGCCGCCGGTCGCGCTCGCCTTCACCGCGTCGTCGAAGCCGAACGACCTCCGGTCGGTCGGGACCCGGATGATCCCGCCCGTCGGCTCGCCCTCCGGGTCCACCGCCGCGAGCCGGAACTCGATCTTCGCGTCCGCGACCAGGGGCCGCCACACCTCCGGCACCTTCTCCCGGTCGGGATTGGCGGCCCGGAAGTCCCGGTTGAGCACGGCGAGCTGGCTGTGGATCTGGTCGTCGCCGATGTTCTGCTCCGGGACGGCGGGGTTGTGCACCACGTGGACCACGACCGGGACGGTGACCACCTCGCTGCGGACCGGGGAACGCCGGCCCCGCTCGTACTGCAGCGCCCGGTTCTCGATCGCCGCGCGCCGGGCGCGGTAGGTCATGCTCTCGTTGAGCAGTCTGCGGTGCACGAGCATGGTGCCGCACAGGTCGCGGGTCGGCGGTTGCGGGAGGTCGGGCTCGGTCACGGCGCACCATCCTTCCGGGATCGGACCGGGGCTGTGCGGAGATCTACCGCATCGGGAGCGCCTTCACGCCCGGCGGATCGCAATCTTTCACCGCAGGTCTTCCTCCGGGCGGGCGCCGCGGACGTCGCCGGGCGGATGCGCCGCCCGCGAGATTGACCGCGCTGTGCTGGGTACGGTGACCGATGCGCCGGCCCCGGGACGCACCGCCCGCGGCGGCAGGAGCAGGAGGACATCATGACCGACCGTTCGGATCCGGAGCGCGACCACCTGTGGGACGAGTTCCACCAGGCCGTCAACATGACCTCGGAGGAGCTGCGGGCCTTCCTGATGGCCTCGGCCTCGGGGGAGGAGGCCTTCCCGGTGGAGGCGGAGCAGGCGATGCCGGAGCTCGGCCGCGGGGTGCTGACCGTCCTGGCCAAGCGCAAGGTCGATCTCACCGCGGACGACCTCGACACGATGCGGCGGGTCGTGGAGCTCGTCGGCAGCATGAAGGACGGGGCCGCCGCGGGCGGGGTCGACGACGAGCGGCGGCGCGTCCTGATGGAGGTCGGCCACGACCCGCTCAAGCCGTCGCGGACCGAGGACTGAGCTCCGGGCGCCCCGCCCGGCTCCGGCAGGGTGAGGACCGCGAGGCCGCGCGGGGGCCGGCCCCCGCGTCCCGGCCCCCAGCTCGCACGGGGCGTCCCGCAACGTCACGTCCCCACGGGTCACGTCCCGGAGCCCGGCTCCGAGATGCGGCGGTGGGCGGCCGCCTTGGCCGCCTCCGGGGCGACCTTGGCGGCCCCGGCCATCAGCTTGTTCTTCACCGACCCGGCCACCACGTGGTCCTTGCCCGCCATCAGCGCCTCGAAGCCGGCCCGCGCGACCTCGGCGGGGTCGTCCTTGGGGCCCGCGCCGATCCGCGTGTCCTGCATCCCGGCGCGCTCGAAGAACTCGGTCTCCGTCGGCCCCGGCATCAGCGCGGTGACGGTCACGCCGGTGCCCTTCAGCTCCTCGCGGACCGCCTCGGCGAAGGAGAGCAGGAACGCCTTGGAGGCGGAGTAGACGGCCTGGAACGGGCCGGGCATGGTGGCGGCGATGGAGGACGTGAACAGGATCCGGCCCCGGCCGCGCCCCGCCATGTCCCGCAGGGCCCGCTTGGCGAGGTGGACGGCGGAGGTGACGTTCAGGTCGATGAGCCGCAGCTCGGCGCGGAGGTCCGTCTCCCGGGCGAAGTCGCCGCCGACCCCCACTCCCGCGTTGATCGCGATGGCCTCCACCGGGCGCCCGCCCGCGGTGGCGGCGGCGTACAGCCGCTCGACGCCGTCGTAGCCGGCGAGGTCGACCCGCACCTCCTCGACCCGGGCGCCCGACCGGCGCAGGGCGCGGGCGGCCGGGACGATCTCCTCGTCCTCGGCGGCCACGACCAGGTCGAATCCGTTCCGGGCGAACTCTCCGGCGAGCTCGTAGCCGATGCCGCTGGAGGCGCCGGTGACCACGGCGAGCGGCCTGGCCGGCGCCGTGCCCATCGGTGTGTCCATCAGCGCGCTCCTCTCGTTCGGGTCTCCCGCCCGTCTGCCCGCTCACCCGCCGTTCACACCGCGCCGGGCGGCGGGCGCGGGCGGATGCGGGCGGCCCGCGGGGCCGTCGGACGGGGCGGGAGTTTCCGGCGCGGGCGGAGGGGGTAAATGGCCGCTGCGACCGTCACACGCCGGAGGGGCGGACCTTCCGGCGGCAAGCCTGCCGGGCGGGTCCGCGCGGCAGGCCGGTCGCGCCAAGCCGCCCCGTTCCGGGACCGCAGCAGGGCCGTTCCCAGGCCCTCTCCAGGACCGTTCCGACGCCGGGCGCGGACACGACCCCCGGCCCCGTCCCGGCCGGCCCACCGATCGGATGTGAGCACCCTGACCCGTGATGATGCGGCGCGGCGCGTGACGGTGGTGGTCGCCAGCCGGGACCGCCGCCGCGATCTCGAACGGTCCCTGCCCCGGCACGAGGGCCCCGTCATCCTCGTCGACAACGGCTCGGCGGACGGCAGCCCCGCCTTCGTACGGCGGCGCTTCCCGCACGTGCGGGTGATCGAGCTGGGCCGCAACCTCGGCGCGCAGGCGCGCAACGTCGGGGTCCGGCACGCGGACACCCCCTACGTCGCCTTCGCCGACGACGACTCCTGGTGGGCGCCCGGCGCGCTGGAGCTGGCCGCTGACCTGCTGGACGCCTGCCCGCGCCTGGCGGTGCTCGCCGGGCGGATGCTGGTCGGCCCCGAGGAGCGGCCGGACCCGATCTGCGCCGACATGGCGGGCTCCCCCCTCGGGACCGATCCCGACCTGCCCGGCCCGAGCGTCCTCGGGTTCATGGCGTGCGGGGCGGTGGTGCGCCGGGAGCCCTACCTGGCGGCGGGCGGCTTCGACGACGTCGTCTTCTTCTACGGGGAGGAGGAACGGCTGGCCGTGGACCTGGCGGCGGCCGGCTGGGGGCTGGCCTACGCCGAGGAGGTGGCCGCCCACCACCACCCGTCCCCGGCCCGCGACCCGCACGGCCGGCGGGTCCTGGCCGTGCGCAACGCGCTGCTCACCGCCGTCCTGCGTCGGCCGTGGCCGGTGGTGGCCAGGCAGGCGCTCGCCGCCGCGCGCGGCGGGCCGGTGGGGCGGGAGGGGCTCTGGCACGCGGCCCGGCGGCTCCCCAGGGCGCTGGCGCGCCGCCGCACGCTGCCGCCCGCCGTCGAGGCGGCCAGACGGCTGCTGGAGGCGGGCCCCGGAGCGGTCCCGGCCACCCGGTGAGCGGACGATGAGTAACGAACCGTAACGCTGGGTAACGAAACCCGGTAAGTGTGTTCTCCGGGGGAGGAAGACCATGGGCAAGACGCTCAACCCGATCGAGCTGCAGAAGCACCTGTCGGGTGTCGACTATCCGGCCAGCCGCGACGACCTCGTGAGGGCGGCGCGCGAGCACGGCGCCGACGACGACCTGATCAAGGCGCTGCAGGAGGTCCCGGACCGGGAGTACGACGGTCCCAACGCCGTCAGCAAGGCGGTCGCCGGACGGAGTTGATGACCGGCCCGGCCCCGGCGGACCCCGGACGCGGGGTCCGTCAGGCCGGGGCGCGCCGTGCCCGGGCGACCACCTCCTCGGCGGTGAGCGGGGAGCGGGGATGGTGGCTCAGGCAGAGCGGGGTGCGCACCTTCGTGAACGCCGTCGTCTCGGTCGCCGCGTAGAACAGGCCCGTGCCCAGCCGTGAGACGTCGGGCACGTCACCGCCCTTGGCCCGGGCCGTCTCCCGCGCGGCGGAGATCTGGGCCGGGCTGTTCAGCAGGCCGAAGAGCTGGGTCGCGGCGTTGCCCGGGATCTGGTTGTGCAGCCCCTTGGGGGCCTGGGTCGCGAACACCAGGCCGAGGCCGTACTTGCGGGCCTGCGAGGCGAGGGCCAGTGTGCTGCGTGTGCAGGCGGTCACCGCGCCGGACGGCGCGAACGCCTGCGCCTCGTCCATCACGAGCAGGCCGCCCAGCGGCCGGTCACCGGCCGGGTGCTTCCTGATCCAGGCGAAGAGCGCCATCTGGAGCTGGTTGACGAAGCCCTGCCGCTCGCCGTCCGTCAGTCCGACGAAACTGATCACCGAGACGCGGGCGCGCCGCCCCGGAGGCGGGGCGAGCAGGAGGCCGGGGTCGGTCGCCGCGCCGGGGCCGTCGAAGAGGCGGTCGTTGATCTTCACGGCCCGCAGGGCCTCGGCCAGATCCGCCGCGATCCGCGCCGCGTCGCCGATCTGGCTGACCCCCTCCGGCAGGTCGGCCAGGAGCGTGATGAGGCCGTCCAGGCCGTGGCCGCCCCGCCGCCCGTGGTGGCGGATCGCCTCACGCAGCACCGCCCGGCCCAGCTGGGCCTTGTTCGTACCGGCCTGGAGCAGCTTCACCCGCGGCGTGATGGACGCGACGGCGGTCTCCACCGCCTCGGTGAACTCGTCCGGGTCACCGGCCAGGCCCGCGAAGTCGGGCAGGGGCTGGAAGCGGAGCGGGCGCCCGCCGTCCCGGCCCGGGGTCCAGACCACGACGTCGGTGCCCGCCAGGTACGCGGCGGCCCGGGCCGCGTCGCCCCCGGCCCACTCCCGCGGCGGCTCCGGCCAGGGATCCCCCAGCCGGGCGAGGTCGTTGTTGGGGTCGAGCACGATGGAGGAGACCCCGCGGAGCGCGCACTCCTCGACCAGGCGGCGGATGAGCACGGTCTTGCCGGACCCGGATCCGGCGAAGACGGCCATGTGCTTCCTGAACGCCTCCAGCTCGACGTCGAAGGGCGCTCCGTCCCCCTCCCGCCTGCCGAGCGTGACGCGCGGCGCGCCCGCGGCGCCGGGAAGGCGACCGTGCCACGGGGCGGGATCGAGCAGGTCGCCGCCGGGGAGTACCGCCCTCCCCGGCGGCTCACCGGAGGAGGAACCCCGGCCGCCGCCTGCGGGGGCGGTTCCCGCGTCCGCCAGCGCCTCGTTCAGCACCTTGACGTCGTCGGCCGGCCTGCGCGCGGCGAGCCACGCCTCCAGGTGCTCGGGCCGCTCCGCGAGCAGGTCGCGCAGGGCGGAGAGGGTCCGCAGGTCCTCGGCGGTCACGGCGAGGACCGTGCCGCCCGCCCGCTCGAACTCCGCGAGGACCTCGCGGGTACGGGGACCGGGCGACCACGGCGTGTTCCGCAGCAGGAACAGCCGGCGCTTGGGGACGCCGCCGTCGAGGCCCGCGGCCACCGCGGCCGCCCGCAGGCGGCTCAGCGCTGCGCCGGGGTGCAGGGTGGCGACGGCGCGGAAGCTCCAGTGCGCCTCGTCCTCGGTGTTCTCGTCCAGGCTCAGCCGCAGGCGCGCGTGGAGCGGGGGCTTCGCGCTCGGCGAGGGGTCGATGGCGAACCCCCGCCCGGCCTCGCCGCGCCCGGCGATCCAGGCGGCCAGTCCCGCCGCCAGCAGGGCGGGCATCACCTTGTCCTCGGTGGTGTGGTCGAGCGCCGCCTCCGCCACCGAGCCCGCGGCCTCCCGCAGTGCGGTGAAGCGGGCGTCCAGCGCGGCCAGTTCCCCGGCGGGCGTCTCGCGCGCCGGGAGCGCGGACCGTCCCGGCCCCGTTCCCGGCCCCGTTCCCGGCCCCGTTCCCGGCCCCGTTCCCGGCCCCGTTCCCGGCCCCGTTCCCGGCCCCGTTCCTGGCTCTGTCCCCTGCCGCGTCCCCGGCTCCGTCGCGGGTGCTCCCGCGGTGGGGGCGGAGTCCGCGGAGACGGCCCCTGCGGGACCGGGGCCCGCAGGGGCGGGCGCGGACTCCGCAGGATCCGGGCCGGTGAGCCGCTCCAGCTCCCGGACCTCCCCGTCGAACAGGCAGGACTGGACATGATCATGGATCTTGATCAGGAGCTGCCGGGGGGTGAACCGGGAGGCCTGCTCGAACGCGGACGGCCGTACCGGCCAGGTCGGGTGGGGCGGCTCGAAGCCGGCCTCGCGGAACCGTACGGCGAACCGCTTCTCGACCAGGGCGCGGCCCGTCTCGGCGTCCGGGATCGTCATGAGCTGGTGCGCCTGCCGGAACCGGTCGTGGGCGGTGTCGCTCACCGTGCGGATCAGCGTCCAGCTCACCGGGAGGCAGGAGACCACCGTGAGCGTCCGGCGGGTGGTCTCCCGCAGCGCCATCAGCCCGTGGGCGACCTGCTCGGCCACGCGCGTCCCGCTCGGGTCGGGAACCTCGCCGCCGTCGGTGGAGACCGACGACTGGGCGATCAGCACGTCGATCTGGTCGACCGCGATGACGGACGGCCCGGTGAGCGCGAGCAGGCGCGACAGGTCCCGGACGATCTCCTGGGGCGACCTGTGGACCGGGCGGATCCCCCAGCGCGCCCGCTCGCCCGGTTCCTCCTCGGGGCTGGAGGACAGGAACAGGTCGCCGACGTCCTGGGCCGCGAGGTCGTCGGAGGCGAGCAGGGCCAGCGCCCTGGCGGTGTCCTGGGTCTCCCGGCCGACCTGCCGGTCGAAGTGCCGCAGCTCCTCGATGAAGACGTCGAGGACATCCTTCGACAGCGCGGTTCTCCCGGTCACCGCGTCCCGCACCTGCCAGGGCAGGTTGATGAGCGCGGACAGGCGCCGCAGGAAGAGCGTGAGCTGGCTCTCGCCGTCGGCCGCCTCGCGTGCGAGGCCGTCGAGCATCGAGACCACGACGCTCTCCCAGAAACTCCTGGCGTCCAGCAGCCCGACGAGGAAGAAGTATCCGCGCTGCTCCTGGACCCGCCGCCGCACCCAGCCGAGCAGGTGCGTCTTGCCCGAGCCCCGCTGCCCCTGCACGACCACTCCGACCGGGTGGGCGCCGTGGCCGGCGGTGGCCTCGGCCAGACCCGCCAGGACGGCCTGGCCGGTCCGGCGGTGGAGGCCCTCCACGTGGAAGGGGGAGGGACCCCAGACGTCGTCGGGGCCCTCCGCCGAGTTGAAGCTGAGCGCGGCCAGCGCGTGCCGTTCCGGGCCCGTCATCATGCCCCGATCCACAGCAGGTGCTTCTCCTGGTCGCCGATGACCACCGCCGCCGCCAGGTCCTGCGGGGTGAGGATCTTGCCGTTCGACTCCGGGACGATGTTCACGTCCGGCAGGCCGTTCATCCGCACGAGCGCCGCGTCGACCTCCTGCTTCGCCGCGTCCCCGAGGAGCGGGCGGAGCCTGGTCAGGCTCACCCACGCGCCGGGCTCGGGGGCGAGGGCTGCGTAGGCGGCGCGGATGCGGGCCTCGAGGTCCTCCACCGGGACGCCGGTCCCGGAGGCGCCGGTCCTGGAGACGCCGGTCCCGGAGGTGTCGGTCCCGGAGGTGTCGGAGGCGCCGGTCCTGGAGACGCCGGTCCTGGAGGTGCCGGAGGCGTCGGCGGCGGGATCGCCGTGCGGGAGGAAGAGGTCACCGGGCCGCTGGCCGGTGCGCTCCATGAGGCGCCGCACCCCGAGGAGCAGGGCCTGGGCCACCGCCCTGCCGGCGCGGGAGGGAACGCCGACCCCCGCGCGGATCTCCTCGGCGACGCGCGCCCAGCCCCGGTCGGTCAGCTCGTGCACGAAGGACTGCCCGTGCCTGCGGCTCTCCACCAGCTTCAGCTCGTTCAGCCGCAGGCGCTGGGGGCCGGTGAGCGTCAGGCCGTAGCGGTCACGGAGAACGGGATTGGAGACCTCCCCCGCCTCGACCATCAGCACCACGAGGATCGAGACGTCCGCGAACGATAGTTTCTCGGAGAACAATCCCTTTTCGTCCTTTCGGCGTTCTTTTGACGTTATTGCGGTGTTTTTGAGATGTTCTTGCGGTGTTGTTTCAGTGTTCTTCCGGCCTTCCGGAACGGCGGTCCTCCACGAACCGCTCGATCCGCCGGAGCACGGAGCCCGTGTCGTGCAGCACCTGGGCGTTGGTGACGCGCAGGACGGCGTAGCCGTCCCGCCGGAGCAGGGCGTCCCTGCGCCGGTCGGCCTCGAGGGCGTGCGGGGCCCGGTGCTCGGGGCCGTCGATCTCGACGACGCACCGCTCCTTCCGCCAGAGCAGGTCCAGCCGGACCGGGCCGGCCAGCGGGTGCGGCCGGTGGGTCCGGTTCCACTCGCGCCCGGCCGCCCACGCGCACGGCGCCAGCGCGGACTCCAGGACCCGCTCCGCGGTGCTCCCCGGATGGGGCAGTCCGGCGGCGGGTCCGTGCCCGGCCGGGCGCGCCCGCCCGGCCGCCGGGGAGGGCGGGCAGGGAGCCGGGACCGCGGGCTCCGCGTGCGGTCGCACCGTCACCGTCGCGATCCGGTCGACGCCGGCGGGCGGGGCGCCGGTGAGCCAGACACCGAGTTCGCTGCGCTGGGCGAGCCACTCGCACCCCGCGACGAGCACCTCCTGCCCGGAGGCGGAGAGCCCCGCGGGCAGGTGGACGAGGAGCGCCGTGCCGGGACGGCCGGAGCCCGCGGCGAGCGCCCGGGCGAGGCCGGTGGCGCGCACCTGCGGGGTGAACCTCTCGACCGCTCGGGCCCGCCCCAGCAGGGCCGCCTCCGCGAGGTCGGCGAGGAAGGGCCCGAAGGAGCGGGTGGTGGCCGTCCGGCGGGCGAGCGCCCGCACGGCGCGCACCGCGGCGGTCCCGGCCCCGTCGATCCCCTCCGCGTCCGGCAGCCAGGCGGGGAACAGGCCGAGGGCGGCCTCCTCCAGCTTCCGCAGCGCGCCGGCGACCACCTCGGCGGCGCCGCGCGCCTCACCCGGTGAGTACGGCAGGACCGCCGGTGTGTTGGCGCAGGGCGGCTCCGGCGGAGATGGAACGCTCCCGTCCGCGCAGCGGAGATGGACGACGCGGTCCATCGGCAGCTCCGCCCACGACCGCCTCACATCACGTCCCTCTGCTCCTGGATGAGCCGACTATGCCGAGAATGCGAGGCACGGGCAAGCAAGTGAGCAGTTTATGGATCAATTACTAAATTAGGAATGTTTATGTCATTTGTATAATCAAGGATTGATTCGTCCCATGTCGAGGGAGGGCGGAGACCGTCCCCGCCTCAGCGTGGCGGGAGCGGTGAGACTACGATCGTCCACGTGGAACAGCGGAAACTGGGCAGGACCGGCAGGAAGATCGGCGTCGTCGGGTTCGGCGCGTGGCAGATCGGCGGCAGCTGGGGCGAGGTGCGCGAGGACGAGGCGCTGGCCGCCCTCGAGGCCGCGGTCGACGCCGGGGTGAACTTCATCGACACCGCCGACGTGTACGGCGACGGCCGCAGCGAGCGGCTCGTCGGGCAGCTGATCAGGAGCAGGCCCGGGCTGACCGTGGCCACCAAGATGGGCCGGCGCGTCCCCCAGGAGCCGTCGGCCTACACCCTGGACAACTTCCGCGCCTGGACCGACCGGTCCCGCGCCAACCTCGGGGTGGACACGCTCGACCTGGTGCAGCTGCACTGCCCGCCCACGCCGGTCTACTCCTCCGGCGCGGTCTTCGACGCCCTGGACACCCTGGTGGAGGAGGGCCGCACGGCCGCCTACGGGGTGAGCGTGGAGACCTGCGAGGAGGCGCTGACCGCGATCGCCCGGCCGGGCGTGGCCACCGTGCAGATCATCCTCAACGCCTTCCGGCTCAAGCCGCTGGAGCGGGTGCTCCCGGCCGCGGCCGAGGCGGGGGTGGGCGTCATCGCCCGCGTCCCGCTCGCCAGCGGCCTGCTGTCGGGCAAGTACGACGAGTCGACGACCTTCGCCCCCGACGACCACCGCTCCTACAACCGCCACGGCGAGGCGTTCGACGTCGGTGAGACCTTCTCCGGCGTCGACTACGCCACCGGCCTGGAGGCGGTGCGCCGCCTGCGGCCGCTGGTGCCGGAGGGCATGACCACGGCCCAGTTCGCGCTGCGCTGGATCATCGACCAGCCCGGTGTGTCCGTGGTCATCCCCGGCGCCCGGAATCCGGAGCAGGCCCGCGCCAACGCCGCGGCCGCCGAGGAGCCTCCGCTGCCGGAGACGGCGCTGCGGGGCGTGCGGGAGGTCTACGACGAGCTGGTCCGGCCCCAGGTCCACCACCGCTGGTGATCCCCGGGGCCGGCGGAACCGGCCGGGTCAGTGCTCCCGCAGGTGCTCGCTGATCCGGCCGTGTCCCGCGCCGGTCCGTTCCCGGGCCTGCATGGACCGGTCGGAGGCCGAGAGCTCCTCGCCCTCCGACGGGTCGCGGGGGACCGAGCGCAGGATCTCGTCGAGGTTGTCGTAGGTGCCGAGCGGCAGGGCGGACAGCACGCGGATCACCGGCTCCTCGGCCCCGGCGCCGGTCGCGTGGCGGACCACCGCCTCCTTGTCGGCGGGATAGTCGAGGCTCATCAGCGCACGGCGGATGAGGCCGGGGTCCGTTCCCTTCGTCATGACGTCCTCCTCACCGCTCGCCCCGCGGCGGGCGCTCGGACTGCGGGCCCCCGGCGCGGTCGCCGCCGGTCTTGCGCGGGCGGTTCCCGGGATCGGACTGCAGGGCCTCCTCGACGTGCTCTTCGAGCTCGTGCTCGCTCAGCCCGTGCTCCTTCTCCATGTCACCGCGGAGACGGGCGCGCTTGGTGTCGTAGGCATGGCTGCCGGGACGAGGCATGGGACACCCCTCCTTTCTCGGTCCTCGGCTCCGTTACCCCCCTCACCGGTGGTCACACCTCGCCGACCTGCGGCGGAGCCGCGCACTCCGACGTCATCGGGGGTGCGGGCCGCCAGGGCGTCGCCGGGGGCGCCGGGGGCGTCCCCGCCTGAGGGCGGGGGCGGTCAGGTGTCCCGTCCCGCGGGCGGGGGTGGCGGCCGGTCACAGGTCGGGGTCGGACTCCGGGGGGCGGGTGGCGTCGGTCACGAACAGGCCGGCGAGGGCGCCGTCCGGCAGGGTCACGGCCATCGCGTGCACGCCGGCCCCGTCCATCCGCTCCAGCAGCCCCTCCAGGGACTCGGCGGGGCGGACGGTGGTGATGTCGTGGCACAGGACCTGCTCGGCGGCGGCGCCCGGCGGGGCGTCCTTCAGCTCGCCGGACCCGACGAGGCCCTGCACGATCCTGCCCTCCCGGGTGACCACCACGGCCACCCCCGCCGGGTCCGCCAGGATCCGTTCCCCGAGGTCCTCCACCGGATCCTCGGGGAACGCGACCACCGGGTCGCGGCGCATCACCCGGGAGACCAGGACGGCGTGCCCCTCGTAGGGGAGGCCGGCCGCCAGCCAGTCCATCTTGCCCGCCGGATAGTCGTACACCTCGCCCGCGCCCAGGCGCTCCAGCCGGTGGGCGGCCCGCGCGCTCAGGTCGCACATCCAGTCGTGGCAGTAGACGACGACGGGGCGGGACGGGTCCTGGTCCGCGGCGACCCGCCCGTCCAGCTCACCCAGGGGCAGGTGACGGGCGCCGGGGAGGTGGGCCCACTCGTACTCCGCCCGCGGGAGCACCTCCAGGAGCCGCGCGTCCCGCCCGTCGATCAGATCCCGTACGGCATCGCGGTCGATTCGCTGCACCATAGGGGCAGCCGTACCCAAGACGACCGGCCCGACTCGGGAGAAATTGCACTATATATAAATAAAATAACTATATATCTGCATTGTAGTGACTTGAGGTGGAAAGGCTGGTTTCTAGCCCCTGCTCCGGCCTCAGGCACCGGGTCAGGCCGATCGCACGCAGGGACGCGGAGGGGGACGCGGCCGTGACGGCAGAAGACGGCGTTCACGATTCCCGGCGCACGGGGAGCACAGGCCTGCTCGACCTGCCGGAGATGCCCGAACTGGACCACCTGACCCGCGTGACGGCCCGCCTGCTGGACACACCGGCAGCGCTGGTGTCCCTGACCGACCACGACAGGCAGGTGGTGGTCAGCGCGGCCGGAGCGGCCGAGCCGCAGGCGAGACGGCGCGATCCTTTGCCGCCCGCGTTGTCCGAGCAGGTCACGGCCGCCGACGGGCCGCTGGTCGTGCCGGACGCCCGTGCCGACGAGCGGCTGCGCGCGGACCGGAGCATCGGCGGTCTGGAGGCGGCCGCCTGCGCCGCGTTCCCGCTGCACGGAAGCGACGGCGAGACGCTCGGCGCGCTGTGCGCGATCGACACCCGGCCCCGCCGGTGGAAGCGGGCGCAGCTGGAGATGGCCCGCGACCTCGCCCGGACGGCGGAGGGGGAGATCAGGGCCCGCCAGGAGGCTCAGCGGCTGTGGGCGATCATCGACAACGCCTGCGACGCGTTCGTCTCGGTGGACGGGACCGGGACGGTGCGGGAGTGGAGCACCGCGGCCGAGCGGTTGTTCGGCTGGTCCGCGGCCGAGGCCGTCGGCCGGCGGATGAGTGAACTGATCATCCCGGAGCGGCTGCGGCGGTCCCACGAGGAGATGCTCCGGGCGTACGGGGCGGGCGGGCCTCCGGCGCGGCGCACCGAGCTGACCGTGGCCGACCGGACCGGCCGCGAGTTCCCGGCGGAGATGACGTTCCAGACCGTCGCCGGGCACGGTGAGCGGGCCCTCCACGCCTTCCTGCGCGACATCACCGACCAGTGCCGCGTCCAGACGCTGACCAGGGCTCAGCACGCCGCGGCCCGGGTGCTGGCCGACGCCGCCTCCAGCGAGGAGGCGGCCACCGGGGTGGTCGCCGCCGTCACCGACGCCCTGGGCTGGACCTGCGGCGAGTACTGGCAGGTCGACGCCGACGGGACCGAGCTGATCCGCGTCGGCTCGTGGGCCCGGCCCGGCCGGGACCTGTCGGCCTTCGCCGGCGAGGGGACGGCGCCCCTCCGGCAGGGCCGGGGACTGCCCGGCCGGGTCTGGGCCGCCGGCCGTGAGATCTGGATCCCGGACATGCGGGCCGACCCCGGCGGCCTCGCCCGCGCGCAGGACGCGCTCCGGGCGGGCCTGCGCGGGGCCATCGCGCTCCCGGTGCGCAGCGGCCGGACGATCCTGGGCGTCCTGGCCTTCTACAGCGACGACGCCCAGGAGCGCGACGACGAGCTGACCGCGCTGCTCGACGGCGTCTGCGCCCACGTCGGCCGCTACATGGAGCGCCGCCGGGCCGAGGAGCTGGAGCTGGCCCTGGCCGCCAGCCGCCACCAGTTCAACCAGATCGTCACCCACGTCAACGACGACGTCTGGATCGCCGAGATCACCCCGGAGGGCAGGGCGCGCCCGGTCTACGTCAGCACCGCGGGCGCCGGCGTGCTCGGCAGGCAGGTGCCCGTCGAGGAGGACGAGAACCGTGACATGGTCGCCATCGTCGGCCGCTACGTCCACCCCGGCGACCGGCGGGAGTTCACCGCCTTCTGCGACCGGCTGATCTCCGGGAAGCCGGCGGAGATCGAGTGCCGGCTCCTCGGCCTGGACGGGGTCACCCGTTGGGTGTGGATCCGGGCGCTGCCCCGCAGGGAGGGCGGGCGGCTCTTCGTCGACGGCATCTCCACCGACGTCACCGAGCGGCACAGGATGCAGGAGGAGCGTGAGCGCCTGCTCGCCGAGGAGCAGCGCCAGGTGCAGCGGCTGCGGGAGCTGGACCGGATGAAGGACGAGCTGGTCGCGCTGGTCAGCCACGAGCTGCGCAATCCGATCGGCGCCATCCGCGGCTACAGCGAGATGCTCCTGGACGCCTCCGACCTGGACGAGGAGCACCGCATGTTCGTCGGCGTGATCGACCGCATGAGCGCCCACCTGCAGCAGCTGGTCGACGATCTGCTGGACCTGGCCCGGCTCGACGCCGGGCGCATCGCCATCGACCCCCGTCCGCTCTCCCTGACCCGGCTGGTCCGCCAGGCCGTCGACGACCACCGGCCCGAGGCCGAAGCCGGGAAACTGACCGTCGAGGTCGACCTGGCCCGCCACCTGGGCGTGCACGCCGACCCGGTACGGCTCCGCCAGGTGCTGGACAACCTGCTCTCCAACGCGATCAAGTACACCCCCGAGGGCGGCTCCGTCACCGTCACCGCCCACCACGACGGGGGCGAGGTGGTCATCGACGTCGCCGACACCGGCATCGGCATCCCGGCCGAGCAGTACCCGAAGTTGTTCACCCGGTTCTTCCGCGCCTCCACCGCCCAGGAGGCCGGGACCAAGGGCACCGGCCTGGGGCTGGCCATCACCAGGGCGATCGTCGACGCGCACGGCGGCGGCATCACCGCCACCCCCCGCGAGGGCGGCGGCACCGTCTTCACGGTGCGGCTCCCGGCCACCCCGGCGGCCGGCGCCTGACCCGCCCGGCCCGTCCGCGTGCCACCCCGGGCGGAGCACCGGAGCGCCGGCGCACCACGCGCCGCCCGAGGGAGCGCGGATCAGACCACCGTCGCCGCCCGGGAACCCGATTCGTGCGATCATGCCCGAGGGAGCGCGGATCAGGCCGCCGCCGCCACCCGGGAACCCGATTCGTGCGATCATGGTGGACTGTGTCTGATTTCGATCGTGTGCGCGGCATCGCGCTGGAACTGCCCGAGGTCGAGGAGTCGGTGTCCTGGGGCACTCCCGCGCTGAAGGTCCGGGGCAGGCTCTTCCTGCGCCGCCACGAGGACCCCGCGCTCACCGTGGTCAAGGTCTCCCCCCAGGAGCGTGGGGCTCTCGTCGCGGAGCGCCCGGAGGTCTTCATCGTCACCCCGCACTACGAGAACCACCGGTACATGCTGGTGAGGACGGGTGATCTGCCCGACGACGAGCTGCGCGAACTGGTCACCGAGGCCTGGCGGCTGAGCGCCCCCCAGCGGCTGGTGCGGGCCTTCGACGATGGAGCCGCCGGAGACCGGGCCCCCGGTTGATCCCCTGATCCCCGGTCAGGCGTCGCCGTCGCTCTCGCCCTCGCAGGCCGCGGACCGGCGTCCCGCCTGGTCCCGTCCGTCGGAGCCGTCCCGCCTGTCGAGGCCGCCGGGGCCGGAGACCCGGATCGCGCCGTACTCGCCGTCGTAACCGGGGTCCCGGGACACCTCGCCGCGGCGGAGCCGGCCGACGGCCTCCGCCAGCGGCGGCGAGCAGGCGGCGATGTCACCGAGGGGCGTCTCCTCCAGGATCACCAGCTCGGGCCCGAGCGCGGCGGTGAGCCGGTCGACCTCCGTCCGTACCCGCTTGCTGCCCGCTCCCACCCCCAGGACCTCGCCCACGATCTCCAGGAGCGGGACGAGCGCGCGGAAGCCGGCCGCGTCCTCCGGCCGGGCGTCCTCCGGCCGGTCGGCCAGGTCCTCGACCCGGCTCAGCACGCCGACCGTGAGCTTCCTGCCGCACACGGGGCAGACCCCGCCGAGCTCGCGCGTCTCGTGCGGCTCCAGCCGTACCTTGCACCTGCGGTGCCCGTCTAGGTGGTACCTGCCCCCCTCGGGGAAGAACTCGACCGACCCGGCGTGCCCGTCCCCGGTCCGCAGCGCCCGCAGCACCGCGAAGTAGTCCAGGTCGGTCTCGAAGACCGTGGTCTCGCGGCCGATCCGGGGCGGAGAATGCGCGTCGGAGTAGCTCACCAGCCGGTAGCGGTCCAGGCCGGAGACCCGCCGGTTCATCGCCGGATCGCTGGACAGCCCCGTCTCCAGGGCGAACACGTGCCCGGTGAGGTCGCCGAAGCACTCCTCCACCGTGTCGAAGCCCGACTTGGAGCCGAACAGGCCGAACCACGGCGTCCAGACGTGCGCGGGCACCAGATGGGCGCCGTCGCCGCAGCCCAGGACCACCTCCAGCAGGTCCCGGGAGTCCATCGCCAGGACGGGCCTCCCGTCCGAGGCCAGGTCGCCCGCGCGCCCGGCGGCGCGGTTGAACGCCTCCGCCGCGTCGAAGCCCGGTACGTACACCAGGTGGTGGATCTTCCGGGTACGCCCGCCGCGCCGGTAGACCGCGGCGACCTCCACCGAGAGCATGAACCGGAGCGGTCCTGCGGCCAGGCCGGGCGGGAGACCGCCGGTGACGGCCCGCTCCAGGTCGTCGCGGAGCCGGAACAGCCCCGGTTCCGCGGGCACGAGGCACTCCCGCAGCCGGCCGTACCAGGCGGGGTGGGTGAAGTCACCGGTGCCCATCAGCGTGACGCCCTTGCGCCGCGCCCAGGCGGCCAGCTGCTCCAGGTCGCTGTCCCTGCTGCAGGCGCGGGCGTACTTCGAGTGCATGTGCAGGTCGGCATGGAAACGCATCCCCGCCGTCCTTCCCGCGGAACGGGACGGTATGCCCTCGCCGGGTGCCGGGTGCCGGGTGCCGGGTGCCGGGTGCCGGGTGCCGGGTGCCGGGTGCCGGGGGGGCTGGGGAGTCAGGCGAAGGTGGGGGAGAGGCGGGCCAGGCCGGCTTCCGTGTAGTGGCGGGCGCCGGTGCGCACGCCGTACGCGATGTCCTCCAGGAGGGCGCAGCGGGCGTAGAAGACGGCCCGCTCGCGGTCGGCGTCGTCCCAGCGGCCCCCGCAGGCGCGGTAGCAGTCGGCCGCCGCCGCGAAGACCTCCGGGCCGAGGTCCCGGTGGACCAGCGCGAGGTCGTAGGCGGGGTCGGCGAGGGCCGCGTCCGTCCAGTCGATGACGCCGGTGACGGCGTCCGTGGCCGGGTCCACCAGCACGTGCTCGTCGCCCAGGTCGTTGTGACAGAAGACCAGGCGGTCCGGTCCGGGCGGGGGCGTGCGTGCGAGGAAGTCCTCCACCCGGCGGCGCTCCGCCTCCGGCACGAGCCCGGCGATCCGCCGGTGGTCCTCCACGGCCTCGTCGAGCAGCTCCTCGGGCGCGGAGACGTCCTGCGGCACCAGCCTCCCCATGGTCTCGGCGGGAGCCCCGTGCAGGCGGGCGGTGAACTCGCCGAGGACGGGGGCCAGCCGTACCGGATCCGCCACCGGGTGCTCGCTCAGCGGCAGGCCGGGCAGCTTGGCGTAGGCCAGGACGCCCGCCTCGGCGTCGGCGAAGACCACCCGCGGGACCGGCAGCGGGGAGAGCCAGGCCACCGCCGCCAGCAGCTCCGCCTCGCGCCGGACCAGCTCGCCCCGCTCGGCCGGGTCGGCCGCCTTGCTCCGCCGGACGACCAGCTCGCCGTTGACCTCGTAGGCGACGTTGTCCCACCCCTCGCCGAGCCTCGTCACCGAGCGGACTTCGAACCCGGGCAGGTGCCGGGCGAGCAGTACGGACATCTCGTCGATCACACCCGCACCCTAGGAGCTGTCTGGGGTTCGGATCCAGGTGTGACCCGGTGGCGGGCCGGCCGCGGCTGGTAGAACTCGGACGTGGCGCGTTTTGATGTGACGGATGCCGAGTGGGCGTTGATCGAGCCGTGTCTGCCGGTGGCGGCCACCGGGCCGCTACCGCGGCGGGTACGGGATCAGTTCAACGGGATCCTGTGGCGGTTTCGCACCGGGTCCGGCTGGCGTGACGTCCCCGAACGCTACGGGCCGTGGTCCACGCTGTATTCCCGGTTCAACGGCTGGGCCAAGGCCGGGGTGTTCCAAACCCTGATGGACGCGCTGATCGCCGAGGCCGCCTCGCGCGGGCAGATCGGGCTGGAGCTGGTCAGCGTGGACTCCACGATCGTGCGGGCGCATCAGGAGTCGGCCGGGCTGGCCGTGGCCGGGGAGACGCTGGATGCGCTGGAGCAGGCCCTGACCGAGGAAAAGGGGGCTGCGCTGGAGCAGCAGCCGCCGGTGCTGCGGGCGGTGCGCCGCAGGTCACCCCCGGCAAAGAAGGACCAGGCGGCCAACCGCAGAAAGAAGGGCAGCCGGGGCGGCCGGCCCGTCGGCCACGACACCGGCCTGTACGAGGAGATCGCCGGTGCCGCCGTCTATCTCGCCGGGCCGGGCGCGGCCTTCGTACACGGCGCCACCATCGTCGACGGTGGCCGGATGGCCATCTGACGTCATCGACGACGGCCGGACGGCAATCCGGCCGAGGGCCCGGTACGGCGCTGGAGCGCCTGCCGGGCCCGAGCCTTTCCGCCACCACGGCCTTCCAATACTGTGTGCCACACACTATTGTGTTAGTCATGCTGGACGATGAGCTGCTCTCGACGCACCTTCAGGAACTGCGGCGAGGGACCGTCGTGCTCGCCTGCCTGCTCGTCCTGAAGCAGCCGAACTACGGATACGCCCTGCTCGACCTGCTCGACAGATCGGGTTTCGCCGTCGACGCCAACACCCTCTACCCGCTCCTGCGCCGCCTCGAGAAACAAGGGCTGCTGACCAGCGACTGGAACACCGAGGAGTCCAGGCCGCGCAAGTTCTACCGCACCAGCGACCTCGGCGCCGCGCTCGCCGACGCC
The DNA here is from genome assembly GCF_042650625.1 of Planomonospora corallina. NCBI lineage: Bacteria > Bacillati > Actinomycetota > Actinomycetes > Streptosporangiales > Streptosporangiaceae > Planomonospora > Planomonospora corallina. The sequence continues at coordinate 25,243 of NZ_JBHSBM010000062.1, forward strand.
CTGAACCGCGACTGGGACGAGCTCGACACCGCACTGCGCACCCTGAAAGGGGGGTCATGACCACCACGCGCACCCTCACCGACCGCTACGTCGAGGCGACTCTGAGCCGCCTGCCCGGCAGGCAGCGCCCCGACATCGAGAAGGAACTACGCGCCTCGATCGCGGACGCCGTCGACGACCGCATCGACGCCGGAACCGATCCCGCCGAAGCGGAACTCACGGTGCTCACCGAACTCGGCGACCCGGTACGGCTGGCCGCCGGCTACGCGGAGCGCCCGCTCCAGCTCATCGGCCCCGCGCTCTACCTCGACTACACGCGGCTGCTGACGGCCCTGCTCACGACGGTCGTGCCCGCGGTCGCCGTCGCCGTCGGGCTCGTGGGCGGCCTCCAGGGCACCCCCGCCCTCCGCGTGGTCGGCGACACGCTCAACGCGGCGCTCACGACCGGCGTGCACATCGCCGTCTGGACCACCCTGCTCTTCGCGATCATCGAACGCGCCGCCGCCCCGCACCGGACGCCGGCCCGGCCGTGGACCCCGTCCGCGCTCCCGGAGCCGCCCAGCCGCCGCCTGCGGTACGCCGAGCTGATCACGGAGTCCGTCGCACTGGTCCTGTTCACCGCCTTCATATTGCTCTCACCGCTGGTGAGCACCCGGACCGACGCGGACGGCGCACCCATCGGCGTGTTCTCGCCCTGGTTGTGGGAGACCGGCGTCGTGTACGCGTTCATCGCCCTGCTGGTCGCGAGCCTCGGCTTCTCCTACGCCAAGTACTACCTGCGCTGGAGCGCTCCCCTCGCCGTCGCCGGGTCGCTCGTCGACATCGCCTGCCCGGTCACATCGATCTGGCTCGCCGCCAACGGAAAGGTGCTCAACCCGGCCTTCGTCCAGGCGGCCGGCTGGCCGGCGGACGTTCCCCGGTGGATCGGCACCGGGATCGTCGTGATCTCCGTACTCACCGTCGTCCACACCGTCACCGAGGGGATCCGCCGAGCGCGTCACCGCTGAGCTCACCGCTGAGCGAACGCCGGTCCCCGCTCCCGGCGGCCCCTGCCCCCGACCACAACGCCGGACGGACCCCGCCGGCGCGATGCCCCCTGCCCGGAAACCGTCCCGTCCGTCACCGAAACGAGGAACGTCCATGAAAGCGATCATCCGCCAGGCGTACGGCTCGGCCGAGGTCCTGCGCTACGCCGATGTCGACAAGCCCGTCCCCGCCGACGACCAGGTGCTCGTGAGGGTCCGCGCCGCCTCGATCAACTACGGCGACCGGGTCGACATGCACGGCTCCCCCACCATCGCGCGCCTGATGCTCGGGCTCCGGCGGCCCAGGCAGCCCGTCCTCGGCCGCGCCGTCGCCGGGACGGTGGAGGCGGCCGGGGCGAAGGTGACGGGCCTGCGGCCCGGCGACGAGGTGTTCGGCGAGACGAACCAGCAGGGTTTCGCCGAGTACGTGGCGGTGCCGGAGACGCGCCTGGCCGTCAAACCCCCGGAGGTGACCTTCGCCCAGGCCGCCACCCTGCCGATCGCGGCGACGACCGCGCTGCAGGGGCTGCGGCTCGCCGAGGCCGGGCCCGGCCGGACGGTGCTCGTCAACGGGGCCTCCGGTGCGGTCGGCACCTTCGCCGTACAACTCGCCACGCTGCTCGGCGCGGAGGTGACCGGCGTCTGCAGCACCCGCAACGCGGAGCTGGTGCGCTCGATCGGCGCCCACCACGTGATCGACTACACCCGCGAAGACCTCACAAACGGCACGCGCCGATTCGACGTCGTCTTCGACCTCCTGGGCAACCATCCGCTCTCCGGCTTCCGCCGGGTGCTCACCCCCAAGGGCGTCCACATCGCCTCCCACGGCAACATCGGCACGTTCCTCGGGCCCCTGCCGCGGTTCGCCGCCATCGTCGCGATCTCGCCGTTCCTGAGCCGGCGGCTCCGCGTCCTGAACGACAAGCCCACCGCCGAGGACCTGGCCTTCCTCTCCGAACTCGTAGCGGCGGGGAAGCTCACCCCGGTGATCCAGCGGACCTACCCCCTGAGCGAGACCGCCGACGCGGTCCACCACCTCGAAACGGAACACGCCCGCGGCAAGATCGTCCTCACAGTGTGACCCCGGCCCGGCGGAGACCGGCGCGAGCGGGAGGGCGTGCCGGGCCGGCAGGGTCCCGCGCAGCCGCGTCCGGTGCGGGCGGGCGACCGGCGGGCACGTCCCGGCCGCGGGCTCAGCGCGCCGGGACGAGCGCGGACAGCAGCGCGGTGAGGGCCGGGCCGAGCGGGGCGTCGAGGGTGAGGAGGGCGTCGGCGTCGCCCCGCGTCGGGCCCCGGTTGACGATCGCGACGGGGATGGAGCGCTCGGCGGCGTGGCGGACGAACCGGTAGCCGGACATCACGGTCAGCGAGGAGCCGAGGACCAGCAGCAGACCGGCGCGCTCGGTCAGCGCGTAGCACTCCTCGACCCGGGGCCGCGGCACGTTCTCCCCGAAGAAGATCACGTCGGGCTTGAGCAGGCCGCCGCAGTCGGCGCAGTCGACGACCTGGAAACTCTCGACCAGCTCGTCGGGGACGGCGGCGTCGCCGTCGGGGTTGACCGTCCCGTCCTCGGCGTGCCAGCCGGGGTTGGCCTCGCGCAGCCGCCGGTCGAGCAGGTCGCGCGGGGTGCGCCGGCCGCAGCCGAGGCAGCGGACGCGGTCGAGACCGCCGTGCAGCTCGATCACCTGCCGGGCGCCGGCGGCCTGGTGCAGGCCGTCGACGTTCTGCGTCACGATCCCGGAGACCAGGCCGCGCCGCTGGAGCTCGGCGACGGCGCGGTGGCCGGCGTTGGGGGCGGCGCGGGCGATGTGCCGCCAGCCCAGGTGGCTGCGGGCCCAGTAGCGTCTGCGGGCCGCGGCGCTGCCGACGAACGTCTGGTACGTCATCGGCTCGGCCCGCCGCCTGCGGCCGGTCTCTCCTCGGTAGTCCGGGATGCCGGACTCGGTGGAGAGCCCGGCCCCGCTCAGGACCACCACCTCGCCGTCCGCGACGAGGTCGGCCAGGAGATGGAGCCGGCGGCCGGCGGCCGGGTCCGCCCGGCCGGACGACCCGCCGGGCACGTCGCCGGGGTCCTCGCTCACCACCCGCCTCATCCATCCATGGTGCCCGACGCCCGCGCGTGCCCGGGCCGTCGGGGACCGGCCTCCGGGCCCCGATCCTCCCCCCGGCCCCGCTCCGGCTCCCGGCCCTCGCCCCGCCCCGGGCCTCTCGTCTCCCGTCCGGTGTCCGCTCCGCCCGCCGTTCGGGATCTTTGTCGGTGCCGGTCCCTATCGTCCCCGGCATGACGAACGCAGTGCAGGCGTACTCCTACGCCGCCCCCTCCGCGCTGGTGGGAGATCAGCTGGGACTGTCGACCTCGGGCGGCCGGACCGCCCGCGGCCTGGTGACCCACCCCAGATTCTTCAGCGGCCTGGTCACGCAGGCGGCCCCGGCCGCGGCCGGGCTCCTGGCCGTCGCCGACGTGGCGCTGGCGCGCTACCACCAGCCCCGGGCGGGCGGTTGGACCCGCGACCCGGTGATCACCTGCGACGGGGAGCGGCTCCGGCTGGAGTCCTTCTCCGCCTGCGGCGGCGTGTACGCCCGGCTCGACCTGCTCGGCGGGGCGCTCGACGGCGAGGTGTTCGACCGGGGCACGACCAACGTCGACGTCAACGGCCCGCTCCGGGAGGCGCTGGCCCGCGTCGGCGGGCGCGACCCGCTCCACCTGGGGGTGGGCGCCGACGAGCTGACCGTCACCACGCTGGACGGGGCGGTGGTGGAGAAGAAGGTGCCGCTGCCCGAGCGTTGGCTGCGCGGCTTCGCGGAGGTCCAGGTGATCGCCTCGAAGTTCGACCTGCGCGCCGAGCTGGCCGGGATGGCGGCGGTGCGGTTCCTGCGCGGCCTGCCGAAGAAGGCCTCCGCGAACCTGTGGGCGGTCCCGGCAGGGCGCGACCTGCGGGTGAGCGGCTCGCCCGCGCCGGGCGGGGTCTGCCTGGCCGGGGCCGGGAGGCTGGCCACGCTCCACCCGCTGCTCCGCTTCGCCAGGAAGCTGCGCGTGTACGGTCCCGCCGTGACCGGTGAGACGGCCTCCAGCGCGTGGGAGCTGGAGCTGCCGGGCATGCGCTACACCCTGGTCCTGTCCCCGCAGACCTGGCGGGGGTTCTCCGGGGAGGGCGCGGTCCTGGACGACCTGGCCGGCCAGGACGCGGAGGCGGACGCCGACGTGGTCGGCATGCTGCTCAACTTCGAGCCCACCGTGGAGATCGGGCTGCTGTCCGGCCGGTCGGGGCTGACCCCGGCCCGGGTGCGGGCCGCGCTCACCCGGCTCGGCACGGCCGGGAAGGTCGGCTACGACCTGGCCGAGGCGGGCCACTTCCACCGCGAGCTGCCCTACGACCGCGAGCACGTCGAGACGCTGAACCCGCGCCTGGCCTCGGCCCGCAAGCTCGTGGCCGCCGGGGCCGTGCGGCTCGCCGGGCCCGGCGCGGCGCTGGTGACCACCGCCGGGGGAGAGCGCAGGGTCCGCCTGGAGGAGGGCTCGTGCACCTGCGAGTGGTGGTACGACCACCGGGGCTCCCGCGGCCCGTGCAAGCACGTGCTGGCCGCCCGCATCGCCGCCCGCGACGCCGCCGGAACCGGAGCCGTGCCCGCCGGACCCGGTGCGGGGACCGTACCGGCGGCCGACGCCCCGGCCCCCTCAGAGGCCTGAGCCCGGGGCTCGGAGGGCCGGACCGCTCCCGCCCTCTCGGCGCCGGTCCCGGGACGGGGGCCGACGCCGGCGGGCGTCCGGGCAGACACCCCGCACGGTGAGAGCCGCACGGGTAGGCTGATGTGATGATCATCTGGCTGAACGGGACGTTCGGAGCGGGCAAGACGACCACCGCCGGGGAGCTCGTCCGGATGCTGCCGGGGGCCAGGATCTTCGACTCGGAGTACGTGGGCTTCATGCTCCGCCACGTCGAAGGGCTGCCGGAGGTCAGGAACTTCCAGCAGTGGCCGCCCTGGCGCGGCCTGGTCGTGCAGACCGCCGTCCAGCTGCTCGACTACCTCGGCGGGGTGCTGGTCGTCCCGCAGACGGTCCTGGTGGAGGAGTACTGGGCGGAGATCCGCACCGGTCTGGAGAAGGCGGGCGTCCCCGTCCGGCACTTCCTGCTCCACGCCGACGAGGAGACACTCACCCGCCGGATCGAGACGGACACCGTCGAGGCCGGGGCCCGGCGGTGGCGGCTGGACCATCTCGCCGACTACCGCGAGGCTCTGCCCTGGCTGCGCCGCGAGGCGGAGTCCGTCGACACGACGGGTGTCCCGCCTGCGCGGGTCGCCGAGATCGTCGCCGGTGTGACCGGCACCTGAGCCCAGGGCGACGGGGCGCCGCAAAGGCCGGGCGGGGGCACCGGGTCGCGCGCCCCCGTGGTCCGCAGGCCCGGCGTCCCGTGCCGCCCCCTCGCCACGGGACGCCGGAGATCCGTCACCGCTGCCCGTGCCGACGACGCCGATGACCACGATGGCACCGATCAGCCCGAGGACCGCCCTCGGCAGGATGTGCTTCTTCCTGGGGGCGGGCGGGAGATCCGTGTCCGCGCAGCCTCAGCCCTTCCTCTCCGGAGACTCCCGCTCGTGGCGCGCACGGGCCCAGCGCAGGCCGCCGGCGACGGCGATGGCGGCGCCGATCGCGCCGGCGATCAGGCCGGCGAACATCCACAGGAACAGCGGGCTCAGGCCGGCGCCGCCCCGCGGGTGGCCCGCCATGCTCCCGCCGAGGAAACCGGCGAGCGGGGCGAGCACGGCCAGGATCGCGCCGAGGATCATCATGCGGAGGCCGCGCCGCGCGTGCGGCTCCCGCCGTTCGGCGCCGGGTGAGTTCGGGCCGGATCCGGTCACGGGTTCCTCCTCGCGACGGCGGTCCCGTTCACCGCGGTGGGGAGCTTGTCGAGGAACGGGCCGATGATGTCGATGGGCAGCGGGAAGACGATGGTGGAGTTCTGGTCGGCGCCGAGCTCCAGCAGGGTCTGCAGATAGCGCAGCTGCAGCGCCGCCGGGCTCCGGCTGAGCGTGTCGGCCGCCTGGCGCAGCTCCTCGGAGGCCTGCAGCTCGCCCCG
>NZ_JBHSBM010000063.1:0-2075 GCF_042650625.1 Planomonospora corallina
CCGACCACGCGGGCAGGCGCTACTTCAGCGAGCTCCGCCTGCAGATCACCGACCCCTGCACCGTAGGCGGTGCGCGATGACGAAGGTGGGGCTGGGGGAGACCGGCTGGGCGGTGTGGTCGGACGCGCTGCTGCGCACCACGGGTTTTCCCGCCGACGGGCTGGAGGCGTTCGCGGCGCCGGCGGCGGCGGAGGCGGCCGACGAGCTGCTGGCCGGCCGGGGTGAGGCGGGGGTGTTCGACAAGGCGCTGGCCGAGGCGGTCGCGGCGGGGGCGAGGAGGATCTGGGAGATCGCCACCGATCCGTTGTTCCGTGAGGCGGTGACCTGGCAGAACCCCGGGGTGCTGGTGGCGTTGGACGGGATCGTCGCCGGGGGGCCGGAGGCTCGCCGCAATGTGCGGCGGCGGGACCGTGAGCGGGCGGTGGTCCGTTACTGGCAGCGGTACTGCGCCAAGAACGAGACGATCGGTTTCTTCGGTCCGGTCTGCTGGGTCGGCGTCGGCGGCGCGGGTGCCGCTGTCGGCGACGGTGCGGGTGCTGGCAGCGGCCCGGGTGCTGGCAGCGGCCCGGGCACCGGGCGGGCGGTGGACGTCCAGGCCGGATCCGGGTTGCTGCGTGAGCGGCGGGTGTTCCTGGAGGGCTGGGCGCTGGCCGCCTACGCCGACCACCTGGCCGCCGATGCGCGGGTGCGGCGCTGGTGGCCGCCGATGCTGCTGCCGCATCTGACCGTGCGGGAGCGGTCGTTGCTGCGGCCGATGCAGCCGCCGCTGGCGCTGTCCCCGGCCGAGGCGGCCGTGCTGGTCCGCTGCGACGGCCGCACCCCGGCCATCCGGGTCGTCGCAGAGCTGGCCCGTCCCGAGGACGGCTACCTGCTGCTGGAGCGGCTGGTGGAACGCGAGCTCATCACCTGGGACGCCGCCCTGCCCATCGGCCGTGACGCCGAGGAGGCCCTCCGCGCCCGCATCGCCGCGATCGGCGATCTCGAGCTTCGGGAGGAGGCTTCGGCGGGGCTGGACCGGTTGTGCGCGGCGCGTGAGGCGGTCGCCGCCGCGGCGGGCGATCCCGAGGCGTTGAAGCGTGCCCTGGCCGGGCTGGACGAGGAGTTCACGGCGCTGACCGGCGCCGCGCCCCGGCGTCGCGACGGGCAGATGTACGCCGGCCGCACGCTCTGCTACGAGGACACCACCCGCGACCTCGACGTCACCGTCGGCGCGGCCCTCCTGGACGATCTCGCGGCACCTCTCGCGATCACGCTGACCGCCGCCCGCTGGCTGACCGCGGCGCTGGCCGACGCCTACACGACGGCGTTGCGCGAGCTCTACGACGACCTGCGGGAGGACACCGACGCCCCGGTGAACCTGGCCGACCTGATGTTCCTGGCCCAGGGGTTGTTCTGGGGTGAAGGGCGGCGTCCCGCGGACGAGGTCGCCGAGGCGTTCACCCGGCGCTGGGAGAACCTGTTCGGCCTGGAGGAGAACGGCACGCGCGTCCAGCTGTCCGCCGCCGACCTGGCCGAGGCGGTGGCGCGGCTCTTCCCCGCCCGGCGGCCCGGCTGGTCCACCGCCCGGTTGCACAGCCCCGACCTGCAGATCTGCGCCACCGGCGTCGAGGCGATCAACCGCGGCGACTACCAGGTGGTCCTCGGCGAGCTGCACGCGGCGTGGCCGACGTTCGACTCCGACCTCTTCACCGCCTGGCATCCCGAGGCCGACCGGCTGCGCGACGAGCTGTCCGCCGACGTCGGCGAGCACCGGGTCCGGCTGCTGCACCCCAGCACCTGGCCCCGGCACACGGGGCGGGTCGCGGCGTCGCTGACCGGTGTCACCGATCGGCTGCTGGGGTTCGCCGCGGCGCCGGGCGCCGACCCGGACCGGCTGCTGCCCGCGACCTCGGTCATGGTCTCGGACGAGGACGGCGAGCTGGTCGCCACGGCGCCCGACGGGCACCGGTGGCCGCTGATCGAGATGTTCGCCGGGATGCTCAACGGGCTCGCCGTCGACGCGTTCAAGCTCACCACGCCCGCGCCCCATGTCCCCCGGATCACCATCGACCGGCTGGTGATCGCCCGGGAGACCT
>NZ_JBHSBM010000064.1:0-37877 GCF_042650625.1 Planomonospora corallina
CTGGTCGCCCAGCTTGCCCGCGGCGATGGCGGTGCCGAAGTACCGGCCGCTCTGCTGTGCCGCGGCGGCCAGCGTGCTCGCCGCCGCCTCCGCGGGAACCGGCGCCATCAGCGCCGCGCCCACGACACCTGCGAGACCCACGACACCCGCGGCGCTCACGGCGCCCACGATGCCGCGGAGGACGCCGGAACGCCTGTGCGCGGATGAGAGTAGAGCCTTCATGCCCATGCCTGACTCCATACTGAGATCACGGGAAGGGAAGTGTGCGGGAACCCGGCCGGCGACGCCGCGCCTCGGACCGGAGGCGCACACCACGATGGCGTCATGACCGGCGGCCCTCGCCGATCACCACATCGCCCGGGGCCGACCGCTCCGGAGATCAGTGTGGAAACGTAACCGAAACATGTCAATACCTAGACGAAACTTTCGGATCATCGGTTCGGAGCCGGTGCTTGAAGATTGCTGTTCTTGGGTCGCCGTAGTGGGATCCGCTCAGAGCGGCGCTGCGGATACCTGCGGATTTCGTCTGTGAAAATTTCATAGCGTGGCCGCAAGTTGCGAATCCAGAGCGTTGGCTGCTCAGATGGCCGACGGCTGCCCGGCGCGGTCGTGTGCAGGATCACGGTCCTTGACGGCGTCCGGACCCGTTGTATTTACTCCTCGCCATCACCGCCCAGGACGCCGGGGTGTCGAAGGAGGGCCGCACCACGGATGTTAGCGCTAACATGAGTCCCCGTCATGAGTTGCGCGAGGTCGTCGGACCCGGGCGGCACCACACGCCCGGGTCGCTTCCCCGGGGGATCGGGAGAAGGGGCGACCGCCACCCGAAAAATCAGACAAAACGATAAGAGAGGCTTTTGAGGAAGATATTTCTCAAAGTGGATGTGTAGTGCTCGGGGTCGTGAGAGTCCACCGCCGCCGCCCCGGTGCCGGACGTCCGAGGAGACCCCCGCCGAGGAGTCCCGCCGGCCGCGACCGCACCGGACCGCGACAGGCCCGCACCCCGGCAGCGATCACGCTGTCCTGTGGCGCGTCGGCGGTCGGCGAAGGTTCCGCTCGACGAGAGCCCGTCCATCGACGCCGTCCGGCCGTCCGCACCCCGGACCGTGCCGGGTTCCGCGGAGGCGGTGGTCCGCCCAGGGCCCTGTGGAGTCGCAGGTCGCGGACCTGTTCCGCTTCGATGCACATGATGCCATTTCAGGGCATACGCCACAGAGTTTGTCGGCATGGAGGGCTACCTTGTCCCGTGTCCCTTGAGCGCGTGACGCGTAGCCCTTTGCGAGGTATCTCCATGTCCCTGGAACGGACGCTGACCTGCGTCAGCGGAAGCTCGGCGAAGTTCTGGCAGGTGAGCCAGGAGGGCACCGAACTGAGCATCCGGTACGGGCGGCTCGGCACAGCCGGCCGGACACAGGTCAAGTCGTTCGACACCGCCGAGGCCGCGGCGGCGGCGGCCGGGAAGCTGGCGGCCGAGAAACTGCGCAAGGGTTACGCCGAGGACGGCGTGCCGGCGGCGACGTCACCGGCGCAGGCGATCCGGGAGCAGGCCCCCGGCGCACCGGCTCCGGCGCAGGTGGCCCGGGAGCAGGCCCCCGACGGGCCGTCACCTGTGCGGGCGGCCCCGGAGCGGGCCCCCGGCGCCTCGGCGCAGCGGCCGGCCGGGGCCGCCGGCGAAGACCTCTTCACGATACCGGCGAGCTGGGCACGGAGCCTCCACCCGCGGCGGGGCGGCGTGGAGGTCACGGTGAAGCGGCCCGACGCGGGCGCGCCGGCGAAGGTCGCCGCGGCACTGGCCGAGTACCGGCGGGCGATCCTCGACTCCTTGGAGCTGTGCTCCGACCCGGCGATCGCCGAGGCGGGCACGGCCTACCTGGCGGGGGCCGCGACCCCGCTGGGCGCCGCGGTCGCCGCGGAAGTGGTGGGCGTGTACGTGGACCGGCAGGACACGGCGACGCTGCCCGCGTTCGCCGACGCCTGGCTGCTGGAGCACGGCCCGGCGTTCGCGGCGGTGGCGGTGGCCGAGCTGAGCGCGCTGCACTACGGCGACGACCACCACTACTACAGCAACTACAGCGGCGGTGCGAGGCCCGCCCTGCCGATCCGGCGGCTGGGCGCGAGCGACCGCCCCGGCCGCTGGTGGAGCTGGAACCGGACGGAGGCGCCCCTGCGGATCCGCGCCGCCGTCGCGGCGGCGCCGGACGCCGGGTACGCCGAGGTGGTGGCCGCGCTGGCCCGGTGCCGGGAGAGGGGCCCGCACCAGCGGGCGGCCGCGTCCTACCTGGCGCCGACCGAGACCGGCTGGGTGGACGCGGACTGCGCCGAAGCCGCCAGAGCGAACCCGCACCTCGCCGACCTCCTGATCGCCTCCGTCAGCACCTCCGACCAGGCGGCGCTGATCGCGGGCCGCGTCTCGCGTTACCAGGTGACGCGGAGTCTGGCCCTGCCGGCCACGCTCGTCGACGGCATGGGCGCCGCGGCCGTGCCGGTCCTGGCCGGCTGGTCCGACGACGCCTACGGCAGGGAGGACCAGCGGCGGCTGCTGGCGGTGATCGCCGAGCTGCCGACCGACGAGGCGATGCGGGTGCTGCTCGACCGGATCGAGCACAAGCACGTACAGCCGGCGCTCCTGCGGGCGGCGGCCCGCTTCCCGCGCCGGGCGATGCGGATGCTGGCCGTGTCGGGCGGCAAGGTCGCGGATGAGCTGCTCCGCGCCCACGTGCTGGGCCACCTCGACCTGGTGGACGAGGTGGCGGCGGAGGCGGGCGACGCCGCCGCGCGGCGCATCAGCGCGATCTCGGCCGCCCTGACGGTCGCCGTCGCTCCGCCGGAGGCCCTGCCCGAGGTGCTGGCCAGCCCGCCGTGGACCCGTCCGCGTACGGCCCGCGAGCCGGCGGTGGTGGGCGGCCTGGTGTGCGCGGACGAGCCGGCGGTGGCGTGGGCGCCGGGCGAGCGCGACGCCTGGCGCTCCACCCGGCCGGACCGGGGCCGCTACGGCGACCGCGACTGGGAGCGCATCGCCGCCGGCATCGCCGGCACCGGGTCGCACGACGTGCGATGGTACGAGGAGGCGGATCTGTTCACGGCCGGGCCGGAGGAGCTGGCCAGGCCGCTGATCGGCAGGTGGCGCCCGTCCGACCTATGGGGCGCCTCCGACTGGATGCGGGTGGTGGCCGCCCGCTTCGAGCTGGCCGCGCTGCCCCTGGTGCTCGACAGCGCCCGAAAGAGCCCCGCGACGATCGCTCCGGCGCTGCTCCCGTTCGCCGGCCCGGAGATCGCCGTGCTGATGGCCGAGTGGCTGGACCGGCTGAAGTCGGTGCGGGCCACCGCGCTGTCCTGGCTGGCGCGGCACCCCGGCGCCGCCGCCCGGGCGCTGGTCCCGCCGGCCCTGGGCAAGCCGGGCCCGGCCCGCCGGCAGGCCGAGCAGGCCCTGCGGGTGCTGGCCGCGGACGGCGGCCGCGACGCGGTGACCGAGGCCGCCGCGGAGTACGGCCCGGCCGCCGCGGCCGCGATCGCCGGCCTGCTGGCGGCGGACCCGCTCGACGCGCTGCCCGCCAGGATCCCGGCGCTGCCCGACTGGGCCGATCCGGCGCTCCTGACCCGGATCCAGCTGCGCGGCGGCGCCGGGGCACTGCCGGTCGAGGCGGCCCGCCACCTGATGACGATGCTGGCGATCTCCCGGCCGGGCGACCCGTACGCCGGCGTCTCCCTCGTCAAGGAGGCATGCGACGGCCGGAGCCTCGCGGACTTCGCCTGGGACCTCTTCCAGCGGTGGCAGACGGCCGGACACCCGTCCGGGGAGAGATGGATGATGGACGCGCTCGCGCTGCTCGGCGACGACGAGACCGTCCGCAGACTGACCCCGCTGATCCGGACCTGGCCCGGCGAGGGCGGGCACAACCGGGCCGTCACCGGCCTGGACGTCCTGGCCGCGCTCGGCTCCGAGGTCGCGCTGATGCACCTGCACGGCATCGCCGAGCGGGTCAAGTTCAACGGGCTCAGGAACCGGGCCCGGCAGAAGATGGCCGAGGTCGCCGCGGAGCTGGGCCTGGAGCCCCAGGAGCTGGCCGACCGGCTGGTGCCGGACTTCGGCCTGGCCGCCGACGGCAGCATGGCCCTGGACTACGGCGCCCGGACGTTCACGGTCGGCTTCGACGAGCAGCTCAAGCCGTACGTGGTCGACTCCGGCGGCAAGCGGCTCAAGAGCCTGCCCAAGCCGGGCGCCAAAGACGACGCGGAGCCGGCGGCCGAGGCCTACCGGCGTTTCGCCGGGCTGAAGAAGGACGTCCGCACCGTGGCCGCCGACAACATCCGCCGGCTGGAGCAGGCCATGGTGGACCGGCGGCGCTGGAGCGTGGAGGACTTCACGCGGCTGCTCGTCGGCCACCCGCTGCTCTGGCACATCGTGCGGCGGCTGGTCTGGGGGTACTACGGCTCCTCGGGCGAGCTGCTCGGCGCGCTGCGCGTGGCCGAGGACCGCAGCTTCGCCGACGTCGGGGACGAGACGCTGGCCCTGCCGGACGGCGTGGTCGTCGGCGTCGCGCACCCGCTGGAGCTGGCCGGGACCCTCGGCGCCTGGGCGGAGGTCTTCGCCGACTACGAGATCCTGCAGCCGTTCCCGCAGCTGGGCCGGGAGGTCCACCCCTCGGCCGCGGACTTCGACCCGGACGCGCTCACCGGGATCCCGACCGGCCGGGTGCTCGGCCTGGAGCGGCGGGGCTGGCGGCGCGGCGATCCGCAGGACGCCGGCTGGCAGGGGTGGATCGAGCGGGACCTCCCCGGCGGCAGGATCTTCACGGTCGGCCTCGAGCCCGGCGTCGCCGTCGGCTACGTCGAGACGGAGTCGGAGCAGACCCTGCACGTCTCCCGGGGGGACTTCGACGGCCTCGACCCCGTCACCGCCTCCGAGATCATGCGCGACCTGCGGGAGCTCGTCCGTTGACCCCCTCCCCACGCCCGAACGCGGGGTCTCCGCGCTGCGAGGAGACGCGATGAACGACCACGTCCAGCGGCCCCCGGCCGAGGTGCGCCACGCCGGCGAACTGGCCCGGCTGCGGGAGAACGACGACGGCGACCGGCCGCCCGGCTGGGCGCTGAGCCTGCGCGCCGCCCGGAGCTTCGTCATCGGCGACGAGAAGCTCGGCATCAGCCGCAAGTTCGTCGGCGACCCGTCACTGGTCGACCGGGCCCTGGTGACCCTCGCGACCAGCAGAGGGCTCATGCTGGTCGGCGAGCCGGGCACCGCCAAGTCGCTGCTGTCGGAGCTGCTCGCCGCGGCGGTCAGCGGCACCTCGACGCTCACCGTCCAGGGCGGCGCGTCCACCACCGAGGACCAGATCAAGTACTCGTGGAACTACGCGCTGCTGGTCGCCGAGGGCCCGTCGGCCCGGTCACTGGTGCCCGCCCCGCTGCTGCGCGGCATGGCCGAGGGCAGGGTGGTGCGCTTCGAGGAGATCACCCGGTGCCCGCTGGAGGTGCAGGACTGCCTGCTGTCGCCGCTGTCGGACCGCGTGCTCGCCGTACCCGAGCTGACCGGGCCGGAGTCGATGGTATTCGCGAAGGAGGGCTTCACGGTCATCGCCACCGCCAACACCCGCGACCGCGGCGTCAACGAGATGAGCGCCGCGCTCAAGCGGCGCTTCAACTTCGAGACGGTCTTCCCGATCCCCGACCTCGACACCGAGCTGGCGCTGGTGGAGGCGGAGGCCACGGCGCTCCTGCGGCGCTCGGGGGTCGGCGCGCCGCCCCGGCGCGACGTGCTGGAGGTCCTGGTCACCGCCTTCCGCGAGCTGCGCGAGGGGCGGACCGGGCGGGGCGACGCCACCGACCGGCTGTCCGGGGTGATGAGCACGGCCGAGGCCGTATCGGTCGCGCACGCCGTCGGGCTGCGCGGCTGGTTCCTGCGCGGCGAGCCCGGCACGGCGGCCGACCTGGTGTCGTGCCTGGCGGGCACCGCGGCCAAGGACGACCCGGAGGACCTGGCGAAGCTCCGCAGATATCTGGAGCAGCAGGCCGGCGGGCGGCACGGCGACCAGTGGCGGGCCCTGTACGAGGCCCGCCACCTGCTGCCGGGCTGACGATGACCACGACGCCCGCCGCGACGTTCATCGGCGTCCGGCACCACAGCCCCGCCTGCGCCCGGCTGGTCGCCGACACCGTCGCGGCGCTGCGGCCGGCGTACGTGCTCGTCGAGGGCCCGGCCGACATGAACCACCGGCTCGGGGAACTGCTGCTCGGGCACGAGCTGCCGATCGCGGTGTACACCGGCTACCGCGACTCCCGGCGCCGGCACGGCTCGTGGGCGCCGCTGTGCGACCACTCCCCGGAGTGGACGGCGCTGACCGCCGGTCACGCCGCCGGCGCGCAGCTGCGCTTCATCGACCTGCCCGCCTGGCACCCGGCGCTGGCCGAGGTCCGCAACCGCTACGCCGACGCCGAGGCCCGCCACGCCGAGGTGACCGAGCGGCTCTGCCGTGCCTTCGCGGTCGACAACGTGGACGCCCTGTGGGACCACCTGTTCGAGATCGAGCCCGCCGACGGGCTGGCCGAACGGCTGGCCGCCTACTTCGACCTGGTGCGCGGCGACGCCGAGCCCGGCGCCGACGACGCGGCCCGCGAGGCGTACATGGCGCAGTGGGTCCGGGCCGCCGTCGCCGACGCGGGCGGGCGGCCGGTCGTCGTGGTCACCGGCGGCTTCCACCGCCCCGCGCTGGTCCGGCTGGCCGAACGGGGCGAGCGGACCTGGCCGGAGCTGCCGGAACCGCCCGGCGACGCGGTCGTCGGCAGCTACCTGGTGCCGTACTCGTTCCGGCGGCTGGACGCCTTCGACGGCTACCAGTCGGGCATGCCGTCGCCGGGCTACTACCAGCGGCTGTGGGAGTCGGGGCCGGAAGAGGCCGCCCGCGCCCTCACCGAGGCGGTGGCGCTGCGGCTGCGCGCCCGGAACCAGCAGGTGTCGACCGCGGACCTGATCGCCGCCCGGGCCACCGCGGACGGGCTGGCGCTGATGCGCGGCCACCGGCATCCGGCCCGGGTCGACGTGCTGGACGGCCTGGCGAGCGCCCTGGTCGGCGAGGCGCTCGAGGTCCCGCTGCCCTGGGCGACCCGCGGGCGGCTGCGGGCGGGCACCCATCCCGCGATCGTGGAGATGATCGCCGCGCTCAGCGGTGACCGGACCGGCCGGCTGCACCCGTCGACCCCGCTGCCGCCGCTGGTGCACGCCGTCGCCGGGCAACTGCGCCACCACGGCCTGGACGGCTCCGCCGAGGTCCGCCTCGACCTCGGCGAGGAGACCGGCCGGGAGCGCAGCAGGCTGCTGCACCGGCTGCGGGTCCTGACGGTCCCAGGCCTGGCGCGCGAGTCCGGGCCGCACCCGGAAGGCCCCCCGGCGCTGGTCGAGCAGTGGACGCTGACCGACACCGACGACCGGCTGCCCGCCCTGATCGAGGCCGCCGGCTACGGCGTGGACCCGCAGGAGGCGGCCGCCGCCGCCCTGGCGGAGAGGATCACGGCCGCGGACCCGGACGGACTGGCCGGCCTGCTGTTCGACGCGGCGCTGTGCGGCGTCGGCGAGCTGACCGGGCGGGTGCTGGACGACCTGAGCCGGGCCGTCGGCGCGGCGGCCGACCTGGGGTCGCTGGGCCGTACGCTCACCGTCGTCCTGGCGATGTGGCGGCACGGCGACCTGTTCCGGACCAGCCGCAGCACCACGCTGGGCGCGGTCATCGCGGCCGCCGTCCGCCGGGCCCTGTGGCTGGCCGAGGGCGCGCGGGGCGGCGCGGCGCCGGCCGACTCCGGGCGGATCGGCGCCATGGTCGCGGTCCGCGACGCCCTGATCCACGCCGCGGCGCCGCTCGGGCTGGACACCCGGGCGGCGCTGGGGGCGGCCGACCGGATCGCCGCCTGCTCCGCGGCCCCGCCCGACCTGCGGGGCGCGTCGTTCGGGCTGGGCTGGTCGCTGCGGGGTGCGGCAGCCGACCCCGCGCGGGCGGTGCGCGGCGCGTTCACCCCGGCCTCGGCGGGAGACTGGCTGGCAGGGCTGTTCGCACTGGCCCGCGAGGAGGTGCTGCACACCGACGGGATGCTGGAGCTGCTCGACGAACTGCTGGCGGCGATGACCGACCACGGCTTCCTGGTGGCGCTGCCTGCTCTGCGCCAGGCGTTCGGCTACTTCCCGCCCCGCGAACGGCACCTCATCGCCACCCGCCTGCTCCGCAGGCGCACCGGCTCCGGCCGGGACCTGATGCGGCTCGACGCGGCGCCCGAACTGGTGGCGGCCGGCATGGCGCTGGACGAGCGGGTCGACGCGGCGCTCCGCAGGGAGGGACTGATCTCGTGACCGTGCCCGTCCCGGCCACGAGACCGGAGGAAACGACAGAGCCGGGGGGACCGCCACGCCCGAGGGAGCCCGTCCCGGCCACGAGACCGGAGGAGACCCCCATGACCGATCCCGTGCTCGAACGCTGGCGGCTGCTGCTCGGCGAGCCCGGCGGCGCCTGCCTCGGCGGACAGCCGCTCGACGAGCGGGCCGCCGCCCGTGACGCGGCCCTGGACTGGCTCTACGGCCGCGACGACGACCTGCGCAGGCGAGGCGTACGGCGCGGCGGCCCCCGCCGGGGCGGCACCGGCCCGTCGGCGCCGGCCACCGCCGGCTGGCTCGACGACATCACGCGGCTGTTCCCGAAGGAGACGGTCGAGCGGCTGCAGCGCGACGCGGTCGAACGCTACGAGATCCACGACGTGGTGACCGACCCGGCCGTGCTGGAGCGCATCGAACCCAACCCGGCCCTGCTCAGGGCGGTGCTGCGCACCAAGCACCTGATGAACCCGCAGGTGCTGCGGCTGGCCCGGCGGATCGTGGAGACGGTCGTCCGGCAGCTGACGGACCGGCTCGCCACCGAGGTGCGGACCGCGTTCTCCGGCGCGAGGGCGCGCCGTCCCGGCCGGCTGCGGCAGGCCCGCGACTTCGACGTCACCCGGACCCTGCGCGCCAACCTGGGCCGCTACCGGCCGGACACCGGCAAAGTGGTGATCGAGACCCCGTACTTCTTCACCCGCACCCGCCGCCACCTCCAGCAGTGGCAGGTGATCCTGCTCGTCGACCAGTCCGGGTCCATGGTCGGCTCGGTGATCCACTCGGCGGTCACCGCGGCCTGCCTGTGGGGGCTCCCGGGCGTGCGCACCCACCTGGTCGCCTTCGACACCGAGGTCGTCGACCTGACCGCCGACGTCGACGATCCGGTGGAACTGCTCATGAAGGTCCAGCTCGGCGGCGGCACCGACATCGCCCGCGCGGCGGCGTACGGCGCCGGCCTGGTCGACCGGCCGCGCAGGGCGATCGTCGTGCTGATCTCCGACTTCCACGAGGGCGGCGACCCCCACCGGCTGGTGCGCGTCGTCCGGGGCCTGGTCGAGCAGGGCACCAAGGTGCTGGGCCTGGCCGCCCTCGACGAGCGGGCCGACCCGGACTACGACCGGGAGCTGGCGCAGCGCCTGGCGGACGCCGGAGCGCACATGGGCGCGATGACACCCGGCGAACTGGCCTCCTTCGTCGCGGAGCACGTGGGCCGATGAGGACCGACCTGCTCGCGCTCACCGCCGACTCCCTCGCCGCGCTCACCAACCGCGGGCTGGTCAAACGCGCCGCCAGGGAACTCGACGGCGCCCTGCCGCGGCTGCGCGCCGACGCCGACGGCACGGTGCACGGCGAGTTCCCCGGCGGCCCGGCCGCCAGCCTGCCGCCCGGCGGCCTCGGCGCCGGGCGGTGCACCTGCGGCGCCACCGGCGTCTGCCGCCACCTGATCGGCGTGGTCCTGGCCTACCAGCGCGCCGGCCTGCCGGACGGGGAGCCGCCGGCCGACGGCCGTGCCGGTGAACCCGGTGAGGAGCCCCCGGCCGGCGGCGGTGCCGGTGGATGCGGTGAGGAGCCCCCGGACGGCCGGCGCGCCGGCGGGCCCGGCGCGGAACGCCCGGCCGCCCGGCCGCGTGCGCCCTGGTCACCGGGGCAGGTGACCGACGACGAACTCACCGCCAGGATCGGCGCCCGCATGATGGCCGCCGCCCGCCGCGCGGAGCGGGCCGGATACACCGCCCGGGTCCGCCGCGCCACCGACGCCGATCCGGTGCCGCAGGTCGAGCTCGCCACGGCGACCGTGCGCTTCCTGGTCCCCGGCGACCTCGGCTTCGTGCACACCGACACCGTCGCGGGCAGCCGCGACGAGGTCATCGCCCTGGCGGTCTGGGCCTTCCGCGCCGCCGACGGCAGGCATCCCGGCGCACCCGACGTGCGCCTCGACGTCGGCGGCGCCGAGGCGGGCGCCGGCTCCGGGCTGGAGCGGGCGCTGGCACTGGCCTCCACGGTCCTGCACGAGGGCGCGACGCATCTCGGGCGGAGCCTGGACACCGCCGTCGCCGACGTGCGCCGCCACCTCGACGACGCCGGTCTGCGCTGGCCGCTGCTGGCCGTCGACGACCTCGCCGAGCAGCTGACCGCCTACCACGACCGCAGCGCCCACCACCGCCCGGAGCTGCTCGCCGGTCACCTCGCCGAGCTGCACGCCCGCCACCGTGCGGTGACCCGCCCGGGCGCCGCCTCGCGCAGCAGCGTGCTGGGCACCGCGGAGGCGGCCGAGACACCCCTGCGCCGGGCCCGCCTCGACGGCCTCGGCTGCCGGATCCGGGCCCTCGGCGACCGGCGGATCGCCGAGGTGTACCTCGCCCACGGCGCCGGCTCCATGGTGCTCGTGCTCCGCCGCCACTGGGACGGCGACGCCGGCGGCGCGGAGCCGGCACGGCGGCGGGTCGCCACGACCACGCTGGCCGCGCTCGCCACCGGCAACGTCGTCACCGAGTCCGCCGTCCGCAGCGCCGGCCGGACGGTGCGGCTGGCCACGGGACGGATCGCCGCGACCACCGTCAGCCCCTCGCGGGGCGATTGGGACGAACTGCCGCCGTCACTGGTGGTGAGCGACTTCGCGGCCCTCGCCCGCGAGCTCGACGCCCTCGCCCCGCGGCCGATCCGCCCGCGGGTCGAGGCGGAGCTGGTCCGGGCCGTCGCCGTGGCCGGGGTGGAGTCCGTCACCTACGCCCCCGGTGACCAGCGTCTCGACGCCGTGATCATCGACCGGGCGGGCAACCCCGCGGTCATCAGCGCCACCCACACCGCCGCCGCCCCCGGCCGCCTCGACACGCTGGCGGCCGTGCTCGCCGGCGCCGAGGGCGAGCTGCGCTTCGTCAGCGGCATCGTGCGCAGAGCGGCCGGGAGCGTCGTCATCGAGCCGGTCGGCCTGGCGGCCGGAGACCGGGTCGTCGTCCCCGACCTGCGGCCCGCCGGGAGCTCCGGCGGGCTCGCGGCCGCGGACGCGGGCCCGCGCGAGCCGCTGCCCGCGGCGCTGGCCGACGCCCGGGACCTGCTCGCGGAAGCGGCCCACCGGGGCCTGAGCCACCTGCCCCCGACGTACGGCGACCGGCTCGCGGCCGCGGCGCGGCGGCTGGCCGCGCTCGGACTGCACCGCGTCGCGCAGGCCGTCACGGCCTTCGCGGCGACGCCGGCCGGCGGCCGCGACCAGGCGGCCGAGCAGGCCTGGGTCGACGCGTACCTGCGCCTGGAGCTCGCCCTCGACCTGTGCTGACCGGCCTGATCCACCCCGCTCACGGCGCCCGGCCGAGCAGGTCCGCCGCCTCCTCGTCGGTGAGCCCGGACAGCTCCTCCAGCAGCAGATCCTCCACCGCCGTGGCGAGGGCCGCGACCGTGCGGTGGGTGAGCACCATCCGGATCGGCACCTCCAGTCCCGTCTCGGCGCGCAGCCGGGCCGCGATCCTGGTCGCCAGCAGCGAGTGGCCGCCCAGGGCGAAGAAGTCGTCGGACGCGCCGACGGCGGCGACGCCGAGCTGCTCGGACCAGATGGCCGCCACCAGGCGTTCCGCGTCGGTGCGGGGCGGCACGTGCACCGCCCGCGCGGCGCCGGCGCGCCCCGGATCGGGGAGGGCGGTGCGGTCGATCTTCCCCTGGGTGGTGAGCGGCAGCTCGCCGAGGTGCACCCACAGGGTCGGCACGAGGTGGCGGGGGAGGATCCCGGCGAGGTGGGCGCGGAGCTCGCCGGGGGAGGCCGCGCCGGTGACGTAGGCGACGAGGTCGTCACCGCGGGCGGTGACATGGGCCTGGCCCACCGCCGGGTGGGCGAGCAGATGGCTCTCGACCTCGCCGGGCTCGATCCGGAAGCCGCGGACCTTGACCTGGTCGTCGAAGCGTCCCAGGAACTCCAGCTGCCCGTCGGCGCGCCATCGGGCCCGGTCCCCGGTGCGGTAGCGGCGCGCGCCCGGCGGGCCGTACGGGTCGGGCACGAAGGCGGCGGCGGTGAGCGCGGGGCGGCCGAGATAACCGCGCGCCACCCCGGCCCCGCCGATGACCAGTTCCCCGACGGCGCCCGGCGGCAGGGGCTCGCCCCGCGCGTCGAGCACATGGACGGAGGTCGCCCCGACCGGCACGCCGATCGGCACCCTGGGGGCGGCCGTGCCGGGATCGCGGGGCCCGGCGCCCCCGGGGCCGGCGTGCTCCCCGGACCCCGCGGGTTCCGTGCGCCCCGCGAGGTCCGCCGCCGTGGCGATCACCGTGGTCTCGGTCGGGCCGTAGGTGTTGACGAGCCGGACGCCGTCGCCGAAGCGGGCCCGCCAGCGGCTCACGGCGGCCGAGGCGACCTGCTCTCCGCCGAGGATCACCAGGCGGAGGGCCGGCGGCCAGGCGATCGTCTCGATCTCCTCCACCATGCGGTGCCAGTAGGCGGTGGGCAGGTCCAGGACGGTGATCCCGCGGCTCGCGGGGGAGGCGAGCAGGTCGGGCAGGGTCGCGGCGCCCTCGGGCAGCAGCACCAGCGTGGCCCCCGCCGCGAGTGCGGGGAACACCTCCTCGACGTGCGCGTCGAAGCTCAGCGACGCGAACTGCGTGACACGGTCGCCGGGGGCGAGGCCGTACTCCCGCCGCATCCACCGCACGCGGGCGGCCACGCCGCGGTGCTCCACCAGCACGCCCTTGGGCGGTCCCGTGGAGCCGGAGGTGGAGATGACGTAGGCGGCGTCCGCGGGATCCGCCGTCCCGGGATCCGGTACGGCCCGCGCGACCGGGGCCGTCTCCGCGGGGTCGATCACGACGGCGGACTCCGGGCCGCCGCCCACGGTGATGAGGTACGCGGTCCCGTCACCCCGCCGGGCCAGATCCTCCAGGGAGGAGACGAGCCGTTCCTCCGGATCGTCCGGGTCGAGGGGCAGGTAGGCCGCCCCCGCGAGCCAGACCGCGAGGAGCGCGGTGACCGCCTCGATCGAGCGGGGCAGGCGGACACCGACGATGTCACCGCGCCCCACCCCGCGCAGGCGCAGGGCGGCGGCGAGCCGCTCCGCCCCGGCGTGGAGCTCGCGGTAGGTGACGGACCGGTCGCCGCAGACCACCGCGACGGCGCCGGGGAAGCGCCGTACGGCGTCGCCGATCAGCTCGGGCACCAGGGGACCGGGCTCTCCGGGCCCCTCAGGCCCCTCGGACTCCGCGGGTCGGCCGGACGCGGGGTGCTCCGCGGGTTCCGGGTGCTCCGCGGGCGCCGCCGCGCCGTCTCCGGCCAGCTCCCGGATCGCCGTGTGGTCGGCGGCGGTCCAGATCCGCAGCTCCGCGATCGGCACGGAGGGATCCGCCGCGATCGACTCCAGGAGGAGGGCGAAGCGGGAGGCCAGGCGCCGGATCGTCGCCGGCGCGACCATGCCGGGGTCGTGGCAGAACGACACGATCAGCTCGTCGCCGTCCCACCAGGCCTCGGTGAGCAGGTCGTTCTTGACCTGCCGGTAGCCGTCGGCGAACCCCGACACCGCCAGGTCGCCGAAGGGAGGGAGCACACCGTCGTTCTGGTTGTGCAGGATGAACATGGTCGGCATCAGCGCGCCCAGCGGGTGGTCGATCCGCTCGAAGGGGACCCCGGGCCGGCCGAGCGCCTCCAGCGCCTCGCTCCGGGTCCGGCCGAGCAGTTCGGTGAACGGGGGGTTCCCGCTCAGGTCGCCGCGGAGGACGACGGTCTGGGCGACGTACCCGACCAGCGGCTCCAGCTCGACCCGGTCGCGGCCCGCGACCGCCGTGCCGACCAGGACGTCCTCCTGCCCGGTGTGCCGGAACAGCAGCACCTGGTAGGCCGCCATCAGCACCGCGAACAGCGTGGTCCGCCGCTCCCTGGCCAGCCGGTCCAGCTCGCGCGTCACCGCGGCGTCCACCCGGACGTGGTGGAACGCGCCGTGCCCCGGCCGGACGTCCTCACGGAGCCGGTCGAAGGGCAGCTCGGGCGGCGGCGGGCCGGCCAGCTTCTCCTGCCAGTACGGCGCCGCCCGCTCGACCCTGCGGCGCTGCCAGCGCGCGTAGTCGCTCGGCTGCACGGGCAGCGGGCGCAACCGCGGCTCCCGTCCCCGGACCCGGGCCGTGTAGCAGGCGGCCAGGTCGTCGAGGAGCACGTTCAGCGACCACCCGTCGGCGACGATGTGGTGGAGCGTGAAGCAGAGCACGTGGTCGTCGCCGGCGAGCCTGATCAGCGTGACCCGCGCGGGCACCCCCGCGGCCAGGTCGAAGGGCGCGTTGACCCGCTCGGCCACCAGCCGCTCGGCCTCCCGCGGCCCGGCGGCCGTCAGCCGTTCGAAGGACAGCGGGCCCGGGAACCCGGGCGAGCCCGGCAGGCCGGCGGGCTCCGCGACCGCCCACGGCACGCCGTCCGCCTCCACGAAGCGGGTGCGCAGGCTCTCGTGCCGGGCCACCAGGTCGGCGAGGGCCTCGCGCAGCGCGTCCTCGCTGAGCGGGCCGTGCAGCCGCCGCACGATGAACACGGCGTAGGAGGCGTCGCCGGGGTCCATGCGGTGCAGGAGCCAGAGCCGCTCCTGGGCGGGGGAGAGCGGCGCCCTCATGCGCCCGGCGCCAGTTCGTCGAAGAGGGCCTCCAGGTCCTCCGCGCTGAGACCGTCCAGCTGGTCGCGGAGCGCGGCGATCTCGGCCAGGTCCAGGTCGTCGGGGTCGAGGCGGTCCATCTCCCGGGCGAGCCCCGCGACGGTGGGGTGCTCGAAGAGCAGCGCGATCGGCACCGCGACCGCGAAGCGCTCCTGGATCCTGGCGATGATCCGGGTGGCGGTCAGCGAGTGCCCGCCGAGGTCGAAGAAGTCGTCGTCGGCGCCGACCGGCTCGGTGAGGCCGAGCACCTCGGCCCACACGGCGGCTAAGTCGCACTCCAGGGCGCCCCGCGGCTCCCGGTAGGCGGCGGTCGCGGCCCTGGTCCACCGGGGGCGGGGCAGCGCCGCGCGGTCGAGCTTGCCGTTGGGCGTGAGCGGCAGGGACTCCAGCACGGTCAGGTGCGCGGGGACCATGTACTCGGGGAGGCGCCCGCGCAACCCCCGGCGGAGCTCGGGCCAGAGCCCGCCGGGTGCGGGGAGCGTCTCGGGGACGATGTGGGCCACCAGCCGGGGCAGCCCGTCCGGGCCCTCGCACGCGCTGACGGCGGCCTGCCGTACGCCGGGCAGGGAGCGCAGGACGGTCTCGATCTCGCCGAGCTCGATCCGGAACCCCCGGACCTTCACCTGCTGGTCGGCGCGGCCGAGGTACTCCAGGCGGCCGGCGGGCGTGATCCGGACGAGGTCGCCGGTGGCGTACATGCGGGCCCCGGGCCGGTCGGCGAAGGGGTCGGGGAGGAAACGGGCGGCGGTCAGCGCGGGCATGCCGTGGTAGCCCCGGGCCACCCCTGAGCCGCCGATGTGCAGCTCGCCCACCTGCCCGCCGGACACCGGAAGGCCGTCGGGGCCCAGGACGTACAACCGGGTGCGCGCGATGGGCTCGCCCAGGTCGACGGCCGCCGGAGACGGCGCGACGAGGCCCGCCGAGGACCACACGGTCGTCTCCGTCGGCCCGTAGACGTTCCACAGCCGGACCCCGCCCCCGTGCGGCCCGTCTCCCGCTCCGTCCCCGTGGGGCCCGTCCCCGGCGCCGTCCCCGTGCGGTCCGTCCCCGCCGGGCCCGCCGCCGAGCAGGGCGTCGGCGAGGTCGCGGGGGAGCGCCTCACCGCCG
Organism: Planomonospora corallina; assembly: GCF_042650625.1. Taxonomy (NCBI): domain Bacteria; kingdom Bacillati; phylum Actinomycetota; class Actinomycetes; order Streptosporangiales; family Streptosporangiaceae; genus Planomonospora; species Planomonospora corallina. The sequence continues at coordinate 16,066 of NZ_JBHSBM010000064.1, forward strand.
CACAGGCGGGTGCCGACCCCCTCCGGGACCCCGCCGGACTCCACCAGGATCCGCCAGCCCGCCGGGGTGGCCTGCATGACCGTGACCCCCTCGGCGACCGCGCGCTCCCGCAGGGCCCGGCCGTCCGCGGTCCCCGAGGCGATGACCACGCGCCCGCCGCAGGCCAGGGGGAGCAGCAGTTCCAGGACCGAGATGTCGAAGGACAGGGTGGTCACCGCGAGCCAGACGTCCCCGGGGGTCAGCTCCAGACGGGCCGCGAAGGATTCCAGCAGGTTGACCACCGCGCCGTGCGGGACCGCCACGCCCTTGGGCCGGCCGGTGGATCCTGAGGTGTACATCAGGTACGCCAGGTCGCCCGCGGCGGACGGGAGCGGGGCCGTACCGGTGGCGGAGGCGACCGCGCCGGCCGGGAGGGAGGCGACGCCGCCGGGGGAGATCTCGACCACCTCGGGCACGCCCTCCAGCAGGGCGCGGTCCACCCCGGGCTGGGTCAGCACCAGGCCGACCCCCGCGTCCTCGCGCGTCAGCGTGAGACGTCCGGCGGGGAAGGCGGGGTCGAGCGGGACGTACGCGCCGCCCGCGGCCCAGACGGCCAGCACCGCGACGGGTATCCCGCTGGTGCGCTCCAGGCAGAGTCCGACCGGGGTCTCGGGCCCCACGCCCCGCGTCCGCAGCACCGCCGCCAGGTCCTGCGCCCGCCGCCACAGCTCGCCGTAGGTCAGCTCGCCGTCGGGCGCGCGTACGGCGACCGCCTCGGGCGTGCGCTCGCACCACCGCCGGATCAGGTCCAGTGTCGTCCCCATGTGTCATTCGCCTTTCAGCCCGGTCGGCCCGGTCAGTGCGGAGAGTCGTAGGTCCGGGTCGGCCCCGGCGCGCGTCACCAGGCCGGTGAAGGCGGCGGCCACCCGCCGCGCCGTCCCGGCCGTGAACAGGTCGCTGCTGTACTCGAGGGACCCGCCCAGGCCTTCCGGCCCCCGGTACAGGTCCACGGAGATCTCGGCCCTGGTCCGGCCGGTCTCCGGCGGCGGGTACGCCTCCACGGCCAGGTCGCCCATCTCCGTGCGCAGCAGGTCGTCCTTGGGCAGGTTGTGCGTCAGGTTGAACATCGCCTGGCACAGCGGCGGCCTGCTCAGGTCGCGTGGGAGCCGGAGCGCCCCGAGGATCCGCTCGAAGGGCTCCTCGGCGTGCTGCAGAGCCCGCAGGGTCGCCGGGCGGACCCGGCCGAGCAGTTCCCGGAAGGAGGGGTCGCCCGACAGGTCGGCGCGGAGCGCGATGGTGTTGGAGAAGTAGCCGATGAGCGGCGCGAACTCGGTACGGCCGCGCCCCGCGACCGGCACGCCCACGCAGAAGTCGTCCTGCCGCGCCACGGCGCCGAGCGTCGCCTGGAAGGCGGCCAGCAGCGCCATGAACAGGGTGCTGCGCCGTTCCCTGGCCACCTGCTCGAACCGGGTGGTCTCCGCGTCCGGCACGTGCAGGTCCACCCGCCCACCCCGGCCCGTCCAGCGGGGCGGGCGCGGATGGTCGGCGGGCAGGTCGAGGACGGGCGCGCCCGCCAGCCGTTCCGTCCAGAACGCGAGCCTGGCCGGTCCCGCCCGCTCGGCCTGCCCGCGCTCCCAGGCCACGAAGTCGGCGTACCGCGCCGGCAGTTCCGGCAGCTCGGGCCGCCTGCCCTCGCGATGGGCCGCGTAGCACTCGCCCAGCTCCCGCATGAGGACGTTCAGCGACCAGCCGTCCGCGGCGATGTGGTGCAGCACGATGCACAGCAGCGCGTGCCGTTCCTCCAGCCGGATCAGCGCCGCCCGCATGGGAGGGTCGTGTTCCAGGTCGAAGGGCCGGTGGAACAGGGCGAGCACGGCCCCGTCGGGGTCGGCGCCGCCGTCGGCGCGTTCCAGGACGACCGGCTCGGGCGGCGGCACGCTCTGGACCGGCCGGTCGCCGTCCATGCGGTACCGCGCGCGCAGCACCTCGTGCCGCCCGGCGACCGCGGTGAGGGCGGCGGCCAGCCCGCCGGGGTCGACCGGGCCGCGCAGCCGCACGCACCACAGGATGTGGTTGCCGCTGTCCGCCGGGTCGAACCGGTTGAGGAACCAGAGCCGCTCCTGGCCCGAGGAGAGGGGCAGGCCACCGGCGGCCGCTGCGGTCATCGCGCGGCGCAGGGCCTCGCGGCGGGCGGGAGGCAGGGCGGCCAGGCGCCGCAGCAGCTCCTGCCGCCGGTCCTGCCCGGCGCCGGGAGCCTGCCCGGACGAGAGGGCCTGCCCGGCGGGGACCCGCTCGCTCGGCGATTCCCGCTCCTCCGGAGGAGCCTGCCCGGTCAAAGCGCCCGGTTCCTGACGCTGAGCGGCCGCATGTCCGTCCACACCGCCGCGATGTGGTCCAGGCACTCCTGCCGGGAGCCCTCGAACCCGGTGGCGGTCCATCCCCGCGGCGGCTCCCTGTCAGGCCACCAGATGGAGTACTGCTCCTCGTCGTTGACGACCACGCGCATGGGACCGTCCGTCATCTCATCTCCTCGGGTAGGGCGTCGGTGAGGCCGCAGATCTCGGCGACCCGGCCGAGCGGCACCTCCTCGGTCACGCAGCGCACCAGCAGCGTCTCCACCCCCCGCAGCAGCGCGTAGGTGGTGGCACGCGGCAGGTAGGCGGTGTCGGTCAGCAGGTGGAGCCGGCAGGTGTGGGTGGCGGGTCCGGTGGCGAAGAACACCTTCGCGTCCACCTCGGCCCAGGCGCCGACGAAGAAGGTCCTCGTCCGCCCGGTGAGCGCGGCCGGGTCCAGGGTGGCCTGGGCGGGCAGGTTCGGCCAGTCGGGGACGGTGCGCACGTCGTTGAAGTAGGCCGACAGGTCGGCGGGCCCGACCTCCTCGCGCAGCGCCATCATCGCGTACGGCTCGTAGTGCGCGTGCCGGTAGGTGACCAGCGCCTGCCGGTGCCCGGCCCGGGCGGCGTCGGCGAACGTGCCGCCGGGCAGGTCGAGCACGAACAGGCCGTCCTGTACGGCGGTGCCCACCATGTCGCGGAGCCGCACGTCGTGCCGGTTGCCCACGATGAACTGCATGACCGCCGTGCCGCGGCCGGTCAGCGCGGCCAGCAGCACGGCGCTCGCCGTCAGCAGCACGCTGGTGGTGCTGATCGACCAGCGTTCCGCCAGCACCCGGGCGGCGGCGGCGACGGCGGCCGACTCCATGCCGACCCTGACGAACCGCGGATCCTCCGGCGTGCCCGGCGGGTGGTCGAACAGCGTCCCGGGCGCCCGCTCCAGCGCCGACCGCCAGTGGCGCAGGGCCCGCTCGGCGCGCTCGGCGCCCTTGTCCGACCCCTCGAAGGCGGCCTGGTCCATCGGCTGCCACGCGGGTGGCGGCAGTTCCTCCCCGGCCAGCAGCCGCCGCCACTCGGCGGCGAGCAGGTCGAGCGCCCACGCGTCGACGGCCAGGTGGGACAGGGCCATCGCCAGCGCCCTCGGCCGCCCGTCGGCCATGACGACGGCGCACCGCAGGGGCAGCTCGGCGGCGTAGTCGAAGCCCTCTGCGGCGAGTTCGGCGGCGAGCTCCGCGGCGGCCTGCCGGGGCGGGGCGCCTGCCGCGTCGACCATCCCGACGGTCAGCCGCCCGCCGGACGCGATCCGCTGGACGGGCCCCTCCGGGGTCTGGTGGCAGGTGGTCCGGAGGGACTCGTGCCGCCCGATGAGCGTTCCCAGCGCCCGCAGCACGGTGCCGAGGTCCGGCCTGCCGGGGACGGGGAGCACCCACGGCGTGTTGAAGTAGGGGTCGCCGTCCTCCAGCCACCGGGTGATGCGCCAGATCGACCGCTGCCCCCAGGTCAGCGGGGCCTCGCCGCCGCGGTCCCCGCTGAACTCCACCGGCACCGGGCGCAACCGGGTGAGGGGCGGCCCGGTCATCGCGGCGCCGCCCGCCGGTCGGCGATGTGGGCGGCCAGCCCGTCCAGGGTGTCGAGGACGGCCGGGCCGTCCAGCTCGACGCCGAACTCCTCCTCCACCGCGTCGATCAGCCGCAGATGGGCGAGGGAGGTGACGCCCAGGGCGGTCAGCGAGCCGGAGGCCGCCATGACCTCCTCGACGCCGAGGTCGCCGTCGCTCGCGCGGGAGACCAGCTCGGCCAGGCGCCGCCTCAGCACGCCTCCTCCCGCAGGCGTTCGACGTCGGCGGCGACACCCGCGGCGGTCGGGGTGTCGATGAACACCTCGAAGGAGAGCTCCACACCCATCCGGTCGCGCACCCTGGCGATGATCTGCGTGATGGACAGCGAGTGGCCGCCGAGGTCGAACAGGTCGTCGTCGGGGGTGATGTCGTCGAAACCGAGGACCTCGCGCCAGATCTCCAGGACCTCGTCCACCACCGGGGATCCGCCCGCGGAGGCGGCCCCGGCGGGAGCGGTTCCGGCGGTGGAGGCGGCGGTGGAGACGGGCCCGGCCCCGGCGCCCGGCGCCGGAACCGTCCCGGACGCGGTGCCCGGCGCGGCCTGCTGCCGGGGCGGGAGCGGCAGCTCGGTGATCAGCGCGTCGGGGCGGGCCGCGACGGCGCGCAGCAGGGCCGTCAGGTGCCCGGCCACGGCCTCGCAGGAGGCACGGTCCAGGCAGCCGGGGTCGAACCGCAGGTGGGCGGTGACCCCGTCCGGGGCCTCCACGACCTGCAGGTGCAGCGTCCCCCTGACGGCGCCGGCGGGCATCGTCCACTCGACCCGCGAGCCGAGGCCGGGGAAGAGGGGATCCTCGCCGCGCCTGCGGTAGCTCAGCGAGACCGGGGTGAGCGAGGCGCGGGGCGAGACGCCGCCCAGGGCCCGCGCGACCGGCACCTCCCTGAACCGGTACGCCGCGCGCAGCTCGTCGCGGACCGACCGGGCGAAGGCGGCGAACGTCCCGTCCGGTGCGGACGTCCCGTCCGGCGAGGCGGTCACCGGGAGCTCGTTGACGAACATCCCCACCTGTTCCCGCGTCCGCTCGGTCCGGGTCGAGACGTCCACGGACACGGTGGCAGGGGTGTTGCCGTAGCCGTACAGCAGGGTGTGCAGCGCGGCCAGCAGCAGCTCGAAGCGGGTGACGCCGATCCGCTCGGCGGCCGGGCCGAGCGCGGCCCCCGGGCCGGAGCCGAGGGCGACGTCCACCGTGCCGCCGGGGGCGGCGCGCAGCGACACGCGCCGCAGCCCGGGGAGGAGCAGCCCGCCCCCGTCGTTCCAGCGGGGCCGCCAGAACTCCGCCGCGGCCGCCAGCTTCGCCGCCACGCGGTCGTGCTCGCCGGCCGCCGCCTCGCCGTGGGAGGTCGCCGGCGGGGCCGGGAGGGAACCTCCGTAGGCGGCGGCCAGGTCGTGCAGGAGGAGGTCCTTCGACATGCCGTCGAAGGCGGCGTGGTGGGCGACGACCAGCAGGAGGTGACGCTTGGGCTCCAGGCGGAACAGCGCGAACCGGGCGAGCGGCCCCGCGGACAGGTCGAAGGGGCGGGCCACCTCCGCGTCGACGGCGGCGGGCACGTCGCCCTCGGCCACGTCCGCGACGGTGAAGGGCGGCCCGGCCGCGCCGGGGACGAGCCGCAGCTCGCCGTCCTCCTCCACCAGCGCGGCGGCGAGAACGGGGTGCCGGGCGGCGACGGCGGCGCAGGCGTCCCGCAGCGCGGCCTCGTCCAGCGGCCCTTCCAGGTGCACGGCGAGCGGCAGGTGGTGGGCGGCGCCCCCGCCCGCACCCGTCCGCTCGGTGAGCCACAACCCGTGCTGGGCGAGGGAGGCCCGCTCCCGGGTCACCGATGATCGCATGACGTCACGCACCTTCCGTTCGTGCCTGGGCCGCGGGGCCGCCGAGCAGCTCCCGCAGACGCCCCTTGATGACTTTTCCGGACTGGTTCCTGGGCAGCGCGTCCATGACCAGCACCCGTTCGGGCAGCTCGTGCCGGGCCAGCCGGTCCATCAGGAAGGCGCGCAACTCGCCGGTGGAGAGGTCCGCGGAGCGCGGCACGACCGCGGCGGCGAGCACGGCGCCCAGCACCCGGTGCGCGACGCCGACCACCGCGGCCTCCTTGACCTGCGGATGCTCGTACAGCGCGGCCTCCACCTGGAGCGTCGAGACCTTGAACGCGCCGGTCTTCACGACGTCGCTCTCCCTGTCCTCCAGATAGAGGTAGCCGTCGGCGTCGAGGCGTCCGACGTCCCCCATCCGCACCCAGCCGTCCCGGAACGTCTCGGCGCCGGCCTGGTCGTCGCCGTAGTAGCTGCGGGTGGCGGGGGAGCGCAGCCAGATCTCGCCCGTCTCGCCGGGCGGCAGCGCGCGGCCCTCACGGTCGGCGACGCGCAGGGCGCCGCCGAAGGCCGGACGGCCCAGCGCGGCGGGCCTGGCCGGGTCGTAGATCATGATCGTCTGGGCGGGGGCCGCCTCGGTGGAGGTGTAGTAGTTCGTCACCGTGGCGTTGGGGAAGGCGGCGGCCAGCCGCGCGGCCAGCGCCGGGGGGAGGGCCGCGGCGGACGAGCCGAGCAGCACGACACCCGACAGGTCGTGGCGCTCGTGCAGTCCCGCGTCGAGCAGCTCGATCGCCATCGCGGGCACGACGAACACGGTGCCGGCCCGGTACGACTCGATCAGCCGGGCGAACCTGCCCGGGGTGAACCGCGCGGGCGTCAGGACCGTGGGATGCGCGTCCAGAGCGTTCATGAGCATCGTCTGGCCGGCGTTGGTGCCGATCGGGAAGGCGTGCAGCAGGTGCTCGGAGTGCCGGAAGCGGCGCCGGTTCCGCCGGGTCTCGCAGCCGTGGACGAGGTTGGCGTGGCAGGCGCTCACGCCCTTGGGCCGCCCGGTGGTGCCCGAGGTGTAGAGGATCTGGGCCGGGTCGCCCGGGCGGACCCGGACGCCGGTGGGCCCTTCGCCGCCGTTCTCCAGGTGCGCGAGGGGCACCGCGGGGTACGGCCCGGCGGGCGGGGTCAGTCCCTCGGAGTGCACCACGAGGGAGGCCGAGCAGTGGCCGAGCATGTACCCGGCCTCCGGCGCGGCGAGGCGGTCGGAGAGCGGCACGGCCACCGCGCCGGCCTTCTGCGCGGCGCAGTAGGCGACGGCGAAGCCGGTCCAGTCCCCGCTCCCGAACAGCAGCCCGACCCGGTCACCGGGGCGCACTCCCAGGCCGAGCAGGCCGTGGGCGGCCGCGTCCGAGCGCCGCTCCCACTGCTCGAAGGTGAGCGCCTGCCCGCCCGCCACCTCCATCGCGGTCCGCCCCGGATCCTGGGCGGCGCGCAGCCGCAGCAGGTCCGGCACGGTCCGCACCGCCACAGGTGTGCCCGTCATCGCAGTTCCCTCTCCAGGTGCGGGGAGCGCCCGCCCGCGCCGCCGTTCACGCCGCTGTCATCCGCAGCGCCGCCGTCCGCGCCGCCGCGCGCCCGGCCCCGGCGCGCCAGGGCGGCGGATCCGAGCACGTCGTCGGGGAGGGAGTCCACCGCCTCCCGGTCGAAGCGGGCCAGCGAGCGCAGGCGCAGCGCCACACCGGCGATCACCACGATCATCACGGCGCAGATCACGTACATCAGCCCGATGCCTCGCCCGGGACCGGTGCCCAGGAGCGTCCCCAGGGCGGGGGCGAGCGGCCCGTCCGGCGTCATGAGCGGCTCCAGCACGGCCGAGGCGTACGGCGCGACCAGGCCGAGGCCGATCGGCGTGGTGGACCACGCGATCATCGTGTTGAGCGCGAACACCCGCCCGTGGAACCGCTGCGCCACCTTGACCTGGACGATCGTGGCGTAGATCCCGTTCACCAGAGTGAGCGCCATGCCCATGCCGAAGGCCCCCGCCCCGATGACGAGCAGGTCCGCCCGCACCCCCGTGACCAGGCAGCACAGGCCCAGGGCGAGCGTGAACAGCAGCATGCCGCGCACCCGCAGCCGCCGCGGCCCGCCCCACACGCTCATCACCAGGCCGCCGAGGAACACGCCCAGCCCCGAGGCGAACGAGACCCGCCCCACGTCGCCGAGCGTCCCGAACGACAGCACCAGCGGAGAGATCATCAGGAACAGCGGCGAGAGGAAGACGTTGAGGACGGCGAAGAAGAGCAGCATGTTCCGGAAGCCGCGGTGCCCCCACGAGTAGCGGAAGCCCTCGACGATCTCGGCGGTCACCGTCTCCCTGCGCCGGTGGGCCATGGTGCGGGGGAAGCGCACGACCAGCAGCACGCCCATGGCGAACAGGTAGCTCACCACGTCCAGGACGAGGATGCCCTCCAGGCCGATGCCCGCCACCAGTCCGGCGGCGGCCAGCGGAACGATCAGCTGGGAGACGCCGGTGACCATCTGGTTGACGCCGTTGGCGTGGCCCAGGTACTGCTTGGGCACCAGCTGCGGGATGGCCGAGCCGTAGGCCAGGCGCTGGAAGGTGAGCGCGACGGACAGGCAGATCAGGAGCGGATAGATGTGCCAGATCTGCAGGTTCCCCGTCCAGAGCAGGACGCCGAGGGCGAGCTGGGTGCCGAAGGCCGCGACGTCGCCGCAGAACATGACCTTCCTGCGGCTGACCCGGTCGACCACCGCTCCCGCGAGCGGTGCGACCAGCAGGCCGGGGACCAGGCCGAGCACCGCGAAGAGGGCGAAGTCGGCGACGGAGCCGGTCGTCAGGTAGATCCAGATCGGGACGGCGAACTCGGTGAGCGCGGAGCCGGTGATCGAGACGAGCTGGCCGGAGGCGACCGCGAGGAACCGCCTCATGCTGGGCTCGGGTCCCGGCGTCCGCGAGGCGTCCGCGGAGTGGGTGACGTCATGCGAACGCGAGACGCCGCCCAGCCACCAGGTCGTGCCGTCCTCCTCGCGCGGCGCCGGTCCGGCGGCGGGCCCTCCGGCGGCCGATCCCGCGGCCGGTTCCAAGGCGGGTCCCGCCGCCGGACCCGCGGCCGGTCCCGCGGCGGGTCCTTCCGCCGGTCCCTCCGCGGCGAGGTGCGCGGTGGTGATGATCTCGGCCAGTTCCCCGGCGCGGTAGCGGACGAAGAAGTGGCCCGCCTCCTCCAGCACCACCAGGACGCTGGTCGCGGCCAGGAAGTGCCACTCGCGGTAACGCTCCTCGTAGTACTCGGTGGCCGGGTCGCGCTCCCCGGCGATCGTGACCAGGGGCGCCCGCAGCCGTGCGGTCCCGCCGTCGAGCAGGCCGGTGAAGTACCGTTCGGCGTGCTCGGCCTCGGCGCGCATGGTGCGCACGATGTGGAGGGCCTGCTCGGGGGTGAGCTCGCTGAGGTCCACTCCCATGGAGGCCAGCCAGTTCCCGTAGGCCCTGTCGGAGGCGACGGCGGAGGCGCGCGCCAGGCGGGAGAGCGCGTTCATCACCCGGCCGCGGGGCCGTGCGAACGGGAAGGCCGCCCCGATGTAGACGGCCTCCGGCACCCGGCCGGCCGCCTCGAGGCGCCGGGCGACCTCCACGGCCAGGGCCGAGCCCACACTGCTGTGGCCGTAGACCACCACGGGACCCGTCACCCGTTCCAGGACCTCGGCCGCGCAGCGGGCGGCGAGCTCGTCGAAGGGCAGCGGGTCCTCGGCCAGGCCCACGTCATGCCCGGGTACGGCCAGCGAGAGCAGCCGGTGCCCCTCGGGCAGGACGTCGGCCAGCGGCTGGTAGACCACCGCGCTGCCGCCGCCGTACGGGACGCAGACGTAGGTGAGCACGCACCGGTCCTGCGGGAGCGGAGGGGTGAGCTCGTGCAGCAGGCGGCGGGGCCGCCGGGCGTCGGCGGGGGTGTCGGCCAGGGCGGCGAGCCCGCGGACGGTGGGGTGTCTGAACAGGTCCATCAGGGAGACGCCCGCGCCGAGCGCGCGTCGCATCCTGGCGATCACCTGGGTGGCCAGCAGGGAGTGGCCGCCCAGCTCGAAGAAGCCGTCCTCGGCGCCGACGCGCTCGATCCCGAGCACCTGCGCCCAGATGCCGGCGATCGCCTGCTCGGTGGGCGTCGCGGGGTCGACGTGGCCGCCGCCGCCGAACTCGGGGGCGGGCAGCGCGGCCCGGTCCAGCTTGCCGTTGGGCGTCAGCGGCAACCGGTCCACGACCGTCACGGCGGCGGGCACCATGTGGGCGGGCAGGGCCCGCGCCGCGTGCTCGCGCAGCTCCGGCCCCAGCCCGGCGCCGGCCGCCGGGGCGCCGGCCGCCGGCACCACGTAGGCCAGCAGGTTGCCCCGTTCGGCGAGGACCACGGCCTGGGCGACCGCGGGGTGCGCCAGCAGGCAGGACTCGATCTCACCGGGCTCGATCCGGTACCCGCGCACCTTGACCTGGTCGTCGGCGCGGCCGAGGAACTCCAGCTCCCCGTCGGACCGCCAGCGGGCGCGGTCGCCGCTGCGGTAGAGGCGGCCGCCGCCGTACGGGTCGGGGACGAAGCGCTCGGCGGTGAGGCCGGGCCGGCCGAGGTAGCCGCGGGCCAGCCCGGCCCCGCCGATGTACAGCTCGCCCGGGACCCCGACCGGGGCGAGCCGTCGCCGCTCGTCCAGCACGTAGAGGGAGGTGGCCGCGATGGGCCTGCCGATCGGCGGACGCCGGTCCCCCTCCAGCAACTCGGCTGCGCTGGCGATGACCGTGGCCTCGGTGGGGCCGTAGGTGTTCAGCAGGCGTACCCGGCCGCCGAAGTGCCGGTGCCACGCCGTCACGGCCGCCGCCTGCGCCTGGTCGGCGCCGAGGATGGTCAGCCGCAGGCCGGGCGGCCAGTCCACGGTGTCCAGGTCGGTGACCAGTTCGTGCCAGTAGGGCGTGGGCAGGTCCAGCACGGTCAGGTCCCTGGCGTACGGCGTGGCCAGGAAGTCCGGCAGGAGCTCCCCGCCTCCGGGCAGCAGCACGAGCGTCGCCCCGGCGGCCAGGCAGGGATAGATCTCCTCGGCGTGGGTGTCGAAACTGACCGTGGCGAACTGGAGCACCCGGTCGTCCGGGGTGAGGCCGTAGGCCTCCCGCATCCAGCCCACGCGGGCCGCCAGCGCCCCGTGCTCGACCACGACGCCCTTGGGCCGTCCCGTGGAGCCGGAGGTGTAGATGACGTAGGCGGCACGGCCGGGATCGGGGGCGGGCAGCGGGTCCGGTGTGCCCGCGGGGAGCACGCCGTCCACGCAGAGCACCCGGTGCGGCCCGTCCGGCAGGCGCTCGCGCAGCGCCGTGGTGGTGAGCACCACCCGCGCGCCGCTGTCGCCGAGCATGGCGGCCTGGCGCGACGCCGGGTAGGCCGGGTCGAGCGGCAGGTAGGCGCCGCCGGCCTTCCAGACGGCCAGCAGGGCCGCGAGCAGGTCGGGGGAGCGGTCCATCGCCACGGCGACCACCGATTCGGGGCCGGCTCCCGCCGCGCGCAGCGCCCGGGCCAGGACGTCGGCGCGCGCGTCCAGCTCGGCGTAGGTGAGCGTCCGGCCGGCGCAGGTCACCGCGGGGGCGCCGGGGCAGGCCGCCACCGCGGCGGCGAGCAGCTCGGGAACCGTCTCCGCGGCGGGCGGCGCGGTGTCGACGCTCCACTCCAGGAGCTTCCGGCGTTCGTCCCCGGAGAGCAGGTCGATCTCCGACAGCCGCAGGCCGGGCTCGGCGGCGACGGCGGTGAGCAGCCGGATGAAGCGGCCGGCGAGGGCGGCGACGGTGCCGCGGTCGAACAGGTCGGCGGCGTACCCGAACATCAGGCTCAGCCCGTCCGGGGTCCGCCAGGCGTCGAGGGACAGGTCGAACTTGGCCGCCGTGTACCCGGTGTCGAACCCGGCGATCTCCTCGATCCCCCGGCCGGCGGAGGCCTCGGGGGTCCCGAGGGGCGCGGCCCGCCGGTCGTTCTGGGTGTGCAGGACGAACATCGTCTGGAACAGCGCGGAGCGGCTGAGGTCGCGCTCGACGCGCAGTTCGCCCATCACCTGCTCGAAGGGGATGTCCTGGTGGTCGAAGGCGTCGAGCACCGCGGCGCGGGTGCGGTCGAGGAGCTCACGGAACGCCGGGTCGCCGGACAGGTCGCCGCGGAGCACCAGTGTGTTGAGGAAGAAGCCGATGAGCGGTTCCAGCTCCATCCGGTCCCGCCCGGCGATGGGGGACCCGACGCAGACGTCCTCCTGCCCGGTGTGCCGCGCGAGCAGAGTCTGGTAGGCCGCGAGCAGGGCCATGAACAGCGTCGCGCCGTGCCGGGCGGCCAGCTCCTCCAGGGCCGCGGCCGGCTCGGCGCCGAGCGTGACGGTGACGACGCCGCCGCGGGAGGAGTGCACGGCCGGCCGGGGGCGGTCGGCGGGCAGTTCCAGCACGGGCGGGTCGGCCAGGCGGGCGGTCCAGTACGCCAGGGACCGGCCGGCCGCCTCCTCCGTCAGCCGCTCCCGCTGCCAGGCGGCGAAGTCGGAGTACTGCACGGGCAGCGGGGGCGGTTCGTACGCCGGGCCCGAGCCGTACCGGGCGGCCAGCTCCTCGGCGAAGATGTTCAGCGACACCCCGTCGGCCACGATGTGGTGGCAGACCACGCAGACCACGTGGTCGTCCTCGCCCAGGCGCAGCACGCTGACCCGCAGCAGCGGGGCCTCGGCCAGGTCGAACGGGGTGCCGGTACGCCGGGCGACCGCCGCGCGCGCCCACTCCTCGGGCGGGGGCGCGCCCGGTCCCGCCTCGGCGTGGTCGAGGAATTCGACGGGTACGGCGGCGTCCGGGACGACCTCCTGCACCGGTGCGCCGTCCTCGGCCCGGAAGCGGGTGCGCAGACTCTCGTGCCGCTCGGCGACGGCCGCCACGGCGCTCCGCAGGGCGTCCAGGTCCAGCCTGCCCCGCCACCGCTGCGCCAGGCACATGTTGAACGCCGCGTCACCGGGGTCGAGCTGGTCGAGGAACCAGATCCGCTCCTGGCCGAACGTGAGCGGCGCGGGCGTGCCGGTGGGGCGGCGCGGGATCGGCGCGGCCGCCGCGCCCGCGCCGCCGCGCAACCGCTGCAGCAGCAGGGCGCGCTTGGCGGGACTCAGCGTGGAGACGCGCGAGTCCTGCTCATCGAGCATGGTCTTCTCCCTCACATCGGGATGAACCCGCCGGGGACGAGGCGGTCGAGGGTGGCGGACATCTCTCCGTCGAGGGGTCGCCCGAAAAGCGTGGGAACGCTCCCACTGCGGAGCAGGGTAGGGATGGGTGATCGAAGGCGTCAAGGAGTCGCCCTGGCATTGCCCGCGCCTCAACCGCCTGGCCTGGTGTTTCTCCGAATCACGCCGGAGGGCTGCGGCGAATGCGGATGCGCCGCCTCCCGGATTCCTTGACACTCCCGTGGCGCCTGTCTAGTTTTGAGGCGTTTTCCGGGCTAGTGGGAGCGCTCCCGCAGCGATTTACGTCCCATTTAATCAGCATTTGTCTGCTTTGATTTGCGTTGTCCGATGAAGGAAGACCTGTCATTTCCATGACCGGCCCGGGGTCTCTGTGACCGGTGCCGGGCATCCCTGACCGGCGGCCCGGTGCCGCACGTCGCCATGGGCGACTACGCGCCGGTCCTCGTCGGCGCGGTGGCCCTCACGGTCGCCACGGGGAAGGCCGTGCCGGGTCCAGGCTGAGGGCGTACAACCGGGCCAGATCGTCAAGGCGGTAGTGGACCCGGCCGGTCCGGCCGGAGCCGGTCACCGAGGCGAACCGGGCCTCGACGAGGGCGTCGAGGCGGTCGCCGGCGGCGGCGTGGTCGAGACCGCAGACGGCGGCGGCGGTGCCGACCGAGAACTCGACCGGCCCCAGCCTGGCCAGCGTGGACAGCGTCTGCCGGGCCTCTTCCCCCAGCCGGTCGTGGCTCTGCTCCAGGCCGTCCCGCACGGTCAGGTCCCCGATGCTCAACTCGCTCAGCCGACGGCGCTCGTCGCGCAGCAGGGCGGCCAGTTTGACGAGCGGCCAGTGGGGACGGGCGGCCAGCCGGGCGCCGCAGATGCGCACCGCCAGGGGCAGCCCGCCGCACAGGTGGACCAGCTCGCTCGCGGCGTCGGGCTCGGCGGCCACCCGCTCGGGCCCGATGATGCCCGCCAGCAGCTGAACGGCGTGGTCCACGCGGAGCCGGTCGAGGTCCACGGCCTTCGCGCCGCCGACGGCGCCCATCCGATGCCGGCTGGTGATGAGCACCGAGCAGGTGGCGGAGCCCGGGAGCAGCGGTCTCACCTGTGTCTCCTGGGCGGCGTCGTCCAGGACGACCAGGAGGCGGAGGCCGTTGACCAGGCTGCGGTAGAGGGCCGCGCGTTCGGCCGGGTCGTCCGGGACGTCGTGTTTGCCGACCCCGAGTGCCCGCAGGAACCGTCCGAGCACGCGGGCGGGGGACTCGGGGACGGCGGTGGTGCCCCGCAGATCGGCGTAGAGCTGGCCGTCGGAGTAGGCCGGCGTCAGCCGGTGGGCGACGTGCACGGCCAGGGTGGTCTTGCCGACTCCGGCGGGGCCGGTGATGCTCGCGACCAGCGTGGCCGGTCGCGTCGGGTCGTCCAGCAGGCCGCCGAGATGATCGAGGAGCGCGGCGGTCGCCTTGTCACGACCCGCGAAGTCGGCGATGTCGGCCGGAACCTGGTGGGGGACGAGCCGGTGCCCCCGCCCCTTGCCGGAGGAGGGATCCGCCGAGGGAGGTCGCGGGGGGTCCTGGGCGAGCACGGTGAAGTGGGCACGCTGCACCTCCGCGCTGGGAGCGACGCCCAGCTCGTCGGCCAGCCGCGACCTCAGCCGCTCGTACTCCATGAGCGCCTCGGCGGGCCGGCCGCAGGCGGCGTAGAGCTCGATCAGGCGCGCGTGCAGCGGCTCGTCGAACGGCCGTGACCAGGCCAGGGCGCGGGTTCTGGGCAGCAGCAGGTCGGGAGCCTGGAGTGAGATGGCGAGCGCGGCCAGCCGCTGGAGGCATACGGCGTGGTCGTCGTCGAGCGCCCGCACCGCCGGATCCTCGCGTATTTCGTCGGGAGCGCCGTCCAGGACGGGGCCGCGCCACTGCTCGAGCGCGCTCATCAGGGCGGCCATGCGCTGGTGGGGGTCGAGCCCGGCGGCATCGGAGTCGGCGGCCAGTGCGGCGCGGAACCGGGCGGCGTCGATGCAGTGGTCCGGCAGGCGCAGCCGGTAGCCGCCGTCGGCGCGGTCGATGGACGCCACACCGCGGGCTTCGTCGTGCAGCCAGGAACGCAACCGCGACACGGCGGTGCGCAGGGCGGTCGTGCTGCCGGCGCCGGGACCCCATACCTGCTCCAGCAGCCGTCCTTCGGCGACGGCCTCGCCGTTGTGCAGCAGGAGGACGGCCAGGAGCATACGAGGGTGACGGGCGGGCAGTGCCACCGTCACCCCGTGCGAGGTGAAGCGTAACGGTCCAAGGACCTGGAAGTCGTGAACGGGAACAGCCTCGTCGGTGGTCATGCCTGTTTCTCCGCCTTGGACCTGCGTGAGATCGTCACGGGAAGGTCACTCTTAGCGACATATTGCCGCGATTGCGGCTTTTGCAATCTTACGGCTAATGATCGGAAATGTCCGGCCCATAGCGTTCCCTGTGTCAGTGGGCCGCGAGACGCGCCTCAGGGGACGGGCGGGGTGACGCCGGATGGCGGCGGATCCAGATCGTGAGCAAGGTGCGGGAATTCCGGTAATGCAACATATTGTAACCAGCCGATTCCTCGACGTCGTAAGTGGAAGTTCCGACCGTATTGCGGTGTATTCAGGTGATTCGCCGTTGACTTACGCGGAGCTGGCTCTGACGGCGGGTGGGATCCAGCGACTCATCGCCGCGGCGGGGGGACACGGGGGAGCGCGCGTCGGCCTGCTGCTCGGCCACGACGCGAGCACCATCGCCGCGATCATGGGCACCCTGCTCTCCGGCTGCGCCTACGTCCCGCTGGATCCCTCGTATCCGGCGCCGCGGCTGGCCTACATGCTCGGCGACGCCGATGTGGCCGTACTGGTCACGACCCGCGAACACGAGACGCTCGCCCGCACCCTCCTCGGCGACCGGCGCCGCCGGCCGGTCCTCGTCGAGGACGCGACGCCGGCGACACCGGTGGCCGCGCCGGCCGAACCGGACGGCCTCGCCTACCTGCGATACACCTCCGGATCCACCGGCAGGCCCAAAGGGGTGGCGCAGAGCCACCGCAACCTGGCGCACTGCGTCGGCAACCAGGTCGAAAGCCTGTCGATCACTTCGGGCGACCGGCTCAGCCTGCTCGCCTCGATCAGCTTCGACGCCTCCGTGCCGGACATCTATCCCGCGCTGCTGACCGGCGCGACCCTGGTGCCGGTCGACGTCCGCACCCTCGGACCGGGCGAGCTGGTACGCCTCCTGGCCGACCGGGAGGTGACCGTCTACCACTCCACCCCGACGCTCTACCGGTACGTGCTCGACGCCCTCGGACCGGACGGACGACTGCCCTCCGTGCGCGCCGTGCTGCTCGGCGGGGAGCGCGTGACCAGGTCCGACGTGGTCGCGGGCCGGGGGCGTTTCGCCGACGGCTGCCTGTTCGTGAACGGCTACGGCGCGACCGAGGCCACCTTCGTCACGCACCACCGGACCACTTTCGACTCGCCCGAGTTCGCCGCGGACGCCGCGCCGGACACGGAACCGGCGACCGGCCCCGGTTCACCGGCCGATCCGCCGGCCGGCCCCCTCGTGCCGATCGGCCGTCCGCTGCCGGGCTACGAGGTGGTGCTGCTGAACCCCGACGGGGACGAGGGCGAGATCGCCGTCCGCAGCCCTCACCTGGCGCTGGGCTACTGGCGGGATCCGGAGCGCACCGCCGAGCGGTTCACCACCGACGACGACGGCGGGCGGATCTACCGCACCGGGGACCTCGGCCGGAGGCTGCCCGACGGCACCCTGGTCTGCCTGGGCAGGTTGGACCGGCAGATCAAGGTGCGCGGCTTCCGCGTCGAACCGGCCGAGGTGGAGACGCACCTGACGGGACGGCCCGGGGTGGCCAGAGCCGTGGTCACGCTCCACGGCGACCGGCTCGTGGCCCACGTCCAGCCCTCCGCGGGGGCGAGCCTGGACCCGGCCGCCCTGAGGCGGACCGCGGCCGAGACCCTTCCGGACCACCTGGTGCCCGCGGTGATCGTCGTGCTCGACACGATGCCGCTCACCCCGACCGGCAAGGTGGACGTCCGGGCCCTGCCCGCGCCCGAGACCGCCCGCCCGGGCGAGCGCCCGGCCACACCCGCCGAGACCTCGGTGCACGACGCCTGGTGCGACGTGCTCGGGGTGACCCGGGTCGGGGTGAGCGAGCCGTTCTTCGACGCCGGCGGGCACTCCCTGCTGCTCGGACGGCTCCAGCAGCGGTTGACCGCCGTGTTCGGCACGCCGGTGCCGATGATGGCGCTGTTCGAGCACACCACGGTGCGGGCGCAGGCCGCCTTCCTGTCCGATCCACCGGCCGCGGACCCCGCCACCGGCGCCGGCCCTCTCGCCACCGGCACGACCGGCGGCCCCGGCGCCCCCGGCGGCTCGGGGGATCCCGGCGATCCCAGCGATCTCGGTGACCCCGACGACCCCGACGACCTCGGTGAGGCCGGCGACGACATCGCGGTGGTCGGCCTGGGCTGCCGCTTCCCCGGCGCGCCCGACCCGGCGGCGTTCTGGTCCGTGCTGTCCGACGGGGTGGACGCCGTCCACGACTACTCCGACGCGGAACTGCGCGAGCTGGGCATCGGGGCGGCGCTGCTCGCCGATCCCGCGCACGTGAAGGCCGGAGGAAAGCTGGACGGGGTGGAGGACTTCGACGCGGAGTTCTTCGGATTCACCCCCGACGAGGCGGCCCGCACCGACCCGCAGCACCGGCTGTTCCTGGAGACGGCGTGGGAGGCCCTGGAGGACGCCGGATACGACCCGGAACGGTTCGACGGCCAGATCGGCGTGTTCACCTCCGCCTCCGCCAACCGGTACTTCCTGTTCCACCTGTTCGGCAACCCCGCCGCGGGCGCCCCCGACGACCCCGACGACTGGGAGGGGCGGATCCTGCCCCACCAGGGCTCCGACCACCTGCCGGGGCAGGTCGCCTACCGGCTCGGCCTGACCGGACCGGCGATCGCCGTGCAGACCGCCTGCTCCAGCTCTCTGGTCGCGGTGTGCACGGCAGCCCAGAACCTCGCCGACCACCGCTGCGACCTGGCCCTCGCCGGCGGCGTCACGGTCACCTGGCCCCGGCACCGGCACACCCCCGGCGGCATGGTCTCCCCCGACGGCCGGTGCCGGGCGTTCGACGCCGCGGCCGACGGGTCCGGATTCTCCAGCGGCAGCGGCGTAGTGGTGCTGAAACGGCTCGCCGACGCCGTCGCCGACGGCGACCACGTGTACGCCGTCATCCCCGGATGGGCGGTCGGCAACGACGGCGCCGCCCGGGCCGGCTTCGCCGTACCGGGTCTGACCGGGCAGGCGGCCACGGTGGCCGAGGCCCTCGGCGACGCGGGGATCCCCCCCGACGAGATCGGCATGGTGGAGGCGCACGGCAGCGGCACGCCGCTGGGGGACGCCATCGAGGTCGAGGCGCTGACCCGGGCCTTCCGCGCGGCCGGCGCCCGGGGCACCGGTTACTGCGCGCTGGGCTCGGTCAAGACCAACATCGGCCACACCGACGCCGCCTCCGGAATCGCGGGGCTCATCAAGGCGGTCCTGTCGGTACGGCACGGGCGCATCCCCGCCAACCTGCACGCCGACTCGCCCCACCCGCAACTCGGCCTGGAGCGCGGGCCGTTCTACCTGCCCGCCAAGACGACGCACTGGCCGGACGGCCGCAGGAGGGTGGCCGGGGTCAGCGCGATCGGCATCGGGGGGACCGGCGCGCACGTCCTGGTGGCCGAAGCGCCGCCGCAGCCCGCTCCGGCGCCCGTCCCCGGCGCCCGGTACCTGCTTCCGGTCTCCGCCCGTTCGCCCCGGGCGCTCCGCGCCGCGATCGTACGGCTCCGCGACCACCTGGCCGCCCACCCGGACCTGCCGATCGCCGACGTGGCGCACACCCTGACGGCGGGACGCCGTTCCTTCGCCCACCGGGTCGTCGTGGAATGCGGCGACCTCGCCGAGGCGATCGCGGCGCTGGACCCCGACCGGCTGCTCTCCCCGGCCGGAACGCCGGAGACGCCGGAGACATCGGAGATGCCGCCTTCCGGCCCGGCCGCCCCGGGACGGCGGATACCGCTG
Source organism: Planomonospora corallina (assembly GCF_042650625.1). Classification (NCBI taxonomy): domain Bacteria; kingdom Bacillati; phylum Actinomycetota; class Actinomycetes; order Streptosporangiales; family Streptosporangiaceae; genus Planomonospora; species Planomonospora corallina. The sequence continues at coordinate 35,098 of NZ_JBHSBM010000064.1, forward strand.
CCCACCTACCCCTTCCAACGGCAGCGCCACTGGATCGACCCGCCGGGAGGCACCCGATGACCACCTTGACGGCCCGCTGGTTCCGGTGCCCGCGGCCACTGCCCCAGGCGGGGCTCCGGCTGTTCTGCCTGCCGTACGCCGGCGCGGGCGCGGGCGTGTTCCATCCGTGGCCCGCCGCCTTCGCCCCCGACGTGGAGGTGCTGGGGGTCCAGCCGCCGGGAAGGGAGAACAGGATCGCCGAACCGGCCGAGATCGACCTGGACGAGCTGACCGCCGCGGTCGCCGACGCCGTGGCCGCCGACGGACGCCCCTACGCGCTGTACGGGCACTCGCTGGGCGCGCGGCTCGCGTTCGAGGTGGTGCGGCGGCTGCGCCGGGCCGGTGCGCCGCTGCCGGCGCGGTTGTACGCGGGCGCCGCACGCGCGCCGCACCTGCACGGATCCGGTGCGTTCGACGGGCTCTCCCGCGTCTCCGACGACGAACTGGTGGCCCGTGTCGTGGCCGGGGGCGGCGTGCCCGAGGCGGTCGCCGGCGAGCCCGAGCTGCTGGAGCTGCTGCTGCCCGCGCTGCGGGCGGACTTCGCCTGGCTGGACGGCTACGAGCACCGTCCCGAACCGCCGCTGCCGGTGCCGATCGTGGCCTTCGCCGGCGCGCTCGACCACGCGGTCCGGGAGGAGCAGGCGGCCGGCTGGGAGCGGCACACCACCGCCGGGTTCGTCCTGCACCGCATCGACGGCGGCCACTTCTTCCTCCACGACCGGCTGGCGGAACTGGCCGCCCTGCTGAGAGCGGACCTGATGGCCGCGGATGGTGCGCGATGACGAAGGTGAAGCTGGGGGAGACCGGCTGGTCGGTGTGGTCGGACGCGTTGCTGCGCACCACGGGTTTTCCCGCCGACGGGCTGGAGGCGTTCGCGGCGCCGGCGGCGGCGGAGGCGGCCGACGAGCTGCTGGCCGGCCGGGGTGAGGCGGGGGTGTTCGACAAGGCGCTGGCCGAGGCGGTCGCGGCGGGGGCGAGGAGGATCTGGGAGATCGCTGCGGATCCGCTGTTCCGTGAGGCGGTGACCTGGCAGAACCCCGGGGTGCTGGTGGCGTTGGACGGGATCGTCGCCGGGGGGCCGGAGGCTCGCCGCAATGTGCGGCGGCGGGACCGTGAGCGGGCGGTGGTCCGTTACTGGCAGCGGTACTGCGCCAAGAACGAGACGATCGGTTTCTTCGGTCCGGTCTGCTGGGTCGGCGTCGGCGGCGGCGCGGGTGCCGGTGCGGGTGCCGGGCGGGCGGTGGACGTCCAGGTGGGGCCGGGGTTGCTGCGTGAGCGGCGGGTGTTCCTGGAGGGCTGGGCGCTGGCCGCCTACGCCGACCACCTGGCCGCCGATGCGCGGGTGCGGCGCTGGTGGCCGCCGATGCTGCTGCCGCATCTGACCGTGCGGGAGCGGTCGCTGGTGCGGCCGTTGCAGCCGCCGCTGGCGTTGTCGCCTGTGGAGGCAGCGGTGCTGGCGCGCTGCGACGGCCGTACTGCGGCGGTGGAGGTGGTGGCCGGGCTGGATCGTCCGGAGGACGGCTACCTGCTGCTGGAGCGGCTGGTGGAGCGGGGGCTGATCACCTGGGATGCGGCGCTGCCCATCGGGCGTGAGGCGGAGGAGGTGCTGCGGGACCGGATCGCCGCGATCGAGGATGCCGGGCTTCGCAAGGAGGCTTCGGCGGGGCTGGAGCGGTTGTGCGCGGCGCGTGAGGCCGTCGCCGCCGCGGCGGGCGACCCCGAGGCGTTGAAGCGCGCCCTGGCCGGGCTGGACGAGGAGTTCACGGCGCTGACCGGCGCGGTGCCGCGGCGTCGCGACGGGCAGATGTACGCCGGCCGGACGCTCTGCTACGAGGACACCACCCGCGACCTCGACGTCACCGTCGGCGCGGCCCTCCTGGACGCCGTCGCGGCGCCTCTCGCGATCACGCTGACCGCCGCCCGCTGGCTGACCGCCGAACTCGCCGGCGCGGGCGAGACGATCCTGCGCGAACTCCACGACGAACTGCGGGGGGACGGCGACGGCCCGGTCCGCCTGGCCGACCTGTGGTATCTCGCCCAGGGGCTGCTGTTCACCCCCGGCGCGGGACCGTTCCGCGCGGTGTCGGAGGATTTCACCCGGCGCTGGGCCGAACTGATCGGTGTACGGCCCGCCGCCGAGGGCGGTGCCCGTGTCCGGCTGTCCGCGGCGGATCTGGCCGAGGCGGTGGCGCGGCTCTTCCCCGCCCGGCGGCCCGGCTGGTCCACCGCCCGGTTGCACAGCCCCGACCTGCAGATCTGCGCCACCGGCGTCGAGGCGATCGACCGCGGCGACTACCAGGTGGTCCTCGGCGAGCTGCACCCGGCGTGGACGCCGTTCGACAGCGCGCTGTTCAGCCCGTTCCACCCCGATCCCGATCGGCTCCGCGTCCACTACGACCTCGATCTGGGACCGGACCGGATCCGGATCCTGTATCCGGAGGACTACCCCCGCAACACCGGCCGCGCCGCTCACGGCCTGGCCGGCCCCGGAGACCGGCAGCTGGGCGTCGACAGGGCCCGGGGCGCCGACCCGGACCGGCTGCTGCCCGCGACCTCGGTCATGGTCTCGGACGAGGACGGCGAGCTGGTCGCCACGGCGCCCGACGGGCACCGGTGGCCGCTGATCGAGATGTTCGCCGGGATGCTCAGCACGCAGTTGATGGACGCGTTCAAGCTCGCTCTGCCCGTCCCGCACGCTCCCCGGATCACCATCGACCGGCTGGTGATCGCCCGGGAGACCT
>NZ_JBHSBM010000065.1:0-1828 GCF_042650625.1 Planomonospora corallina
GCTTCCATGAGGTGGCGGCGGTTGTGCAGGCCGGTGAGGGCGTCGCGGACGGCTTGTTCGGCGAGGTCGGCGCGCAGGGCTTCGATGGTGGCGACCTGGTCGCGTAGTTGCCGGTTGGCGTGCTGGAGGGCGCGGTGCTGGTCGTTGAGGGCGGTGACGTCGCGGCCGACGAAGGCCCAGCCGACGGTGTGGCCGCGGTTGTCGTGCAGGGCGGTGACGCGCACGTTCAGATCGATCCGCCGGCCCTCGGGATCGGTCACCGTGTAGTCGCTCTCGGCCTGACTCGTCAGCGCCGGATGCACCGCCGGGTCCGCCACCGGATCCGTTCCGGCGGACGTCGGCCCGTCCGCGCCCACCACCTGCCGGAACGCGCCGACCACGCCGCCGAGGGGGCGGACCGCGTCCGGGGAGCCGCCGTCCCCGTCTTCGTCTTCGTCGCCGGACGGCCGGGTGCCGGATTCCGCCTCTCCCAGGGTCAGGACGCCCTCGAAGACGCCGAGGACCGGGAGCCCGGTCACCCGGGCCGGCGCGGCCGGACGGAGCTGGCGGAGCATGCGCTCGGCCGCCGGGTTGAGGTCGAGGACGCGGCCGGAGGCGTCGACCGTCATGACCATGTCGCTGAGCATGTCGAAGACGCGGGTGCGCTCCACCGGCACCAGCTCGTACAGCGAGAGCCGCACCAGAGCCCAGTAGCACAGGACCGCGGTGACGCAGAACCCGACCGGCAGCAGCCGGGCGATCTGGCCCTGTCCCGCCACGTCGACGATGTTGAGGGCGAAGGGGGGGACGGCGGCGAACAGCAGGAACCGGTAGAGGCGGTGCTGGGAGCTCGGTCCCGTCACCCAGGCCCGGCCCAGGCGCAGGAGACCGGCGGTGATCAGGCCGTAGCTGTAGGCGGTGTGCGCCCAGAACAGCGGGCCGAACCGGGGCTGGGCGCCGGAGTACCAGGTGGCCGACTCCGAGGAGAGGAAGAACAGGTGGTGCCAGGAGTCGGTGGCGATCGCGGTCACGACGAGCACGGGATGGACCAGCAGCCACAGGGCCGTGCGGCGGGGCAGCCGCCAGGTGCGGTCGGTCGCCGCCACCGTCATGCAGTGGAAGCCCGCCGCGACGGCGCTCACACCCACGTACTTGACCATCCGCCGCAGCGGGACGGTCATCAGGTTCTGGTCCATGAACGGCAGGGAGTCCGCCGCGGACCATACGGCGATGCCCGCCGCGAGGACGACCAGCGCGCCCACCGCGGGGGTCGCCGGTCGGCGCCGCCGGCCGATGACCGCCACGGCGGCGGCCGTGACCGCCGACAGCAAGAAGAGCAGGGCCAGCACCGGCTCACTCATCCCCACTGCCTTTCTCCGACGCTCTGGCTTCACCTGCGTTCCGGCCGGCCGGAACGGCCGGGATCCGTCTGGAAGGTCCCGTCCTCGGGCCTGTCCCCGGACGTCCCGGACGTTCTCATGCGCTGTTCCGGGGCCCTGTCCTGGCCCTGTTCGGGGGCCGGGCGGAGGAGCCGCAGGTCTCATCGACAGATTCGGCACGGAGAGTGAGTTGTTGACTCCTTTTCCTCCGTGGTTTCGGCGAGGAGGGGGCCCGGGAGCTCTTCCGGAGCCGGGAGGGCGCGGAGGAGCTCGTCGTGACGGCCGAGACGGGACCCGGGGCGGTCAGGCGGCGACCACGGCGTCGGTTCCGCCGGTGCCCGCGGCGCCTGCGGGTGTGGTGGTGGCCGCGGTCCCCTGACCGGTGCCGGTGCCGGTGCCGGTGCCGGCGGGGGTGGGGGTGGGGGTGGGGGCGAGGTGGACGCGGTTGCGGCCGGCGCGTTTGGCCTCGT
>NZ_JBHSBM010000066.1:0-2117 GCF_042650625.1 Planomonospora corallina
TCGGGGTCGAGGACGGGTTCTTCGATCTGGGCGGGGACAGCATTCTGGCGATTCAGTTGGTGGCGCGGGCGCGGGCGGCGGGGGTGGTGTTCTCGCCGCGGGAGGTGTTCCGGCATCAGAGTGTGCGGGGGCTGGCGGCGGTGGCGGTGGCGGTGGCGGAGGGGGAGGCCGTCGCGGGTGAGGTGGAGGGTGCGGGGGTCGGCCCGGTGGACCCGACCCCGATCATGCACTGGTTGCGGGAGCTTCCCGGTCCGACCGGCGACTTCAGCCAGACGGTGGTGCTGCGGGTGCCGCCGGACCTCGGGGAGGAGGCGCTGGCGGCGGGGGTGCAGGCCGTGCTGGACCGGCACGACACGCTCCGGCTGACCTGCCCGGACGGGGGGAGATGGCTGGACGGCGCGGACCCGGAGCCTGGAGACCCGCCGGCACTGGAGGTGCTGCCGCCGGGAGCGGTCCGGGCCTCCGACTGCCTGCGCCGCGTCGGCGTCGGCGTCGGCGCCGAGCCGACCGGCGAGGAGTGGGCGCGGGCGGTCGCCGAGCAGGCGGCGCGTTCGCGGGCGGAGCTGGATCCGGTGGCCGGGCGGATGGTCCGGGTGGTGTGGCTGGACGCGGGTCCGGGGGTGTCGGGCCGGTTGGTGGTGACGGTGCACCATCTGTCGGTGGACGGGGTGTCGTGGCGGATCCTGCTGCCGGATCTGTTCACCGCCTGGGAGGCCGCGAGGCGGGGAGAGGTTCCCGAGCTGGCGCCGGTGCCGACGTCGTTCCGCACCTGGGCACGGCGGCTGCGCGCCGAGGCGGAGATCCGGACGGGTGAGCTGGGCTTCTGGCGCCGGACCCTGGACGGGGACACCCCGCAGCCCGGTTCCGCGAGCGACGGTCCCCGGCGGCCGGACCCGGCGCGGGACACCTTCGGCACCCAGCGCCACCTCACCCTCGAGCTGCCCCCGGAGGTCACCGAGCCGCTGCTGACCAGGATCCCCGCGGCCTTCCACGGCCGGGTCGGCGACGTGCTGCTCGCCGGGCTCGCCCTCGCCGTGGCGCACTGCACCGGACGGGAGTCGGTCCTGCTCGACCTGGAGGGCCACGGACGCGAGGAGATCACCGGAGAAGCGGACCTGTCCCGGACCGTCGGCTGGTTCACGACCATCTACCCGGTCCGGCTCGACCCCGGACCGGCGGACTGGAGCGACCTGCACGGCGCCACCGCCGCCCGGGCGATCAAACGGGTCAAGGAGCAGCTCCGGGCGGTGCCCGGCAACGGCCTCGGGTACGGCCTGCTCCGCCACCTCGACCCGGAGACCGCCGCCGAGCTGGCCGCCCGCCCGATCCCGGAGCTGGCCTTCAACTACCTGGGCCGGACGGAGGCCGCCACCGGGACCGACTGGTCCCCGGCGCCCGAGGCCGAGGCGGTGGGCGCCGGCCATTCGCCGGACCTGGCGCTCCCGCACGCCCTGGAGGTCAACGCCCTGACCCTGGACACGCCCGGCGGGCCGCGCCTGCGGGCGACCTGGTCGTGGGCGGCCCGACTGTACGACGAGGAGCAGGTCCGGGAACTGGCGGAGGCGTGGTTCACCGCACTCACCGGGCTGTCCCGGCACACCGGCGGCGGCCTCACCCCGTCGGACCTGCTGGTGCCCGTCAGCCAGGAGGAGATCGACGCGTTCGCAGCGGAACTCGACGCGGAGTGGAGCGCCCGATGACCAGTACCGGACCGATGAGCGGCACCCGCCCGGAGAGCGCCGACCCGCGGGACACCGGCCCGGCGGGCGCCGGCCTGCGGGACACCGGACCGCGGAACGGCGGCCCGGCGGGACGCGGCCCGGTGACCCCGGCCCCGCCCGCCCCGGGTGGCCAGCTCGAGGACATCCTGCCGCTCTCGCCGCTGCAGCAGGGCCTGTACTTCCACGCCCTGTTCGACGAGGGCGCGCCCGACGTCTACACCGCCCAGCTCACCCTCGACCTGGAGGGACCGCTCGACGCGGCCCGGCTCGCCGGCGCCGCCGCCCGGCTGCTGGCCCGCCACCCCAACCTGCGCGCCTCGTTCCGGCAGCGGACGGGCGGCGACCCCGTCCAGCTCGTGCACCGCCGCGTGGAGGTTCCCTGGCGGGAGGTCACCG
>NZ_JBHSBM010000067.1:0-881 GCF_042650625.1 Planomonospora corallina
CGGACCATCCGGTCCAGCCCCGGCGGCACCAGCCGCAGGCCCGGCCGGAGCGGGGCGCGCAGCCTGCCGAGCCGGAACGCCACCCCGCGCTCGTACTCCCGCAGCACCCGCACCGAGGCCGCAAACATGATCAGGACGATCAGCGCGCCGGCTGAGACCACCTGCACCGTGCTCATCCCCGCCCCCGCTCTCCCGGCTCGGCGCTGAAGTCCAGGGGGAAGTCCACCGTCGTGCGGCGCAGGTGCGACCAGAGCGGCCGGCTGCCCGCGGCGAGCAGCGCGGCCGTCCCGGCGAGCACCGCGCGTTCGGTCACCGTACGGTCGCCCAGCGCCACGGCCAGTGGCCAGAGCACGCCGAGCAGGGCGACGGTGCAGGCGATCCCGCGGTGGAAGCGCTCGGCCTCCGAGGCGGGCCAGGGATCGACGCTGCGGGAGACCTCGCGGCCGGTGTCGGAGGTGGTGCAGGTCTCCTTCACCGGGCAGCTGTTGCACACCGCCGGTCTGGCCCGGTAGCGCATCACCCGGTTGTGCGGGTCGAAGGCGTACGGCCACAGCCACTGGTCCTGGGGGCAGAGCCAGGCGTCGTGGTCGGCGTGGTAGGCGAAGGCGCCCGACCGCCGGTTCGCGGTGCGGCCGCAGGCCCGCCGGGCGGCCAGGTCCAGGGCGAAGGCGACCAGCAGCAGGAAGGTCCCGTAGGCGACGGAGAACCAGACGGCGGTGGAGACCATCAGGCTCCTCCCAGGTCGTCCGGGCCGTCCGCGCGCCGGTCGGAGGCGTACCGGCCGTGCCCGGAGGCGGCGGCGACGCCGTCCTGGCCCGCCGGGACCGGCTGCTCGGCGGTGAACAGCTCCTCGACCGGCAGCACGTCGGTGGTGGAGCGGA
>NZ_JBHSBM010000068.1:0-592 GCF_042650625.1 Planomonospora corallina
CGGACCATCCGGTCCAGCCCCGGCGGCACCAGCCGCAGGCCCGGCCGGAGCGGGGCACGCAGTCTGCCGAGCCGGAACGCCACCCCGCGCTCGTACTCCCGCAGCACCCGCACCGAGGCCACGAGCGCGAGGAAGGCGACGGTGGTCGTGATGGCCAGGGCTGTCTGCACCGGGGTCACTGAGGTCTCCTTCCGTCTGGCTCTCGGCTATGCCCGTCCGTCGGGGGTTCTGCGGAGGCGCCGAGCGGTCCGGGGCGGTTGTCTGCCGCCGTGCGTCCGCTTGCGTGCAGGGGGCTCGGTCGGCCGGGGAGGCGGTCGCTGCGGTAGCCGGTACGGTGGCGTGTCCCCCGGATCGCGGTGACGGCCCCGGCGGCCACCGCTGCGTTCAGCGGTTCCGCTCTGATGTCTGTCGGGAAGTCCACCGTCGTGCGGCGCAGGTGCGACCAGAGCGGCAGGCTGCCCGCGGCGAGCAGCGCGGCCGTCCCGGCGAGCACCGCGCGTTCGGTCACCGTACGGTCGCCCAGCGCCACGGCCAGCGGCCAGAGCACGCCGAGCAGGGCGACGGTGCAGGCGATCCCGCGGTGGAAGCGCTC
>NZ_JBHSBM010000069.1:0-876 GCF_042650625.1 Planomonospora corallina
CGGCCACACTGTCGGGAAGGAGCTCAGGGCCGGCCGCCGCAGGGAGCCCTACCGGGTCGCGACCGGCGACCTGGATTCATGAGCTCGCATGAGCCCTGAACCGCTCGTGGGCGCTCTGCTTGGAGATCCCCATCGCTTCCCCTATCTGCGCCCAGGAGGAACCGGTCTCCCGCGCTTTGGCGACGGCCTGCTCGAGCAGAGTGCGCTGCCAGCTCTCCACCTGAGACAGCAGGGTGAGGGCGGCGAGAGGACGTTCAGCGGCGAGCTTGACGATCCGCTCACACAGGAGATTCGACTTGACCACCAGCTCGCTGGGCGGTGCGGCGGCGATCAGCGGGGCGGCGTGCCGGCTCCACCACTGGTGCTCCGCCTCTTCGGCTCCTTCCGGTGTGGCCGGGAATCGGCGCCGATCGGTCCACTGACAGGAGCATGCGGCCTGGTAGCCGATGAAGGTCTCGGCGGATGGAGCCGGCTCTCCGGTGGGGCGAACCGGAGCCGCGAAGCCTTCGTGACCGGGAATGTCAGCGGATCTGAATGTCATGCCCGTCAGGATATCCTGACGATCTGCCGTAAGTGTAGGAACGCTGCCGCAGCTGGCCGGAGTACCGGCCCGGGTAGCAGGCCAAGCACCAGCCTCGGCCATGTGGCCGTCCATTACGAGCCCCAGCAGACCGCTTGCCGGAAGTTCCGATGGCGTGAGCCGGACCGAACAGGCCTCCTACGCGAAGGGCCACCTTCCCGATCACAACTCCTACCGCCACATAGGTTCCGGGTCCGAGAGCAGCTTTCAGCAGTGACAAGCCGCACTGCCCTCCCAGTTCCCGGTAGGGCTCCCTGCGGCGGCCGGCCCTGAGCTCCTTCCCGACAGTGTGGCCG
>NZ_JBHSBM010000070.1:0-3818 GCF_042650625.1 Planomonospora corallina
CTTCGAGGGCGAAGGAGACGGTGCCCGACGCCTCGCCGCCGTCGAGGTCGTCGACGGTAGTATCCACGACCTTCTTGCAGTCCGTTTCATGATGCAAGTCCATGCAGGAAGAGCTTGGCGGCCGATCCGGACCAGGTGAACCGGCCGGACGGGGCGGCGCAGTCAGGCCCTTTCGGTTCTCCCACGCAGGCGGTCGGCGTGCCGCGCTTGGTTATCCAGCGCGCGGCGCAGGAAAATCTCAATTAGTTCGAGCTCGGTGAGGCTGAACCGGAGAAGCTCGGCTTGGGCGTCGTCGGCGATCGGCCCCCAGATCTCCTGCACGGCTCTTCGGCCTTGTTCTGCCAGGTGCACCAGCACACGGCGCCGGTCCGCCGTATCACGGACCCGTTCGACCAGGCCGGTCCGCTCCAGCCGGTCGATGGCGGTGGTGGCGGCACCTCCGGTGAGACCGGCGGCGGCTGCCAGCTCGCTCGCGGTGAGCGGCCCGCGTGCGGTCAGCCGGCTCAGGCATCTCAGGTCGGTGCGGTTGACACCCAGGCGCCGAGCTGCGAGTTCGTCGATGAGGTCGGTGGCGTCCTGCAGCTCCTGAACGGCCCTGGTCACAGCCTGAACCTTGGATTGCTTTGACAATCTAACCCTTAGAAACTTGAATTAACCAGGTCGTGCGAAGTCTAACTCTCCCGGAGACCGCAATGCCACGATCCTCCCCCGAACTACGACTGGCGACGGCCGATGACGTCGCACCCCTACTGGCCCTGATGGACTCCGTCCACGCGTGGCTCATCGCCCGAGACCGACCGGAGCAATGGGGAACCGTACCGTTCTCCCGCATCCCCGGCTTCCCCGACCGGGTCGCCGACTGGACGCGCCAGAACGTCATCACCCTGGCCGAACGAGACAGCCGCTGCGTCGGAATGCTGGCCGCGGCACCCATGATCCCGCCACGAATCCCCACCGGCACCGTGCCCGACGGATCGATGTTCATCCACACCGTGATGACCGAGCGCGGCCCTGCCGGCCACGGCGTCGGCGCGGCTCTGCTGAAAGAGGCCGAACGCCTCGCGCGAGCACACGGCGCTCCCGCGCTGGCTCTGGACCACTGGGCCGACAGCCCGGAGCTGAGCCGCCTCTACGAGGAACACGGCTACATCAAAGTCGCCGAATACACCGACGAACAAGCCGGCAATCCCATCCGCAACGCCGTACGCATCCACTCCCTACGCGCCTCCAACTGAGCACATCAGAACGAGGACCGCAATCGGCGCAGGCAGATGAGGCCGCACGCCAGGTCGAGCAAGCCCTGATGGAGATCGGCACGGTGTTCGTAGCGGACGCGTAGCCGTTTGAACTGGTGCAGCCAGGCGAAGGTCCGCTCGACCACCCACCGGACGGCACCCATCCCCGGAGATCGAGGTTTCCGGACTCCGGAGTCCTCTGCCCCCGTGGACGGAGGACGAAATCGAGAACAGCCCCGGCGCGGCCGGTGAGCCGGAATCCCCGATGAGGTACCGGGAGGTCTCCGTGCCGGACGGCACCGTCCATCTCCTGATCATGGTGTTCTCGGGAAAGGAGCGGAGCCGGTGACCTACCGGTGACGCCGTCCTGCGGGCTTCACCGGCCGGCTCCCTCGAGCTCGCCGGTGTCGCCCGCCCTGGCCGGGAGGAGCAGGGCGGTGACGACCACGGCCACCGACAGCGCCGCGCCGATGACGAAGGCCAGCCGCATGCCGTCGAGGTCGGCGAGCGCCTTGGCGACTCCGGCCGACCTCAGGGTCTCGGCTCGCGCGCTCATCACGGTGATCACCAGCGCGGTGCCGATGGCCGCGGAGACCTGCTGCAGCGTGCTCAGGATCGAGCTGCCGTGGGAGTAGAGCCGTGCGGGAAGCACGCCGAGTCCGAGGGTGAACACGGGGGTGAAGGTCGCGGCCAGGCTCACCATCAGCAGCGCGTGCAGGCCGAGGAGCTGCCAGTACGGCGTGGTCATCGTGATCTGGGTGAAGCCCGCGAGCGCGAGCGTGATCCCGATCGCGCCGGGGACGACCAGGACCCGGCCGCCGAACCGGTCGAACAGGCGGCCGACGGTCGGACCGAGCAGTCCCATCGCGAGGCCGCCCGGCATCACGAGGAGCCCCGTCTGCAGGGCGCTGAGTCCGCGGATGCTCTGCAGGTACAGCGGGAGCAGCATCATCGAGCCGAGCATCGCCATGAAGGCCACCGCCATCAGGATCAGCGCGACCGTGTAGGCGCGGTGGCGCAGGGTGCGCAGGTCCAGCAGCGGCACGTCCCGCTTCTGCAGTGACAGCTGGCGGAGGACGAAGACGGCGATGGTGACCAGGCCGCCCGCCACGACCGCGGCGGCGACGCGGACGTCACCGCCCTCGAACAGGCTGAGCCCGTAGACCAGACCACCGAAGCCGGCGGTGGCGGTCACCACGCTGAACCAGTCGATGGTGCCGGGCCGGGGTTCGCCGACGTTCTCGAGGTGCTTCAGGCCGCGCCAGGCGATCACGGCGGCGACGGGGAGCACCAGGGCGAAGAGCAGACGCCAGGACCCGAAATGGAGGATCGCCCCCGAGACCGTCGGACCCATCGCGGGCGCGACCGAGATGGCCAGCGAGACGTTGCCCATCACCCGGCCTCGGTTCGCCTCGGGGACCACCTGCATCAGCGTGGTCATCAGCAGGGGCATCATCACGGCCGTCCCGGACGCCTGGACGATGCGCGCGCCCAGCAGCACCTCGAACGACGGCGCGACGGCGGCCAGCGCCGTGCCGAGCAGGAACAGGCCCATCGCGGTGGCGTACGCGCCGCGAGTGGAGACCCGCTGCAGGAACCACCCCGTGATCGGGATGACCGCGGCCATGGTGAGCATGAAGGCCGTCGATAGCCACTGCGCGGTCTGCGCGGTGATGTGCAGCGCGCTCATCAGCCGCGGGATCGCGTTGATCAGGATCGTCTCGTTGAGGATGACGACGAACGTGGCGAGCACCAGCAGCCGGATCACGGCCGGCGTGCGGCCCTGGGCGGCGGCCGTGGATTTGGCGGGCGGGTCGAGCAGTCGGCTGGGCACGGCACCTCGATCGGGGTCGCGGGACATGAGTCGGATATGGCGTGGTCGCGGCCGGCGTCCAAGCCTTCGGTCTCACAGGAAGTCGTGGCCATGTGAATGATGACCGACGCCACCGACAAAACTCGTCGGCGGCCTCCAACCCTCCGGCAAGCGACGCGAGATGTCATCTGGTTTTCACCCGCTCAGGGTGATCATGACCGTGGAGGGCCAGGCCGTGGCACATCACGAGAGCCGCGCGTGCCGGGCCCTGTGTTCCGGGCCCTGTGTTCCGGGCCGTGCGGTCCTTGCCGGCCGGAGGGCGGTGCCGCGTTCCGCTCGGCGGCGCCGGCCGTCTCCCGCACGCTGTGCACGCCCTCCGGCCGGAGGAGCGTCGCCACGATCTCCCGTATCCGGTCGGTCACCTCGCCGATCCCGGGTGCGCGACCATGACTGGCACCATGACTTCTGCGCGGAGACGCAACCGTTGTTTCCGTCGCGGAGGAGGGCCTCACCGAGGGCGGTGTATCGATGGCCGCCGGGTGATCGGGGAATCGGTGTTTCCGGCGCGAGGTGAAGCGGGCCGGCCGTTCGCGGGGATGGAAGCCGGAGGCGCTTCGGCCGGCGGCGGGCGGAATTCTGCTCCTCATTCGCCTGTGATGGCCCGCCAAGGCGGTCGGGAGTTCTGAATCGGGGCCGGTCATTCGGCGCCCGTGTGGTGATTCCGGTGATATCCGCCGGTTGCGGGCGACGAAAAAAGCCCCCTCCTTCGG
>NZ_JBHSBM010000071.1:0-5945 GCF_042650625.1 Planomonospora corallina
GTCGCCGCGCTGTCCTACTACGCGCTGCACTGGATGGTCGAGTAACCGTCCGCAGGGAAGGCTCCATATGCGGCAACGCCCCAGAGGGCGTGTGCCGGTGGCGGGGGAGCGCTCCGGTTCTCCCTGCCAGGACGAGCGCCCCCGGCTCATCGCTGAGAGAAGGAGCCGTGATGGAAAGCGTTCAAAAAGCCCGGCGGCCACGTGAGCATGCGCAGACCCGACCGGGCGCGACCGCCACAGGCACGCCTGCGCAGGCCCGACCTGTGGAGTCGGTGGAGTCGACGGTGCTGGCCGAGCCGAGCGGCGCTGGCCGAACGCTCACCCTCGCACTTCCCCTGATCAAACTGCGGTTGCAGGCTCCCCGCCTCGGCGCATGGGAGGTCGGCCGCGTCATCGGTGCCGCCCGATCGGTCCTGCCGCAAGGACGCCTCGCCTACTACGGAGGACTCGGCGCGCTCGTGGTGCTCGGCCTTGTCGAATGGCCCGTGGCGGCCGCCATCGGCGTGGGCACGGTGATCGTTCAGCGCGCCCGGGAGACGGGCCGAGCCGATCCCGACCTCGGCCGACCGGAGAACGCCGATGGGCGCACGATCACGTCCGGGTGATCGTTTCGCGGCTGTAGCGTCGCGGGTGACGCGGTTCGGCCGTCCTGATCGGCCCGGTCCCGGAACGAAGGACCGGCCGCGACGGGCGTGACCGGTGAGGCGCTTGAGCTTGTCGTGGTCTTGGCGGTTCCCCGCACCCGTGCGTGGCAGAGGGGAGCCGGGCCGTACGGGGTGGCGACCTCGTACGGCCCGGCCTTGCCCGGTCCGGCGTTCAGGTGCGGAACGGCCCGGTCACGCAGTAGGTGATCCCTCCGGAGGAGGAGCCGGACGTGCCGCGCTGGGAGGAGAAGTACAGGCGGTCGCCGGCCGGGTTGAAGGCCGGGCCGGTGATCTCCGAGGAGCTCTGGCCGTTGATCCGCAGGAACGGCGAGATCGTGTCGTCCGGGGTGATCAGGCAGATCTCCATGGTGCCGCCGTCCTCGGCGACGTACAGGTCGCCGAAGGTCGAGCCGGTGACGTTGTCCACGCCGGTCAGCGGGGGCGTGCCCGGGGTGACGAGGCTGTCGTCGTAGGCGAGCTCGTAGGTGCCGGCGGCGACGTTGACCTGCCAGACCCGGTTGTCGCCCTTGGTGGTGAACCACACGGTGTCGTCGGCGTAGTAGCAGCCCTCGCCGCCGTTGAACGCCTTGGAGCCGGAGACCTGGCTGCGGGTGGCGGTCGGCCATCCGTCGGGGTCGGGCACGTCGGCCCAGGTGAAGGAGCCGGAGGTGGCCGAGCCGGCGCGCAGGACCTGCAGCCGGCCCGACGACAGGTCGCCCCAGGTGTCGGGGACGAACCGGTAGAAGCGGCCGTTGGTCTCGTCCTCGGTCAGGTAGATGACCTTGCGGACCGGGTCGGCGGCGGCGGCCTCGTGTTTGAAGCGGCCCATGGCCGGGCGCCGTACCGCCGCGCCGCCGAAGGGGTAGGTCTCGTAGACGTAGCCGCGGCTGACCTCCTCGCACGACAGCCAGGTGTTCCAGGGGGTCGCGCCGCCGGCGCAGTTCTGCCGGGTGCCCGACAGGATCGAGAACGCCGCGACCACGGTGCCGGCCGCGTCGAAGCGGATGGCCGAGGCGCCGCCGCCGGGGGTGACCTCGGAGTTGGAGACGTAGATCCAACCGTCGCCGTCGGCGAAGCAAGCGCCGCCGTCGGGGGCGGGGTGCCAGGTGTAGGAGGTGCCGGGGACGGCTTGGCCGGAGCGGGCGATCACCTGGCTGGTGAAGCCGGCCGGCAGGTGGATGCCGTTGGCGTCGGCGGCCAGCAGGGGCCCGTAGGGGCCGGGGGCGTTCTGCGCCGGGGCTGCGAGGGCGGCGCCCTGCCAGAGGCTTCCGGTGAAGGCGAGGGTGCCGGTACCGAGCACCGCGGTGCGCAGGAATGTACGGCGTTGCATCGACGAACCTCCTGTCGGGGGGTGGAGAGCGGCCAGACCGCGCTCTCGATCACGCCACAACGCTAGGAGCGCCGGTGAACACCCGCCGGTGGAACGGGTGAACGGCAGGCGGCCTGGCGGTGGTGATCCGGAGGCGGGAGTCTCCCGCCGGTGGCGGCGGGGGCGCGCCGGCCCACGGATCCCCGCCGGGCGGCGGGACCCGCGGGACACGGGGAGCACCCCGCTCAGGGGCGCCTGCCGTACCGTTCAGGCAGCCGGAACCCGCGCTCGGCCATGACCTGGCGCAGGCGGTCGGGGTAGTCGGTGATGAGGCCGTCCACTCCGTCGTCGATCAGCTTGTTCATCGTGGACGCGTCGTCCACCGTCCACGGGATCACCTTGATGCCCAGGGCGTGCGCCCGCGCGACCATCTGCCGGGTCACGTACGGCTGATAGCCGGGGTCGCTGACCGTGCCGTTCTGCGGGAAGCCGTGCACCGGGGAGAAGGCGTCGGCGCCGAAGGAGGCGATCGCTTCGAGCGGGTCGCCGCCGAAGTCGTCGATGTCGATGCCGCCGAGCCAGGCAGAGGCGCCCGGCTGCCCGGCCTGCAGGAACTCATGGTTGGTCAGGGCCACGATCGGCAGGCGGGGCTCGAGTTCGCGCACCCGCATGAGAGCGCCCCAGTCGAAGCTCTGGATCGTGACCTGGCGCTGCATGCGCGCCCGCCGGATCTCGGCCAGGGCGACCCGTACGAACCGCTCCCGCGGGGCAGTCTCGTGCGGGGCGCCCGCCTCGACCTTGGTCTCGACGTTGAGCATGACGCGATGGGCCCGGTAGGCGCGCACCAGGTCGAACACCTCGCGCAGGGTCGCCATCGGCGCACCGGGCACCGGACGCTGGCCGGGGAACTCCGGCAGGGTCAGCGAGCCGCAGTCCATCGTCTTGACCTGGGCCAGCGTCAGGGTGTTGACGTATTTGCCGACGTAGGGGAACTCCGGGTCGCCGGGGAAGGCCGGTGTGGTGTCGCGGCACTTGCGGTCGCTGACGCGCCGGTCGTGGGTCACCACCGCCTGGCCGTCCTCGGTGATCTGCACATCGAGTTCCAGGGTGGTGACCCCGATCTCCAGCGCGTTGGCGAATGCGGCCGCAGAGCTCTCCACGACCAGTCCGAGTCCTCCGCGGTGGGCCTGCAGGTCGAAGCGGTGCCGGGGTCGCTGGTCGGACGCCTCCGCCCGGGCCGCTCCCGCCAGCAGCACCGCGGCCGCGCAGAGCACCGCCGCCGCCGAACGTCTCGTTCTCATCCGTGCTCCCCTCATGCAGGTGTCTTCCCCGGCACCATCCGGGTCCGGGACGGCGCTTGGGCGTACGGCGGGCGAGCAGGAGGGGAACGGCCGGTGTGTTTGTGCGGGAGCCCGCTACGCCGGGCCGCAGGCGCCCGGATCGTGCGTGTGCGGCCCGTGGACGGCAGCCGGCGGGCTTGCGGCCGGGGAGGCACGCAGTTCGGCGCGGGCGGCGCGTTCAGCCAGCAGCGGCACGAAGTCACGGACCGGGGCCCGGTCGAAACGGGCGACGGCACGGTCGAGCGCGGCGGTGATGCGGGCGCTGCTGTGGCGGTCGCGGTAGGCGGCCAGCAGGCGCTCGCGCAGCAGGTCTAGGGCGCGGTGCTCGCGGTCGGAGCCGTCGGGGTGCGGTCGCGTGGCGGTGGTCATGGCTCGGTCGTCCTTTCGCGCGGGCTACCGGCTGCCGGGTGGCGG
This sequence comes from Planomonospora corallina, assembly GCF_042650625.1. Taxonomy (NCBI): domain Bacteria; kingdom Bacillati; phylum Actinomycetota; class Actinomycetes; order Streptosporangiales; family Streptosporangiaceae; genus Planomonospora; species Planomonospora corallina. Next base: position 3,708 of record NZ_JBHSBM010000071.1, read on the forward strand.
CGCCAGGAGCGCAGCGGCCGCAGCAGCGGGGTCTTCTTGTGCTGGTGGCCGCTCATCCGCGTCAGGATGTCGCTCAGGATGTCGACGGCCTCGGTGACGTGGGGCCCCTTGTTGAGCATCACGCACTCGGCCCGCACGCCCATCGCGGCGTCGGTGATCTCCGCTCGGGAGGGCAGGCCGCGCCGGGCCAACTGGTCCAGGACCTGGGTGGCCCAGATGACGGGCAGGTGGGCGGCCTCGCACAGCCACAGGATCTCCTCCTGCACCTCGGCCAGGCGCTCGTAGCCGCATTCGACGGCCAGGTCACCGCAGGCGATCATGACGCTCGCGTGCGGGCGCCGCATCGCGGCCAGCAGTATCTCGGGCAGGTTCACGAACCCCTGCACGCTTTCGATCTTGACGATGAGGCCGAGCCGGTCGTCGCCGCACTCGTCCAGGGCCTGCAGCAGGTCGTCCACGTCGCGGGCACTGCGCACGAACGACATCTGCACGATGTCGGCGTGCTCGGCCACGAAGCGCAGGTGTTCGCGGTCGGCGGCGGCCAGCGCCGACAGCGGCAGGTGGGTGTCGGGCAGGTTGATGCCCTTGGCCTCGCGCAGGCGCGTGCCGCGCTCGGCTGATCGGGTGATGCGCACCTCGGCCCGGTCTGGGCCGTATCCGACGATCACGCCGCTGATCTTGCCGTCGTCCAGGTGCACCCGCTGACCGGCCTCAAGGTGGGCGAAGACCTCCGGCGGGGTGCAGCCGATCCGCGGCGGCCGGTCCGCATCGGTGGGAGCGGGCGCGCAGTCGGCGGTCAGCGTCAGCACATCGCCGGAGCGCAGCAGCAGGCCGGCGGGCACCGGTGGCAGCAGGCCCACCACGGCCGGGCCGTGCGGGCCGCGCAGGACGCTTCCGGTGGCCAGATAGACGGTGCGGTCGGTGCGGGCCAGTACTCCGCCGGGCTGGACGGATTCGACGGCGAGGGTGCGCCGGGCCGCGCGGGTGTCGCGGACGGTGACGGCGTCGCCGGCGTTCAGCCCGCCCAGCCAGGCGGCCGGGACCGGCACGGCGGGTGCGGCTGGGCGTTCGCCTCGCAGGGCGCCGATCGCCCGGGCGACGGCGTCCAGGCTGGCCTGCACGCGCGGTTCGCTGCGGCCCAGCGACGACAGCCCGAGCGCGGCCAGGCGCGGTTGCAGGTCGCGCAGGTCGTGCTGGCGGATCGCCCAGTAGTGCGCCAGGTTCAGCGCGCCGGCGCGGTGGTGCGGGTGGACGAGGTCGATCTGCGGACGCCAGATCGACTCGGCGGTGACCAGCGCATGGCGCAGGTCGTCAACGGTATGGGCGACGGCGGTGAGGTCCTCGCCGTCTGCTGCATGTGGTGTGTTCCCCGACATGTTTCCACGGTCGCCGCTGCGGCGGCGGATCGGTAGGGGAGGGGGTCGGCGATGGGAAGGACCTCAAACCCCTCCGTTTTATGGTGTTTTATACCCATTCATTGCTAGTTTTTGAGTGTTCTTTTCCTCGTCATCTGCGGGTCTGTGACCCCTCGGGAACGGATCGTCGTTCAGTACTCGGGTGCCGGTCGCGCGGACGGCGGGTGGCCGGGAGCACCCGAGCCGTGTGGGGACGGCCCGCCGGTGATGCGTACCTGCCGGTCGGCGGCATCGGAGAGCACACGGCAGCCCGCCCGCGTCACGATGTCGATCACCGTCGCATGCACCGTGGTGCGGATGTGGCGGTGGCGGTCGCCCGCCACGCCATGATCGGCATCGGCGTGCACGTCGGGACGCCAGCTCACCACCACCTCCTGATCGTCCTTCCGGCGTATCTCGATGTCTCCGGTCCCGGCCGGGGCGGCGGGCTCGGTGGTGAAACCGGCATCGGCCAGCAGGGCGCGCACGTAGGCGGCGAGCGCGCCGCCGCCGGAGATCTCGGGGCCACAGGCGTCCACGGTTTCACCGTAGTCACTACCGGGCGGCGTCTTCCAGGCCGGGCGGCGCCTTTCCGGCGGATGCGCGGTACCGAGGGCGAGGCACGCTCCGATGGTGAACATCAGGTGAATTGATCAGTGACCCTCTGTATTTGGCTCAGGAAGGGGCCATCCGTGCCGAGAAGGCGGTCGACACCATCGCACAGACACCTGCAGGCGGTGGCACGAGGAGCGATGATGCGAGCACACCGAACGCAGCGCCTGCTGGCGGACCGCAAGGTCGGCGGCAAGATGCTGATCTTGATGGCGGTGCTGGGACTGACCGC
>NZ_JBHSBM010000072.1:0-1967 GCF_042650625.1 Planomonospora corallina
AGCCGTGACGGGTCCGTGCGAGCGTGCCAGGGGGCCGAGAAGGCCGCACGGACCCGGTGTCCTCCGAGGGCAGGGCCTTCCACCGGGACAGGCCCCGCCCTACGTCGGCACCGCACGGGTACGGCCACGGTCAGCGGACGAGTCCCGGCACCACGCTCCGGCCCTCGTCCCGCAGTGCGAACAGCTTCCGGCTCTGACCCGTCCGCACGTCCACCGCGTACACCACCGCCGCCGGCCCGTCCGGCTCCGGAGGCACGGCGAGCACGGTCAGTTCCGTGCCGTTCGACCAGCCGCCGAGCTTGCTCGGTCGCAGCCCCTCCGCGATGCCGGACATCTGAACGCGGGTCTCGCGGCCGCCCCGCACGGCGTCGAAGAGCACGATCGAGCCGTCCAACTCCACCATCGGCCGCCGGTCCCGGTCGAAGGTCTGCCCCAGCCGGGCCAGCGTCCGCCCGTCGGGGGCGAGGGCGCTGTAGTCGTAGGTGAAGTCCTGGATGGTGATCGGGGCGTGGCCGAGCACCCACACCTGACTGGTCATGTCGTACGGCTTGGCCAGCACGACGGGCCCGGAGCCGTCCGACACGCTCACCGGCCACCACCCGCGCTTGAGGTCGACGACCGTCCCGCGCTCCACGTCCACCAGCTTGTTCGGCTCCCGCCGGCCGCCCCACCCCGACACGACGAACCTCAGCCCGCCGGGTGACAGCCGGAGCGCGTATTCGACCGCGAAGTCCTCCGCGGACTGCTTCAGCGGCGACTTCCACACCTTGCCGCTGGCCAGGTCGCGCACCACGATCACACGATGCTTCGAGCTGTAGTACGCGATCCTGCGGCCGTCCGCCGTGACCTGCAGAGGGCCGGCCACGTCCCTGCCCAGCTCGTAGGTCTCGCCGTCGCGTGTCATGATCCGCCAGGCGCGGTCGGCGCACTCCTCGGCGGCGACCCGGCATCTCGGCTGGTACGCCTGCTCCACCGGCCCGACGTCCTTCGCCGGCAGGGGAAGCACCTTCGTCTCCGGCGGGGTGAGCACGATCGCGGGCACGGGGCGTGCCTGCTGGAGCAGCGCTGCCCCCCCGCCCGCGATCAGGCAGGTCACGGTGGCGGTCAGCACGGCCAGCCGGGTCGCGCGCCTCCTGCGCGCACCTCGTACCGCCTGCGCCGCCAGATCGACGTCGGGCGCCTGCTCGGCCAGCGCCCGCAGATCCTCGCGTAGCGTTCTCACCGGTACACCTCCTCAGGGGCGAGGGCGCGCAGCTTCGCCAGCGCGTAGTTGGTCTGGCTCTTGACGGTGCCGACGGAGACGCCCATGAGCTCTGCGGTCTCCTGCTCGCTGCGGTCCTCGTAGAAGCGCAGCACGATCACGGCCCGCTGCTTCGGGGTGAGCCGGGCCAACGCGTGCTGCAGGGCGAGGCGGCGTACGGTCGCCTCGTCGTGCAGTTGCCCGGTCGCGGCCTGCTCGGGCAGTTCGGCCCCGGGCAGCTCGACCTGCTTGCGCCGGCGCCAGGAGATGGTCTGGTTCACCAGGGCTCTGCGGGCGTACGCCTCGGGGTTGCCGTTCCTGGCGAGCTTGGCCCAGTGCGCGGCCACCCGGATGAGGACCATCTGCAGCAGGTCCTCGGCGAGATGGGCGTTCCCCGTGAGCAGGTACGCCGTCCGCATCAGCGACTGCTGGCGGGCGCGTACGAACTCATGGAACCCCTCGTAACGGTCCATGTATCGAAACAACGCCGCCGGAGGGCTCCCGGGTTGGAACCGCGGGCGTATCGGTCGGATAACACGGTGCCGGTCCGTGTGCGGTGCCGGTCCGTGTGCGGGGCCGCGCCGAGGCTCCGCGGCCGCGTGCCGCCTCCCCTGGGCGGGGACACCCGGGCTGGAGCCCTTTCTCCGGGGCCGGAGAAAAAAATCTCGGGGTTGGTCGTAACAAAATCGCGCGCTCGTCACTCTTACCTGACGAACACCACGAGACA
>NZ_JBHSBM010000073.1:0-3893 GCF_042650625.1 Planomonospora corallina
GCCTGCGCGCAGGAGCCGGCCAAGCCTTTCGACGCGCCGATCCGCATGGCCGAGGTGGCCCCCGGAGGACGGGCCCTCACCCTGCACGCCGACGGAACCATGGTGTCCGACACGGTCTGCACCGTGGTCGAACGGGCCGAGGCGGTCGAGTCGCCGACCAGCGTGACCGTGCGGGTGATCCTCCGTGATACCTGCCCCGAGTCCTCTGGCATACAGATGGGGACCGGAACGAACCAGACCGTGCCCATCACGCTCAAGGAACCTCTGGGGCACCGGAAAGTCCTTGACCAGCAAGGACATGAGATCCGTGTCTGCCCCACCGCGACGGGCTCGCTCTTCGAAAGAATGCAGCGGTGTTTGGAAGAAGCGTCTCGCTGACCTCAGACCTCCGGTTCATGCGAAGTGCCGCCGCTCTCCGCCGACCCGAAGGGACCGGCCCGTCCTGAGCAGGACGAACAAGCGCATCTCCACGATCACGGGAGCGCACCCGCGCGAGCCCCAAGCGCGAATCGTCTCGTGTCAGCTCTCCTCGGTATCGGCTGCGTCGGGGTCGCGGAGCGCGCGGCGGCCGCCGCCCAGGTCGGGCAGGTGGAAGGAGTAGTGGCCGTGCACGTTGATGTGCCTGCGCATGAACGGTGAAAGGCGCACCACGTCCTCGTCGGCGACGTGGTGTCCTTGGGCGCGGAGAGTCTGCAGGGCCGTGTCCAGGTAGACGGTGTTCCACAGCACCACGCAGTTGAGTACCAGGCCGAGGGCGCCGAGCTGGTCTTCCATGCCGGTCTGGTAGGCGTGGCGCAACTCGCCCTTGCGGCCGTGGAACAGGTGTTTGGCCAGGTCATGGCGGCCTTCCTGGAGGTTGCGCATGGCCTTGATATCGCGGCGGTAGGGTTCGTCGTCGACGTAGGTGAGCACGTGCAGGCTCTTGAAGATCCGCCCGTAGTGGGCCAGCGCGTTGCCCAGTGGGGTGGGATGGCCCTCGCGCTGCAGCATCCGGATCACGTCGTGGGCGCGCACCGCGCCGGTGTGGATGGAGGCCACGATACGCAGGATGTCGTCCCAGTGGCGGCGGATCGCGACCGTGTCGATTTTGCCGCGGGCGGCGGTGTTCAGCGGTCCGTAGTCCGCGCCCGGATCGAAGCGCCAGAGTTTGTGGTCGGGCAGGTCGGCCAGCACGGGTCGGAACTTGCGCCCCAGCAGGTGGATGAGGGCGAAGACGATGTCGCTGTAGGAGCCGGCGTCGGTGATGATCACTTCGGGGGCGCGTCCGCCGTCGCGGCCGTACAGCACGTCGATCACGTGCAGCGAGTCGCGCGGCGTGCCCGAGAGCACCTTGGCGCCGAGCCCGACCCCCTGATCGTTGATCATGTTGAGCCACTGGGCGCCCCTGCGGCGGCCGAAGTACTTGGGGTTGGGCCGGGCGCAGATGGTGGGCACCGGCACCACGAAACGCACCCCGTCGATCGCCGCGACCAGCCCGCCGCCCCAGGCCTGCGCCAGACCGATGCCGGCCTGGCCCTCGATCAAGGACGCGTTGGCCGGGCTGTAGGTTTCGGGGCGCAGGTAGGTCTGGTCGACATGGCTGATGCGGTCGCGGGTCAGCGCCGCAACCCCGGGGGAGATGATCGGCGCATAGGTGATGTTGAGGGCGTGCGCGGTCAGGCAGGCCGCGATGGTGACGTGCAGATCGCTCTCCAGGCGCGCCGCGCCGCCGGAGACCGGAGTGAAGGCCGCGGTGAAGCCCGGCCGCCAGGACATCACCTCCAAGATCAGTTCCGGTAGGTCGACCCGCGGCAGCATGCCCTGCAGCCGCTTGCGCAGGTCGATGAGACCGGGCGGCTCTTCGACGGCTTCCAGATGCGCCAGATGCAGCCGGCCCTCGGCATCGACGCTGACCGCGGTCTGATCCGTCAGCCGTCCCGCGACGTCGGTGTAGGCCTCGTCCAGGGCGGCGGCGTGCGCGGCCAGCAGCGGCTCGGGGTCTTCGGGCAGGCCCAGCGTGTTGAGCACCGGCCCCTTAGCCGCCTGCCAGGCCTGACCTGCCAAAAGGTGCGCCCGCGGATCGCTCCACCGCGAGGAGCCGAGAGCGTAGATATCGCGGCGGCGCAGCAGCCGGTGGAACTTCTCCAGCACGCAGAACACATACGCCGCCCGATCCACCAGCCCTTCGGGCAGGTCCTTGCGGTGCACCAGGCGCTTCCATTCACCCGTCACCACTTCCTCGGCGATGCCGTCGGCCGGCAGGTAGGCGGCCTTGATCTTCCTGCGGCCCGCGCGGTTGATCAGAGTCGGCAGCGCGCGCATCGCCTCCAGCGCCGGTTCCCCCTCGGCCGTGGCACCGAAGGCGATGGCCGAGGTCAGCAGCGGCAGAAACGACCGCACCACGGCGATCTTCTCGGTCAGCAGAGCCCGCCACTGGCCATCGGGGTCGGCGTCCGGCGGCGGGGCCGCGTCGGTGACGGCCTCCACCGCGGCGCGCAACTGGCCGCGCGGTACCACCGCGTCGATGGACTCCCACACCTGCTCCAAGGTGAGGTCCTCGCCGTACTCGGAGGCCTCCAGCAGCACCTCCACCGCCAGCGCCAGCGTCGCCGAGGCTCGGGAGAACCGCGGGTAGGTGCGCAGCTTCTCCTTGGCCGACTCGCGCTCGGCGCGAGCCAGTAGCTGACCGGTCATCAGTACGTCCAGCAGCTCCAGCGCGTCATCGATCGCTTTGGCCTCCAGCACCTGCACGGTGGCCAGCAGCGTGGCCAGGCGCCGCACGGGCGGGTGGCGCTTGATCGCCGGGGCCTTACCGGTCAGGCCGTAGCGGGCCAGTTCTGCCAGCCGCCGCGGCGGGATCGCCGAGGTGTCGATCCCGCCCATACCCACCGAGGCGATCTCCACGACCCGTTCCAGCGCCTTGACCATGGCCGGTCCCGAAGCCTTGGTCGAGCCCTTGCGCAGCCGTTCCAGCTCCGAGACCCGCGCCCCGGGCGGCACCTCCAGCAACACGTTCAAGATCAGCCGTTGCTGGGTCGAGAGCAGGTCATGCAGCAGCTGCCACAGCCGCTCGTAGGTCTCCTGGCGGACACGGGCAACCAGGCGGGCCAGCGTGCTCACGCCTGGCAGCAGCACCCCGTGCTCGCGCAGCCAGGCAGTCGCGTCGGTGAAGATCGCCGTCGGCCCGTCTCCGGTGGTCCAGGCCCGATCAGTCACCCAGACCGCGAGCGCGTCTTCGGCCTCGGCGAAGTCCCGCAGCCCGTAGGCTCGCCGGATCTCCCCGGCGTGCTCGCGATGCGTCCCGGCTCGTTGGGCGTACTGCTTCACGCACGAAGCATCGGCGATGTCCAGCTGGTCGGCGACATAGTCGACCACCCCGATAGGGACATCGACCGGATCGGCCAGGAAGGCGCCGACGAAGCGTACCGTCACCAGCTGCAGTGCGAACCCCAGCCGGTTGTGGTCCCCGCGCCGCTTGGCCACCAGCCGCCTGTCGGCGTCGTCGAGGAAGAAGTGCCGCTCTAGCTCGGTGCGGGTGGGCGCGCTGGTGAAGCGGCCGTGCGCGGCGGCCTGCTCATCGCTGAGGAATTCAACGGGCACAGCTTGTCAAGCTATGCCCTACCTGCTCTTTCCCACCGTGAAGTGATCGAACCGACACCTTTCCTGATCGACTCGCCCAGGCGGCGGTCTCGTCGAACGGCGGGCGCTTCGGAACTGGAGCACACGCCAAACACCTGCTCGGCCGACGATCGGAGACCAAACCACCCCTCAAGATCGTTTCTTAGCGTACGTTTTCGTTCCGTTGTTCCTCACGGGCCGTTCCCCCGAGGCGGACCTCGTGGCCGTCGCGGGTGGTGCCCTGAGTGACTCCTCCGCTCCCTGAAGGGAGCGGCTTCTCGCTAGGCCGCTTGCGC
>NZ_JBHSBM010000074.1:0-21463 GCF_042650625.1 Planomonospora corallina
GGCCCGCATGTCCGCCGAGCTGCGGGCGGTCGTGAACCGGTTCTCCGTCTGACCCCCGCCGGAAGCGGCCGATACCGGGTCTCCGGCAGGAGCCCGGCACCAGCCTGCGCGTCATGACCGGTCGCAGGCGAAGGCATGCCGGGGGAGAGCGGGGTTACGGAGCCGTCTGCTTCAGGTGGCCTCCCATGCTCACCCATACCGGTCGGACCGTCTGCCGGAAGACCGGATCAGAGTGTCCATTCGTAATCGTCGGCGTCGATGAGGCGGTCGTCGGGATCGGGTAGCAAATCATCCAGGTCGATCTCGATGTCTGTGCCGGGCCGGTGCGTGCGTGCGTGCCATCGTCTGCCTCCGTCACGGGTCGACAGGCAAAAGCCGACGAGTAGAGGGACCGCATCCACGGTAGCGGAGGCGTCGACTCGATCTGAGGGCCGGGGCGTGTACCGCTTCAAAGTCGTCGCAGGGTGCTTGACCTGCAGATCTACCTGATGCGGCGGCTCAGGCAAGATTGGTTCTTGTGTCCCTCCGTCTCCTCTACCGGATCATGATCCGGGTGTTCGGCTGGCTGGTGCTGCTGGGCCGAAGCGAGGCGGCCGAGGACGTCAAGATCATGGTGCTTCGGCATGAGGTGGCGGTGCTGCGGCGTCAGGTCGCCCGGCCGAAGCCGGACCGGGCCGATCGAGCGGTCCTGGCCGCGCTGGCGCGGTTCTTGCCATCTGCCCTGCGCGCGCATCGACTGGTGACGCCGGGCACCCTGCTGACCTGGCACCGCCGCCTGGTCCGACGCCGATGGACGTATCCGAGCCGGTCGGGCCGCCCGAGAACGAGCAGGGAGATCCGGGACCCGGTGGTGCGCCTGGCGCGAGAGAAACCGGGCTGGGGATACCGCCGGGTGCACGGTGAACTGGCCCGGCTCGGCTACCAGGTCAGTGAGGCGACCGTACGGGCGCCGTCTCCGGAGCCGCGCCCAACCCCTGTGCCGAGCTGTGCAAGCTGATGGCGCAGCTGTACGACGAGAGAGGGAGGGTGACGCTGCCCGGCTTCTACGACCGGGTGGCGGAGCTGACGGCCGAGGAGCGGGGGCGGATCAACGCGCTGCCCTACAGCGACGCCGACTGGCTGGAGCGCACCGAGACCCGCACGGTCGGCGGCGAGGACGGCTACAGCGTGCTGGAGCGGGTCTGGACCCGCCCCGCGGCGGAGATCCTCGCCTTCATCGGCGGCGACCCCGTGGGCGCCTCCCGCGGCGCGATCCCCTCGGTGGCCTCGGTGGACCTGAACTTGCGCCTGGTTCCGGACCAGAAGGTCGCCGAGGCGGCCGAGCAGCTGAGGGCCTGGGTGGCCGAGCGGATCGGCGGCAAGGTCGAGTACCGGCTGGACGTCTCGCTGGAGGCGGCGCAGGAGCCGTACCGCACCCCGCCGGGCCATCCGGCGGCGGCCGCGCTGGGCCGGGCGATGGAGCGGGGGTTCGGCGCCCCGGTCGCGGGGGAGATGCGCAACGGCGGCGGCGGCCCGGCCCACCTGCTGCACACCGCCCTGGGGGCGCCGGTGGTCTTCTTCGGCACCGGCCTGCCGCAGGACCGCTGGCACGACAGCGACGAGCGGGCCGAGATCGACGCGCTGCTCAGGGGTGCGGCCACGCTCGCCTTCTGCTGGCCCGGACTCGCCGAGGCCCTGTCCGGGCGGACGCGACCGCTGCGCTGCGGTCCTTTAGGAGCGGTAGGTCTCCATGTGATGCTGCTCGCGCACCGACTTCATCGCCCGGCTCCAGGCGACCAGCTGGTCGAGCATCGTGGCCAGCGGCTGCTCGTGATGGGCGGCCGGGTTGAAGACAGAGAAGTTCTCGAAGTCGGTGAATAGCGACAGCATCACCTGGCCGCGCACGGTCGCAATCTGCAGCTCGGCGGCCACCAGGCGCAACTGCTCCACCGCGCGGGCGCCTCCGGCGCTGCCGTAGCCGACGAAGGCCGCGGCCTTGTTGTTCCACTCGGCGTACAGGTAGTCCAGGGCGTTCTTCAGCGCTCCGGATGGGCCGTGGTTGTACTCCGGGGTGACGAACACATACCCGTCGAACTCGGCGATCCTGGCGGCCCACCGCTGGGTGTGCTCCTTGCTGTACTGGCCCATCGACGGCGGCACCGGCTCATCCAGCAGCGGCAGGTTGTAGTCGGCGATGTCGACCAGTGCGAAGTCTACGTCGGTGCGCTTGGCGGCGAAGTCGTACACCCACTTGGCCACCGCCTCCCCGATGCGGCCGGGCCGGGTGCTCCCCAGAACGATTCCGATCTTGACCATGTCCTGCTCCTCGCGGAAGGTCGCTGACGCTGCATTCCGGGGGTCTGCACCATCTGTTACCCACGCTGGCGAGGGGCGACTCCTGTTATCGGATCGGATACTCCGAGGTGGTAGCGCGTCGAACGTCCTCCCGGCCCGGATCGGGGGTAGCAAGATATGCGCTCCGCCCGGCTGATCGCCTCCCGCCCGTACGGCGCAGCCGCGCCCTGCCCGGCCCCTGGCGCTCCGGCCGGGCGAGCGTAGCCGTCGCGGGCCGCCCCTCAAGGCCGCTCCCTCGCCGGGGCTCGGTCGGCGGCCTTGACCGCCGGACCCGCCGACAGCTCGATGCCCTTTTTGTTGCGCGCCCGGTTGCTGACAGTGAGGCTGAGAATTCCGGCACCCTCGGCCGTACTGGTGACGGCCCGTCGGACAACAGTCCTTCCGGCCCGGTCATCATTAATCCATTGACTGAGTGAGTACTCACTCCTAATGATGGAGTGCATGACGCACACCCCCACCCGGCGACGAGCGCCAGCAATGAGTACCGAAGACCGCAGAGCGATGATCGTGGCCACGACGCTGCCACTGGTCGCCGAGTACGGCGCCGCGGTCACCACCAGCCGCATCGCCCGCGCGGCCGGCATCGGCGAAGGCACCATCTTCCGGGTCTTCACCGACAAGGACGACCTGCTGCAGGCGTGCCTGGCCGAGGCGATGAACCCCGAGCACGTGCTGCGCGAACTGGCCTCGATCCCTCTGGACGATCCACTGGTCGACCGGCTGGTCCAGGCGGCCGAGGCGTTGCGCGCCCACCTGGAACGTATGGGCACGGTGATCGGCGCCCTGCACGCCTCCGGCCACCAGCGCGGGCGACCGGCCGGCGACCGACCCACCCCGGGCGGCCGGGAAGCCTCGATGAAGGCGACCCACGAGGCCCTCACCGAACTGATCGAACCCGACCGCGCAGTGCTGCGCCTGGAACCGGAGACGATCGCCTCGGTCTTCCTGGGGATGCTGTTTCCCCGCTTCCACCCCGCCTCCGGTGAAGCCGGGCCGTCCTCGCACGATCTCGTCGACATTCTCCTGCACGGCGTCGTCACTGCTCCGGGGAGCCCGGCATGACCATCACGCTGAACCACACCATCGTGCCTGCGGCCGACCACCGGCAGGCGGCCCGCTTCTTCGCCTCGATCATGGGCCTGGAGGAGCTGCCGCCCGCCGGCCGAAGCGGCCACTTCGCCCCCGTACGCGTCAACGAGCAGCTGACCCTGGACTTCATGACCGTGGCCGACCCCGTCGGCATGCACCTGGCCTTCGACGTGGACCCGGCCACCTTCGATCAGATCCTGGCCCGCCTGCAGCAGGCCGGCGTGCCCTACGGCAACCGTCCCACCGAGCCCGACAACGGCCGCATCGACCACCCGCTGTGTGCGCGCGGGCTGTTCTTCGTCGACGCCGCCCGCAACCTGTACGAGGTCATGTCTCCGGCCTGATCCCTCAAGCCGGACCACCGTCCCTGCTTCCGGAGTGGCTCGATTCCGGAAGCAGACGCCGAGCATGGTTTCCGGAAACGTGCTCGCTGTCGGGACGCAGCGCTTCGACGCTGCTTTCGGAGAACACGCGGCCGGCGGGCCGAGACCAGGTACGGGCTACGCCGTACGAGGCCGCCACCGGCCATCGGTGACGCCCGGCATCACTGACATCAACTGGGCGCACGACCCTGTCAACAACCGGGCGTATCCACTGACATCAACCGGGCGCTCAACACTTTTCCGCCCGGAGCGCTAGGAGAAGACCGCCGCGCGATGGTCGCCGAAACCCTGGAGCAAGTTAGTACGTTGGGTTACCCAAAGCCGTTTTTCCCCCGCTCAGCGGGGCGCCGAAGGAGGACGAACCTGAGCACCCCGCCCACGCCTTCGCGCACCTGCCGCCGGTCCCGCACGGAGGCCGGCCACCGCACCATCCGGACCATCCGGGTCAACCTCCGCCTGTCGGCCGAGGAGCACGCCGAGCTCGCCCGCGCCGCCGCCGGCCACGGCCAGACCGTGGCCGGGTATGCGGCGGCCGTGGCGCTGACCGTGGCCCGCGACGACCTGCCACCCGACCTGCAAGCGGGCTATGTGAGGCTCATGCGGCTGGAGACCCTGCTGCGCCAGACGCGGGGCGACCTCGCCCGGCTGCTCCACCACGACGACCAGGGCCCGAGCCCGGCGGAGGTCCTGGCAGCGCTCACCGCGACCCTGAAGACGGTCGAGGACGCCGTGGACGAACACATCCGCCCGATGCGCAGCGAGTGGAACCGGCGGACCAACCGCGGCCGCCGCCGACGCCGGGCCGCCGTCCGCCAGCAGCCGCCGGCGGACGAGCCGGGGGTCGAGCAGCATGCGAACGAAAAGTCTCGTTAGCAGGCCGGGCGGAAGCGGCGTGACATTCTGTTCCGGACTCGTCTGGGCGAGGACGACGCCTCTACCCCCGAGTTGGACTGATCTTGTTCTCAGAAATGGTTGGTTCTGCGAGAGCTGGTGATCATCCGGTGAGTGTCCGGTTTGTCCTTGATCTTCGTTCTCAGAACCTCTCGCAAAACCGACTTCTCAGAATGGGGTCCGCTATAGGTTTTGCGACATGACTGAGCTAGCGGATCCGGCCGCCGCCGTCGAACACTTTGATTGCCCGATGTGCGAGACTCCCGCGGGCAGCGCCTGCCGGACGCGGCGGCTGCCTGTGGGAGGCCGGTCCGGCGGTGGACGTCATGGTGCCGACGGGTGATGCGCCGCGCTTTCCTCTGCGGGCCGGGGTAGGGCGGGCAGAGTGAGGGTCAGGACGGCCCCGCCATGCGGGGCGTTGACCGCGGTGAGGGTGCCACCGTGCAGGTGTGCGTTCTCGGCTGCGATGGCCAGGCCCAGGCCGCTGCCCTCGGTCCGGGTGCGGGCGGCGTCACCCTTGGTGAAGCGGTCGAAGACGTGAGGCAGGAGGTCGGCGGGGATGCCCGGCCCGTCGTCGGAGACGGTGACGGTGATCCGGTCGTTATCGGCCCGTACCTGGACGATAACGGACACCGCTGGGCCGCCGTGCCGCAGCGCGTTGCCGACGAGGTTGGCCAGGATGACATCGGCGCGGCGCGGGTCGAGGCGGGCGCGCAGCCCGGCGGGGATGTCGGTGCGGACCCGCTCCTGCCAGCGCCGCAGCGCGAGCGTCTTGGTGATGAGCTGGCCCAGGTCGACCTCGTCGAGGTGCAGCACGGCGGCGCCCGCGTCGAAGCGGGACACCTCGATCAGGTCCTCGACCAGGCGGGTGAGCTTGCGCGTCTCGTCGGAGACCAGGTGCAGCGCCTCGGCGGTGAGCGGCGCGAGCCGGCCGTCTGCGGCGTCGGCGTCGAGGATCTCGGTGACCGCGCTCATGGCCGCCAGCGGCGTGCGCAGCTCGTGGGAGACGTCGGCGGCGAACCTGCGCGCGCGTGCCTCCATGGCGCGCAGCGCGTCGGCGTCGGCCTGCAGGGTGGCGGCCATCGTGTTGAAGGTCCGGCCGAGGTCAGCGAGTTCGTCCTCGCCGGTGACGTTCACCCGGGTGTCCAGGCGGCCGCCGGCCATCTGCTCGGTGGCCGTACGCAGCCGCCGCACCGGCCGTAGCAGCCGGCCCGCGGCCAGCAGCGCAGGCACGATGGAGGCCGCGGCGACAGGCAGCGCGCCGGCGCGGGCAGCGGCGGCCAGCGTGTCCACGTCCTGCTGCTGCGACCTCAGCGGGAGGCAGGCGTAGACGAGAAGCGGCGCGGGACCGTGCGGGCGTGCGGCGGCGGTGACGGGAAGGACCACGGCCAGCCAGGGCGACTGATCGTGGTGGAAGCGCTGGGCCAGGGCCGTGGTCGCCGTGGCGGCCCGGGCGCGCAGCTGCGCGGGCAGCGGCGGCGCCTGCGCCCCGGCGGTGACGAGCGGGCCGCCGCGGTAGGACAGCGCGGTGCGCCATTCACGTACGCCCGCCGCGCGGTCCAGTTGCAGGGCCAGCGTACGCAGATCCGCCTCTGTGAGGTCGGCGGGCAGGTCGGACGCACGGGAGGTGAGGTGGGCGCGCAGTTCCTGCAAGGCGTCGGCCTGGGCGCGTGCCACGATCGCGGTGCGGCCCTGGTGAAAGGTGACCGCGGCGGCGACCAGCGCGCTGAGCGCGGAGACCAGGAAGAACACCAGCACCAGCTGGGCCCGCAGCCCCCGGGCGAGCGACAGCCGGATCACAGCGGGCCGAACCGGTAGCCGAAGCCGCGCACGGTCTGGATGTAGCGGGGATCGCGGGGGTCGTCCTCGATCTTGGCGCGCAGCCGCATGACGCACGCGTCGACCAGCCGGTAGTCGCCGTGGAAGGTGTGCTCCCACACCTGCTCGAGGAGCTGCTGGCGGCTGAAGGTCTGCTCGGGCGCGGCCGACAGGAACAGCAGCAGCTTCATCTCCGTGGGCGCCAGCGCGAGTTGCGTGCCTTGCTTGAGCACGCGCAGCGCGACCCGGTCGATGAGCAGATCTCCGTAGGGGGTGCGGGCCTGGTCGATGGCCGGCTGGGAGGTGCGGCGCAGCACCGCGCGCATGCGGGCCTCGATGACCTCGCCGCTGGCCGGTTTGATCACATAGTCGTCGGCGCCGGCCTCCAGGCCGACGACGATGTCCACATCATCGTCGCGCGCTGACAGGATCACGATGGGCACCTGGCTGAAGGCGCGGATGCGGCGGCAGGTCTCCAGGCCGCTCATGCCGGGCAGCATCAGGTCGAGCAGCACGATGTCGGGAGCGCTCGCGACGAGTTCGGCCAGCCCGTCCTCACCGGTCGTGACCACCAGGGCTTCGTGGCCGCGGTGGCGCAGACCGAGGCTCACGCCCCGCCGCACCGCCGGGTCGTCCTCGATCAGCAGCACCCGGGTCATGAGAAGCCTCCCGGCTCGACGGGGACGGCCGTCCCGCTCTCATCGCACCTGACCAGCCAGGGGTCGTTCCCCATGCCGGGCTCCAGCACCTCGATGACGGGATCGCCGCCGGAGTCCGAGGCCGCGGCGGCCGTACACACCAGTTGGCTCACCGCCGCGTGCTGCAGATCGCGCACCAGCCACGGCAGGCGCAGCTCCACCCGGCCCTTACTCGTGCGGGCCTGGATCGGCCGAGACGTCGAAGGCAGGCGCGTGTTCAACCCCCGGGCGCGCTCGCCTGTCGTGGGGCCGGCCAGCAGCGCCTTCATGGCCTGCGGTAGCCGGTCGCCGGCCTGGGCCGGGCGGGACACCGGCCAGGTGCCCTGCGAGGTGATGAAGTACACCCGCAGCAGGTGGCTGCTGCGCGCGGTCAGGCCGCCTTCGACCGGCTGCCCGGCGGGGTGGGCGTCGGTGTCGGTGATTCCGCAGCCCGCCAGCATCGCCACCGCGACCAGGGCGGCCGCCATGCGCCCCAGCGTCCCCGGCATCTGTCGTCTCCTGTTCTCGGGCATGATCGGTGCGGTCACAGCTGGTCGAGTCTGCTCACGTTCACCGTGTCGGTGCCCGGCACCGGCCGTGGGATCGTCGCCCACAGGCCCGCTGCCGTGACCGCCGTGACCGCCAGTGCCGCCCATCCGCGTCGTCCGGTGGCCCACCCGGCGCGCAGCCGTACCGGGTCCTCCACGGCGGTCTTCGAGATTACCGCAGCCAGTAGCGACAGCCCGATCGCGGCGATCGTCCAGGCCCAGTCCCGTACCCCGCCGCCGGGCACGGCCGCCGGGCGCGGCAGCAGCAGGTAGATCGGCCAGTGCCACAGGTACAGACTGTAGGACAACTCGCCCAGCCGGCGCGGCACGGCGCTGCCGAGCACTCGGCCCACCAGCCCTTCTGGCACCTGGGCCAGGAGCGCGATCAGCGTGGCGCCGCCCAGGGCGTGCGCGAACATCCCACCGGTGAACAGGCCGGGCGTCTTCTCCCCGGCGGTCAGCAGCCAGGACGCGCCCAGCCCGCACAGCAGCAAAACGCAGATCACGTCCATGACCGTCTGCGGCAGGCGGGCCACGACGTCGCGCGCGGGCGCGGTGGCGGCGGCCGCGCCGAGCAGCAGCGAGAACGCGCGGGTGTCGCTGCCCTCGTAGGCGCGGGTGGTGTCCACGGCCGCCCCGAGTCTGATCATGAGCAGGAGCGATACCAGCGCACCCGCAACCGCGACGAGCGCGACCCTGCGATGCCCGCCCGGTCCTCTTCCGGCCACCACCACGATCAGGGGCCAGACCAGGTAGAACTGCCACTCGACGCCGATGCTCCACAGATGGGCGAACAGACGGGTGCCGGAGGCGTTCCAATAGCCGATCTGCTCGCCGATGTAGTGCCAGTTGACGCTCTGGGCGGCCACCCACGGCGCGTCCTGCAACGCCGACCTCAGCACGTCCGGTCTGGCGAACGCCCAGGCCAGCAGCAGGGTGGACATCACCATCAGCGTGAGCGCGGGCAGAAGCCTGCGGACCCTGCGCTGCCAGAAGGCCATCAGGTCGAGACGGCCTTGCCTGCCGAGCTCGGCCAGCAGCAGAGCGGTGATCAGGAACCCGGACAGGACGAAGAACAGATCCACGCCCAGGAACCCGCCGCGCAGATATCCGGCGTGAAACAGCAGGACCGCAGCAACGGCGAGCCCGCGCAGCCCATCGAGCGCGCCGATGTGCGCACGACGGGAAGCGTCGGCATGTGCCGGGCGAGAGGTGATGGCGTGTGCGCCACGAGAGGTCGAAGCCATCAGCCGCAGCCGAGTTTGACGAAACGCTCGTCGCCGGTCCAGGGCCCGGTGGCCCAGACGCGGGGGGAGGCCGGGGCAAAGCCCGTCAGCTCGCCGAGCTGCTTGGTGAACCAGGTGGCGAAGGCCGCCGACCCCTGCTGGCAGGAGTGGATACCGTCCTTGGCGCGCTGGGCCTTGTCGGCGCTGTGATCGCCGCCCCACAACTCGGTGGCATCCAGGTAGCTGACGTCGACGCCGTCGGCTGCCTTGGCGGCCATCGCGGGCGCTCTCTTGATCGCGATCTCGTGTGGCTTGAAGAATCCGTCGATCTTGAACGGTGGGGCGGATACCAGCACGAGGCGGGCGCCGGCGTCCTTGGCCGTCCGGGCGAGCTTGCGGTAGGCCGACAGCTGCTGGCGGGCGCTGCCCCAGTCATAACTGGTGAGCTGATAGGCGATCACCGTCGGACGGAAAGAGGAGAGGTTCTCCTGCAGCATCTTCCAGGTGTCGGCGGCCGCCTCGGCCGTCACCGGATGGTCGCCGGCGACGATGTTGCCGCCTCCATCGGAAGTGGTGTCCTTGAACGCCACACCACTGGCTTCCAATGCCGCTTCCAGGGCCGGGGCCTGCGCGCCGGCGATGGAGTCGCCCATCCACAGCACCCTGACGCCGGTCGCGGCCTGCCGAGTGTGCTGGGCCGTCCCGTCGGCCATCGCTTGTCCGCCACCCGCCGAGGTGCCGCAACCCGCGAGCATGACCACCCCCGCCACGGTCACTGCTGCCACGGATACGGCCGCTCCGGTACGGCGGTGGCCAGCCGGCCTTTGGCCGTACCGGACGTTCGGAGAAAGGTTCGTCGATCGCATGACCATCAGGCAATCAGGCGAATCCGGAGGTAACCGACGTTGTCATCGTTTCATCACACAATGGGGGACGTGCTGTCATAGAGGAAGACCAGCAGCCGCTCGCGGTCTGGACGTACCCGGTCAGTGGGCGGCGAGGCCGGCGAGGAGCACCTGCAGGGCCTTGCAGCGGCGCCTCCATGGGTGCGGTGCCGTCCGCCATGCGCATGAACGCCGCCACGTCCTCCACGCTCACGTCCTGCCGCAGTCGGCCCGCGGCCTGAGCCCGCTCCACCAGCGGGCCGATCACCTGCCCCGTCACTTCCCGGCCCTTGTCCGCGCTCGGCGCACTGACCCTGGCCAGCAGGTCGAACAGTGCCAGATCGTGCTCGCTCAGCACGCACGCCTCCATGAACACCAGCTCGAACGCCTGCCAGGGATCCGGTTCGGCGGCCGCCCGTGCCGCCACTTGGCGAGCTCCGGGGGTTGAGCAGCAACCGAGCGGCCAGTCACGTTAAGGAGAGCGGCGGGCACCTCATATCGTGATTGACCGTTCTGATGCGGGTGGTGTCAGGCAGATGCGCGGATCCTGCAACGGTTCGATGACTCTGCGTTGATTGCCGGCGGGTCGGTCCTACTTTGCGACGTATGCCGGTGGAGTTCTTGACTGATGATGAGGCGGCGGCGTACGGGCGATTCGCGGGGCCTCCGTCGCGGGCGGATCTGGAGCGGGTGTTCTTCCTCGATGACGAGGATCGGGCGCTGGTCGGACGGCGGCGCGGCGAGCACATGAAGCTCGGGTTCGCCCTCCAGTTGATGACGGTGCGGTGGCTGGGAACGTTCCTGGAGGATCCGCTGGATGTGTCCGCGGTGGTGCTGGAGTTCATGGCCGAGCAGTTGGAGATCGAGGACCCCTCGCAGGTGAAGCGGTACGCCGAGCGGCGGCCGACGCCGTTCGATCATCAGCAGGAGATCCGGCGGGTCTGCGAGTGGAAGGACTTCACCGACGTGGAGGGGGAGTTCGCGGCATGGGTGGCGGCCCGGTCGTGGACGTCGGGCGACGGTCCGAAGGTGATCTTCACCGATGGGGTGGGGTGGCTGCGGGAGCGCAAGGTCCTGCTGCCGGGCGTGACGACGCTGGCGCGGCTGGTCACGAAGGTCCGCGACGACACGACCAAGCGGTTGTGGGGGATGCTGGAGGGACTGCTGACGGTCGGCCAGCGCTACGTCCTGGACCAGCTGCTGGAAGTGCCGCCGGGGTCACGCGTGTCGGATCTGGAGCGGTGGCGCAAGGGGGTGCCGCCGCGGGCGTCCGGCCCGACGATCATCAAGGCCCTCGACCAGGTGGCGAAGATCAGGAGCCTGGGGCTCGCGAACCTGGGCGCCGAAGCGTTGGTACCGCCGCGCCGGTTGGGGGAGCTGGCCAAGTACGGAATGCGCGCGGACGCCTCGGCGCTGCGCCGTCACCCGGACGGCCGCAGGCTGGCGACGCTGTTGGCCACGGTCCGGCATCGGGAGGGCAAGTCGGTCGACGACACTCTGGAGCTGCTCGATCTGCTGATGGCGACCGAGCTGGTGAACAAGGCGCAGAACGCCTCGGACAAGGAGAAGGTCCGCAAGCACCCCAAGCTTGCCAAGGCCTCCGCGCGGCTGGCGGTCGCGGTGGAGGCGCTGTTCGCCTCCGACGGTTGGGGCGGCCCGGAGGAGGAGGTCCGCGTGGCGCAGGTGTGGGAGGCGATCGAGGCGGTCGTGTCCCGGCCGGAGTTGCGGACCGCGCTGGTGGTGAACGACAGTGTGCTGCCGGCGGACGCCGCCGATCCCGACGACTGGCGGGCCGAGCTGGTCGGCCGCTACACCACGGTGTCGGGGTTGTTGAAGGTGCTGCCCGAGGTGATCGAGTTCGGCGCGAACGCCGAGGGTACGCCGGTGCTGGAGGCGATGAAGGCGCTGCCGGGCGTGCTCGCCTATCGCAGTCGCCTGCCCGCTCCGCTGATCCCGGGCCGCCTGGTCGACGCCGAGGTGGTGAACGGCCCGTGGAAGCGGCTGGTGTTCGGCCATCCGGTGCGCGAGGACGGTTCGGTCGGTCGGCACGCTTACGCCTTGTGTGTGCTGGAGCGGTTCTGGCGGGCCTTGAAGCGCCGCGAGATCTACGCCGAGGCGCAACCCGCAGGCCGGGCTGCTGGAAGGCGCGCGCTGGGAGGCGGTCCGGCCTGAGGCGCTGGCCGCGCTCAGCCTCCCCGCCGATCCCGACCGGCTGCTGGCCGAGCATGCCCGTACCCTGGACGCCGCCCTGCGGGAGGTCGGCGGGCGGTTGATCGCCAACCTCGATGTACGGGTGGACTCCTCGGGGAAGATCCACCTGAGTGGGGTGAAGGCGATCGAGGAGCCGCCGTCCCTGGTGGACCTGCGGGCTCGCACCAGTGCGATGCTGCCGCGCGTGGAGCTGCCTGAGGTGATCTTGGAGGTCATGTCCTGGGTTCCGGAGCTCGCGACCGCGTTCACCGCCGTGTCGGGCGGCCGGTCCCGGCTAAAAGACCTGCCGGTCTCGATCGCTGCCTGCCTGACGGCCCACTCGCTGAACGTCGGGTACCGGCCGATCGCCAAGAAGGGTGTCGAGGCACTGGAGCGCTCACGGCTGTCGCACGCGTTCCAGAACTACGTCCGCCCCGAGACGTTGAGCTCGGCGAACGCGCCGCTGGTCGGCAAGCAGGCCGATCTGCCGCTCGCCCAGGCGTGGGGCGGCAGCCTGGTCGCCGCGGTCGACGGGATGCGGTTCGTCGTCCCCGTCCCGGCCGCCTTCGCCCGCCCCAACCGCAAGTACTTCGGCTCCAAACGCGGCATGACCTGGCTGAACGCCATGAACGACCGCGGCATGGGCCGCGGCGCGAAGATCGTGTCGGGCACCATCCGGGACTCCCTGCACATGGTCGACGTCGTCTTCGGCCTGGACGGCGGCGACCTGCCCGAGATCGTGGTGTCCGACACCGGCTCCTACAGCGACCTGGTCTTCGGCCTGCTGGAGCTGCTCGGGATCTCTTACCGGCCGGCCCTGGCCGATCTGCCCGACCAGAAGGGCTGGCGGATCAGCCCGACCGCCGACTACGGGCCCTTGAACACCTTCGCCCGAGGCAAGATCGACCTGGGCAAGATCCGCCGCAACTGGGAGGACATCCTGCGGGTGGCCGCCTCGATCTGCACCGGCACGGTGCGCGCCTACGACGTCGTCACCATGCTGCAGGCAGGCGGCCACCCCACCGCGCTCGGCGAAGCGATCGCCTCCTACGGCCGGATCTTCAAGACCCTGCACATCCTGGCGTTCATCGACGTCGACGAGACCTACAGCCGCGACATCAAGGACATCCGCAACCTCCAGGAGAACCGCCACTCCCTGGCCCGTAAGATCTGCCACGGGAAGAAGGGCGAGCTGCACCACCGCTACGAGCGCAGCCTGGAGAACCAGCTCGGTGCGCTCGGTCTCGTCCTGAACTGCGTCACGCTCTGGAACACGGTCTACCTGGACGCCGCCGTGCGCCGGCTCAAGGCGCAGGGCTATCCGGTGCGGGAGGAGGACATGGCCCGGCTGTCGCCGTTCGTCCACTCCCACCTCGGCGTCCACGGCACCTACACCTTCGTCCTGCCCGACCTGGCCCCTGGCGCCATCCGCGACCTGCGCGATCCCGACGCCGAGCAGGACGACGAGATCTGACCGGTCCCGCCCGCGGGTTGGCGGGGTCGGCGCGAAGCCCGCCGCCCGGAGCGAGCGATCGGTGGGCATGGTCGCGTGGTGATGCCGCCCGTCAGCCGGTGATGGGCGGGCGCCAGCCGTGGGTCAGAATGCCGAAGATCGTCTCGATGGCGGCCCGGGGGTCGTGGCGGCCGCGGGCGAGGGCGGGGATCTCCAGCACGTAGCGAGCGAGAGCGGCGCAGGCGAGGTCATCGTGGTCGGCACCGAAGGCGTCGGCGATGGCCGCGGCGAGGGCTTTGGTGTGCCGGGTCCACATGCGCTCGGCATAGGCACGCAGTTCGGGTGTGGAGTCCACCAGGTGGGTGAACTCGGCTCGCTGAGGGTGGGTCTCGATGCGGATCCAGGTGTCCAGGACATGCCGGCGGAGGGCGTCGAGGACACTCTGGCCGGGCGTGCGCCGCGCGACCGCGGCGACGAGCTGTGCCTCACGGTCCTGATCCTCGTCGAAGACGAGTGCTTCCTTGCCGGTGAAGTGCTTGAACACCGTGGTGGTCGACACGTCCGCGGCATCGGCGATGTCGCGGATGCTCACCTGGTCGTAGCCCCGCTCGAGGAAGAGCCGCAGGGCCGCATCGGCGATCGCTTGCCGCGTGGCCGCCTTCTTGCGCTCGCGGCGGCTGATGGAGGAGACAGTCATAGATGAAGCATACCCAATTACGGCACCATACAAATTATGAACTGAATAACTTAGTTGACTCGTTGCACTTTTGTGCTTAGTCTCGTCAACGTCACAAGGCCCCAGGCCGGCGGCGCATCCTTCCAGGCCTGCGCAGCACCCGCCCATCACAGGCTTTGTCGTCCCTCTGCCTGCGCGCCTGCGAGGGCTGGACGTGAGCGTCCGGCCCGCCTGCCGCAGGCCCTGACCACCACTGATCACAAGGAAACAGCCATGACTTCTCCCGCACCCCGCCACGCCCGTATCAGCGTCATCGGCGCCGGACCGGGCGGCCTGACCTGCGCCCGCATCCTGCAGCGGCACGGCCTGGCGGCCACCGTCTACGATCGCGACGCCGGCCCGGACGCCCGCGACCAGGGCGGCACCCTGGACCTGCGCACCGACGACGGCCAGGTCGCGCTGCGCGAGGCCGGCCTGCTGGAGGCGTTCTTCGACCTGGCCCGCCCCGAAGGGCAGGAGATGCGCCAGATGAACCCCGACGGCCAGCTCCTGTTCCACCACGTCCCCGGCGACGGCGAACTGTTCAAACCGGAGATCGACCGCGGCCGGCTGCGCACCCTCCTGCTGGACTCCCTCCAGCCGGGGACGGTGCAGTGGGGCCGAGCCCTCACCACGATCAGCGGACCCGCCGACGGCCCCCGCCTGCTGCACTTCGCCGATGGCGGCACCGTCGAGACCGACCTGGTCATCGGCGCCGACGGCGCCTTCTCCCGGGTCCGCCCCGCCGTCTCCCCGGCCGTCCCCCATTACAGCGGAGTGAGCTTCCTGGAGGCATGGTTCTCCGACGTCGACCAACGCCACCCCGACATCGCCGACCTCGTCGGCCAGGGCGGCGCCGCCGCGGCCGACGGTGAACGCGGCCTGTTCGCCCAGCGCAACAGCGGCGACCACATCCGCGTCTACATCATCCAGCGCACCCCCGCCGACTGGATCACCCAGAACGGGCTGACCATCGACGACACCGACGCCATCCGCGCCCTGCTCCTCAAGCAGTACACGCACTGGTCCCCCAGCCTGCGCCGCTTGATCAGCGACAACGACGGACCCTACGTCGACCGCCCCATCCACACCCTGCCCGCACCCCACACCTGGGCGCACAACCCGACCGTCACCCTCCTCGGCGACGCCGCTCACCTCATGCCCCCGCTCGGCGTCGGCGTCAACCTCGCCATGCTCGACGCCAGCGAACTCGCCCTCGCCCTCGCCGGAGCCCCCACCATCGACGACGCCATCCGCGCCTACGAGCACACCATGCTTCCCCGCTCCACCGAGACGGCTCAACTCCTGGAAGGCGGCGCCGAACACCTGCTGTCCGACGAACTCCCCGACTTCGCCCGCGACGACGACCTCCAGCCCTGACGCTTCGCCCGGGGTGCGGAACATGGCAGGAAGGCATCGCGGGGTGGGCGGGGGTTCGTTTAACGAACGGCAAATGAACGATCGGACCAGGTTCGACGGTACCGCGGGCGTGTGGCTGGCGCGCGTTCGTCAAACGGTGGCGGTCTCAAGGGATCAACGCATCACTGCTGTTCAAGATCTCAGCGTAGACCTCCGCTGGACTGCGGTAGCCGTGAATCTTGCGTGGGCGGGTGGGCCCCATGTGGCCTTGCCACCCGGGCGGCCGCGGACACCGACCTCTCCGATGAGGATGCCGCTGAGGGCGCGGCCCACCGCCCATCCGCGGTCGCGGCGCAGGGGCGCGACGTCCGAGGCCGGCTGGTAGGCGTCATGGAAGCGGTCGAGGGCGCCGTCCGGCAGCAGAATCCAGGCGGCGGCGAGGTCGCAGGCCGGGTCGCCTGTGCACAGGTCGCCGAAGTCGATCACGCCGCAGAGGGTGCCGTCCGCGGTCAGGACGTTGGCCGGATGCAGGTCGCCGTGGAGCCACAGCGCCGGGCCGGCCCAGCCGGGCGCGGCGGCGGCGTCGTCCCAGACCGCGCGAACAGCGTCCGGGTCGGGGATGAGTCCCAGCTCGGTGGCCGAGGTGAGCTGCTGGGCGAACCTCTCGGAGTGGTCGGCGAGCGGCCCGCCCCTGCCGAAGCGGCCGGCGGGCGCCTCGGCAGGGGCGGGCCGGTGCAGCGCCGTCAGGAAGCGGCCAGGATGTCGGCGGCCTCCGCGGCGCGGGTGACGGGGGCGCGGTCGGCCGGCTCGCCCGGCACCCAGGTGGTGACGATCCAGGGCCGTGGAAACAGAGTGGAGGGCTAGCCGAGGCGCTGCGGGACGGGAACCGGCAGCGGCAGGCGTGGGGCGAGGACGGGTAGCCAGGTGTGCTCCTTGCCCAGTAGCGCGTCCGCGGACTCCGTCGCCCAGGGCAGCCGGACGGCGAGGTCGTCACCGAGCCGCCACAGCTGATTGTCCCAGCCGCGCGCACCGAGCCGCACCGGGTGATCGGCCAGGTTAGGGTGCTGGTCGCGCAGCAGATCCCGTACCAGCTCCGCGGTGATCTCGATCTCGGTGTGCGTCATGCGCAGCAACGGTAGCCCGATGACAGCCGGGCCGATCCGCCCCTGCTGTACCCGAAGGAAGGGCGCTGGCGGCGGAGACCTTGTCTCCGCCGCCAGCGGTGGCTGATCAGCTGATCAGCTGGTGGAGCAACCAGGTCATGACGGCGTTGGCGATGCCGGCCGCGATGCCGCGCAGCGCGGCGGCAGTCAATGCCAGGCGCTGGGCACGAGTGAGCTCGTTGGTTTCGTCCATAGCGGTCTCCTGATGATTCGGGGGACGGAGCAAGCCGATCGGCTGAGATCCACCATCCGATCGCGTGGGGGAGCGAAGACGAGTTGCGACGGGTTAGCCCTCTGTGGCCAGGTCGTAAGCAGTTCGTCCGGCATTGCAGATCGATGCGCGACGATGATGGAGCGATGAGTGGCGATGGGTCTGGCAGTGGAACGCGCCGACCGCGTCCGATCGCACGCCCCGCTCTGGCACCGGGACCGCTGAGCGATTTGAAGGACCTGCTCTACGAGCTGTACGTGCAAGCCGGTCGCCCATCGCTGGACGACATCACGGCCGCCGTGCTCGCCGATGACGATCTTTCGGGTGCCCCTGGACGCGACAGCATTAACCGGATCCTCGGATCGACACAGCTTCCTCCCAGCCAAGCCGATGTGGTGGCCGTCGCCACGGTGCTGGCCCGCCTGGCCCGCTGGGAGGTAACCGACGCCGTCCATCGAGCCCGTGATGGTTGGGTGAAGGCGCACCTGGCCGCTGCCCGGCCGCCGACCGGCCCAGGTCAGCCGGTTGCACAGGCGAATCCGCTGGCGCTGGAAGTCCATCCGGCCATCACCGCAGGGTCGGCCGCCGACGGCCTGGATGTGTTACCCGTCTACATCCCCCGTGCTCACGACAGCCGGCTGGCTACGGTGGTGGAGGAGGTGCGCAACGGAGCCTGCCGGCTGGTGATGCTGGTGGGAGGATCCTCGACGGGTAAAACGCGTGCCTGCTGGGAAGCGGTCCGCTCCCTGGGAGAACCGTGGCGGCTATGGCATCCGATAGATCCGAGCCGCCCGACCGCCGCTTTAGGCGATCTTCCCCAGCTGGGACCGTACACGGTGGTGTGGTTGAACGAAGCCCAGCACTATCTCCTCACCTCCGACCCGGCCTTGGGAGAGCAGATCGCCGCCGGGCTGCGCGAACTGCTGCGCGGCCCCGGGCGCGGACCGGTACTGGTCCTGGGCACCTTGTGGCCGCAGTACTGGGACATCCTTACCGCGGTGCCCGCTCCCGGCGTCCCTGATCCGCATGCCCAGACACGTGAACTGATCAAGGATTGCTGTATCCGCCTACCGGAGACCTTCGCCGGCGCCGACCTGCAGGCCGCAGGCGAGTACGCCGCACGCAGCGGAGACCCACGGCTGACAGAAGCTCTGCGCCAGGCCTCCTCGGGGCACCTCACGCAGTACCTCGCCGGCGGGCCGGCCCTCATCGCCCGCTATGACAACGCTGAACCCGCCGCCCGTGCGGTGCTGGATGCCGCCATCGACGCCCGCCGCCTGGGACACGGTCCCGCTCTGACACGCCTGTTCCTGGAGGAAGCCGCTGCCGGCTATCTGACCGATGAGCAGTGGGACCTGCTGAGCGACGACTGGCTGGAGCGCGCATTCGCCTACCTGGCAGACCCGCGCCCCTGCCGTGGCGCCCGCCCTCCGCTGACTCGGATCCGCCCCCGTCCCGGCAGCCCCTCGGTCTCAGCGGGAACCGGTGGTGAGCCGTGCTACCGGCTGGCCGACTATCTGGAGCAGTACGGTGCCCGCCAACGCCGCCTGCTGTTTCCCCCGGCCGCGTTCTGGAATGCCGCCGTCCGCCACGCCGCCACCTTGAGCGACCACGTCGCCCTGGCGAAGGCCGCACAAGAACGAGGCCGTCATCGCCATGCTTTCGCGCTATGGCAGCATGCCGCTGATGTCGGTGACGCCTCCGCGCTCTACAACCTCACCGTCCTGCGCGAGCGGACGGGAGACTACAAAGCCGCCGAACACCTAGCCCGCGCAGCGGCTGCGGCAGGAGACACCACCGTGCTCTACCGCCTTGCTGAACGACGCCAGTGGATAGGCGATCACGAAAGCGCTGAACGCCTGGCCTACGCGGCGGCTGACGCCGGAGACGCTTCCGTCCTTTGCAACATGGCCCGGCTACGTGAACGGGCAGCAGATCACGAAGGGGCCGAACGCCTGGCCCGCGCAGCCGCGAAGGCAGGTGACGCCTCCGCCCTGCACGATCTCGCCTGGCTCCGGGAACAGCGAGGAGATGACACGGGAGCCGAACGCCTGGCCCGGGCGGCCGTCGAAGCAGGCAACACCTCAGCCCTTCAGAACCTGGCACGGTTGCGCGAGCGGGCCGGAGACACTCACGAAGCCGAACGTCTAGCGCGGGAAGCCGCTGAGGCCGGCCACACATACGCGCTGCACGACCTAGTCGAACGCCGCCAGCGGTTGGGAGAGCACGAAGGAGCCGAACGGTTACAGAACCTGATCACTTGCACCGAAGCGGCCAGCGACTCCTCCGTAGCCACGCGACACAAGCGGGCCACCCAGCGCTCAACTGGTGAACAACTCACTCGGGAAACCTCGACAGCCGACCGCACATACGCGCTACGCCGTCGAGCCGAACGTTATGAACAGACCGGCAACCTGCTGAAGGCCGAGGAACTGTACCGGCTGCTGGCTAAAATGGGCGATCCTTCCGCCCTCCAGAATCTGGCACGGATGCGTGAGCGGGCCGGAGACCTGCGGGAGGCCGAGGAACTGTATCGAACGGCCGTCGGGATGGGTGATCCTTCCGCCCTTCAAGGGCTGGCGTGGATGCGTGAGCGGGCCGGGGATCTGCGGGAGGCCGAGCACCTGGCTCAGGCAGCCGCCGCGGCCGGAGACACCACTGCGCTACGCCATCTTGCCGAGCGACGCGAATGGGCCGGGGATCTGCGGGAGGCCGAGCACCTGGCCCAGGCAGCCGCCGCGGCCGGAGACACCACTGCGCTACGCCATATGGCTGAACGACGCGAGCGGATCGGGGACGCTGAAGGCGCCGAGCGCCTAGCTCAAGCGGCCGCCGCTGCGGGAGACCCCTCCGCCTTGCAGGACCTTTCCGGGATACGCGAGCAAGCCGGTGATCACCAGGATGCCGAACGGCTGGCCTATGCCGCAGCCGACGCGGGTAACACCTCGGCCTTCCACAATCTCATCGAGCAACGCGAGCAAGCCGGTGATCGCCAAGGTGCCGAACGGCTGGCCTATGCCGCAGCCGACGCGGGCGACGCCTCAGCGTTGTGGAACCTGGCCCGGCTACGGATGCAAACGATCGCCGATGAGCGGTGGAAGGACCTGCTGCGGTTCGGCCTGGAAGCGGACGGGACGATCAGTGATCCCTGGTAAGGCGAGTTACCGCGGATAGTATCTGATTATCTGCGATAGTCTCCGGGTAGGCGATCACCCGCCCGAGGTCACCGGACCGGCCGCATGATCATCAGGCGGGCGACTCGGGGTGCTTATCTGCGATAGCGCGGCGGAGGGGACATGGCACGGATCCATCACCTGGGCCGGTCATCCGATCATCCGGCGCTCGCCGATGCGATCGCCTCCTTCCTCGGAGGCATCGCGACGGCCAACACCGCCCGCGCCTACGCCACCGCCCTGCGCGCCCTGGCCGCCGAGTTCGGCGACCGCACCCCATTGGAAGTCCTCGAGGGGGAGGCCGGCGTCGACCGCCTCGCCGCCTGGTTCACTCACCGCTGGGGCGGCGCCGCGCCGGCGACGTTCAACGCCCGCCTGGACGCCCTCGGCTCCGCCTGCGCCTGGTGGCGCCGGCAGGGCTGGCTGACCTCCGATCCGCTGCGCCGCATCCAGCGCCGCGCCCGCACCCCCGACCGCACCCCCGACCGCACCCGCGCCCTGCCCCGCGCCGACATCGGCGCCCTGCTCAACCGGCCCGCCCTCGCCCTGCGCGAGCGCACCCTGTGGCGGCTGCTGTACGAGAGCGCGGCCCGGGCCGAAGAAGTCCTCGCCCTCGACGCCGGCGACCTCGACCTGCGCAACCGCCGCGCCAAGGTCCGCCGCAAGGGCGGCGCCGTCGACGTCATCGTCTGGCGCACCCCCACCGCCCGCCTTCTGCCCCGCCTGCTGGACGGCCGCCGCACCGGGCCGGTGTTCCTGACCGACCGCCGCGCCCGCGTCGCGCTTCCGCCCGCGGACCTGGACCCGGCCTCCGGCCGTGCGCGGCTGTCGTATCGGCGCGCCGCCGAGCTGTTCGAGCACGCCACCGCCGCCCTGCCAGGCGGGCCGTGGACGCTGCACCAACTGCGCCACTCCGCTCTGACCCACGCCGCCGAGGACGGCGCCAACACCTCCACCCTGCTCGCCTACTCCGGCCACACCTCGGTGGCCTCGCTGGCCCGCTACGCCCGTGTCTCCCCCGAGGCCCTGGCCCGCTGGCAGGAGAGCCGCGACCCGGCTGCCCGACGCCGCTGACCTTCACGGTCAGGTTCAGGAGAAGACTCCAACCACATCCGAACGGCGGACGGCGGTAACTCCGTCTACCCGGTCCGTTAGCGCCGTTGGCCGTTCGGTTGCTGCTCAAGGGCCGTCACCCAGATAGAGCTGAAACCGTTCCACGCGCCGAGAACGCTTCGGCCTTGACAGTGAAGGCCGCACAACACCACAGTTCAAACGGGTCCTACGGGTCCTACGGGTACTACATTCGTAGATCTTGATTCATTTGGCCCCGCTGCGGGATGTAGTTAAGT
>NZ_JBHSBM010000075.1:0-148642 GCF_042650625.1 Planomonospora corallina
GCCAAGCCGAACCCGTACGGCCACCGGCGAAGATCGGCTCCGCACGGAAGAGCAGGGCCTCAAGACCCATGGAAAGGAACCCGGCCAAGGCGGCACCGGACCCGTACATGAAGAGGACTTCTCTGTTTCACGTGAAACACAGGAGTCCCGCCGAGGGACTGCCCGCAGAAGCCGGGCGGGCGACGGATCGCCTGGCGTCTGGCTCAGTGCGGAGGAGAAACGGCTCCTGTGTTTCACGTGAAACACAGGAGCCGTCCGCGCAGCAGAGGGCTTACCCGTCCGCGAGTTCCACGGAAGAGTCCGGAGCCATTGTCGCGATGATGCGCTCGAGGTCGTCGATGGTGGCGAACTCCACCACGATGCGGCCCTTGCGGCGGCCGAAGTCCACCTTCACCCGCGTCTCGAAGTGGTCCGAGAGACGGTCCGCCAACCGGCGGAGCGAAGGGTCCTCGGCGGGCTTGGCCCGCGGGGCGCGCGGCGCGGGGGCAGGAGCGGCCACCGCTTCACCCATGGCGATGATCTCCTCCACCGCGCGGACCGAGAGCAGCTCGGCCACGATCCGGTTGGCGAGGTGCTCCTGTGCGGCCGGATCGCTCAGGCCCGCCAGAGATTTGCCGTGGCCGGCACTGATCGTGCCCGCCGCGACCTTGTTCTGGACCGAGGGAGGGAGACCGAGCAGCCTGATGGTGTTCGTCACGTGTGAGCGGGACCGGCCGATGCGCGTGGCGAGCTGCTCATGGGTGGCGCCGAAGTCGTCCAGGAGTTGGCGGTAGGCCGCCGCCTCCTCCAGCGGGTTGAGCTGCTCGCGCTGGAGGTTCTCGATCAGCGCGTCGAGGAGGAGCTTGTCCTCTCTCGTCTCTCGCACGATCGCCGGGATCAGCTCCAGACCGGCCAGCGTGCAGGCCCGCCAGCGGCGCTCTCCCATGATGAGCTCGTAGCGCCCATCCCCCGCGGGCCGTACCACCACGGGCTGAAGCAGACCGACCTCTTTGATGGAGGCAGCGAGCTGATCGATGGCATCACCGTCGAAGATCTGCCGGGGCTGGCGAGGGTTCGGTGTGATGTCCCCGATCGGGATCTCACGGAAGTAGGCACCGACGACCGGCTTGAGCTCCTGCTCCCGGGAGACGGGCTCGTCGGCCACCGCCGTCACGGTCGTTCTGATGACCGCGGTCTCGGCGGGCGGGGGTGGGGGCGCGGTGGGGATCAGTGCTCCCAGTCCCCGGCCCAGTCCTCTCGGCTGCTTACTCACGACCCCTCCCCAGGCTCAAGGTCTCCCCCTCGGTAGTGTCCACGGTCGCACCGCCGGGGACCTCCCGGCCGCTCACACGGCCGCGCCGCGGTAGGCGATCTCACGGGCGGCTTCCATGTACGCGGTGGCGCCGCTGGAGCCCGGATCGTAGGTCATGACCGACTGTCCGTAGCTGGGCGCCTCGGAGACGCGCACGCTCCGGGGGATCAGCGTGCTCAGCACCGTGTCGCCGAAGTGAGACCGTACCTCCTCCGCGACCTGCGAGGCCAACCGGGTACGGCCGTCGTACATGGTCAGGAGGATGGTCGACAGGTCCAGCGAGGGGTTCAGGTGGGCACGGACCAGGTCCACGTTCCGGAGCAGCTGGCCCAGTCCCTCCAGCGCGTAGTACTCGCACTGGATCGGGATCAGCAGTTCGTTCGCGGCCATCAGGGCGTTGACCGTCAGCAGGCCGAGAGAGGGCGGGCAGTCGATGAAGATGTAGTCGAGCTCGACGGCGTCGTAGGCGGCCAGCGCGCGCTGCAGCCGGGCCTCCCGGGCGACCATGGAGACCAGCTCGATCTCGGCTCCGGCGAGGTCGATGGTGGCGGGGGCACAGTAGAGGCCCGGCATGTCCGGGACCTCCTTGACCACCTCGTTCAGCGGCAGGTCCTCCACCAGCACCTTGTACATGTCCGGCACGTCGCCGCGGTGCTCGACGGCCAGTGCCGTGGAGGCGTTGCCCTGAGGATCGAGGTCGACCACCAGGACCCGCTCGCCGTGCATGGACAGCGCCGCCGCGAGGTTCACCGAGGTGGTGGTCTTGCCCACACCGCCCTTCTGGTTCGCGACGGTGAAGATCCGGGTCTTGGGCGGCCGGGGCCAGTCGCCCTCCCGGGTCCCCGGTGAGCCTCCGGAAGAAGCGACCGTGGTGTGCTGGGGCGATGTTTCACGTGAAACCACTGAGCTGAGTGCCTCTCGTACCAGCGGCGAGTCGCCGGGTTTAAGGGGGAGTTGGGCCTCGGTCGTCCTTTCGGACGGCCGGGTCCCGGCCGGGGGGACCGAGACAGGCCAGCCCAGGCCGGAAGGACTGCCGGGCGGGGGGAGGAAGGGACTCTCCGGCCAGCCGAGACCACCCGCGGTGCCCGCGATCGTACGTCCGCGGTCATCCAGCGTGGAGAACCCGGCGCTCGCGCCGGGGAGTGTTCGACTCACCGGATCTCCTTGGCCTCGCACTCGCTTCTCCCGGTCCGTCTACTGGCCTCGTGCCCGCTTCGGGCGCGGAGCACGGTCCTTTCGGCGAGAGGACTGCCGGGGCCTCTCGGGAGCCCGACCGGCGACCACCCGGATGAGAGTTGCGTGCGGCTCGACCTTACCTTGCCCGACCGATACAAGCTCGGCGCTCCGCACCCCGCTGGACCGCAACTGCTCCTCGGCCTCCGCGAGCTCCTCCGCCGCGCGCTCGCCCTTCATCGCGAGCAGTTCTCCCCCCTCGCGCAGCAGCGGCAGCGCCCAGGTCAGCAGCCGGTCGAGCGGCGCCACCGCACGGGCGGAGGCCACGTCGAATTCCCGCTTGCCCGCGAACTCCTCGGCCCTGCCACGCAGCACCTCGACGTTCTCCAGCTTCAGCAGCTCCACGCACTCGGTCAGGAACACCGTCCGGCGCAGCAGCGGCTCCAGGAGCGTGACGGAGATGTCGGGACGGACGATCGCGAGCACGAGGCCCGGCAGACCGGCGCCCGAGCCGATGTCCACCAGCCGCACGTCGGCGGGGACCGCCTCGGCGATCACCGCGCAGTTGAGGAGGTGACGGTCCCAGATCCGGGAGACCTCGCGGGGACCGAGCAGACCGCGCACCACTCCGGGACCGGCCAGCAGCTCCGCGAATGCCTCCGCTCGGGACCAGGCGGCGCCGGTGAACACCTCACGCGCGACCTCGGGCGGTTCGGGCAGCTGCTCACTCACTGGACGATCACTCTTTTCGAAGAATCCCGGGCCACTCCCGAGGGTGTGAGCCGACGGCCGAATACTCACTGTGCGAACCAACGTTAGCCGACGGCCGGAGGGGCGTGCCGGGACGGCGAGGCCGAACCGGAATCGCGTGGGAGACCTGGAGGACGCCGCTCCGCTTCGCCGTACCCGGCGGCCTGGAACGGCCCGGGGCGGGCGGCGCGCCGTACGGAGAAGACATGGAAGAGGCACGGAAGAGGCACGGAAGAGACACGGAAAAGGCCGCCGTCCCGGGGTCCGGGAGGGCGGCCGGCTGTGGTCCGTCCGGCGGACGGTCGTCTCCGCGCCGAGGGGATGAAGACGAAGACCTCCGGTGCCGTGTGGGGCAGGGGCGCCCCGCCGGACCGGAGGTCTTCACCGTCGGCGACGGCCGTGGCCGTCAGGCCGGGAGGACCACCACGAAGCGGCGGGGCTCCTCGCCCTCGGACTCGCTGCGCAGGCCCGCCGCGGCGACGGCGTCGTGCACGATCTTGCGCTCGAAGGGCGTCATCGGCTGCAGGGACTTGGGCTCACCGGAGCGCTTGACCTCGCCGGCGACCCGGGTGCCGAGCTCGCGGAGCTCGGTCCTGCGGCGCTCGCGGTAGCCGCCGATGTCGAGCATCAGGCGGGAGCGCTCGCCCGTCTGCCGGTGGACCGCGAGCCGGGTGAGCTCCTGGAGAGCCTCCAGGACCTCGCCGTGCGCGCCCACCAGGTCGCCGCCCTTGACGTCGACGACGGACACGACGGCGCGGTCGCCCTCGACGTCCATGTCGATGTCGCCGTCGATGTCGGCGATGTCGAGCAGCCCCTCGAGGTAGTCGGCCGCGATCTCCCCCTCCTGCTCCAAGGCTGCGAGATCGGGAGCCGCCTTGGCCGCGGTCTCCTGCTGGCCCTCAGTCACGTCCAGCCACTCCTTCGTGCTGTCGGGATGGGACGGGAGCCGTCGTGGGCCGTCCCCGGGCGGGGCGTCCACGCGGCACCCGCTAGGACTTCTTGCCGCCGGTCTTGCCCGACCGCTTGCTGCGCGGCTGGCGGGTCGGCTGCTGGCGGGTGACCTTCGGCGCCGGAGGCTCGGGCGGCGACTCGGGCTCCGGAGCGCTCTTCTTCACCTTGCTCAGCAGGCCCGGCTTGGGGGCGGGGGTGACCACGTTCCCCTTGGCGTCGAACACCGGCATGGGGTGGCGGCTGTAGTACCAGTGCTGCTGGCCGAGCGTCCACAGGTTGGTGGTGACCCAGTAGAGGATCAGGCCGAGGGGGAAGTTCAGGGAGAAGATGGCGAACAGCGGCGAGATGTACATCAGGATCTTCTGCTGCTGCGCCATGGGGTTGTCCGGCATCTGCGCCATCGAGCGCGTCACGCTCTGCCGGACGGTGAGGAAGGTGGTCAGCGAGCTGATCGCCACGAAGATGGCGAGCACGACCTTGGTGACGACGGGGTCGGCGCCCAGCTTGAGGATGTCGTCGGAGCTGGTGAAGAACGTCGCCGGGATCGGGGCGCCGAAGACGTGCGCCGCCCGGGCGTCGGCCAGCAGCTCGGGGCTCATGCCGAACTTCGGCTGGCCGCTCGCCATCGCCTGCAGCACGGTGAACATCGAGATGAAGATCGGGAACTGCGCCAGGATCGGCAGGCAGCCGCCGAGCGGGTTGGCCCCCGCCCCCTGGTACAGCGCCATGACCTCCTGGTTCATGCGCTGCTTGTCGTTCTTGTAGCGCTTGCGCAGCTCCTGCACCTTCGGCGCGAGCTCCTGCATCTTCTTCGACGAGCGCATCTGCTTGAGGAAGAGCGGGAAGATCAGCAGCCGCATGAGCACGGTGAGCGTGATGATGGTCAGTGCCCAGTTGAGCCCGCTGTCCTTCGGGATGAAGGTGCTGTAGCCCTGGTGAATCCAGGTGATGACTTGGGCGACGGCTGTGTACAGCCAGTTGAGCCAGGACAGCTCCACCGAGCTAGCTCCCTTGCGTTTCGTGGGACCGGACCGGGCGTGGGGGCACCGGGTCCAAACCTCCGGGATGGAATGGGTGGCAACGCCCGATTCTCCGGATCGTCAACCACGTGCCGCGCAGTGCTCCGTGAACGGCTATCGCCTCCAGGCCGTAGGCGCTGCACGAAGGGTGGAAGCGGCAGCGGGGCCCCAGAAGGGGACTCACGAAGGCCCGGTAGAACCGGATCGGAGCCATCAGGATCCGGGCTGCCGGGGACGCCCCGGTTGTCTGCTGCGCCGTCATCGTCATCCGTCCCTGCGACCCCTGGAGGGGTCTCGCCGCCTGAGTAAACGATCCAGCGCGACGTCGAGTTCGGCGGCAAGGCGCTCGCTTCGCGCGGACGCGGCCGGTGGATTGGCGCGTACAACCAGCAGGCTACCCCGCGGAAGCCGATCGAGGCGGTCCCGCATCAGGTGTCTGAGCCTGCGCTTGACCTGGTTGCGGACGACCGCGCCGCCCACGGCCCGGCTCACCACGAATCCCACCAGGGGCGGCTCACCGCTCTCTTCGCGCATGCCGAAATGCGCGACCAGTGTGGGACGGCCTGCACGACCGCCCTTCCTGACCGCGGTGGAGAACTCCTCGCCCCGGCGCATGCGGGAGCTGGACGGCAACACGGAAGACCTTCTCGACCTTGGGGCAGGTACGGCTATCGCCCGCCGACAGCACGGCCGGCGGGCGACAGAACGCTCACTGCCCTGCCCGGCGGAGCGGGCGAGGCGGACGGCGCGTCAGGCGGAGAGCTCGGCGCGGCCCTTGCGACGGCGGGCGGCCAGGATCGCGCGACCGGCGCGGGTGCGCATACGCAGCCGGAAGCCGTGGGTCTTGGCGCGACGGCGGTTGTTCGGCTGGAAAGTACGCTTGCTCACGAGTGGGCTCCAGGCTTCAAGGCGCATCCCCAGCACATGGGGATGGTCGACAGTGGCTGGCTTGCCGGATGCGGGGCATGCGAAATAGCCGTCGCGTGGCAAGCCGACCGTCGTACGTTACGGGGCGGATGCACCCCAGGTCAAACCGAAGGCTTCCCTGGACGAGTCATCCACAGTTCCACAGGGAAGTTTTCCCCAGCCGTTTCTCTATCCACAGGATGTGCACCCAGGCTCCCCCACAGTGCCACTAGGCTGTGGACAACGTCTTGAACACCCCTGTGGACACAGACTACTGTCGGCCCCCTCCGGACCTCCTTCCCGCTGTAGAACACGGCATGGCTGTATGTGCGGAGTTGTGCGCGGCTTGTGGATCCGCTGTGGATTCCATGTGGATTTCAAGACGGGACCGCGAAGGACCGCACGGACGCCGGCGTGTGGACAACGGGGGATTCCGATGCGCCGGGACGGCCATCGTTGTGGACAACTGCGGATCGCGACGGGCTTGCCGGGACCGCGTCGGGAGGAGGGGAGCCGAGCCATGGACGAGATGGACCTCGGCGCGGTGTGGGCACGGGTGCTGGAGAACTCCACCCATGAGGACGTCCCGCCGGTCCACCGCGCACTACTCGGTCAGACCGTGCCTTTCGGCCTCATGAACGACACCGTGGTGCTCGCCGCTCCCACCGACTTCGCCCGGGACGCCCTGGAGAACAAGCTCCGGCCGCTGATCACCCAGGCCCTCTCCCGGGAGATGGGCCGGCCGATGCGGTTCGCGGTCATGGTGGACCCCTCGGCGAAGGGCTCGGGGCCTGCGACGCCCTCCAGGCCCGAGAGATATCCACAGGCTCCCGCACCCGGTTATCCCCAGGGTGGCGGAGGCCAGCAGGGTTATGCACAGCCGGTGAATCCACAGCACAACGGGGGTTCCGAGGGCCAGAGCCCGTTCGCCCCGGCCGGGCCGTCGGGTCCGTCGTCCACCGACTATCCACAGCACGAGCCACAGGGCCGGCCGTTCTCCTATCCCTATCCCCAGGCTGAGGAGAACGCGCAGCCGTACCGGCCCGCGACGCCCGCTCCGGCCCCGCAGCCGCAGGCCGAGCACGGCCCCGGCGGCGTTCCCGGGCCCGGGAGCGGCGGTGGGTACGGCCCCGGATACGCCCCGCAGCCCGCCCCGCCCCGCCCCGAGCCGAGCCCTTCCTTCGAGCGCCCGGCGCCGAGTCCCGCGCCCGGCGGCCCCGGCCAGAACAGATGGGACGCGCGCGGCGGCCGCACCCCCGGGGAGCCGGCGCGGCTGAACCCTAAGTACACCTTCGAGACCTTCGTCATCGGCTCCAGCAACCGCTTCGCGCACGCCGCGGCGGTCGCGGTGGCCGAGGCGCCGGCCAAGGCGTACAACCCCCTGTTCATCTACGGCGACTCCGGGCTGGGCAAGACCCACCTGCTGCACGCGATCGGCCACTACGCGCAGAGCCTCTACGACGGCGCGCGGGTCAGATACGTCAGCACGGAGGAGTTCACCAACGACTTCATCAACTCCATCCGCGACCACAAGGCCGACAACTTCCGCAGCCGCTACCGGGCGGTGGACGTCCTGCTGGTCGACGACATCCAGTTCCTGGAGGGCAAGGAGCAGACTCAGGAGGAGTTCTTCCACACCTTCAACACCCTGCACAACGCCAACAAGCAGATCGTCATCTCCAGCGACCGGGCGCCCAAGCAGCTGATCACCCTGGAGGACCGGCTCCGCAACCGGTTCGAGTGGGGGCTGATCACCGACGTGCAGCCGCCCGAGTTGGAGACCCGCATCGCGATCCTTCGCAAGAAGGCGATACAGGAGGGTCTGGCGGCCCCGCCGGAGGTGCTGGAGTACATCGCCAGCCGCATCTCGACCAACATCCGGGAGCTGGAGGGCGCGCTGATCCGGGTGACGGCGTTCGCCAGCCTCAACCGGCAGTCGGTGGACCTGCAGCTGACCGAGGTGGTGCTCAAGGACCTGATCACCGAGGACGCCGACTCGGAGATCACCATCGCCACGATCATGGCCTCGACCGCCACGTACTTCGGGCTGTCGATCGAGGACCTGTGCGGGACGTCGCGCTCGCGGGTGCTGGTGACGGCCCGGCAGATCGCCATGTACCTGTGCCGGGAGCTGACCGACATGTCGCTGCCGAAGATCGGCCAGCAGTTCGGCGGGCGCGACCACACGACGGTCATGCACGCCGACCGGAAGATCCGCTCGCTCATGGCGGAGCGACGCTCGATCTACAACCAGGTCAACGAGCTCACCACGCGGATCAAGCAGCAGTCGCGCAATGGATGAGTGATTCCCCCAGATGGTGCACAGCCTGTGGAAAACCCTGTGGATCAGCGTTCCGGCCGGGGAGGACCGGCCCGATCGGGGCGATCATGCCTGATGGAGACGATGATGAGCTCCGCTCGCTTTTCTTCCACCTGGGGACAACCTTGGGGAGAACCTGGGGAGAACTTGTTGACAACCTGGGGACAGCCTGTGGACGCCCTGTGGGCAAAGTTTTCCCCAAGGACAAAACGGACTCCTACCCCGTGGAAAACCTGTGGAAACCTCGTGGATAACCTGCCTTTACCCGTGGATGAGAAACCCCGAATCTGGGGACGGGCTGTGGGCAAAGTTCGGCCGTCCACAGGCGGCGAGGTTTCCCACAGCCGCCACCCACAGGACCAGTGGATAGAAATCCAGGGGCTGACCTGCGGAAACACCGGTCGTCCACAGTTTCCACACCCCCTACTGTGATGACCTCTTATATCTCTTACAAAGAATCTCAAGACCCATAGAAGGGGTTCCGGGGGAGCGCACGCGCGCCACAGTGAACACTTGAACCCCAAGGCACCGAGCGGACAGCGCTCGATACACAGGAGGCAGATCCACGTGATGTTCCGGGTCGACCGAGACGTGCTCGCAGAGGCGGTCGCATGGACGGCACGCAGCCTTCCGGCGCGTCCCTCCGTGCCGGTGCTGGCCGGCATGCGGCTGGAGGTCACCGAGAGCGGCCAGCTGAAGCTCTCCGGCTTCGACTACGAGGTCTCCGCGGAGGTGACCCTCGAACCGCAGACGGGTGAGGCGGGCGTCGTCCTCGTCTCCGGCAGGCTCCTCGCCGAGATCACCCGCGCGCTCCCCGCACAGCCTGTGGATTTCGTGGTGGAGGGGGCCAAGGCCATCGTCACCTGCGGCAGCGCCCGGTTCACACTTCTCACCATGCCTGTGGAGGACTACCCCTCCCTGCCGGTCATGCCCCCGGCCGCCGGACGGATCGGCAGCGACGTGTTCGCCTCCGCCGTCGCCCAGGTCGCGGTCGCGGCGGGCAAGGACGACACGCTGCCGATGCTGACCGGCGTGCGGATGGAGATCGAGGGCGACACCGTCACCCTCGCCGCCACCGACCGCTACCGGCTCGCGGTGCGCGAGCTGAAGTGGCAGCCGGAGCAGCCCGACTTCTCGGCGATCGCGATGATCCCCGGCAAGACCCTCGCCGACATCGCCAAGTCCCTGGGGTCGACCGGGGCGGAGGTCGAGATCGCGATGAGCTCCGTCGGCGGCACGGGCGAAGGCATGATCGGCTTCTCCAGCGCCGGCCGGCGCACCACGACCCGGCTGCTCGACCCGGAGTTCCCCAAGTACCGCTCGCTGCTGCCGACGGAGTTCTCCGCCCGCGCGGACCTGTCCACAGGCTCCTTCGTCGAGGCCGTCAAGCGTGTGGCCCTGGTCGCCGAGCGCAACACCCCGGTCCGGATGGCCTTCCGCGGCGGCGAGGTCGTCCTGGAGGCCGGCAGCGGCGACGAGGCGCAGGCCGTGGAGGTCCTGCCGGTGGACTTCGACGGCGACGACATCAACATCGCCTTCAACCACCAGTTCCTGCTGGAGGGGCTGGGCGCGATCGACTCCGACGTGGCCCGGCTGCAGATGACCACCTCCACCAAGCCCGCCATCCTCACCGGGGGCAAGCCTGTGGACGAGGCGAGCGCCTCCGCCTACCGTTATCTGATCATGCCGATCCGCCTGTCGAGCTGACGCCCGGCGGGTCGTGCCGCCGGGCGGCATGCGGCGGCACGCGGCGGCACGCGGCGGCATCGGGACGCGGGAGGCGTATGACCGGCG
Source organism: Planomonospora corallina (assembly GCF_042650625.1). NCBI lineage: Bacteria > Bacillati > Actinomycetota > Actinomycetes > Streptosporangiales > Streptosporangiaceae > Planomonospora > Planomonospora corallina. The sequence continues at coordinate 10,205 of NZ_JBHSBM010000075.1, forward strand.
GGGCGCAGTCAGGCGGCGGAGACGGCACGGCCGGGGGGTTCGCGCTCCAGGCGTGCCTCAACGGCAGCAGGGGCCCCACCGACCACCCGGGGCTCCCTGTCACCCCTCTCCGGCTCGCTCAGGACGCCTGTGCGGCCCGCGCGGCGGGTGCGGGCGCCGTCCACATGCATCCGCGCGACGGGACGGGCAGAGAGTCTCTCAGCGCCGCGGACATCGGGGCGGCCGTCCGCGAGGTACGGCGGGCCGCCCCGGGACTGCCCACAGGGGTGAGCACAGGGCTGTGGACGACGGCCGGGGACGTGGCGGCACGCCGGGCGGCGGTGCTCGGCTGGGCGGCGCTCCCGACCGGGGACCGGCCCGACTTCGCCTCGGTCAACCTCTCCGAGCCCGGCTTCACCGATCTGTGCGAAGATCTTCGGCGGCTCGGCGTGGGGGTCGAGGCGGGAGTCTGGTCCGTGGCGGACGCGGAGGCCCTCGCCGCGGCCGGCACCGACTGCGTGCGGGTGCTCGTGGAGGTCATCGGGGGTGAGGAGCGCACCGCCGTGGCGCGTGCGCACGCCGTACTGGCACGCCTCGACGAGCTGGCCGTTCCCGGTCCCCGGCTCCTCCACGGTGAGCACGCCTCGGCGTGGGTACTTGTGGATGAAGCAGGGCGACTGGGACTTGCCACACGTATCGGTCTGGAGGACGTCCTCCACGGTCCCGCGGGCGAGCCCGTCCGCGGGAACGCCGATCTGGTACGGCTCGCGCGGACCCGCCTGGCCACCTACGGACGATGAAACCCTGCAAAAGGGGGCACAGCGGTATGGACGGTCGAGGCAAGACTGAAGGGACGGAGGGCGGCACATGCAGATCGGCATGATCGGCCTGGGCAAGATGGGCGGCAACATGGCCGAACGGCTGCGCCGCGGCGGCCACGAGGTCGTGGGCTACGACCGGGACCCGCAGCTCAGCGACGTCTCGAGCCTGCAGGAGCTGGTGGACCGGTTGCAGGCGCCGCGCGCGGTGTGGGTCATGGTGCCCGCCGGGGCGCCGACCCAGTCGACCATCGACGAGCTGGGCAAGCTGCTCTCCGCCGGGGACATCGTGGTCGACGGCGGCAACTCGCACTACGTGGACGACCAGAGGCACGGCGAGGAGCTCGCGGCCCGCGGCATCGGCTTCGTCGACTGCGGGGTGAGCGGCGGCGTCTGGGGCCTGGAGAACGGCTACGCCCTGATGGTCGGCGGCTCACAGGACGACGTCCGCCGGCTCATGCCGGTCTTCGAGACCCTCAAGCCCGCGGGCGAGGACGGCTTCGTGCACGCCGGCCGGATCGGCGCCGGCCACTTCGCGAAGATGGTCCACAACGGCATCGAGTACGGCATGATGCAGGCCTTCGCCGAGGGCTGGGAGCTGCTGGAGGCCTCCGACGTCGTGACCGACGTGGCCGACTCGTTCAGGAGCTGGCGGCAGGGCACGGTCATCCGCTCGTGGCTGCTCGACCTGCTGGTCCGCGCGCTGGACGAGGACGAGCACCTGGCGGGGCTGCGCGGCTACGCCCAGGACTCCGGCGAGGGCCGCTGGACGGTCCAGGCGGCGGTGGAGCACGCGGTCCCGCTCCCCGTCATCACCGCGGCGCTGTACGCGCGCTTCGCCTCGCGCCAGGACGACTCCCCGGCCATGAAGATGGTCGCGGCGCTGCGCAACCAGTTCGGCGGGCACGCCGTCACCGCCAAGGAGGGCGAGGTGGCCAAGGGCGCCGACGCCCCCGGCGCGGACGTCGTGCCCCCGGTCGAGGTGGAGGGGTAGTCCTCCGGCGCTCCACACCCTGTGGACGGCCGGAGGGGGTACGGCTCCGCACCCGGCCCGTCGCCGTCCACAGGCTGTGGACCCGCGGGCCCGCGGCGCCTGGATCCGCCGGTCCGCCCCGCGCGTCCGTCCACAGGGCACGGGCCCCGTGTGGAAAGCCCGCGGTCGTGCCCGCGTCCGTCCACAGGCCGTGCCGTGCGCCTCCCGGAGCGCCCATGCCCCTTCGGTACGGCTCTGCGCCTTGCGCAACCGGAGGATCGGGAAGGCACTAACGTAACGGCGTGCACGTAGCCCACCTCTCGCTGACCGACTTCAGGTCCTACGACACCGTGGATCTCGCCCTGGAGCCGGGCACCACGGCCTTCGTCGGGCCGAACGGCCAGGGCAAGACCAACCTCGTCGAGGCACTGGGCTACGTGGCGACGCAGTCGAGCCACCGGGTCGCCACCGACGCCCCGCTGGTGCGCCACGGGGCGGCGCGGGCCGTGGTCCGCTCGGTGATCGTGCGTGACGACCGCCGGGCCCTGGTCGAGCTGGAGATCAACCCCGGCAGGTCCAACCGGGCCCGGCTGAACCGCTCCCCCGTCTCCCGCCCGCGCGACGTCATCGGGCTGCTGCGCACGGTGCTGTTCGCCCCGGAGGACCTGGCGCTGGTGAAGGGGGACCCCGCCGAGCGCCGCCGCTTCCTGGACGACCTGCTGGTGGCCAGGGCCCCGCGGTTCGCCGGGGTCCGCGCCGACTACGACCGGGTGCTCAAGCAGCGCGGCGCCCTGCTCCGCACCGCCGCGCAGGCCAGGCGGGGCCGCGGCCGGAGCGGACGGCGGGCCGAGAGCGAGGCCGGGTTCGAGGCGGCCGGGGCCGGCGACGTGCTGAGCACGCTGGAGGTCTGGGACGCGCAGCTGGCCCGGCACGGAGCCGAGCTGCTCGCCGCCCGGCTGGAGCTCGTCGAGGCGCTGCGCCCGCTGCTCGTCGCCTCCTACGCCTCGCTGGCGCCCGGCTCCGCGCCGGTCGGCCTGGCCTACCGCGGCACGTTGTCCACAGCTGTGGACGCACCCGACCGGGCCGCGCTGGAGGAGGCCCTCCGCGCCGGGCTGCGCGAGGTCCGCACGGCGGAGCTGGAGCGGGGGGTGACCCTCGTCGGGCCGCACCGCGACGACCTGTTCCTCAGCCTGGGCGAGCTGCCCGCGCGCGGCTACGCCAGCCACGGCGAGTCCTGGTCGTTCGCCCTGGCGCTCCGGCTGGCCGCCTACGACCTGCTCCGGGCCGACGGCGGCGACCCGGTGCTGGTCCTCGACGACGTCTTCGCGGAGCTGGACACGGAGCGTCGCCGCCGTCTGGCGGGGCTCGTCGCCCCGGCCGAGCAGGTGCTGATCACCGCCGCGGTCCCCGACGACGTGCCGGCAGAGCTGAGCGGAGCCCGGTTCGACGTGTCCGAGGGGAGCGTGGCCCGTGTCGGCTGAGCGGGCATCCGGTCCGGGAGCGGCCGGCGATGTGCACGGGCGGCCCCCGACGGCGTCGTCCGGCCCGGGGAACGGAGGATCCACAGCGGGTCCCGCGGGACCCGCGGGACCGGACGGGCCGGCAGGGGCCGGGAAGGCGGCGGCGGCCAGAGGGGCGGCCCTGGCCAGGGAGAAGCTCGCCCAGGCCAAGGCCGACGCGGCCAGGCGGGGCCAGCTGCCCCGCCGCGAGCCCCGGCGCAAGGCGGCCGGGGCCCGCCGGGAGTCAGGCGATCCGCAGCTCTTCGGACGTGCCATCGAGGACCTGCTCGCCTACCGGGGCTGGGAGAAGCCGGTGGCGGTCGGCGGGGTGTTCAGCCGCTGGGAGGAGATCGTCGGCGCGGACGTGGCCGCCCACGCCAGGCCGGAGCGCTTCGAGGACGGAGAGGTCCTGGTGGTCGTCGACTCCACCGCCTGGGCCACGCAGGTGCGGCTGCTGGCCCGGGACATGGTCCGGCGGCTGAACGAGGAGCTGGGGGACGGGACCGTACGGCGGGTCAAGGTGCAGGGGCCGCAGCACGCTCCCGGCTACAGCGGCGGCCTCCGGGTGACCGGCAGCCGCGGCCCGGGCGACACCTACGGCTGAGCCCTCTGCGGTCCTCCTTGCGGTTCTTCCGGAGCCCTCCGGAAGTCCTCAGCAGGAAGTCCTGCCGGGCGCTGCCGGATCTTCTTCGCTTTCCGCGCTCTCCGAATCCTTCCGGATCCCTCCGAATCCTTCCGGATCCCTCCGCGGCCGCCGGGCGGCGCCCCGGCGGCCGTACGGCCGTGCCGTTACCGGGCCGGGCACGGACCGTTACCGGGGCGCGGGCACGCCGTACCGGGAGAGGGATGCCCGGCGGAGGCGGCGGAATCCGGCTCCCAGCCCCTGGTCGAACCTCCTGCGAACGGATCAGCGGCTCTCTGGCGCGACGAGCCCCGCCCCTGTGGGGGGATGCTCGAAATGATGATCGACGCGCCAGAGAGGCTTTCAGGGGCCGTCAATGCCACACGATGTGGGCGGAGCCGCTAGAATGAAACAGGATTCCGGACACGTCCGTTTGCGTGTCACCCCCGGCGTTGACAGCCGACTCCCCCGGGTGAGCGCATCGGGGCATTCACGACGGTGACGGGCACGGCGGGGCTGCACTGTGCCCGCCGCGTGTCCTCGGCAGGAGGATTTCACACTTGTCCTACGACGCTAGCTCAATCACCGTGCTCGAGGGGCTGGAGGCGGTCCGCAAGCGCCCCGGCATGTACATCGGATCGACCGGGGAGCGCGGTCTCCACCACCTGGTCTACGAGGTGGTCGACAACTCCGTCGACGAGGCCCTGGCGGGTTACGCCGACCGGATCGAGGTGACGCTCCTGGCCGACAACGGCGTCCGGGTCGTCGACAACGGCCGCGGCATCCCCGTCGGCCTGCACCCCGTCGAGAAGCGCCCCGCGGTCGAGGTCGTCCTGACCGTGCTGCACGCGGGCGGCAAGTTCGACAGCAAGTCCTACGCCGTCTCCGGCGGTCTGCACGGCGTGGGCGTCTCCGTGGTGAACGCCCTGTCCACCCGGCTCGAGGTGGAGATCCGCCGAGACGGCCACTACTGGCGGCAGAGCTACCGCGACTCCCGGCCCACCGGCCCGTTGAGCAAGGACGAGACGACCGAGGAGACCGGGACCTCGATCACCTTCTGGGCCGACGGCGAGATCTTCGAGACCACCACGTGGAACTTCGAGACGCTCTCCCGCCGCTTCCAGGAGATGGCCTTCCTGAACAAGGGCCTGACGATCTCCCTGCGCGACGAGCGGCCCGACCACATCGACGGCGAGCCCGTCGAGGTCGTCTACCACTACGAGGGCGGCCTGTCCGACTTCGTCCAGTACCTCAACGCCAAGAAGGAGCCGGCGCACGTCTCGGTGATCGACTTCGAGGAGCACGGCGACGGGATCTCGGTCGAGATCGCGATGCAGTGGAACAACTCCTACAGCGAGTCGGTCTACACCTTCGCCAACACGATCAACACGGCCGAGGGCGGCACCCACGAGGAGGGCTTCCGCGCCGCGCTGACGTCGATCGTCAACCGCTACGCGCGCGAGCAGAAGTTCCTCAAGGAGGGCAAGGACGACAACCTCGCCGGTGAGGACATCCGCGAAGGGCTCACCGCGATCATCTCGGTGAAGCTGGCCGACCCGCAGTTCGAGGGCCAGACCAAGACCAAGCTGGGCAACACCGAGGCCAAGTCGTTCGTCCAGAAGGCCTGCAACGACCACCTGCGCGACTGGTTCGAGCGCAACCCCGGCGAGGCCAAGGACATCATCACCAAGTCCCTGCAGGCGGCGCGCGCCCGCCTCGCGGCCCGCCAGGCCCGCGAGCTCACCCGGCGCAAGTCGCTGCTGGAGTCCGGCTCCGGCCTGCCCGGCAAGCTGGCCGACTGCCAGTGGAGCGACCCGGAGAAGTGCGAGCTGTTCATCGTCGAGGGCGACTCGGCGGGCGGCTCGGCCAAGGGCGGCCGCGACTCCCGGTTCCAGGCCATCCTGCCCATCCGCGGCAAGATCCTGAACGTCGAGAAGGCCCGCATCGACAAGGTGCTGAAGAACACCGAGGTCCAGGCGCTGATCACCGCGATGGGCACCGGCGTGCACGACGACTTCGACATCGCCAAGCTCCGCTACCACAAGCTGATCCTGATGGCCGACGCCGACGTCGACGGCCAGCACATCAACACCCTGCTGCTGACGCTGCTCTTCCGCTTCATGCGCCCGCTGATCGAGGCCGGGCACGTCTACCTCTCCCAGCCGCCGCTCTACAAGATCAAGTGGGACCGGCGGGGCGAGGACGCCTCCTACGCCTACTCCGACCCCGAGCGTGACGCGATCATCGAGGCCGGGATCGCCGCGGGCAAGCGCGACCCGCGCCTGCACGACGGCATCCAGCGGTTCAAGGGTCTGGGCGAGATGAACGCCTCCCAGCTCTGGGAGACCACGATGAACCCCGACACCCGGGTGCTGCGGCAGGTGACGCTGGACGACGCCGCCCAGGCCGACGAGCTGTTCACCGTTCTCATGGGAGAGGACGTCGAGGCCCGCCGCTCCTTCATCATCAGGAACGCGCGCGACGTGCGCTTCCTCGACGTGTAGCGGCAGCCGTACCGACCCTCTCCGACCCAGAAGAAGGATCCTCCACCCGTGACGGATGTGAACACCACGCCGCCGGCCGAACGCATCGAGCCGGTCGATCTCCAGTCGGAGATGCAGCGCAGCTACATGGACTACGCGATGTCCGTCATCGTGTCCCGCGCGCTGCCCGACGTCCGCGACGGCCTCAAGCCGGTGCACCGCCGCGTGCTCTACGCCATGTACGACGGCGGCTACCGGCCCGACCGCGGCTACTTCAAGTGCTCCCGCGTCGTCGGCGACGTCATGGGCTCCTACCACCCGCACGGCGACTCCTCGATCTACGGGACCGTCGTACGGCTGGCACAGCCCTGGGCGCTGCGCTACACGCTGATCGACGGCCAGGGCAACTTCGGATCGCCGGGCAACGACATGCCCGCCGCCATGCGGTACACCGAGTGCAAGCTCGCGCCCATCGCCATGGAGATGGTCCGCGACATCGACAAGGACACCGTCGACTTCCAGCCCAACTACGACGGGCGTTCGCAGGAGCCGCTGGTCCTCCCGTCGCGCTTCCCGAACCTCCTGGTCAACGGCTCGGCCGGCATCGCGGTCGGCATGGCGACCAACATCCCCCCGCACAACCTGCGCGAGGTGGCCGAGGGCGTCACGTGGGCGCTGCAGCACCCCGAGGCGGGCGAGGAGGAGCTCCTCGAGGCGCTGATCGAGCGGGTCAAGGGCCCCGACTTCCCGACCGGCGCGCTCATCGTCGGCCGCCGCGGCATCGACGACGCCTACCGGACCGGCCGCGGCTCGATCACGATGCGGGCGGTCGTGGAGGTCGAGGAGGACGCCAAGGGCCGCCAGTGCCTGGTCATCACCGAGCTGCCCTACATGGTCAACCCGGACAACCTGGCGCTGTCGATCGCCGAGTCGGTCAAGGACGGCCGGATCAGCGGCATCGCCGACGTCCGCGACGAGAGCTCCTCCCGGGTCGGCCAGCGCCTGGTGATCGTGCTCAAGCGCGACGCGGTCGCCAAGGTCGTGCTGAACAACCTCTACAAGCACACCCAGCTGCAGACCACCTTCGGCGCCAACATGCTGGCCCTGGTGGACGGCGTGCCGCGCACGCTCCGCCTCGACCAGTTCGTCCGCCACTACATCGACCACCAGATCGAGGTCGTGGTCCGACGGACGCGCTACCTGCTGCGCAAGGCCGAGGAGCGGGCCCACATCCTGAGCGCGCTGCTCAAGGCGCTCGACCGGATGGACGAGGTCATCGCCCTGATCCGGCGCTCCCCGTCGGCGGCGGAGGCGCAGGGCGGCCTGATGGCGCTGCTGGAGATCGACCAGGTCCAGGCGCAGGCCATCCTCGACATGCAGCTGCGCAAGCTGGCCGCCCTGGAGCGGCAGCAGATCATCGACGAGTACGACTCGCTGATGAACCAGATCACCGAGTACCAGGCGATCCTGGCCTCGCCGGAGCGGCAGCGCTCCATCGTCTCCGACGAGCTCGCGGAGATCACGGCGAAGTACGGCGACGAGCGCAAGACGGAGATCATCGCCTACGAGGCCGACATGTCCATCGAGGACCTCCTCGCCGAGGAGGACATGGTGGTCACGATCACCCGCGGCGGCTACGCCAAGCGCACCAACACCGACCTCTACCGGGCGCAGAAACGCGGCGGCAAGGGGGTGCGCGGTGCGCAGCTGCGCCAGGACGACATCGTCGACCACTTCTTCGTGACGACGACGCACCACTGGCTGCTGTTCTTCACCAACAAGGGCCGCGTCTACCGGGTCAAGGCCTACGAGCTGCCCGACGCCGCCCGCGACGCCCGCGGCCAGCACCTGGCGAACCTGCTGGCCATGCAGCCGGACGAGATCGTCATGGAGGTCCTGGCGCTGCGTGACTACGACGTCGCGCCGTACCTCGTGCTGGCGACGCGGAGCGGTCTGGTGAAGAAGACACGGCTGTCTGAATACGACTCGCCGCGCACAGGTGGCCTCATCGCCATCAATCTGCGCGAAGATGACGAGGTGATCGCAGCACGCCTGGTGTCGGAGGAGGACGACCTCCTGCTGGTCTCCCGCAACGCCCAGGCCATCCGCTTCACCGCCTCCGACGAGGCGCTGAGGCCGATGGGCCGGGCGACCAGCGGCGTGATCGGCATGCGGTTCACCGACGGCGACGAACTCCTCGCGATGACCCGCATCGCCGACGGTGACGACGTGCTCGTCGCGACCGAGGGAGGCTATGCCAAGCGCACCCCGGCCGATCAGTACCCTGTGCAGGGACGTGGCGGCAAGGGTGTGCTGACCGCGAAGATCGTCAGTGCTCGGGGCCGGCTGGTCGGCGCCGTCATGGTGAGGGCCGAGGACGAGGTCTTCGCCATCACGTCGGCCGGCGGGGTTATCCGGACCAGTGCTGGGGAGATCAAGCAGTCGGGCCGTCAGACCATGGGAGTCCGGCTGATGAACCTCAGCGAGGGGGACAGCGTCGTGGCTCTCGCCCGCAACGCCGAGGCGTTGGAGGCCGACGCCGAGGTGTTGGAGGCCGACGCCGAGGTGTTGGAGACCGAGGAGAACGGGGAAGGGGAGTAGCCGGTGAGCGCTCAGGCCAGTTCGGGTCCGCGTCCACCCTCTCCATCGAAACGCGAGCAGGTGACGGAGAAGATGGACAAGGCCACTGAAGCGGACGTCGTCGAGGTGGTCGATTCACCGGCCGACGGTGGTGCCCCCGCGCCCAAGACCGACGGTACGGCGGGCAAAGCCCCGAAGACCGACACTGCCAAGGAGCGTCCGTCCGGTCCGGCGGAGACCAAGGACGACAAGAAGCCGGGAGACTCCACGGTGCGGATCCGCCCGGCGTCCGCCGAGGCCGGCGCGTCCTGGTCCCCGGGCAGCCCGCAGGGGGCGGCTCCGGCTCCGTCGTCGCCCTCCTCGCCGCCGATGCCCGGCTCCTCTGCGCCGGGCACGGCTCCCCTGTCGGCCCCCCTGCCGGGCCAGGTCGACGGCAAGGCGCGCGGCGACGCGGCCTCCTCGCCGTCCCCGTCGCTGCGGCTGGGCGGCAAGAAGTCCTCCGGTACGGCCTCCTCCGGCCGGGCGCCGCGCAAGGCCCACCTGGTCCTGCGCCGCATCGAGCCCTGGTCGGCCATGAAGTTCAGCTTCGTGGTGGCCCTGGTCTGCTTCGTGGTGCTGTTCGTCGCGGTCGCCGTGCTGTACATGGTGCTGGACGCGGTGGGCGTCTTCGACTCGGTCATCCAGATCGTGAACCAGTTCACCGTTCCCGACGGCCAGGCCTCCGAGACCAGCTTCGACATCGCCCCCTGGTTCGAGCCGGTCCGGATCCTCGGCTACACCGCGCTGATCGGCGCGGTGAACGTGGTGCTCATCACCGCGCTGTCCACCCTCGGCGCGGTGATCTACAACGTCGCCTCCGACCTGGTGGGCGGGGTCGAGGTCACCTTCAGCGAGGCCGAGTAGCCGCCCGCCGCCACGTCCCCGGAGCGGACTCCGGGGACGTGGCGCGAGCAGGTCCCCGGACACGGTAAGCTTTTCCCTGTTCGAGCGGCCCGATTCGCCTCTCTCCGCGGAGATGCGGTACGGTTCTCGCACGACGAGGGGCTATAGCTCAGTCGGTTAGAGCGCTTCCCTGATAAGGAAGAGGTCTCAGGTTCAAGTCCTGATAGCCCCACCCGGTTCACAGGCCATTTCCCGCATCGGGAAGTGGCCTTTTCTGTTCTTCGGGTGGGCGCGACCCTGCCCGCCGTCGCCCCGTCGCCCCGTCGCCGCAGGGAGGGCTCGGTCCGCCGGTGCCGGGTGGCGGAGGCCGGATTCGAACCGGCGACCTTCGGATTATGAGACCGACGGGCACTCCTGGCTGCCCCACTCCGCCGTGGCCACCGCGTGCGCGCGGCCGTCGTGCCCCGTACCGGAATCGAACCGGTCGTCTCCGGAGTGAAAGTCCGGCGTCCTCACCGATAGACCAACGGGGCGGAGAGACGTCTTGTAGCCCGTATCGGATTCGAACCGATGTCCTCCTGGGTGAGAACCAGGTGTCCTGGACCTGACTAGACCAACGGGCCGTGCGCGGGGCGCGGGCGGCGGAGCGGACCCGGCGAGGGCGGGAGTGCCGCCGCCGGACGCTCCGCCGTCCCGCGTCTCCGTGCCGCCCCCGGGATTCGAACCCGGAACCTCCGCGTCCTGAGCGCGGCGCCTCTGCCGGTTGGGCCAGGGCGGCGAGTGGGTGACGGGACTCGAACCCGTCCTCCGGCCGTGGCGTGGCCGTGTGCTTCCGCTGACACTTCACCCACGAGGGCGTGGCTGCCGGAGGAGGGGCGGACCTCCGCCTCCCGATCCGGAGGGTCCGGAGCGGGGCGTCCCGCCGATCGGGCGGTCCGGCATCACGCCTGCCCGCGTGATCGGCGCGGGCCACGCGTCCGCTCCGGACGGCGTGGGCCGTACGGACGCGAACCGGGCCGTGAACCTGGCGGGGGACGCCACTCCCGTCGCCGAGCACCTGGCCCGGTGCCCTCTCCTTTCAGGGCGGAGCCGCAGCGGGGACTCGAACCCCGTCCTGCCGGGTGGAAGCCGGCCGCCTCATCCTGTCGGCCTCTGCGGCGTGGGCGCCTCCGGTGCGCGGCGGTGGGATCCGGATCCGCGGTGGTCCCCGTCCGCGGACGGGGACCGTACGGCCCGGCCGCCACTCGGGAGGCGCCTCGTGGACCGACAGGGAATCGAACCCTGGACTCCTGTGTGCAAGACAGGTGTGATCCCGTTTCACCATCGGCCCGAGGAAGTGCCCGTCGCGGCCCGCCCCGGGTCGGGCGCGGCCCACGGGCTCTGCCGTGCCTGCGCCGCCGGCGCGGCGGGCGCCCGCCGCACGGAACGGCGGGAGCGGCAGCTTCCGAAAAAGCGTGTTCTCCACTGTTGAATTGTCGAAAAACCGCGTCGTGCATTTCCAGTGCGGTGCATTTCCTGTGCGGTCTGCATTTCCCGCACAGGCGGGAACGGCGCACGCGGGACGGCGTGAACCGGATCCGCGGGACCGGATCCCCGCCGGCGGCCGCGCCCCGCCGGCCCGGAGCGGTTCCGAATCGCTCCCGGAACGGAAGAAGCCGCCTACCGGGTGATCCTCCCGGGGCGGCCTCCGTGTGGGGTGTGGTCACACGGACGCCTCGGGAGGCGCGAGGCCGCCGGCGCCGAGGGCGCTGAGCATGCGCAGCTCGCGCCGGTGCGGCGCGGTGGTCCCGCGTTCCTTCATGGCCTGTCCTTCTGGTCGTTCGTTGTTCGCGTTTCGAGAGTAGATCCCTCCGGCGGGGACGCCAAATGGTTTTTCCCGATGAATTGACTCCCATCTGTTTCCGGTGGCCGTGTTTCCTCGTCCGCGGGAATCGTTGGATCGGCTCCGTCCGGGGCGCCGCGCCGTCCGTCCGGGGAGAAGGGCGAGATGTCCTCTCCTCCGCGCCCTGCGGGTCCATGCCATGACAGGCGGGGGCGGGGGCGGGGACGGGGGCGGCCGGTGACACCTCGGCGGCAGGGGGGCGAAAACCTCTCAGGGACGGCCCCTTCCTGCCGATGGCCTCATCATCGGAAGGTTCGCGGATCAGCGCCGGGAGGACTGGAGTATGCGAGAAGGCCAGTTGGGGCGTGTGCCGCCGAGCACCGTCCCGGCCCGTGCCCCGGTGCTGCCGCCGGTGCCCGCCCTCGGCGTGCTGACCGTGTTCGGTCTGGGGTGGTTCGTCCTCAACTTCGTCCACCCGCTCTCCCTGCCCGTCGTCGGCTGGGCTCCGATGGTCCTCGCCGCGGTCGTCGGCGTGCTCGCGTGCGCGCGCGTCGCGCGGTCTGCGGAGCTGACCGCGCCGGCGCGGACGTTCTGGCGGTCCATCACCACGGCGACGGCCGCCATCCTGGTGGCGGTGCTCTCCAACGCCTACGACATGGTCTCCGGCTTCGGCGGGGCGGAGTGGAAGCCGGGAGCGCACACCATGGCGTTCTACGTCGCAGGCGTGCTGGTCACCCTGTGGGCGCTGCTCCGGCTGCCCGCCGGGGACCGCTCGCGCGGGGCGTGGCTGACCCTGGGACTCGACGCGGGCATCGTCGTCCTGGCCGCCGGTCTGTTCGCGTGGTCCTACGCGGTGAACGGCTCCTCGGCGCTGGCCGAGGCCACGGGGTCGTACCTGCCGGTGCTGGGGACCGCCCTCATGGGCTTCATCGGGGTGCTCGCCGCCGTCAAACTGGCGCTGACCGGTGTCGGCCCGCTGGACCGGGGCTCCCTGACGGCCATGGGGCTGGGCCTCCTCGCGGGGGCCACGGCCGGCGCCTTCCTGTCCCCGCTCCAGGCCGGCCGGCCCGATCTCAGCTCCTCCTTCGTCGCCGTCCCGCTCACCTTCCTCTTCGTCGGCATCGCGGCCGAGCGGCAGCTCCGGACCGAGGGGGACGCCGTCCGCGTCCCCCGCCGCCGGCGGCGGCCGTTCAGCCTGCTGCCGTACGGCGCGATCGCGGCGACCGGCGCCCTGCTGCTGGTGTCCGTGCGGAAGGCGGACGGCGAGATCCGCGTGATCGCGGCGGGCGTGCTCGTCATCACCGCGCTCGTGGTGGTCCGCCAGATCCTGGCCTTCTACGACAACGCGCATCTCCTGTCCAGGCTCGACTCCAGCATGCTGGAGCTGGGCCGGCTGGAGCGGTGGTCCCGGTCGCTCGTGCAGAACTCCTCCGACATCATCGCCGTCACCGCGCTGGAGGGGCACATCCTCTTCATCAGCCCGAGTGTCGAGCGCATCCTCGGGACGCCGGCCGAGACCTGGATCGGCGGCCCCGTGACGCGGTGCACCCACCCCGACGACCTGCCGACCCTCAACGAGCTGTCCAGGCGGCTCCGGCAGGAGCCCCGTGCCACGGCCACCTGCCAGGTCCGCATGCGCCGTGCCGACGGAACCTGGCGCTGGCTGGAGATCGCCGGCGCGAACCGGCTGGACGATCCCAGCATCCGCGGCATCGTGAGCAACGTCCGGGACGTCACCGAGACCAAACGTTTCCAGGACCAGCTGGAGTACCAGGCCACCCACGACACGCTGACCCGGCTCGCCAACAGGGACCTGTTCGCCAGGCGGGCGGAGAGCGCCCTCGCGGAGGCGGGGGGCGCCGGCGTCGCGCTGGCCCTGATCGACCTCGACGACTTCAAGGCGATCAACGACCGGCTCGGGCACGCGGTGGGCGACGCCCTGCTGACGGCCGTGGCCGAGCGGCTGCGCGCGTGCGTGCGGCCGGGGGACATGGTCGCCCGGCTGGGCGGGGACGAGTTCGCCGTCCTGCTGCGAGGCGTGTGCGCGGCCAAGGCCGAGGAGACCGCCGAGCAGATCATCCTGACGCTGGGGACCCCGGTCCCCGCCGACGGTCACGATCTGCTGGTGCAGGCGAGCATCGGACTGGTCGAGGGCGGCCCGGACATCGACGCCAACGAACTGCTGCGCCGCGCCGACCTGGCCATGTACGCCGCCAAGGAGCAGGGCAAGAGCCGCTACGTCCGGTACGTCGAGGAGATGGACGCCCGCGCGGTCGAGCACGCCCGGCTCGGGGCCGAGCTGCGGCGGGCCCTGGCCGCGGGTCAGCTGTTCCTGCTGTACCAGCCCGTGGTCGCGCTGCCCGACGGCGAGCTGTCCAGCCTGGAGGCGCTGGTGCGCTGGCACCACCCGGAGCGCGGCATGGTGTCCCCGGCGCAGTTCATCCCGGTCGCCGAGCGCAACGGGATGATCGTCGAGATCGGCACCTGGGTGCTGCGGGAGGCCTGCCGCCAGATGGCCGACTGGCGGCGCCGGTACGGCGCGGCCGCGCCGTACCGGATGGCCGTGAACGTCTCGGCGCGGCAGCTGCGGGAGCCGGAGTTCGCCCAGGCCGTGGCCGACGTGCTGGAGGAGACCGGGCTGGCCCCGGAGGACCTGCTGCTGGAGATCACCGAGACGGCGGTGTTCGACGGCGGGCTCGCGCTGGAGACGGTCAGGGCGGTCCGTGAGCTGGGCGTCGGCGTCGCCCTCGACGACTTCGGCACCGGCCACTCCTCGCTGGGCCTGCTGCGCACCTGCCCGGTCGACGCGCTCAAGGTGGACAAGCTCTTCGTCGACGGGGTGACCGGCACAGTCGAGAACTCGGCGATCGCCACCTCGCTGGCGCAGATCGCCCGGGCGCTGCGGCTGCAGGCCGTGGCCGAGGGTGTGGAGACCGAGGCGCAGGCCAAGAGGCTGTACCAGCTGGGCTACCGCCTGGCGCAGGGCTTCCACTTCGCGCCGCCGCTGCCTGCCGGGGACATCGGCCGGAGGCTGGCCGAGCGGGCCGCGCGCGGGGACGGCTCCGACCTGTTCGAACCGCCCGCGCTGGCCAGCTGATCCCGGCGGTCCCCGGCCGGACGGTCTCCGGCCGGGTGGTTCCCAGTCGGACGGTCTCCGGCCGGACGGTCCTCGGCCGGGCGGGACGGTGCGGGTGTGGGGCGGGTGGTGCGGGCGGTGTGGGCGCCCCTGGCCATCGTGCCCCGGTGGCCAAAGGCGCCCGTCCCCCGACGCGAGCGTGGCTTCCCCCTTAGATAACCGCACCCGCACCCGATGTGTCTATCAGTAATCAACTGATCACATCAGGTGAACAGGTGAAGAGGTCGCCGGTCTGCCCGCCGTACCGGTCCCGGACGCCGTGTGATGGCCGGATTCGCCGGGTACAGGTGATCCGGGGGAATGGTGACCAGGACAGCGGACCGGGTTCGAGGGGCGCGGTGGTCGCAGGCGCTGCGGGCCGCCGGTCTGTTCGACGTGCCGGGGTCACGGGCGCTGGAGCGGGCGGCCCGGCTGGCGGCCCGGCTGCTGGACGCGTCCGCCGGACTGGTGGTGCTGGCCGACGGGGACCGGCAGGTGTGCCTCGGCGCGGCCGGACGGACGGCACGGGGGGACGCCGACGGCCCGGCCGGGCTCCGGGAGGCGCCGGAGGACCACGTGCCCGGGTCGTTGCTGAGGCGGGTGGAGGAGGCCGGGGCGCCGCTGGTCGTGTGCGACGCGCGGCCCGGCCTCCGGTGGCCCGGCGCGGAGCCCGCGGCGCCGGCCTGGGCGGCCTTCCCGATCCGCGCCCCGGACGGTGAGGTGCTGGGAGCGCTGTGCGTGCTGGACGTACGGCCGCGGCGGTGGGAGCCGCACGAGCTGGAGCTGGTCGCGGAGGCGGCCGGCGCGGTGGAGTCCCAGCTGGCGGCCCGGATCTCCGAGGGCCGGGCGCGGCTGGCGGCGGCGCGGCTGGACACGGTTCTGGAGCAGTCCCACGAGGCCTTCCTCTCGATCGACGGGTCCGGGACGGTGACGGCCTGGAACACGGCGGCCGAGCGGCTGTTCGGCCGGCCGGCTTCCGAGGCCGTCGGGCGGCCGGCGGACCGGCTGATCGTCCCGCAGTGGGCGCGGCGGGCCTTCGGAGAGGAGTTGCGCCGGGTGCGGGACTCCCGCGGGCCGGCGCCGTCCGGGCACCGCGTCGAAATGA
Source organism: Planomonospora corallina (assembly GCF_042650625.1). Classification (NCBI taxonomy): domain Bacteria; kingdom Bacillati; phylum Actinomycetota; class Actinomycetes; order Streptosporangiales; family Streptosporangiaceae; genus Planomonospora; species Planomonospora corallina. The sequence goes on from NZ_JBHSBM010000075.1 coordinate 26,083, forward strand.
CCGCGGTCGACCGTACCGGCAGGGAGTTCCCGGTGGAGATGGCGCTGCAGGCCGACCACGAGTACGGCGAACCGGTCCTCCACGCCTTCCTGCACGACATCGGCGACCGGCTGGCGGCCCGGCGGGGGCTGGAACAGGAGAGGACGTTCCTGACGGCGCTGCTCGACAGCCTGGACGTCGTGGTGGCGGCCTGCGACGGCGAGGGCCGGCTGACGTTCAACCAGGTGCTGCGCGAGGCCATCCACGCCTCCGAGCAGCCGGTGCGCGTCGAGGAGTGGGCCGAGGCCTACCGCGTGCACGCTCCCGACGGCGTGACCCGGCTCCGGCCGGAGGAGGTGCCGCTGGCACGGGCCCTGGCCGGTGAGCGCTTCGACGACCAGGAGGTGGTGGTCCACACGCCGGAGGGCCGGCCGCGCCGCCTACTGGTCAACGGCCGGCCGATCGAGACCGCGGACGGGCGCCTGCTGGGCGCGGTCGTCGCCGGCCACGACATCACCGATCGCCACCGGATCGAACGGATGAGCGCCGCCCAGCGCGCCGCGGCCCAGGCGCTGGCGGAGGCCGGTTCCAGCGAGGAGGCCGCCTGCGGCGTGGTCGCGGCGGTCGCGGGCGCGCTGGGCTGGACCTGCGGCGAGTACTGGCAGGTCGATCCCGGGGGCGGGACCATCTCCCGGCTGGGCCTGTGGACACGGCCGGGCCGTGACCTGTCGGCGCTCACCCGGGACGAGCCGGACGTCTTCCCTCCCGGGCAGGGGCTGGCCGGGATGGTGTGGGCATCCGGCCGGGAGACGTGGATCCCCGACCTGGCCGCCGACCCCCGGGACTTCACCCGCAAGGGGGCCGCGCTGCGGTCCGGGCTCCGCGCCGCGATGGGGCTCCCCGTCCGCAGCGACCGGCAGATCCTCGGTGTGCTGACCTTCTTCACCGACACCGTCCAGGAGGCGGAGGACGACCTCGTCGACCTGCTCGACGGGATCCGCGCCCACGTCGGCCGCCACATGGAGCGCCGCAGAGCCGAGGAGCTGGCCCTGGCCCTGGCCGCCAGCCGCCGTCGCCTGGAGCAGATCATCGACCAGATCGACGACTACGTGTGGACCGTCGAGCTCGCCCCCGACGGCACGGTGCGCCCGGTGTACACCAGTCCCGACGGCGGCACGGCCGTGTTCGGCGGCCCGCTCCCGCGGGGCCCCGACGGGTTCGCCATCATGACCGGGCACGTCCATCCCGACGACCTGCCGGCCTTCATCGCGTTCCACGACGCGGTCGCCTCCGGCAGGCCCGCGGAGGCCGAGTGCCGCATCCGGGGGATGGACGGCGTCACCCGGTGGATCTGGATGCGGGGGATCCCCCGCCGCGAGGGCGACCGGTTCCTCATCGACGGCATCTCCACCGATGTCACCGAGCGCCACCGGATGGCCGAGGAGCGCGACCGCCTGCTCGCCGGGGAGCGCGCGCAGGTGCTCCGCCTGCGGGAACTGGACCGGATGAAGGACGAGCTGATCTCCGTGGTCAGCCACGAGCTGCGCAACCCGATCGGCACCATCCGCGCCTCCGTCGGGACGTTCCTGAACGACCCGGAGCTGACCGACGAGCAGCGCATGTTCGCCGAGGTGATCGACCGCAAGAGCGCGCATCTGCAGCGGCTCCTCGACGACCTGCTGGATCTGGCCCGGCTGGACTCCGGAGGGATCACCATCGACCCCCGTCCGCTCCCGCTGACGCCGCTGGTCCTCCAGTCCGTCGACGACCACCGGGCCGCGGCCGAGGCCAAGCGGCTCACCGTCACCACCGACGCCGCCGAGGATCCGTCCGTGCACGCCGACCCGGTACGGCTCCGCCAGGTGCTGGACAACCTGCTCTCCAACGCGATCAAGTACACCCCTGACGGCGGTTCCGTCGCGGTCACCGTCCGAAGGGAGGAGCCGGCCGACGGACGGGGTCCCGAAGCCGTGGTCGGCGTCGCCGACACCGGCATCGGCATCCCCGCCGAGCAGTACTCGAAGCTGTTCTCGCGCTTCTTCCGGGCCTCCACCGCGCTGCAGTCCGGGGTCAAGGGCACCGGACTGGGCCTGGCCATCACCAAGGCGATCGTGGAGGCGCACGGCGGCGCCATCGCGGCCTCTCCCCGGGAGGGCGGGGGCACGGTCTTCGCCGTGCGGCTGCCCGAGATCCCGCGCCGGGCCACCGGGGAGCGGGACTGATCTACCGGGAAGGTGCCAGGACGCGTCAGGACTCCCCGAGGTCTTCAGGACTCCGGGGTCTCCCCGCTCCGCACGAGCCGGCCGCGGAGCTCGGCGTTCAGCCGCAGCGCCTCCTCCAGCCGCTCCTCCAGGGTGATGATCCGGCAGGCGGCCTCCACCGGCGTGCCCTGGTCCACCAGTTCGCGGGCGCGCGCGGCGAGGCGGAGCTGACGGCGGGAGAACCGGCGGTGGCCACCGGCCGAACGCGACGGCTCGATCAGCCTGGCCGTACCCAGGCCGCGCAGGAACGCGGGGGTCACGCCGAGGATCTCCGCGGCGGTGCCCATGCTGTAGGAGGGATAGTCGTCATCGTCGAGGTTGTCCGCCAGCGTCGCACCGCCCGGTTCCATCAAATCTAGTGAGGGGACTGCAGGGTTCACCCGGCAGGGGAATCGCTTCCCTGTTACGGTTCTGCTGTTCGAAACGGGCAGGGCTTGTCCGTCGCCTACCTCAGCAGAGGAAAGCGAGAAGCCGCTCCCTTCGGGGATCGGAGGAGTCACCTCACCTTCCCGCCGCGTGTCAGGGATGTGCCAGGGATCATCGCATGTCAGGGCCCCGGCGCCGCAACGCGTCGGGGCCCAAGAGTTCAACACCATCTTCCGGCTCTCGTGCCGGATCCGTCACCCGCACGGGCGCCTTTCACAGGCGGGGTGCGGGCGTCGCGTCGACGTGACCGGAAACCACCTCCCGTCCGTCTCGAACTGAGGTCCCGCTCGCCGGTCCCCGGCTCGCGGGCGGTCCAATGGCGTCCAACTCTCCTTTCTCGATCCGGTGTCTCCGTTGTCCTTGCCGGGCGGCCCACCGGCCACCCGATGCGTCGGCGGCGCGATGGCCGCGCGTCCGACGCGGTGTCCACAAGGGTCTCGACATCTGTTGCCGCACAGGCTTTGCCCCTTGTGCTCACTAAGCACGCTAATCGCGGAAATGGAGAATGTCTACATTCACCGCTGTAGATTTTCTTTGGCGGTGACCGGACGGCGGTGACCGGGCGGCGACGGGCGGGCGGGCGGCGACGGGCGGACGGCGACGGGCGGACGCCGGCTACCAGTCGACCTGGGCGCTCCCGGTGACCCGGAGCTTGCGGCGGGCGCGCTCGTAGAAGGTCGTGGTGCCGAGACGGACGACCCGCGCCGCGGCGCGCACGGCGGTGACGGAGATCCGCCGGCCGGGCGGGAGATGACCGACGACCGTGCCGTCCACCTCCACGGCCAGCCTCCCGCTCGTGGGCAGGACGTCCAGGGTGACCTCCTCGTCGGCGGAGAGCACGACGGCCCGGTTGAACACCGAGTGGGCCGCGGCGGGCACGACGAGGAAGCCCTCGACGGTGGGGGAGACGATGGGGCCGCCCGCGGAGAAGCTGTAGGCGGTCGATCCGGTGGAGGTCGCCACGATGACGGCGTCGGAGGCGTAGCGGACGAAGGGGTGGCCCTCGACGGAGACCGCCACCTCGGACAGTCCGTGGCCGGGGGTGCGCACCAGGGCGATGTCGTTGAACGCGGTCACCTCCGGCCCGTCCGGAAGGACCGCCCGTATCGCCATGCGGGGCTCGACGGTGTAGCGCCGGCCGTCGATGGCCGAGAGCGCGGACGGCAGCTCGTCCACGTCGATCTCGGGGAGGAACCCCAGCCGTCCCAGGTTCACGCCGAGCACGGGGGTCGGCCGGCAGGCCAGGAGCCGCATGGTGCGCAGCATCGTCCCGTCCCCGCCCAGGCTGACGAGCAGGTCGGCCCGCTCGACCAGGGTGGCGGCATCGACCGCGACCGCGCTGCAGTCGATGCGTCCCACCTCCTCGGGCGACCCGAGCACCGTGACGTTCCTGGACCGCGCCCAGTCGATGATCGTGTCGATGGCCGTCTTGGAGTCGCGCCGTGGGTGGAGGACGAGCCCCACCGTCTCAACCGTGCCCATGCTGCCACCGTACGACCGGCCCGGGGACGGGGAACGGGTGGAGCGGCACAAGAGCGCCCGGGGAGGTCCTGCGGCGCCGTACCGGCCGGGACGCGATGGCGGAGCCGTACATGATCCGGAGGTGCGGTGGAAGGGGAGGGGGCGGACCCGGGCGCGGTGGCGCGGTGGCGCGGTGGCGCGGTGGCGCGGCGGGAATGAAAGCCGGGCCGGGTCGGCTGATCATGACAGCGGAGAAGGACGAGGAGATCCGAGATGAACGTCAGCGTCGGGTTCGTGCCCGAGAAGGGCTTCTTCGAGGCCACGGTGGACGGTGAGCACGCGGGACAGTTGGAGCTCGTCCGGCAGGGCGACGTGATCGTCTACACCCACACCGAGGTGGACCCCGCCTTCGGGGGACGCGGGGTGGGCGGCGCGCTCGTCCGGGCGGCCCTCGACGCGGCCCGCGCCGAGGGGGCGACCGTACGGCCCCGCTGCTCGTTCGTGAAGGACTGGATCGACCGTCACCCCACCTACGCCGATCTGGTCGAGAACGCCTGAACGCCTGAGCGGCTGAGCCGATCCCGGGCCGGGGCCCTACCGGCCTCCCGGCGCCGCCGGCCCTTGTGCCGTCGACCCTTGTGCCGCCGGTCCGGGTGCCGCCGGCCGTACGTCTGGCAGGCTGGGGATCATGCTGCACCACGTCGAGCTCTGGGTCCCCGACCTCGACCGGGCCGTCCGGTCGTGGGGGTGGCTCCTCACCGAGCTGGGGTACCAGCCCTTCCAGGAGTGGGAGGACGGCCGGAGCTGGGCTCCGGCCGCGGCGCCGGACGGGGCCTACGTCGTGGTCGAGCACTCGCCCGCGCTGAGCGCGCCCGCCCACGACCGCCTCCGGCCCGGCCTGAACCACCTGGCGTTCCGGGCCGGGAGCAGACAGCGGGTGGACGAGCTCGTCGCGGCGGCGCCGGAGCACGGGTGGACCCTGATGTTCCCCGACCGGCACCCGCACGCGGGCGGGGACGAGCACTACGCGGGCTATCTCGAGAACGAGGACGGCTACGAGGTGGAGCTCGTGGCGGATCGTGATCACCCGACCGCCGGCCGTACGGATTGGTGACGAAAATCACGCAGTGAACGCAGATTCGCCGCTCTGGGATTATGCGCCTTCCCGGCGGGAGGCTGATCCCTTGCTAGGCTGCAAGGAACCGTTGGAACCGGGCGTCGTCTCACCCCGGCAGGTGAGACCGTCGAGAAGTGGGGTCACACCGTGAAGAAGCTGCTCGTTCTGGCGCTTGTCGCCCTTGGGGGGCTGCTGGTCTGGCGTAAGGTTCAGGCTGACCGCGCCGAGCTCGATCTGTGGACCGAGGCGACCGGCAGCGACAACTGACCGCAGCGGCTACCGATCCAGGTGTGCCCACGGTCCTGAGCAAGGTTGGGGGAATGGCACCCATCAAGCTTGCCTGTCTGGATCTGGCAGGCACCACGATCGGTGACGTCGCGATGGTCGAACGGGCGTTCGCCGAGGCGATCGCCACGCAGGGCATCGTTCCCGGGACCGGCGCGTACGCACGTGCCATGGTGCACGTGCACCGGTCCCGGGGCTGCTCCAAGATCGATGTCTTCCGGGGGATCTTCCCCGAGAACGAGGCGCAGGCCCAGGCGGCCAATCTGACCTTCGAGCGCTCCTACGAGGGGGCCATCGAGCGCTCCGGGCTCGAGCCCGTCCCCGGCACCGTGGAGGTGCTGGACAAGCTCCGGGGCGCCGGCGTCAAGATCTGCCTCATCACCGGCTTCAGCCGGCCGACCCTGGACCGTGTGCTGACCGCGCTGAGCTGGTCCGACAAGATCGACCTGGCCCTGTGCCCGGAGGAGGCCGGCCGGGGACGCCCCATGCCGGACATGGTGCTCGCCGCGGTGCTCCGGCTGGGCATCGAGGACGTCCGCCAGGTGGCGGTCGCCGGCGACTCGGAGAGCGACATGCTCTGCGGCCGCCGCGCGGGCGCGTCGGTGGTGGCGGGCGTCCTGACCGGGAGCCACAGCAAGGAGCGGCTCCTCAACGGCGGCGCCACTCACATCCTGGACTCCATCGCCGACTTCCCCGCACTGGTGCTCGGCGCCGACGCCGCGGAGCCCCTCGCCTCCGCGTCCTCCTCGGCCCGCTGAATCCTCCCACCGGCCTCGTGCCCGCTGAATCTTCTCGCAGGTCTCGCGTCCGCTGAATCCTCCCGCCGGACCCGCCCGTTCCGCCGGTTCCTCCGGCCGGTCACCCATGTCACCGGCCGCGCCGGGGACGTGTGCCCGGCGCGGCGGCTCATGGTGCAGACCCTGTCCCGACCGTCCTGATCTTCCTGACCGTGCAGAGGGATCGCGCCAGGGCTGACGTCGCGGCCGGGTGCGGCCGTCCCGGCCGCTCCACTCCGGACGGCGGGGCCCCTCGCCCCTCGCCCATCGCTCAGACGATCGCCGGAGGGCTCACCGGGACGCGCTGACATCCGGGGCCGGCAGGGATCACTCCGTCTCGTCGGACGGGTCATGCTCCGGGTCGAGCCCTGAACGGCGTTCCGGAGGTGTGCCCCCGTCCGGTGGACTGCTCGCGGCGTGCGGCGGGGCCACGGCGACAGGTGACGCCCACCGGTGCGGGAGCCCCTCTCCGGGACCGAGGGCTACCTGTCCTCGCCTTGGTCCTCGTCGTCCTTCGGGGTGGCGACGAAGGTTCCCTTGCCGTGGATGCTGTACACCTCACCCGATCCCAGCAGTTCATTGATCACTCGCCGCGCTGTGCCTCGCGCTACCCCGAACTCCTCGGCGAGACGTGGCTCCCCTGGGATGGGGTGACCCGGTTGATACTGACCCTCGCGGATGCGTCGGCGTATCTCGTTGAGGATGGCCTGCCACTTGAGTTCGTCCGGGCGGAATTCGATCACCTGACAAGGTTAGGAGACCGCGCCTGACCTGCGAATACCAAGGTGCTCACTAGCAATCTATGGGAACGCATGGTAGTGACTATGTATGTTGAGGTACCGTTTCCGCCTGACACGCCTGGGAAAAAAGATGGGCCCGGCAGGCGCGCGAACGCCGTACCGGGCCCTTGATCGGACGTAGGAGGTCCGACCCGTGGACAACCCTAGACCGTTTTCCGGACCACCGGCTGCGGATGCCGCGTTCTCCTGCGGGCCGTGTTTCTCCACCCAGCGGCCACCGCTGCCGATGGGGTGCGGGGTCTGCGGGCATCCGCCGTACGACCACGGGTGCCTGCACGCTGAGGCGCACGACTACCGGGTGCCCACGGCCGGACAGGTGGCCGCCCGCTGGGAGCTGATCCGCGCCGCCCGGCTGGACGAACTGCGGATGCCCGCCCGCGACTGGGTACGGCCCGCCGAGTGCGTCCCCGTCCCCGTCCCCGATTTCGTCCCCGTTCCAGACCTTGGCCTTGGTCCCGACCTCGTCCTCGCCCCCGTCCTCGGCCCCGGTCCGCGGCTCGCCGCAGTGGAGCCTGTCCCGGCCGCGGACCTCGCCGACCGTCCTGTCCCCGTCACGCGGTCCGTTCCGTGGCCCGCCGAGCAGAGCCCGGCCGTACCCGTGCCCCGTACGGCCGAGCCCGCCGCGGAAGCGGCCCGCCTGCCCGCATGCGCTGACGCGCGCCGTCCGGTGGACAGGCCGGTCGAGCCCCGGGAGGTGCGCACCCGGCGGCTGGGGCTCGCCCGGGCGCCGCTCGCTCTGCGGAGAGCCCGCGTGGCGGCCGCCCGCGAACGGCCCCCGCGCCCGGTCGCCGCCCTCGACGGTCCGATCTCCACCGGTCCGGTCCATGACCGTCGGGTCCGGGGCGGACCGGTCTCCGGCGGGCCGCAGCCCAGGCCCTCGGCCCGGATCCGGCCCGGGGAACTCGCCGTTCACCGCACCTCCGCCCGGCAGCCGGATTAGTTCATCGGGTGGCAGTCATGCCTGACCGGGGAGGCGGCCGCATGACACGGCAGGAGCGGAACGCCTCGTGGTCACGCTCACCCTGCGCCGGGACGGCACCCGCGCCGGGTCGGACGAGGCTGCCGGTCATGCCCCACCGGTCCTGCTCGGGACCGGGAATTCAGCCCGCATGGGCCCGGTGGTCCATGAGCCGCGCCATGCTCAGGGCCACCGCGTGAATCATCACCGTGCCCTGGATCGGCGCCCGCTCCGACGGGAGCGTTATATGCTGTCCTAGCGGTGTGCCGTGACCTTGGATCCACTGTTCACAGTGTTTCCCGGGACCAGGCCCTCCGCGAAGGGGCCTTAGCTCAGTTGGCAGAGCGCCTGCTTTGCAAGCAGGATGTCAGGAGTTCGAATCTCCTAGGCTCCACCAGTCGAAACGCCCCACACCTGATCTCGGTGTGAGGCCATCCGGGCCATTGACCCATCGGGATGGGCCGAAGACACCTTGTCGGTTGTAGGCGCTACGGTCTGCCCCTATGGCGATCAGCGCACTTTCCTACCGCCTTGTGCTCAGCAAGGCTGACGCACCCATCCTGGAGCCGGTGACCAAGCTGGGCGGCCAGCCGGTATGGGTCGACGAACCGCAGTGGCCGCTGTCCACCGAGTTGGGAACACCGATGATGTTCCTCGGCCAGTTCCGGCTTCCCGGGGAAGAGGTTCGGATGGCCTACCTGTTCATGACCGATGATGAGGAGGACCACGTCGACGGTACGTGGGAGAGCGAACAGGGCGAGAACGCGCTGATCGTGCAGCCTGGACGTGTGCCGTCCTTCATCACGGTGACCGACGACGCCGAAGGCCCCACGATGAGCGAGGATCTTGCCGTCGAACTCGTGCCGGCGAGTCCTGCCGAGCTCGAAGAGGGTTGGGACAACCGGCTCGGCGGTTCGCCCACCTGGGTCCAGGGTGAGGAGTATCCGCCCGGGGACTGGAGCTTCCTGCTCCAGCTCAATGACGGGGGCGAGTTCTACGGTGTCAACTTCGGCGACGCAGGTGTCGGCTACGGATTCCTCAGCGCTGACGGCAGAGAGGGCCGCTTTCTTTGGCAGTGCTCATAGCGCCGGCCTTGGTGTGCTCGTTGTCGCGGACCCGCCGCCTCAAGGTGCGCCGTCGTCGGCCGTACGGTCTCACTGCGAGCCGGAACGGATGCGTCGTCTCGCCAAGATGATCACCCCTATCTGGATGGCAAGCATCGCCAGCGCGATCAGTCCCGATGCGGCGGACATCTCTTCCTCCGAAAACCCGCCACCGCATTCCGTTACGTTGCCGCCCTCGTACTGTGTGACACAGCCGCGCCCTAGGACCGCGGCAGGGATGAACCAGTTGGCGAGCAGAAGGGGGACCGCGCCCGGGACAAGGGCCGGCGTGATGTACTCCGCCTTCCCGGCCACCGGGCCCGTCTTCGCCACAACAGGTTCGAGACGCCTGCCTATACCTGAATCAGAACTCACACCGAACACGTAAGCACAGGCGAGCGGTCGTGTTCCAGGCCCGTGCCCGACCATGCGGGAAATCGCGGTCACTCACGGGACTCGCCGTCAACCGAGTCGTTCTGACCTGCACTCCGGTCTCCTCGGCTCGGCTCGATCAGTGGCTGGTGTCCGGACTGGTAATTCAGCTCTCCCTATTCTGCGCCGTCCTGAATCGGTCATTCAGGATCATCCAATACTCGACTACCCCGACCGGATCAAACCACCCCGCTTCCGTGTGCTTGCCAAGCCCAACACGCCACTGTGTTGCCCGTGCAACAGATCCTTCGGCCGCGAGTGGCCGGGACGCGGACAGCCAGGCTGCAGGTGCAGATCCCTATGCCCTGGAACACCCAGTAGCACCGCCAAGACCCAAGTGGTCAGCCGTCGTCCGCTGTGCACGGACGATCGCGAACTGAGCCTGATGGCGCTGAACGGCCGGAGTCCCTACGAGCAGCACAGCGTACGGCCCTGAACGATCCTGGACGTCGTTCGGGGACCTACGGATCAGAAGGCGCAGGTCCGTGGCTCTCGATCCAAGAACGTAGTCGGCTGAGGATCTCACGTAGACGAGCATCGTCGGCGAGTCCGGGAGGCATCCAGGGCGCGGTCCTGAGCTCGCTCTCGGCATCGAGTTCGGCCCAGAGTTCCATGAACGAGTCCCTGATGCTCAGCCTGCGGGGGTCGGCCGCCTCGAACAAGCCGTGGAGGTCTTCGACCAGTTTGGGAAGGGAGGTCTCACCCGAGTCGTATAGGTCGATGCGCTCGGCCATTTGACCGACGAGCGCGCGTTGGTAGTCCTCCATGGCGTCACCTTCTTGATCTTTCGGTCATTGTGTCGAAGGCCGGCCGGCGCGGGACATGCACGGGATGATCTCCACTTCACTCACCGTGCCACAGCCTGTATCCGCTGGCCACCGCATTACGGAGCCACCGTCTGCCGCTCCACTCCTGATCGGTGGGTCCATGGCGGGCTTCGCCCTTGATGGGATCGATCGAAGTCCGGCGGAGCGGATCGGGCGGCGGAAACTCCATGCCCAGCGGTCGACGATGACCGGAGCCTGGGGCCGGGACGATCGACACCCGTGGAAGGGCCGGCTCGACATCCTGGCCGTACCGGAGATCCTGTCCGAGGCCCGCACCACCCGCCTCACGCTGCTGAGCACCGTCTGCGGCGCCCACTCGTGGGACCGGTCACCGGCATCACCGGGCGGTCTCCGCTACGGTGACCACCCGGTGAGCGCATGATCCGCCCCCGGACGGATCGGAGGAGGCGGGGATGATTCCGCTCTGCGCGGATCACCCTGAACCCGAACGCGCCGTCTACCTAAGGTGAGGTATGGCCTCTTCCATCCCGCCGCTGCGTCCGGCGATCGATCGGCCCGACTCCAAGCCGTCTCCGGCTCGCGAGCCGCTGTGGCGGCACGCGCTCGGTGAGTGCTTCAGAGGCCTTCGTCACGAGCGGGGCGAGAAGTTGAGCGAGACGGCACGTCGTGCCGGGGTCTCGCCGCAGTATCTCTCCGAGATCGAACGAGGCGTCAAGGAACCGTCGAGCGAGATGATCGCTGCGGTCGCCGGCGCGCTGGACGTGACCCTGGTCGATCTGACCCTTGCCGTCGCCGAGAGCCTGCGGTCTGCCAGGAACAGCACGTCGAGAGGTGCTACCTGCTCGGTGGCGTACGCTCTGGCCGCGTAGCCTGGCCTGCCGTGATCATCTCCTGGCCTGTGAGCGCTCCTCGATGATCTGATCGATGAGTCCGTACTCCAGAGCCGCGGTCGCGGTGAACACACGATCATGATCGGTGTCGGCGCGCAGGGTCTCGATCGTCTGGCCGGTGTGCCGTGACAGTATGCGCTCGATGTCCGCTCGGACACGGACGACCTCGTCGGCTTGCAGGATGAGATCGGGGATCGTTCCGCGCCCCTGAGCGGCCGGCTGGTGCAGAACCACTCGTGCGTGCGGGAGAGCGGCACGTCTTCCTTCGGCACCCGCCGCGAGAAGGACGGCACCCACCGAGACGGCCTGTCCGACGCAGGTCGTCGAGACCCGCGGGCGGATGTAGCGCATGGTGTCGTATATCGCGAGCATCGCGCTCGGATCCCCGCCTTCGCAGTTGATGTAGAACTGTATTTCGGCATCGGGGTTGTCCGACTCCAGGAAAATCATCTGCGCGATGAGCGCGTTCGCGACGCCCGCGTCGATCGCGGTGCCCAGATAGATGATCCGCTCGGTGAGCAGGTGCGAGTAGACGTCCATGATCCGCTCGCCGCGGGAATTCTGGGTGATGACGTTCGGAATCGTGTACGTGGTCACTGGCCTGCTCCCTCGGTGACGCCGAATCCGAGCCGCGGGCGATTGTGCGGCGCGATTTCGTCGAAATCTTGAACGATCGCGTCTATGAAGCCGTAGTCCAGTGCCTCCTGCGCTGTGTACCAGCGATCGTGCAGGGAATCCTCGAATACGCGCTCGACGGACTGTCCCGTGTCCTCGGAGATGAGACCGAGCACCGTGTCGCGGGTATGCCGGAGATCGCCGGCCTGCAGTTCGATGTCGACCGCGGTGCCACCGATCCCCGCCGATCCCTGGTGCATCAGGACACGTGCGTGCGGCAGGGCACGGCGCTTCCCCCGGGTCCCCGACGACAGCAAGAACTGGCCGGCGCTGTAAGCGATGCCCAGCACGAGGGTCGACACGTCACAGGGAATGAGCCGGATGATGTCGCGGATCGCGAGCATCGAGGGAACCGACCCGCCCGGCGAGTGAATCCACAATGCGATGTCCGCTGACGCGTCCTGCGTGGCGAGTGCTATCAGCTGCGTGGCCAGCAGTGTCCCGTTGTCATCGTCGAGAGGGCCGTCGAGAACGAGAACGCGCTGGTCGTACAGTTCGCGCCTCACCCGCTCGTTGAACAGTGGAAGATTCGATTCTCCGCTCATGCGCCCATCATGTGAGGCGGTCCGTACCGGCGTCGACGCGATCTGCTCGGGGCAGATCTGCTCTGAGCAGATGGAATTCGGTTCACGGCCAGATGCGTAGCACTGCGCTCGGGAATCGAGTGGGGCGGGCGCGCCGGCGTGATCCTCACTCTCGATTCCGCCATGACCGGCGGCGCGCGCAGCCCGTCCGGTCCGGTGGCCAACGCTCGAACGGGCCCCGGTCGATCTCGCTCCGCACGGCATCGACATCGACGGGCTCGCCGCGACGGTCGCCACCAAGCTCGAGCGGATGCGGCACCGGTCCGGGCTCCCGGGTGGCTTCATCGCTCGGACCGGCTTCATCCCCGAACCGCTGTGACCTCAGCCCCTCAGCCTCGGATGCGAACTCGGCAAGCGTCCAGGGCATTGCGAATTTCGGCGGCCAGGGCGGCGGCGGCCTCCTCCGGCGTGTGCCCGATGATCCCGTTCTCCGCCATGAGGGCGTGGTACCGCCGCTGTCCGTACGGCACGCCGGACGGCAGGACCACGACTGCTCCGTGGACTGCGAAGGGGACGGCCGTCTCCTCGCACGCGGAGGGCGGACGACACCACGGACCGCCGGGCCATCAGCGGGCCAGGTGATCGCGGTGCCCGTACGGTGTCACGACCAGCGGGCCCGGACGGTTCCGTCCTCGTCCGGGAGCACCGCGGTGAGGACTTCGGGCCGGTCGTCTGTCTCGACCGGATAGACCCCGCAACGCCGGGCGCTCCGTGCCGTCTCCAGCCAGGCCGGGAGTTCGTCCTCGTCCAGCAGGTAAGCGTGGTGGAGCTTCCCCGTCTCCCTGTCCTCGATCAGGCACATCACTCCGACGACGGGAGAGCCCTCGTGGAGGAGGCGCCGGATCCGTTCCTCGATCTCGGTCATCCCGTCGCCGTCGGCGGCCACCGGGGCATCGGTGAAGACCGTGACCACAGCACGTGGTCTGAGAGCGGAACGGACCCGGGCGATGCCCTCTCCCGGGGTCACCAGGTGCCAGCGCCAGGCGTTTCCGGCCCACATCTCCAGCAGCGGCAGCTCCCCGCCTGCCCGAGCCGCCAGCGACTCCACCTCCGTCCAGAACTCCTCGTCAGCGGGCCGGAACGCCATCGGATCGCCGAGATCAGGGTCGTAGGGCGAGATGAAGCCCTCGTCCACGAAGAGCCCCAGCTCACGCACTCGGTCCACCACCTGCGAGCACGGCCGGTGACTGCCGATGTAGAGGTAGTAGTCCCAGCCCACCGCGACTCTGAAACGATCCTCCGCCTCCAGAAGGCACCACAGGCCGTCTTCGCGCAGCATCGCCCGCACCAGTTCCAGCCCTGTCGTGAGCGACACCGTGAGACCGTCGTGGAAGTCCTCCGGTGACAAGCCGCCGGACACCGCCGAAACGTGGTCTGGTAGCGGAGATCCCGAACCGAGACCGTGCAGCGAGGGAGTGCGTACGGTCAGCTCGGTGACGCCGGACTCCTGAGCGAACAGCTGCACCGCTCTGACGTGGGCCGCCTCGACCTGCTCGTACCGCTCCCAGGTGAGCCGCCGGCCGTCGAAGACCCCGCCGACGTCGCTGATGGACGTCCAGTCGTCACCGGTGAACACTCCCCGCGCGTCCCGTAGGCGCGGGTCGTACTTGGTCACTCTGAACCGGTGGTCGAGCACGCTCTATCTTCTCCGGTCTCTGCGAGCTCTTCTCCGGTCTCTGCGAGGTCGTCGGCGCTTCCCGGGAGCACTCCGGGACATGGCCGGCCATGACCGCTGAGCATCACCGAACCGTTCCTGTGGAGGTCCGAGGCGACGGCGCTCCGGCCCGCCGTACGTCCCGCCACTGCGTCCGCACAGAGGTCCGCACAGAGGTCCGCACAGAGGTCCGCACAGAGGACGGCGGGGCTCTGCGGCCGCCCGGTTCCCGCCATCGTGGCCAATGCCTGTGCCGAGGATTCTGTGGCAAGATCGCGGCATGCTGCGACTCACCGATTTCATCATCGACTGCCCGGACACGATGAAACTGGCGGCCTTCTACTCCGAGGTTACGGGCCGCCCGATCAAGGAAGGCAGCCACGAGAACTGGGCCGGCATCAAGTTCGGCGAGATCGAGCTGGCCTTCATCCGGGTGGACGACTACCGCGCTCCGCAGTGGCCCGACAGCGAGCACCCCAAGCAGTTCCACCTCGACTTCGAAGTGGACGACATCGAGTCCGAGCAGCGCCGTATCCTCGACCTCGGCGCGACTCTGCGGCAGGACTTCATCGGCCCCGACGGCTACGGCTGGCGGATCTACACCGACCCGATCGGTCACCCCTTCTGCCTGTGCCGCAACAAGGGCGTCGTCTGGACCGACCAGGGCCCGATCTGGTCCTAGCCACAGGCCGGCCGCCCTGGCCGCCGCGGCGGCACGGCGTCCGGCCCGGTGAGGGCCAAGCCCCTCGCCCGTCCTGGGCGAGGTCCTTCGCGCATTTCCGCGGATCTCAATGATCGTTTCGGAGGCCGGTGCCGGCCACCGGTCCTCCGCCGTGTCCGGTCGACTCGCAGCGCCGGGGTCACACCGCCGCAGACGATCACTCGTCGATCGTTGCCGCGCAGGCGGCGCCCGCGTGCGCGCCCGTGCTCTCCGTCCGGCCGATCAGCTGTCCGCCGGCGAACAGCGAGCACGTCACCGAACCCGTCGCTGTTCCGTGCCGGACGGTGAAGGACACGAACCCCTGACAGGGACCTCGTACGTCCAGCGGATGGGAAGGGGTACCGGCTCCTCCGGACCATCCGGTGACCGGGTGACGGCGCCCGCCGGTCCGTGGCGAGACCTTCGGTTCCGGGACGGCCTGACCGGCCCATGACCTCCGGCATCGCGGGTCCCGTCGGTGATCACGGCTTCCGTCCGGGCGAACCCGTGGCTCTTCCGCGTGCGGACGCGCGGGGAGGCCGAGGAGGTACGGGACGCCCCCGTCGCCGGACGGATGCACAGTGATCGTCTCCAAACTCTCACTGTAGGGATCATCGGATGTATGGGACGATGTCCGGAAAGGCTTGGTCCATACGAGATCATGCGGAACGGATGGCGTGGATCTCTTCAGCGACGTGATCGGCAGCATGCGGGCCGGACAGAAGTCGTTCTGCCGCACCCGCGGCACCGGCCGATGGGGCAGGCGGCTCGAGCCGTTCTCCGGAACGGGGTTCCACGTCGTGCTGGAAGGCGGCGGCTGGCTCGTCACGCCGTCCGAGCCGCCGGTACGGCTCGGCGCGGGCGACGTGGTGTTCGTCCCGCACGGCGCGGCGCACGGGCTGAGCGGTACCCCGGACCGGTCCCTCGCCGAGCTGCCTGCGGCACCGGGCGCCGGCCTCCCGCCCGAGGACGCCGCCGCGCCGCACGCGGACGTGGTGTGCGGTGCCTACCGGCTGGACAGGGGCCGGGCCCATCCCTTCCTGCGCGGGCTCCCCGACGTGATCCACCTGCCTTCCGGCCGCCACCCCGGCACGCGCACGCTGGTCGGCCTGCTGGCCGACCGTCCGGAGTCCGGTTCGGGGGCGGACGCCGTCGTACCGGCCCTGATCGACCTGCTGCTGGTCCACCTGCTGCGCGCCTGGCACGACGACGCCGGCCTGCCCGCGGCGCCGGACGACCCCGCCATCGCGGCCGCCCTGCACCGGATGCACCACGATCCCCGGCACAGGTGGACGGTGGAGGAGCTCGGTGCCGAGGTGGGCATGTCCCGCACCGCCTTCGCCCGCCGCTTCGCCGCGCTCGTCGGTCTCCCGCCGATGACGTATCTGACCCACTGGCGGCTCAACCGCGGCGCGTGGCTGCTCCGTGAGACCGACGCGCCGCTGGCCTCGATCGCCCGCCAGGTCGGCTACAGCTCGGAGTTCGCCTTCGCCGGCGCTTTCCGGCGCGAGTTCGGGGTGCCGCCGGGCCGGTTCCGGCACCGGGAACGCGCCGTCGGGGAGCCGGCCCCGAGGGTCTGAGGAGTCAGGCGGAGGCGTGCGGGAGCGCGTCTCCGGCCGGGCGCCGCTCCTCACCCTCCTCCTCAGGGGAGGCATGCCTCCTCAGGGGAGGCATGGGAGGAGGCCCGCGGCTCGTCCGCCGGGCGGCGCGGCACCTTCGCCAGCGTGTAGAGGACGGTGGCGGCGAGGAAGGTCACGGTGTAGAGGGCGGTGGCGGCGAGGAAGGTCACGGTGTCGACGACTAAGGGCACCGCCCGGCCCAGGCAGTACAGCAGGCTGCCGATCGGGGGGCTGATCAGCCCGGCGGCGTGGGTGCGGGCCTCCTCCTGCGCGTAGGCGCTGTGTAGCTGCCCCGCGGGGACGATCCCGCGGATCGCCGTGTCCTGGACGGGACCGATGAACGCGGCGCACAGCCCGTCGAGCACCGCGAGGGTGACGAAGTGTCAGATCTGCGCCTGACCGGTGAGGATCAGCGCCGCCAGCAGCGCGGACACGGCCGCCTGGAGACTCTGAGCGGTGATCAGCGTGCGGCGGCGGTCCCACCGGTCCACCCAGACGCCGGCCGGCAGCTGGACCGGGAGGAAGGCGACGGCGCGGGCCCCGGCGACGACGCCCGCCGCCCCCGGTGAGCCGGTGAGCGCCAGCACCAGCAGCGGCATGGCGAGCCGGGTGAGCTCCGATCCCAGCTGGAGACCGCGCTGCCGGCCCACAGCAGCTGGAAGCGCACGTTCCTGCGCAGCGGGACGGTGTCGGTCACGGAGCGTCTTCCTCGGATGCCGGAGGTACGGGTTCACCTGGCCTGCGGCGCCGCCTCCGGATCGCTGTCCGTCGTTCGGCTCCCGCCGCGCGCGGAGAGCCGGTCAGGATGCCACGGCATCCACTTCCGCTCGACCTCCGCCTCCAGATCGACCCCGTGGTGCCGCGCCATGAGCAGGAGCTGGGACAGGACGTCCGCGAGTTCGGAGCGGAAGCCCGCCTCCAGTTCCTCCGGCGAGTGCCCCTTGTCCCTGGCCTGCCCGGAGCGCATGAGGAACGCCTGCGTCAGCTCACCGACCTCTTCCTGGAGCTTCAGCAGGAACCAGGTGTCGTCCCGGGTGATCCCGTGCCTGCGGGCGTAGGCGCTCGACACCGCTTCGACCTCGTCCGTGAGCCGCCTCAGATCCATGCCGGGAGTCTAGGAGGCGGGCCCTGATCACTTCGGGGCTTCCGGGAGCCTTCGGTTAGGGTCCGGGCATGGGTCATCACATCTGTGCCCTCGTCGTGGCCGGACGGGTCGACACCGAGCGCGCCCGCTCCATGGGGCTACGTGCCGAACTCGTGCACGACGGCATAGGCGTGTTCCCGATCGATCACTACTTCTCGGCCTACTGGGCCGCGATCCGGGGCAGCGGCACACGGCTCGACCTGCCCGGCGACCTTCCCGCCACGTTCCCGGGGGAGGCGGTGCTGTGCGACCTCGTCCGCGAGGTGACCGGCACGGACGAGCCGCGGTTCGCGATCATCCAGACGGAGTACTTCGCCGGTGCCGGCGGCCAGTGGGCCGCGGCGTTCGCCGGCGAGAGGCGGCTGACGGGCGACCGGGCATCGATCAACGAGGCACTCGCCGCACTCGGCGTCCGGGCGGCCGCTCCGGCGGACGAGTTCGACACGATCGGTCTCGGCCGGTTCCGGAGCAACCCGGACCACCTCGACCGCTACGCCGACCTCTGTGACGAGCTCGGCGCCTGACGACCCGTTCCGGAGAACACCGCGGCGACCGCTCGCCGGTCTCCGTCAGTGGCCGCCGCCCGCGAGGTTGAGGCCTATGACGCCGGTGAGGATGAGGGCGATCGATGCGATCTTGATGAGGGAGGCGTCCTCCCCCAGGACGAGGATGCCCAGCGTGGCGGTGCCGACCGCGCCGATGCCCGTCCAGACGGCGTAGGCCGTGCCGACGTCGAGGCTCTTGAGCCCCAGTGCGAGGAGACCGAAGCTGAGCAGGGCGGAGACGATGAACCCGACGGTGGGGAGGGGGACGGAGAACCCGTCGCTGAGCTTGAGCGAGTAGGCCATGGCGACCTCGAACAGTCCAGCGACGACGATCATCACCCAGGCCATGTGGCGGCTCCTTCACGTGGAAAGCGTCGTCTTGGCAGGCCGGGTACGGCGCGTCTCGTCCGGGCGGGCCCTGGCCGGGTCCGCACCGGTGCTCAACGCGCCGGGCCGACGGTGAATTCCCAGTCGTGCAGTCATCCCGCACGCCGGACATGCCATGCGTACAGCGCGCACGCCGGACTTCTAGATCTTTTACCATCGGTGGTACCGGGCCGGATCCTCCACCCGTGCTCCGTATGAGGAGAGATGCGATGAACGCTTTCACGTGGGTCCTTGTCCTGGTGCTCGGCGGGGCGGCCGCGATCTGGGCCTGGGACGCCCTGAGGTCCAGGCGTGACCCGGCCCGGGGGCGGACGTCCGTGTCCCCCGCTCTCCTGAGGGGGGCGCGTCTCGGGGCGGCGGGCGGCGGCGCCGACGGCGTCATGCTGATGAACCAGGAGTCCCGGCGTGCTCACGAGCGCCAGGCCGGGGGCCGGGCCGGTTGAGCCGATCCGGATCGATCCGGGTTCACGAGCGGCATGGCCGTTCCCGCCGGGTGAGATGACCGTCCGGTGGCCCGCCCGGGTGCGGCCGGGCTCCTGGCGGTCGATCCCGCCGACTGTGTCGTGGTCGAGGACGCACCCCACGGGGTGAACGCGAGGAAGGCGGCGGGATGCACCGTGGTCGGTGTGGCCACCACCCACGCGCCCGATGATCTGGGCGGTGCGGACGTGTGCTTCACCTCCCTCGCGGAGGCGGCGCCGTACCTCCTCGCGGTGATCGACGGTCGCTGAACGGTGACAAAGGTCAGCTTTCCGCCCGAATCGGTGTAAAGATGCAAGAGGGCTCTGTTAGACGGGTGACGTGAGCGACGGGATTCATCCGCTGAGCCGGAGAGGGCCCCGAGCCCCGGGACGAGGAGCCGGGACACGAGGTCCACCTCGACGCCTCCCTGCCCGACGTGCGCACGTGCCAGGAGATGTGCTTCGCGCACCACGTCCGGTCGGAGGGCGGCATGGGCTGGCTCGTCGGCTATCTGGTGGGCCAGTGGGTGGTGATCGCGGCGCTGGGAGTGACGCTGGTGGTGATGGCGGCCGATTTCGCCGAGGTGATACCGCCGATCCTCCTCGTGGGGATCGTCGTGCAGGCTCCGCCCTGGCTGTTCCGGATTCTGGGGTCCCTCCTCGGGTTCTAGCGTCCCGGAGGTTTCCCGGAGACCCTTCCGCCAGAATGCACGGGATGCACCCAGTCCCATGGATGGTCCTCATCGGCCCGGCCGCCGCGGGGAAGAGCACGATCGGCGACGGATCGGCCACGGTGACCGGAAGAGCCTTCATCGACGTGGACGACCTCGGCGAGACCTACTACGCCGAGGTCGGATGGAGTATGGACAGGCTGAGGAACCGGATCCGGGCCGTGGGCCGTGCCGCGGCGGAGCAGGAGTGGGAACCCGCGCGCGCCCATGCCGTGGAACGCGTGGTCGCGGACCATCCGGGCGCGATCGTCTCCCTGGGCGCCGGTCACAGCCACTACACCCGCCCCGAGTTGTTCCGGCGTGTTCAAGCCGCGCTCAGGCCTGTCGGCCATGTGGTGCTGGTGCTTCCCGCTCTCGACCCGGAACGGTCCGTCGAGGTCCTGCGGCAGCGCAGCATCACCGCGAAGGGCACCGACTGGATCGGCGAGGACGGACACGACTTCCTCCGCCGGTGGGTGCACCATCCCGGCAACCGCACGCTCGCCACGACGGTTCTCTGCACCGAGGGAGAAGAACCCGAGCAGAGTGTCGGCCGCCTCATGAGCACGTGCGGTTGATCTCCAGACGCCGTCGCGGCCGAGGGCCTCAGCGGACCGTCCCTTCGCGCGCAGGAGCGCGGCCGGCCTGGCCGGATGCGCACCCGGCCAGGCCGGTCGCCGGCCGCCCGCCGGGCCGCCGGGCCGCCGGGACCGGCACGTCCGCACCGTCGTCGGTGGAAGATCCGCCAGTGGAAGACGATGGCCTGACCGGTGGAGACGCTCGCCCGGCACGCCTCGTGGAGGGCGAGCCACACCACGGACTCGATCTCGAAGGGCGCGCTCTCCGGCAGGGCGTGCACCCGTGCGGCCTCGGCGTCCGGCATCGCAAGGCTCATTCAGGGAACCTAGCGGTCCTCAGGGACGGTTTCCGCGGGGCCCGGCCGGTCCCGGAGGGCCGCCGGGGAGCGCAGGCCCATTCCCTGCAGCGGGGACATGCCCAGCCGCTCGTAGTACGGCCGGAGCGGGGGGTCGCACACCAGGTCGACGGAGTAGAGGTCACCGGCCTCCGCCAGGATCCGCCGCACCAGCTCGGTGCCGATCCCCTGCCCCTGGTACTCGGGGAGGACTTCGAGCCACGGGATGAACGCGGTCAGCACACCGTCGCTGATCATGTTGACGAAGCCGACGACGCGCCCGCTCTCGTCCATCGCGACGACCGTCCGGTGGCTGCCGCGCAGCACCGCCAGGTGCTTGTCCGCCGAGGGCGGGACCGGCCATCCGACGAAGAATCCCCTCAGCTGATCAGCCTCGATCATGTCCATGTCGGTGGTGTAACGGATCACGGCCTGCCCTCCGTGCGGTCGCGGGACGAGCCCGCCAGCGTACCGGCCCCGGTACGCGTCCAGTGGTCCGCAAGTGCCTCGCAGGCGGCCTCCGCCAGGCTCGGTTCCCGGAGGATGGAAGTGACGATTCCATCTTCTGGCGGGGAAGAAAGACATAACGGGCGGAACGGTCCCGGTGGGTGGACGGCTCCGTGCGCTCCGTACGGCGGAGGCGGATGGACCCGCGACGGACTACGACGAGGAGCGGCCGTGTATCCAGAAGGAGCGGGCAGGACGCCGCTCGGTCTCGAGCTGGGCGAGTTCGCCTTCCTGTACGGCCACAAGATCATTGAGGGGGTGCTCACCGTCATCGGCCTGCTCGTCTGCCTGGCGCTCTCCCTCGCCATGACCGCCTCCCTGGTCACGGCCCTTCTCCACCCCCTGCTCCGGCGGCTGCCCGCCCTCCGTCGGCGGGCCGTGTCCCCGGCCGGTTCGCGTTCACCGGAGTCGGCCCGGTGGTGGCTGGGAGAGGATTGACGCGCACCCCGGCTTGAAGGCCGGGGAGCCCTCGGCCCATCCGGTGGCCGGGCCGTTCTCCGTGCGGGGTCGTTCTCCGCGCCGGGCAGTTCTCCGCGCCGGGCCGTACGGATGTCCGGCGGTCAGCCGGAGGGCGGGGAGTCCGGTCCGGTGCGGCGCAGGGTGGCGACGCACAGGTGCGGCCGGACGAACGGGGTGAGGTCCTCCACCTCGAGCGGTGCTCCCAGCCGCGCGGCGGTCCCCTGCATGAGGCCGAGGTGGATCACACAGACGATCTCCCGCCGCTCCTGGGCCACCTCGCGGAACGGGCAGTGGTGCAGGCGGAGCTCCCTCCGATCCCCCTGCTCGTCGGCGTCGGGGACGAAGCCCATCCTGTCGAGGCCGGAGACGATCCGCCGCTGCGCCTCGTCGGCGTCGACCCGTTCACCGGGCCCGGGCGGATCGGCCAGACGGGCCCCCCAGTCGCGACCGGCCTCCAGCGCGGCGGCGGCCGGGTCCGGCGCCGACGAGGCCACGATGCCGGTGAGGATCTCGGCGAGCAACCGGAAGCTCCGGGTGTCCCCAGCCTGGGCGGAGCCGTCGACGGAGGTGTAGACGACCTTCGGCCGGCCGCGCTCGGTGCGCGGCACCGTGTCCCGGGTGGCCTGGCCGCCCGCGACGAGCGCGTCGAGGTGGAAGCGGGCGGTGTTGAGGTGCACCCCGACGCGGTCGGCGACCTCGGCTGCGCCCAGCGGCTCGTCCGAGCCGCGCAGGACCTGCAGCACGGCCGCGCGGCGGCCGCGCTGGACCGGGGTCGGAGGGCCGGGATCGGTCAGCCGTTCGGAGGCCATGCCGCCGATGCTACCGTTTTGCGGTAATAGAACCGAAAATATATTGTTTTTAATGTCCTGATCAGAGGCCGCCGTCGGCCGCCATCCCTGTGGTCCCGCCCTGAGGCCGCCGCCCCCATCGGAAGGGGGTCCCCGTTGACCCGCCGCCACGTCCTCCTCACCGGTGGCTCCCGTCCCACCCCACCTTCCCGCCGAAGGTCAGGGCGCACCGCCCGCCCGGCCGGAGACGCCGATCCCGCGGAGGCCGGTCCAGCGGAGGCCGGTCCAGCGGAGGCCGGTCCCGCAGAGGCCGGTCCCGCAGAGGCGCAAGGTGACCCGGACCGCCCGGCGCCCGCCTCGCGACCGCGCCGCCGCAGGGGGCAGTGGGTGCCGCCCCAGCACGGCGCGTGGGCGATGCTGCTCGTCCCCTACCTGGCCGGGCTGGTCACCACCGGGTTCTCCTGGCCCGTCCTGCCGCTCCTCGTCGCGTGGACGGCCGGTTACGTGCTGTCGTACTTCGCGCTGCTCGCGGTCAAGACCCGCCGCCCGGGCCGGGTCCGCGCCCAGCTCACCGTGTACGGCACCGCGGCGCTGGCCGCGGGGGCGACGGTGCTCGCGGCCCGTCCCCAGCTGCTCGCCTTCGCTCCCGTCTTCGCCGCGGTGCTGGCGGTCAACGCCTTCTTCGCCTCCCACCGCAACGACCGGGCGCTGGTGAACGGGCTCGTCTCGGCGGCCGCCGCGACGCTCATCCTGCCGGTCGTCGCCGCCGTCAACGGGGTGCCGCCCCTGGAGACCGGCGGGACGTTCCTGGTGACACTGCTCTACTTCGCCGGGACCGTGTTCTTCGTCAAGACGGGCATCCGGGAGCGGGGCAACCGGGGACTCCTGGCCGCCTCGGCCGCCTTCCACCTCGCCGCGCTCGCCCTGGCGACCTGGGTCGCCCCGCTGTACGCCGTCCCCTTCACCTGGTATCTGGTCCGCGCCGTCGTCCTGCCCCGGCGCTCCGCCACCGCCAAGCAGCTCGGCTTCGTCGAGATCGGCGGCTCGCTGCTCCTGCTGGCGGCCATCGCCGTCGCGGCCTGACAGGCCGTCCCACCCCCCGGCGTGCCGGTCAGCGGGAGTGCGTGTAGGTCACCGTACGGGCGCCGGCGCGGAAGCCGAGCGAGCGGTACAGCTCGGCCGGTCCCGGATGGCCCGCGTCCCCGCGGGCGTAGACGAGCGCCTCCCTCGCCCCGGCGTCCCGCAGCCGGTGCATCGCGTACAGGCACGCGACGCGGGCGAGCCCGAGCCGCCGGAATCCCTGGTGCGTGCCGACCGGCTCGAACTGCCCGACGCGGTTGTCCGGGTCAGGCCAGGCCAGGCAGTACGCCACCAGCCGGCCGTCCGGCGCCTCCACCACGCAGTCCAGGTCGCTCCGGTACGGCCAGGCCCGCATGACCCGGCGGTAGCTGTCCTCGGTGACCCGGGACGGGTGGAAGGCCGACCGGTGCACCGCCACCCGCTCCGGCACGTCCTCGTCGCCGCGCACGTGCCGCACGGTGAACCCGTCCGGGACCTCCACCTCCTCCAGCCGGTCCAGCCCGCGCGACATGCGCAGCAGGAAGGAGCCGTCCTGCGCCGGCCGGTAGCCCCGGCGGGCCAGGACCTCCGCGAGACCCGTCTCGGTGTCGAGGATCGTCGTCGCCAGCCGGTCTCCGGTGGTGATCTCGTGGAACCAGTCGAGCACCTCGTCGGCGAGGTCGTCGGGCGCCACGAACTGCAGACCGCCGGGGAGCCGCACCCAGGCCCAGGCGATCGTGCGCCCCCGGTGCTCCCAGAGCATCGTCGGCCACTCCGGCTCCCGGCCCGGGTGCTGGAACCGGTCCCAGGCGAGCTCGCCCACGTGGCACCGGCTGCCCGGCCCCCAGCCCGTCTGGACGAGCTCCTGCATCCTCCGCAGGTCGCCGGGGCCGCCGTACGGCCGCATGATGATGTCGGACACGGACTCGGCTCCTCCTCAGGTCTCCTCGGACGGACTCCGCGGCGGCCCCGGGGCCCCGGCCGCCCACCGGCGCTCAGCCATCCGCCGGGCGCCTCTCCTCGAGAGCGAGGATGACCGCCTCCACGACGGGGGCGAGTGCCGGGTCCCCGTCGCCCGGAGGATCCCCGGCGTAGCGCCCGGACAGCCGGCCCGCGCCGGACAGTCCGGCGATCACCGCCGCCTTGGCCCGGGGCCGCCCCACCCCGTCCGGCAGGCGGAAGGCCAGGACGTCGAGGTCGCCGGCGGCGAGGTCGGGGAGCAGGGCCCTGATCCTCCCGATGGAGGGGTCGGGGTGACTGAGGTGGAGCCACGTCCTGGCCTCGGGCGGGAGTCCCGTCGTGCCGACGTAGACCACCCGGGGGCCGAGCAGCCAGAGGTAGACCCAGGAGCCGGAACCGGTCAGCTCCCCGGCCCGGACGTTCAGCTCCACGAGATCGCGCTCCACATGAGCATCATGCCTCTCGGCGGGCGTGTCGCGGCGGGGTCCACCGGGGCCGTCCGCTTCCGGCCTCACCGGCGCGGGCCTTCTCCGCCGGGGGTCCTCCCGCGGTGGAAGGGGCCGGAATCCGCCCTTGCGGCCGTCCCGGGCCATCCGACATGATCGTCCCCGCTGCCACGCGGAGGGGGATTCACGTGAAACATCGTGCCGCCACGGCCGCGGCCGTCACGGCCGGGGTGTTGCTCCTGGAGGGCACGCAGGCGTCCGCCCTCGCGGAGTCCCGGGCGCCCGGGGTCACCGGGACGGACGTCAGCAACTGGACGGGAGAGGTCGACTGGGCGGGTGCCGCCGACGCCGGAGCGGCGTTCGCGTTCGTGCACGCCACCGAGGGCCTGGACTACGTCAGCCCCCGCTTCACCGAGCAGTACGGCGGAGCCGCCGACGCGGGCCTGGTGCGCGGGGCCTACCACTTCGCCCAGCCGCACGAGTCCGGCGGCAGGGCGCAGGCGGACTTCTTCGTGGCGAACGGCGGCGGCCTGGTCCGCGACGGCCGGACCCTGCCGGGCGTGCTGGACCTGGAGGACAACCCGTACGGCAAGAAGAACAAGCTCGACAACTGCTACGGCCTCACCCCGGCGGAGATGGTCGCCTGGGTGGGCGACTTCACCCGCCGCTACCGGCAGCGGACCGGCCGGGACGCGATCATCTACACCACCACGAGCTGGTGGCGGACCTGCGCCGGCGACTCCGCCGCCTTCGGCCGCAACCCGCTCTGGCTGGCCCGGTGGGGCAGCGAGCCGGGGGAGCTCCCGGCGGGCTGGAAGCGCCACGCCTTCTGGCAGTCCGCGGACAAGGACCCGTCCTTCCCCGGCGGGCAGAACTCCTTCAACGGCACGGCGGCGCAGCTGCGGGCGCTCGCCCGGCCGCCGTCGCCGATCAGGCTGACGGGCCGGGTCAGCGGGAGCACCTACACGGTGACGGTCACCAACACGGGCAACACGCCGGTCACCAAGCTCAAGGTCGCCGGCCGTACGTCCGGCGGACAGAAGATCGTCAAGGTGGGCAAGGGCTGCCGGTTCAGCGGTACGGCGGTGCGGTGCACGATCACCCGGCTGGCCCCGAAGGCGACGGTCAAGCTGACCTTCAAGGTCGGACCCGCCAAGCCCGGCACGGCCGGGCGCGGGCTCACGGTGACGGCCGGCGGAGCGAAGCTGGCCCTGACGGCCCGCTGACCGTCCCGCCGACGGCCGCGCCGGGGCACCGGTCCGTCCCGGTTCGCTGTCACGCCGGTCCGTCCCGGTTCGCTGTCACGCCGGTCCGTCCCTGCTTGCTGTCACGCCGGCCCGTCCCGGCTCCCTGCCCTGGTTCCCGTCCCGGCTCCGGATCTGGCAGGCTCCCCGGCATGACTGAGCAGTGGCGGGAAGTGGGCGACCGCGTCTATGTCCGGCGGCACGCGTCGTTCGACCTGAACGCCGGGCTGGTCGTCGGCGACGAGGGCTGCCTGGTGATCGACACGCGCATGTCCCACCGCCAAGGCCGCGAGCTGGCCGACGCGGTCCGTACGGTCACCGCCCTGCCCTGGACCGTCGTCAACACCCACGCGCACTTCGACCACTTCTTCGGCAACGCGGTCTTCCTCCCCGCCGAGATCTGGGGCCACGCCCGCTGCGCGGAGACGGCCGCGGCCACCGGGGAGGCGCAGCGGCAGGCGTGGCTGCGCGAGGGTCCGGAGGAACTGGCCGAGGTGGAGATCACCCCGCCGGGCCGTACGTTCACCGACTCCACCACCCTCGACCTCGGCGGCCGCCCGGTCCATCTGCGCTTTCTGGGCCGGGGCCACACCGACCACGACGTCGTGGCCGAGGTGCCCGACGCCGGGGTGGTCTTCGCGGGCGACCTGGTGGAGGAGGGCGCGCCGCCGCAGTTCGGGGACGGCTTCCCGCTGGAGTGGCCGGACACGCTCGCCCGCCTGCTGGAGCTGCCCGGCGAGACGGTGGTCCCCGGTCACGGAGCCGTCGTCGACCGCGACTTCGTCCGGCGCCAGCACGCCGACCTCGTCACGGCCGTCGGGATCGTCACGGCCGGAGGCGACCGCGCCCGGGCGCCGTTCCCCGAGGAGACGATGGCGGAGATCGCCGGCCGTCTCCGGCACCGCGGAGCCCCACCGGAAAACGGATCGCTTTCCGGATGACCGGTGCATATGCTCCCGGACCATGACGCCTGAGTGGGGCCCGCTGGCCGACGGTGACGTGCACGCCCTGGTGGAGCTGGTCGCCGCGATGGAGGCCGAGGACAGGATCGGGGAGAACCACGGCGCCGACGACATCGCCGAGCACCTGGCCCACCCCCTGGTCGACCTGGCGGAGGGGAGCCTGGGCGGGCGGGTGGACGGCCGGCTGGTCGCCTTCTGCACGCTCATGGCCCGTCCCTCCGCCGACCCGTCCCACCAGATGATCCTGTGGGGCGGGGTCCACCCCGCCCACCGCCGCCGGGGGCTGGGCGCACACCTGGTCGGCTGGGCCCGCCGTACCGCGCCGGTGCTGCACGGGCGCCGTTTCCCCGGCCGTCCGCTGGAGATCCACGCGTACGCGGACGACCGGAACAAGGGCGCACAGGCGCTGTTCACCGGCGCGGGCTCGACCCCCGTCCACTGGTTCTACGGCATGGGGCGGGACCTGTCCGCCGGGCTTCCCCGGGTGTCGCTCCCGGAGGGCCTGCGGATCGTCCCCTACGGCGCCGAGCTGGAGGACACCGTCCGCGAGGTGCGCAACGCCTCCTTCGCCGACCACTGGGGCAGCCCCACGCACACGGCGCAGTCCTGGCGGGACGCGCTCGTCGGGACCTCGGCCTTCAGCCCCGAGTCCTCGTTCGTCGCCGTGGACGGCTCGGGGACGGGCGTGGCCATCCTGCTCACCTGCCACTACGAGGCCGACACCGCGGCCACCGGGGTCCGCGAGGCGTGGATCCAGACCATCGGCACACTGCGCGAGTGGCGGGGCAGGGGGGTGGCGGGCGCGCTGATCGCCCACGCTCTGGCCGAGTTCCGCGCGCAGGGCTACCAGCGGGCGGCGCTCTCCGTCGACGCGGACAGCCCGACCGGCGCGCTCGGCGTCTACACCCGCGCCGGTTTCACGGTCGAGGACCGCACGACCGTGTACGCGCTCCCGCCGTCCTGACCGGGCGGGACCCCGGTACGGCAGGCGGCCCGCGACCTCCCGAGGAGGGCGCGAGCCGCGGGCGGTGACCCCGGGCGGGGTCAGGTGGTGTTCCTCGGCTGCTGCTGATCGATGTCGGTGATGTCGGGGACGCCCGTGGTGTCGGTGATGTCGGGGACACCGGCCGTGCGGGCGGAACCGGTGGGGGCGCTCACTCCGCCGCTCACGTCGCTCACACCGCCCGTGGGCTCGGCCTTGTGGCTGAACTCCTCGGCCCGCGACTTCATGCCTCCGGCCATGTTGGAGACCTTGTCCGCGGCGGTCTTCGCCTTGTCGCCCATCCAGTGCGACGCGTCGTGCGCGCCGCCCTTCACGGACTCGGCCCACTGGTTCGTGTTCTTGCGGTACATCGCGAAACCGGCGGCGCCCACCGCGATGCCGGTGAGCAGCAGGGCCATGGGCCAGCTGCTGCGGGACTTCACGGCCTTCGGCGAGGGATCGAGCTTCGCCGCCGCGTCGGACAGCATCGCGCTCAGCTTCGGCCCGAGCTGCTGCTCGATGGAGTGGGCCGCGGCGTCCAGCTGGGGCGCCGCCCACCTGCGGGCCTCGGTCATCTTCTCGTCCGCCGCGCACAGAGCCGTCTCGCGCATCTGCGCGGCCATCGGGCCGACCTTCTCGGCCGCCCGGACGATCTGCAGCATGGCCTGGTCCTTGGCCAGCCTCGCCTGGTCCTTGACCAGCTGGGCCTGGTCCTTGGCCAGTCGCATCCGGGTCTCCGGAACCTTACTGGTGCTGCGCTTTCCGAACATCATTGCAAGAGGCACGGCAACTCCTCCCCTGTCGTTGGGGCCCCGCAGCGACCCCTTCCCGCTCGAAAGCGGCTCAATCATGGGCGTCCGTGGGAGGATGGAAGACGGACCGGTGACGGTCCATGGCCATCAGAACACGACGGACGCAGGGCCTCCAGCGGGCCTTACGTGCATGATTCGAAGGGGGCAGCCCACTGTGGCTGAGAAGCTCATCGCGACCCTGAACACCAACCGCGGCACCGTGAAGGTCCAGCTCTTCCCGGACCACGCGCCCAAGACCGTGCGCAACTTCGTGGAGCTGGCCGAGGGCACCCGGGAGTGGACGCACCCCGAGACCGGCCAGAAGACCACCGCCAAGCTCTACGACGGCACGATCT
Source organism: Planomonospora corallina (assembly GCF_042650625.1). NCBI lineage: Bacteria > Bacillati > Actinomycetota > Actinomycetes > Streptosporangiales > Streptosporangiaceae > Planomonospora > Planomonospora corallina. Next base: position 55,305 of record NZ_JBHSBM010000075.1, read on the forward strand.
TCCACCGGGTCATCGACGGATTCATGATCCAGGGCGGCGACCCGCTCGGCCAGGGCATCGGCGGGCCGGGCTACAAGTTCGACGACGAGATCCACCCGGAGCTCTACTTCAACCGCCCCTACCTGCTGGCCATGGCCAACGCCGGCATCCAGATGGGCCGCGGCACCAACGGCTCGCAGTTCTTCATCACCGTGGTGCCCACGCCGCACCTGAACGGCCGGCACACCATCTTCGGTGAGGTCGTCGAGGGCCAGGAGGTCGTCGACGCCATCGCCAAGACCCCGACCGGCCCCGCGGACCGGCCGGTCGACCCGGTCGTGCTGGAGAGCGTCACCATCGACCGCGTCCAGGGCTGAGCCCGCCCGCCCGCGTGGCGGCCGCCCGCCGCGGCCGCCGCGCGAGGGCGTCCGGAGAGGGCACCGGACGAGGGCGTCCGGAGAGGGCGCCGAGCCCGTCCGCCGCCCGGTCCTCCGGTACCGGCCCCGTCCGCCGCGCACGGCCGTGCGGAAACCTGCATAGGGTTGGGGGAGGATTTCCGAGCACGGTCGAAAGGGCCACCGTCGCGCCATGACCACCCAGCCTCCCGGCGAGTCCGGCACCCAGGCCGTCCCCACCTGTTACCGCCATCCGGACCGCGAGACCTACGTGCGCTGCCAGCGCTGTGACCGGTCCATCTGCCCCGACTGCATGCGCGACGCGGCGGTCGGCTTCCAGTGCCCCGAGTGCGTGGCGCAGGGCAACAAGACGGTACGGCAGGCGCAGACCGTCTTCGGCGGCCGGCACGTCACCACGCCCTACGTCACCTGGGGGCTGCTCGCCCTCAACGTGCTGGCCTACGTCGCGGAGAACGTCTTCCAATGGGTGCTGGGCGACTTCGCCATGCACGCGGGCTTCGTCGCCTACGGCGGTGAGTGGTGGCGCCTGATCACCGGGGCCTTCCTGCACTCGCCGCTCGGCGGAGGCGGCTTCGCGCTCACCCACATCCTGTTCAACATGTGGGCGCTGTACGTCATCGGTCCCGAGCTGGAGCGGCGGCTGGGCTCGATCCGCTTCCTGGCGCTCTATCTGCTCTCCGCGCTCGGCGGCTCCGTCGCGGTCTACCTGCTCTCCGCGTCGTACACGGTGGGAGCCTCGGGCGCGATCTACGGCATGTTCGCCGCGCTCTTCGTGGTCTCCCGCAAGCTCGGCTACGACGCCCGCGGCGTGCTCTGGCTGATCGCCATCAACGTGGTGATCACCTTCGCGGGCTTCGGCATCAGCTGGCAGGGCCACCTCGGCGGCCTGGTGACCGGCGCGGTGGTCTCCGCGGTCCTCGTCTACGCGCCAGCGAAGAACCGCACCGCGGTCCAGGTCGCCGGCTGCGCGGCGGTGCTGCTGCTCCTGGTCGCCATGGTGGCGCTGCTCCCGCCGTACGCCTTCGAGGCCGCGAGAAACGCCTATGACGCCGCGAGAAGCCTGATCGGCTGACCCACACCCTGGGAAATCCCCAGGGTGTGGACAGCCCTGTGGAAAGAACTAACGCCAGCGGGTGGAGAGAATCACACCGAAGATGATGAAACTGAACCCGATCAGCAGGTTCCAGTTCTGCAGAGGGCCGAGGACGGGAGCCTGCGGCGCCACGTAGTAAACGGCGATCCACAGGATGCCGATGATCCAGGAGGCCACCATGACCGGCGCCAGCCAGCGGGGGCTCACCTTGGGCTGCTCGGCGGTCTTCGGCGGGGTGTAGACCGCCTTCTTACGAGTCTTGGACTTGGGCACTGGGTTCTCCTGCGTCAACCCTGCGCGGTCCGGATCGTGCGCAGGCTCTCTGTCGGTCAGCGTAGTCGCTGGTGAGCAAGGATAGTCGGCGCAGATGGGACATGGCGATCCCACGGGCGGGAGCTTTCCCCTGCCAGGGGATCGTACGGCCCGCCGACGGACATATTCTGATATGCCGTGCTTCTCTGCTCCTCCTCCTGCTCGTTCCCTTGGTCGTCTCCATGGTCGTTCCCGCGGTCCGGGCCGTGCGCCCTCTCCCAGCACCCGCTCGTGGCGCGGTGAGACGCGTCCTCGTCGTGGACAACCACGACAGCTTCGTCCACACCATCGTGCAGTACCTGCGTGAGCTCGGCGCGCTCTGCGACGTGCGACCGCGCGACCACGTGACGGTCCGCGACACGGCCGGGTTCGACGGGGTCCTGGTCAGTCCGGGGCCCGGCGCCCCCGAGGACGCCGGGGTGAGCGTGGAGCTCGTCACCCACTGCGCGGCCCGGGGACTGCCGCTGCTCGGGGTCTGCCTGGGGCACCAGGCCATCGCGCTCGCCTACGGCGCGACCGTGGCCCGCGCCCCCGAACTGATGCACGGCCGTACCAGTGAGATCCTCCACGACGGACGCGGCGTCTTCGCCGGGCTGCCCTCACCCGTCACCATGACGCGCTACCACTCGCTGGCCGTACGGCCCGACACGGTGCCGGAGATCCTCCAGGTCAGCGCGGCCACCGCCGACGGCGTGGTCATGGGGCTGCGCCACCGCACGGCCCCGGTGGAGGGTGTGCAGTTCCACCCCGAGTCGGTGATCTCCGAGCACGGCCACCGGCTGCTCGGAAACTGGCTCGGCCGGATTCCGGACGGGCCGTGTAACGCCTCCTCCCCGCCGGACGATTGACCAGTGAGCCCTTCCGCCATTGCCCCCGAGTGGCGGAAGGGCTCTTCTCGTGCCCCGCGCGGTCTCCGCACGCGAAAGGCTCCGCCGGACGCCCTTCGGGTTCCCCGGCACGCGGAAGGCCCGGCAGGACGCCTCCACCGGCCCCCGGCACGCGGAAGGCCCCGCCGGACGGCGGGGCCTCCTGTCGTGCTCCGGACGGGCGTCAGCCCTGGTCGCCGGGAGGCTCGTCGAAGAACGGGTCCTCCTCCTCGGTCGGCACGTCGCCGGTCGGCGTGTCGCCGGTCGGCTGGTCCGTCGGCTGGTCGGTCGGGTAGTCGGGGCTCTCGGTCGGCACCGGCGGCTGACCGCTGGACACGACGATGGTGATCGTGGTGCCCGGCTGGAGCCGCGTCCCGGGCTCGGGGGCCTGGCTGAGGACGGTGCCCTCCGGCAGGTCGCTCTCCTGCTCGACGGTCTTCACCTTGAAGCCCGCCTCCTTGAGCATCGCGGTCGCGTCCTTCACCGTGAGGTTGACGACACCGGGGACCTCGACGGCCTCCTTGGGGATGTAGATGCGGACGCTGCTGCCCTTGGCGGCCTTCTTGCCCGGCGCCGGGTCGGTCTCCAGGACGGTGCCCTGCGGGCGGGAGGACGCCTTGGTCCCCACGTTCACCTCGAAGCCCGCGTCCTGGAGGATCTGGGTGGCCTCATCCTGGGGCCTGCCGACCACGTCGGGCACCGCGACCTTCTCCACGCCCTTGGAGACGTGGAGCTTGACCGTGGATCCCTCGGCGACCTTGGTGCCGCTCGCCGGATCGGTCTTGATGACCGCGCCGGCCGGCTGCTCGTCGTCGAACTCCTCGACCGTCTCGACCTTCAGCTTGAGGTCCTCGAGCCGCTTGGTCGCGGCCTCCGCCGTCTGCGAGGTCAGAGTCGGGATCGTCACCTGCGTATCGCCGGTGGGCGTGCCCGGGGAGCTGAGGAACATGTAGCCCACGCCGATGAACGCGCCGATGATCAGGAGCGGGATGACGATCCACGCGGCGGTCTTGAGCGCGGTGTTCCCGCCGTTCTGCGCCCGCCGGCGGCCACCGGCGCCCCGCACCGCCGTACCGGTGTCCTCGGGACCGTACTCGTAGGGTGGGACGGCGGTGGTGCGCTGCGTGGCGGGCCCCGACTGGCCGGCCATCGTCGGCTGCATCATCTGGGTCGCCCCGCCGTAGCCGCCCTCGGCCAGCGCCATCGTCTGGGCGTCCATCGGCATGCCGGACAGGGCCCGCTGGATGTCGGCCCGCATCTCCCCGGCGCTCTGGTAGCGCTGGCCGGGGTCCTTCGCCATGGCCTTGAGCACGATGGCGTCGGCCCACCTGGGGATGTCGGGGTCGATCTGCGACGGCGGGACCGGGTTCTCCCGGACGTGCTGGTAGGCGATCGCCACCGGGGAGTCGCCGGTGAACGGCGGCTGCCCGGTCAGCAGCTCGTACAGCACGCAACCGGTGGAGTAGATGTCGCTGCGGGAGTCGACCCGCTCGCCCCGGGCCTGCTCCGGAGAGAGGTACTGCGCCGTGCCGATGACCTGGGCGGTCTGCGTCATGGTGGCGGCGGAGTCGGCCATCGCCCGCGCGATGCCGAAGTCCATCACCTTCACGTCGCCGTTGCGGGTGATCATGATGTTCGCCGGCTTGATGTCCCGGTGGACGATGCCGCCGCGGTGGCTGTAGTCCAGCGCCCGCAGGATGCCGTCGACCAGCTCGGCCGCGCGCTCCGGCATCAGCCGCCGGTCGGCCCGGAGGATGTCGCGCAGCGTGCTGCCGTCGACGTACTCCATCACGATGTACGGCACGGGCGCGCCCTCGGAGACGTCCTCACCGGTGTCGTAGACCGCCACGATGGCCGGGTGGTTCAGTGAGGCGGCGGACTGCGCCTCCCGGCGGAAACGCGCCTGGAACGTGTGGTCCCTGGCCAGATCCGCACGGAGCGTCTTGATCGCGACGACCCGGTCCAGCCGGATGTCTCGGGCGCGATAGACCTCGGCCATGCCGCCACGCCCGACGACGCCGTCAAGCTCGTAGCGATCGCCGAGGCGTCGAGGCTGAGTCATTTCCTGCACTGTCCCTTACCGTTCATCTTGGGTGCCGGTGATCTCTCAGTCCACCGGTGTCCATCATCGGCCCCTTGCCGCATCACGTCTCCCCGTCCGGGGGAACTGTCTCGCCGGGTTCGGTGGTGACGGTCGGGGTGGGGGTCTGCGTCACCGTCGGGGGCGGGGGTGTCGGGGTCGGGGTGGTCGGTGTGGGGCTCGGGGTCGGTGACTTCGTCGGCCGGGCGCTGGGCGTGGCCGACCTACTTACCGTAGCCGACGGCGACGGCGTAGGGCGGGGCGACGTGGTCGGAGTGACGGTCGTCCTGGTCGCGGACGGCCGGCTCCTGCTCGGGGTGGCCGACGGCGACGTGGCGGCGGGGGGTTCGGAGGCGGGCGGTCTCACCGACTCCCTCGCGTCGCCGGGGCCGTCCATCCGCTGGACCACCAGCGCGCCCAGCCCGACGGCGGCGGCGCAGCCGGCGACCACCGCGGTGATGACGCCGGCCCGCCGTACGTCGCGACGGCCCCGGGCGGCCCGCGTGCCGCCGGCCGGTGAGGTGCGGTTCCGTCCGGGACCCGTGCCGGCCGCCAGGGCCCCGGAGGACGCGGCCGTCCCCCGGGGTACGGCCGGACCACCCGTGACCGGGTCCATGCCCGGGTCCATGGCCGGTACGGATCCCGGCACGGTGGGATCCTGCGGGCGGGCCGGGGAGAACGGGACAGCCGAGGGGTCCACCCGCCACCCGGCGGGGTCGGTCAGCGTGCCGAGCCCTGCCGAGATCACCGCACCCGTCGTACCCGCCGCGCCCGTGAGCGACTCACGCAGCGCGTACGCCCGCTCCGCCAGCTCCGGGGCGCCGGACGGGCGGCGCGCCGGATCCTTGGCCAGGCACGCCATGACCAGCTCGCGCACCGGAGCCGGGACGCTCCCCGGCAGCGGCGGAGGCTCCTCGTTGAGGTGCATCAGCGCGATCGCCACCTGGTTCTCGGCGGTGAACGGCGGACGGCCCGCCAGGCACTCGTAAGCCACGACGCCCAGCGAGTAGAGGTCGGTGGCCGGGGTGAGCGCGGTGCCGGACGCCTGCTCGGGGCTGACGTACTGGGCGGTGCCGAGGATCGTCCCGGTCTGGGTGACGGGCGCGGCCTCCAGCGCCCGGGCGATGCCGAAGTCCGTGATCTTCACGGCGCCGGTCCCGGTGACCAGCAGGTTGCCGGGCTTGATGTCCCGGTGGATGATCCCGGCGCTGTGCGCGGTGTTCAGGGCCATGGCGGTCTGGTACACCACGTCGAGGGTGTCGCCCGGGGTCAGCGCACCGTTGCGCGCGATGATGGCCGCCAGCGACTCGCCGGGGACCAGCTCCATCACCAGGAACGCGACGTCGTCGGCCTCGCCGTAGTCGTAGACCTGGGCGATCCCGGGGGCGGCCAGCCCGGCCGCGATCCGTGCCTCGGTGCGGAACCGCCCGCGGAAGGCCGGGTCGGCCGCGACGTGCCGGTGGAGCAGCTTGACCGCCACCTCGCGGCCGAGCAGCTCGTCCCTGGCCCGCCAGACCTCACCCATGCCGCCCGCGGCCACCCGCCCCAGCAGGCGGTAGCGGTCACCGAGGAGCGACGTCACTTGTTCAGCACCGCTTCCATCACGCTCTTGGCGATGGGGGCGGCGGTCTGCCCGCCGGAGGCGTCGCTGCCGGCGCTCCCGGACTCGACGATGAGCGCGACGGCGACCTCGGGCTCCTGGCCGGGACCCGCGGGGGCGAAGGAGATGAACCACGCGTGCGGGTCGCGGCCCTCGGCGGTCTCGGCGGTGCCGGTCTTGCCGGCGACGGTGACGCCGGGGATCTGCGCGGCGCCCGCCGTGCCCTCGGCGACGACGTTGACCATCATCTCCCTGAGCTTGGCGGCGTTCTCCTCGCTCATCGCCTCGGTGAGCTCCTCGGGGTCGGCGGCCTCGACCTCCGTACCCTCCGCGTCGGCGACCTTCTCGACGAGGTACGGCTTCATGACCACGCCGTCGTTGGCGATGCCCGCGGCGATCATGGCCATCTGCAGCGGCGTCATCTGGTTGCTGCGCTGGCCGATCGAGGCCTGGGCGAGCGCGGCCGCGTCCTCCTCGGGGCCGATGCTGCTGGGCGAGACCGCCATCGGGATCTCGACGGGCTCACCGATGCCGAAGGCGTCGGCCTGCTCCTTCAGCGCGTCGTAGCCGAGGTCGATGGCGATCTTGCCGAACGGCGTGTTGCAGGACCGCTCCAGCGCGAACGAGAGCGTCACCTGCCCGGAGCCGCACGCCGCGCCGCCGTAGTTCGGCAGGTCGGCGGTGGTGTTCGGCAGGTCGAGGACCTTCGGCGCGGCCACCTGGCTCTGCGGGCCGAGGGCGTCGTCGCTGGCCAGGTAGGCGGCCATGGTGACGACCTTGAAGGTCGAGCCCGGCGGGTAGGTCCGGTTGATCGCCCGGTTCACGAGCGGCTGGTCCTCGTTCTCCTCAAGCTTCGCGTAGGCGCTGTTGACCACCTTCTTGTTCGCCTTGGACAGCTCGTTCGGGTCGTAGGTCGGGATGGAGACCATGGCCAGGATCGCCCCGGTCTTCGGCTCGATCGCGACCAGCGCGCCCTTCTTGCCGCTGGCGCCCAGCGCCTTGTAGGCCGCCTCCTGCGCCTTGGGGTCGATCGTCACCTCGACGTTGGCGCCCTTGGTCTGGGCGCCGGTGAACAGGTCGAGGCTGCGCCGGATGAGCAGGTCGGCGCTGGAGCCGTCGAGCAGGCTGTTCTCCGCCTGCTCGATGGCATGCTCGCTCTCCGGGGCGAAGAACCCGGTGACGGGCGCGTAGACCTTGCCCTCCGGGTAGCGCCGCTCGTACTTGTAGGTGTTGTCGTCGGTCTCGATCGACTCGGCCAGCACCTTGTTCCCCGCGGTGATCCGGCCGCGCTGCACCTGGTAGCGCTCGAAGAAGTTCCGTTCGTTCCGGGAGTCTTCCCGGATACCCTCGGCCTTCACTGCCTGCAGGTAGTTCACGTTGAGCATGAGCAGGCCGAACATGACCATGCAGGCCAGGGCGACACGCTTGAGTGGGCTGTTCATCGCTGGAACACCTGCGTCATTCCTTCGTCCTGGATGGCCTGGGGCGCGGGGCGGCGTGCCGCGTCCGACATCCGCACCAGCAGGGCGATGAGGATCCAGTTGGCCAGCAGCGCCGAGCCGCCCTGCGACATGAACGGCGTGACCAGGCCGGTGAGCGGGATGAGGTTGGTGACGCCGCCGACGATGATGAAGACCTGCCAGGCCAGCAGGAACGACAGGCCGCCCGCCAGCAGCTTGGAGAACGGGTCGCGAGCCGCGATCGAAGTCCGCAGGCCGCGCTCGACCAGCAGCGCGTAGACCATCAGCAGGGCCATCAGCCCGGTCAGGCCCAGCTCTTCGCCGATGGCGGCGAAGATGAAGTCGGAGATGGCCAGCGGGATCACCTTGGGCTGGCCCTGGCCGAGCCCGGTGCCGAGAATGCCGCCCTCGCTCATGGCGAACAGGCCCTGCATGAGCTGGGCGCTGCCGCCGGGGGAGCGCTCGTAGAGTACGGGGTCCTCCGGATTGAGGAAGATCTCCCAGCGGGCCTGCACATGGGTGAAGATCATGCCGGCGAGGACCGCGCCGCCGAGGAAGAGCAGGACGCCGATCAGCACCCAGGAGGTGCGCTGGGTGGCGACGTAGAGCATCACGATGAACGTGCCGAAGATCAGCAGGGAGGAGCCGAGGTCCTTCTGCAGGATCAGCACGCCGAGGCTGAGCCCCCAGGTGACGAGGATCGGCCCCAGGTCGCGGGCGCGGGGCAGGTCGATGAAGAGCAGCCGCCGCCCGGCCAGCGCCAGCACGTCGCGCTTGGCCACCAGGTAGCCGGCGAAGAAGACGATCAGCGCGAGCTTGGCGAACTCGGCCGGCTGGAGCTGCCCCACGCCGGGGATGCCGATCCAGATGCGGGCGCCGTTGACCTCCTGGCCGAGGAACGGGATCAGCGGCGAGACCAGCAGGAACAGGCCCAGGGCCCCGGCGGTGTAGGTCAGGCGCTGCAGCGCCCGGTGGTCGCGGAGCACGACCAGCGTCACGGCGAACAGCACCACCCCGACCGCGGTCCAGAGCAGCTGTGTGTTGGCCGAGGCGCCGAACGCGTCGGACTCCTCCAACCGATAGATCATCACCAGCCCGAGGCCGTTGATCAGCGTCACCAGCGGCAGGATCAGCGGGTCCGCCCACGGGGCGAACTTCGCCAGCACCAGGTAGGCGGCCAGCATGAAGCCGCCCAGGCTGAGGCCGTAGGTGAGCATGCCGGAGGGGACCCGGCCGTCGATGGCCATGCCCACGTTGGCGTAGGCCCCCAGGGTGATCAGGACCGCGAAGGCGAGCATCGCCAGCTGCGCCAACCGCCGCTTGGACGGCAGGGGGACGGGTTCGACGCTAGGGGTGCTCATGTCTCTATCGTGACCTTGTGGGCTGCGGGGTGGCGGTGCCCTGCGGCGGACCGGTGGTCGCCGCGGGCTCGCCGCTGGGCGTGGCCCCGTCGGGGGCCTTGTCCTCGGTGCCGTCGCCGGGGCCCCGCGCGGAGGCCGCCAGCTCCTCGACCTTCTTCTTGCCCGCGTCGACGTTCGCGACCGGGATGCCGTCGCGGACCTGTCCTTGCTGGAACGCGCCGAGCCTCGAGACCGGCACCGTGGTGTTGTAGGCGGTGTCGAAGAGCTCGAAGGGCCCCAGGGTGGTGTTCACCCCGCGGTAGACCACGATCTCGTCACCCCGCACTCCCACGAAGTACTGGTCCTCCAGCCACTGGTTCCCGAAATACCAGCCTAGGCCGCCGCCGACGAGGACGACACTGCCCAGGGAGGCCAGGAGCGGCCAGATCCGGCGGCGCCGGGCCGGACGCGCCGGGGCGGCCCTGGCGACCGGCCCGTCGTCGTCGTCCGTGATGACGGGCTGCGGCATGGTGGCCTGGGCCGCGCCGCCCGGGGACACGCCGTCCGGGGACGGCGGGCGGCCGAGGGTGGAGCCCGCCGCGCCCACCACGGCCGCCTCGGTGACCGGGAAGGCGGCTCCCTCGCCCACCTCGACGACGTCGGCGACCACGCAGGTGATGTTGTCCGGGCCGCCGCCGCGGTTGGCGAGGTCGACGAGCGTGCGGACCACGAGCTCGGGATCGTCGATCGTGGAGAGCGTGTGGTGCAGCGTCTCGGCGCTCACGACGCCGGACAGGCCGTCGGAGCAGAGCAGGTAACGGTCGCCCACCTGGGCTTCGCGGAGCGACAGGTCGGGGTCGACCTCGCCGCTGCCGTCCAGCGCGCGCAGCAGGATCGACCGCTGGGGGTGGGTGGCGGCCTCCTCCGCGGTGATGCGGCCGTCGTCCACCAGCGACTGCACGAGGGTGTGGTCGTGCGTGATCTGGTAGAGCTCCCCGTTGCGCAGCAGGTAGGCGCGGGAGTCGCCGACATGGACCAGGGCGACCTGGGTGCCGGACCAGAACATGGCGGTCAGCGTGGTGCCCATGCCCTTGAGGCTGGGGTCGCGGCCCACCATCTCGTGGAGGCGGCGGTTGGCGTCGCGGACCGCGGCCTCGATGGCCCTGAGCAGGTTGTCGCCGGCGTCGTCCTCCAGGGACGACATGGCGGCGATGGCGACCGAGCTGGCCACCTCGCCGTGTGCGTGTCCGCCCATGCCGTCGGCGACGGCGAGCAGGCGGCCACTGGCGTACGCCGAGTCCTCGTTGCCTTCGCGGAGGAGGCCGACGTCCGAGCGGGCGGCGTAACGGAGTGCGATGGTCATTTGCGCAATTCGATGACGGTCTTACCGATGCGGATCGGAACGCCGAGCGGCACCGGAGTCGGACGGGTGACTTTGGAGCGGTCGAGGTAGGTGCCGTTGGTCGAACCGAGGTCTTCCACGATCCACTGACCGTCCTGGGGGAAGAGCCGGGCGTGCCGGCTGGAGGCGTAGTCGTCGGTGACCACCAGTGTGGCGTCGGGCGCCCGGCCGATGGTGATGGGTGACTCCGAGAGGGTGATGGTGGTGCCCTGGAGGGGGCCACCGGTGACGACCATCTGCCGGGGCTCCCCCTTTTTGGACTTGACCGCGGGCTTGGCCGGTTTGGGAGCCTTGCGCGCGGGGGCCGTGGCGGGCGTGCGGGAACCGAACAAGTCTGTCCGGATCACACCGACCGCGGCAATCACGAAGAACCACAGCACCGCGAGGAACGCGAGGCGGATCAGCAGCAGCGTGAGCTCGGACATGGACCGTCTGTTTACCTTTAATCGCGCCGGAAAACCAGAGTCGTGCGCCCCAGAGTCACGCGAGTACCGTTCTGGAGCTCGACCCGGCGCACCGGCTGGCCGTTGACGAAAGTGCCGTTCGTGGAGCCGAGGTCGACGAGCACGACCTGCGGTCCCTCCACGCGCAGCTCGGCGTGGTGCCGGGACACGCCCGGGTCGACCAGCCGTAGATCACAGTCGGTTCCCCTGCCGAGCAGGGTCACCGGCGTGGTCAGATCGTAGGACCGCTGGCCCTGCGGGTCATCCTGGGTGGAGACCAGCAGGCGGGGCCGGCCCTCGAAGGCGCGCCCGCGCGGGGCCGGCATGTCGGTCGCCGGCTTGCGGATCTCGTCCTGCTCGACCGTGGCGCCGCGGATCACCCCGGAGCGGATCCTGAACAGTCCGACCGCCAGGTCGTCGGCGGTCTCGAAACGCACCCGGACCGGTCCCACGAACGAGTAGCCCTGCTCCTTGGCGTACTCACGGGCGAGGTTGGCCAGCTCGTGACCGATGCTGTCGGCGTACACCTGCAGGCGCTCGCTGTCGGTGGTGGACAGTTCGACCACGAAGTCGTTCGGGACGAGGGTCCGCCCCTGGGCGACGATCGCGGCCCGCTCGTCCATCTCCCGCTGAACCGCGCTGGCGACCTCGACCGGCTGAAGGTCAGACTTGAACGCCCGCGCAAAGGCCCCCTCAACCAAGCCTTCGAGCCTCCGCTCGAAGCGCTGAAGGACTCCCACCGGGTACCTCCCTTCCTCCGTCATCTACAAGGATCGTATCCGGGTTCGTAGGTACCGGCTGATCCGTGCTAATGTTTCGTGCGCACCCAAACAAGGGCGGGTGGCGGAACGGCAGACGCGCACGGTTCAGGTCCGTGTGTCCGAAAGGACGTGAGGGTTCAAATCCCTCCTCGCCCACTCGAAAGTGGCCCCGGCTGGTCGCGGATCTTCTATCCGCTTCCGCCGGGGCTTTCTCGTTGTGTGCTCCAGGGGGACGACCCCCTGGAACCCCCGGTGTGGGGGCGGAGCCCCCACACCCCCGCTGCGCCCGGAGCGGGGGCGGGTCTCTTCTTCCGATATCTGGGGCGGGTCCTTCTCTCGGCGGCCGGGGCGGGTCCCAGGGTGCTCCAGGCGGAGGGCTCCCGCACGGGTTCCGGCAAAGGGCCGGAAAATCTTCTTCCCGGGCGGCGATCCGGTGATCCCGCGTCCGGGGCGGGTCCCCGGGGGCGCCGTGGGGCGGGGGCAGCGGCAGCGGGATTCCGAGGCCTCGCGGACAGGTCATGTGCTTTCGCGCGGGGATGCGGGCCCGCTGCTCCTCTCTCAAGGGGTGCTGCTCTGCCCGCAGGTGTATCCGCGGTCCCTTGCCGGGAGCTTTCGGACGGCTTGCAGGGGCTCCGGAGCTGGGCTTCTTACGCTCTCAGTGAAAAACGGGCCGGAGGAGTCAATCCTCCGGCCCGTCCGTAAATCCGGGACGCGGCCGCCGTCAGCGGGCGACGGGGACCCGGACGTCCAGAAGCTCGCCGAGCAGGTCGGTGAGGCTCACCATGCCGACGACCGCGCCCGTGGCGTCCGTGACGAGGCCCACATGGGCGTGGGCGTCCTGGAGGGCCGCCACCGCCTCCGAGACGGTCGTGGCCGCCGTCAGGCGCGGCACCGGGCGGGCCAGCTCCGCGGGGCTCGCCTCGGGCCGCACCAGCGCGTCCCTGACGTGCATGACGCCCACGATGCCCGACGGGTCACCGGTGCCCACCAGCAGACGCAGATGACCGCTGTCGGCGGCGGTGCGCCGTACCTGCGCCCCGTCGGCGTCGGCGGCCACGCGCACGGCCTCGGCGATGGGCAGCATCATCCGCTCGACCGGCTGCTGGTGGACCCGCAGGGCCCGGGTCAGCAGGTCGTGCTCGTCGCGGTCCAGCAGACCCATCCGGCCGGACTCGCCGACCAGCATGGCCAGCTGGACCGGCGTCCTGGTGGTGGCCAGCTCGTCGCGGGCGTGCACGCCGAACAGGCGGAGAATGGCGTTGGTCATGCCGTTGAGCGCGGCCAGCACCGGCCGGACCAGCCGGGTGAAGCCGCGGAACGGCAGGGCCAGGCCCATCGCCGCGGTCTCCGGATGGGTCAGCGCCCACGACTTGGGCGCCATCTCGCCCACCACCATGTGCAGGAAGGTGACCAGCGCCAGCGCGATCACCAGCGCGATGGGCACGCGCAGCGACTCGGGCACCCCCGCCGCGCCGAAGACCGGCTCCAGCAGGTGCTCGATGGCGGGCTCGGTGACCATGCCCAGGCCCAGCGAGCACAGGGTGATGCCGAGCTGGGCGCCGGCGAGCATGAGGGAGAGCTCCCTGCCGCTCCGCACGGCGGTGCGGGCGACCACCCGGGTGAACCTGCCGCCCTTGGCCCCCAGCTCCTCCAGGCGGTGCCTGCGGGCCGAGATGACCGCGAACTCCGCGGCGACGAAGAAGGCGTTGCCGATCAGGAGGACCACGCCGAGGATCAGGGCTCCGGAGGTGCTCATCGCCGCCCCTCCCGCCCGGCCCTGGCCATGGCGCGCGCCGGCGGCTCACCGGCGGCGTGCCCGGAGGATTCGGCGGCCGTCCCCGGACCGGCCTCCCCGGCGGCGGGGCCGGCCTGGCCGGCCGGCGTGAGCCGTACCCACTCGGGGACCCTGCGGTGCACCGAGAGCACCGTCAGGACCGCGTCGGCCTCGGCCGGGCCGTCGCCCTCCAGCGGGTCGTCGTCCACCGTCAGGGTGACGGTCACCTCGTCGCCGGGCTCGGCCATCCGGCCCAGGACGGCCAGGACCAGGCCCGCGACGGTGTCGTAGCCGTCACTGGTGGGGAGCGACAGGCCGGTGGCCCGCTCGACCTCGTCGATGCGGAGCGTGCCCGGCACCTTCCAGGAGTCGCCGTCCGCGACGGCCTCGGCGGGCTCCGGGTCGTTCTCGTCGACCAGCTCGCCGACCAATTCCTCGGCGAGGTCCTCGACGGTGATCACGCCGGCCAGCCCGCCGTACTCGTCGATGACGCAGGCCAGGTCGTCGCGGGCGGCGCGCATGCGGTCCAGCACGACCGGGAGTGGCAGCGAGTCGGGGACCAGCAGGGCCGGGCGGGTGATCCGCTCCAGCGGGCCGTCGGACAGGCCGGAGCGGAGCAGCTCGCGCACTCCGGTGACGCCTGCCACGTCGTCGCCGGAGCCCCCGCGGAGCACCGGGTAACGGGAGTGGCCGTGCTCGCGCACGGCGTCGAGCAGGTCGGAGACGGGCCGGTCGTGACGGAGCAGCACCACGCGCGGGCGCGGCACCATCACGTCCTCCGCGGTGCGGTCGCCGAACTCCAGCGCGCGCTCCAGCAGCTCGGACAGGCGCGGCGGGAGGTCGCCGGTCTCACCGGACTCGGCGATGATCCGGGACAACTCCTCGGGGCTGGCGCCGTGCTCGACCTCCTCGACCGGCTCCACGCCGACCCTGCGCAGCAGGCCGGTGGCGGCGGAGTCGAACAGGCGGATGACCGGACCGGCGATCTTCAGGTAGACCAGGGTCGAGCCGGCCAGGAACTTGGCGACCGGCTCCGGCCTGGCGATGCCGAGGTTCTTGGGGGCCAGCTCGCCGAAGACCATCTGGATGGCCGTGGCGACCGCGACGGCCAGCGCGATCGCGACGCCCGGCACGGCGGGCGCGGGCACGCCCGCGGCCTCCAGGCCGGGGCGGATCACGGTGGCGATGGCGGGCTCGGCGATGAAACCGACCAGCAGGGCGGTGACGGTGATGCCGAGCTGCGCGCCCGAGAGCATGAACGACAGGCGCCCCGTCACCTCCAGGGCGCGCGCGGCGGCGGCGTCGCCGGCGTCGGCCTGCTCGCGCAGCACGCCGCGGTCGGCGGCGACGAAGGCGAACTCCTGGGCGACGAAGTAGCCGGTGGCGAGAGTGAGAAGCAGTACGGCCAGCAGGCCGAGAGCCGTGTTCACCGGGCGGCTCTCCCGATCAGATCAGTGGGGCCCGTGCGCTCGCACGGGCAGGTACTCCACGGGTCCGGACTGGACACGATCATCCTTTCGAGCGGTTGTCGTCCTCTACGGTAACGATCGGGACGTGATCGATGTTTCCGGCCCGCCCGACGATCGCGTTCGCAACGGTCCAGTACCCTTCTGTGGATTTTTTCCATGGGGAAACCTTGACGTCGTCTCTACGCGGGTGAGAGCCAAGAAGTAGCGTCGATGGTGGCGATTCCCCCGTTTCCGCCGCACGCCGGAGACGCGAGTGGGAAGTGGCTTCGAGCAGTGGCGGAGATGCGACGTGGGTGACTGGCAGAAGGACGACGAGCGCACTCGTGCGATGAGGTCACCCGCTCCCACCCCCGTGGCGCGGGAGGAGACCACGCCCCGGGCCGTGTCCCGGGTGTACGGCAGGGCGCGCTCGGGCGGCGGCCCCGTCAAGCCCCTCCCGGGCGCGTCCGGCGCCCCCGCGTCCGGCGCCCCCGCCGGTCCTCCGGGCGGTCCCTGGGGCGGTTCCCCGGGCGGCCCGTCCGGCGGGAAGGGGGGCCCGCGCGCGGCGGGCACGGCCTGGCGGCCGAAGCGGCCGGGCCGGCTGGCCGTGCGGATCCTGGCGGGACTGGTCGCCGCGCTGCTGGTGCTCGCCGTCGGCGGATACTTCACGCTCGACGGGCGGCTGAAGCGGATCGACGCGCTCGGCGACTACGAGGGGCGGCCCGCCGACACGCCCGGCACGAACTGGCTGCTGGTCGGCTCCGACAGCCGCGAGGGCCTGTCCAAGGCCGAGCGCAGGAAGCTCGCCACCGGCAGCTCCGTGGGCCGCCGCACCGACACGATGATGCTGCTGCACATCCCCGAGGGCGACGGCCGGCCGACCCTGGTCAGCCTGCCGCGCGACTCCTACGTGCCGATCGACGGCCACGGCAGCGACAAGCTCAACGCCGCCTACGCCTACTCCGACGGCGGCCCCAAGCTGCTGGCGAAGACGGTGGAGCAGGTCACCGGGATCCGGATCGACAACTACATGGAGATCGGCTTCGCCGGCTTCGTCGGCATCGTGGACGCCGTCGGCGGCGTCGAGATCAACGTCAAGCAGGACATCAAGGACCCCAAGGCCGGGATCGACCTGAAGAAGGGCGTGCAGACGCTCGACGGCGCCACCGCCCTCGGCTACGTCCGCACCCGCGCCACCGGCGCCATCCCCGATCTCGACCGGACCCAGCGCCAGCGCCAGTTCTTCGCCGCCGTGGTGAAGAAGGTCGCCAGCCCCGGCGTGCTGCTCAACCCCTTCACGTCCGTTCCGCTGGCCTTCGCGGCCACCGACTCGGTCGCCGTCGGGGAGGAGAGCGGCGCCACCGACCTGCTCTCCCTCGCCCTGGCGATGGGCGACGACCCGATCACCACGGTCGTGCCGGTCGGCTCCTTCCCCACCGTCAACGGCCAGTCCGTCGTCAAGTGGGACCGGGAGAAGGCCCTGCGCCTGTTCGACGCCCTCGCCGAGGACAAGCCGGTCCCGAAGGACGTCCTGAAGTAGGTAGCGGGTACGCCCTCCGGCGCCGGGCCCGCCGGGCGTCAGGCTCCGGCGGGCGTCAGGCTCTGCCGGGCGTCAGGCTCCGGCCGCTCCGGCGGCCGCGGCGCCCCCGGCGAGGATGGCCGCGTTGATCGAGGCGATGGTCTTGGCCACGGCGTCGCCGACCCACGCGCCCTCGACGATCTCCTTGACGCGCTCCTTCCGCACCCCCGGGAACGCCTTGCGGTCGATCTTCGCCGCGTGCAGTACGGCGAGCAGCACGGCGATCCGCTCGTCGGGGTCGGACCCGGCCAGCACGCTCTGGACCCGTTCCCGGATCTCCCGCTCGACGCGCGGGTCACGCTCGGGATAGCGGGTGACGGGGAAGACCCCCAGGACCTTGCGGTGCTCCGCGTCCAGCACGCCGCGCTCGGCCAGCCCGGTCAGCAGGCGCCGGCGGAGCTTGGCGGAGGAGAGCCGGTAGACCCACCACTCGGGCTTGCGCTCCTTGGAGTCTCCGGCGATCCGGGCGAGCGTCGCGTCCAGTTCCTCGTCCCCGAGCGGCGTCGTGTCCCTGACCACGACCTTCTTGCCGGCGAGGTCGATGCGGCCGGTGATCGCCAGCTCCGCCAGGAGGGCGCCGCCGAGCGCGGGATCCAGCTGCGTCGAGTTGACCAGGGGCTTGCCCGTGCTCTCCTCGTGGGCGAGGAGGAGGACTTCTTCGGCGATGGTGGTCATGGTCCCGACCCTATGCCGGGACATGTCCGGGCGTGAGACCGTAAGCGTTACATGACCCCCTCGGAGCCGGGGCGCGGCGTACGGTCGGATCAGGATCCCCGGCGGGCCGTCCGCCGGAACCCGGCAGGCCGTACGTCAGGACGCGGAGGACACCGTGGGCAACGCGAGGATGAGGAAGCTGCTGCGCCACCCCGTCGCCTGGGTGGTCCTGGGGGCCGGGGCGGCCGGGCTCGCCGTCGCCCTGTACCTGTTCCAGCCGTGGCGGCTGTTCACCACCGTCGAGGTGAACGAGGCGCCGCCGGTCGCGGCGGGCGCTCCCGGGACCCCGGCGCCGGACCGGCCGGGCGGGTCCGCCGCAGGGCCCGCGGGTGAGGCCGCCGGGGCGCCGAAGACCCTGGCGACCGGCACGTTCGTCTCCCACGAACACGACACGGCGGGAACGGCGAAGGTCCTGGAGCTGGCCGACGGCAGCCGGGTGCTCAGGATCGAGGACCTGGACACCTCCGACGGGCCGGACCTGCGGGTCTGGCTGAGCGACCAGCCGGTCAAGGAAGGGCAGGAGGGGTGGTTCAACCTGGACGACGGCGAGCACCTGGAGCTGGGCGAGCTCAAGGGCAACAAGGGCGACGCCAACTACGCCATCCCGGCCGGGGCGGACCTGGACGACCTGAGGACCGTCACCATCTGGTGCAGGCGCTTCAGCGTCTCCTTCGGCGCGGCCGCCCTGGCCTGAGCGGCCCCGTCCGGGGCGGTGCCACGGACCGCCGGACGGATCAAGTTCTGCCAGAATCCTCCGCTTATGAGCATCTCTGAGGAACTCCACGCGATCGGCCGACCCCTGCTCGACGCGCAGCTCGCCCACCCCACGGTGCGGGGGATCGCGCGGGGAGACCTTCCCGAGCCGGTGTTCCGGTCGTGGCTGGAGCAGGACTATCTCTACCTGCTGGACTACGTGCGGGTGTTCTCCCGGCTGGCCTGGCAGGCGCCCGACGGGCACCTCGGCGACCTGGTGGACCTGGCTCACTCCACCTTCCACGAGGAGCTGAGTCTGCACCGCTCCCTGTCGGCCGAGTTCGGCGCCGACCTGGAAGGGGCCGTGAAGGGGCCGGCGTGCACCGCCTACACCGCGTTCCTGCTGGAGGCGGCCGCCGACTACGCCGAAGGACTGGCCGCGCTCTACCCCTGCATGTGGGGCTACTCCACGCTGGGCCGGATCCTGGCCGAGAATCCCCCGGCCGAGCCGCGCTACCGCGCTTGGGTGGACACCTACGCCCACCCGGACTTCGCGGCGCTGACCCGGCGCATCGCCGTGATGATCGACGAGGCGGCTCCGGACCCGGAGCGGGCCAAGGAGCTGTTCACCCGGGGGATGGAGCACGAGCTCGCCTTCTGGGACGTGCCCTGAGGTCCCTTCCGTTCTCCGGGGCCGCGTCCTGAGCGCCTGCCGGCGGAGCCGTCCCGGCCCGGGCGGCTGCCCGCCTTCCCCGCCGGCGCGCGGCTCGGCCGGGGCCGGTTCACCCCGTCCGGGCGGCTTCCCAGGTCGGCGGCTCCGGCGCTCCGCCGACCGGGCATCATGAGGGGCATGAATGTTCCTGAGGTCGAGGCGCGGGCCGTACCGGACGAGGCGTTCCTGCTGGACGTGCGCGAGCACGACGAGTGGCGGGCCGGGCACGCGCCGGCGGCCGTGCACATCCCGCTCGGCGAGCTGCAGGCGCGCGTGGAGGAGGTCCCCGCGGACGTGCCCGTCTACGTGGTCTGCCGGGTGGGCGGGCGCTCCGCGCACGCCGCGGCCTGGCTCAACCACGTGGGCCGCGAGGCGCTCAACGTCGAGGGCGGCATGCGGTCCTGGGCCGGGGCGGGCCGTCCGATGGTGAGCGAGACCGGCCAGGACCCGTTCGTGGCCTGAGGGTCGTTCGGGCGGGGGACGCGGACGCCCCCGGAGCCCGGAGCGCCCGCCGGTGTGCGGGCGCCGCGGAGGCGGAGCACGGGGTGAGAGCTCACAGGTCCTCGCGGGGATACGGGGGTGAGGGCTCACACGGTCCTCGCGGGGATGAGGTCGATGGCATAATTCGGGGCGAAAGTGTCTACCGCGGGAGCTCGGGCGGAACCGGGCTGAGAGGGCGGAACCACACGGAGGACCGGGACGGTCCTCCCTCGCGCCGCCGACCGCATGAACCTGTCCGGGTAATGCCGGCGTAGGGAGCGCGCTGATGGCGTCCGACGTCACCGATTCCGCGCATGCCGACAGGCGTGCCGAGGCCCCCCTCACCCTCGACGAGGCCCCGCCGAAGGCGCTCGGCGTGCTCGACCAGGGCGCCCTCTGGGCCAACCTGGGCGTCAGCCTGCTCGGCTTCTCCGGCGCGATCGCGCTGATCGACCCGCTGGGGGACCGGCCGCTGAGCTTCCTGGCGGCCGTGACGGCCGCGGTCGTCGGCAGTCTCGTCGGCACCGCGATGGTGGCGCTGGCCGCCCTCCCGGGCCAGCAGACGGGCGCGCCCGCGATGGTCCTGCTGCGCGGCCTGTTCGGCGCCCGGCTGTCGTACGTGCCGACCGTGCTCAACGTCATCCAGATGATCGGCTGGGGGGCCTTCGAGCTCTGGGTCATCGCCCAGGGCGCCCAGGCCATCGCCGGCTCCTTCGGGGCCGAGGTGCCCTACGCCGTCTGGGTGGTCCTCGGCGGGGTGATCACCACCGCGCTGACCATCAGGCCGCTGGGCGCGGTCCGCCTGCTCCGCCGCTTCGTCACCGCCGGCGTGGTCGTCTCGATGGTCTGGTTCACCTACGCGCTCTTCAGCCAGGACCCGGCGATCGGCACGGGGACCTGGGAGGCGTTCGCCCCGTCCGTCGACTACGTGATCGCGCTCTCGGTCTCGTGGGTGCCGGTCGCGGCGGACTTCGCGCGCTTCTCCCGCTCCGGCCGGGCCGCCTTCACCGGCGTGGTCGGCGGCTACACCATCGCCCAGGTGGCCTGCCTGGTCCTCGGCATCGCGGCGCTCGCGCTGGTCGGCAACGACCCGGACCGGGTGTGGGACCCGTTCGTGGCGGCCTCGCTCGGCTGGCTGTTCTTCGGCATCCTCGTGCTGCGCGAGACCGACCAGTCGTTCGTGAACGTCTACTCCACCGCCGTGTCGCTGCAGAACCTGCTGCCCCGGCTGGACCGGAGGATCATCTCGGTCGTCACCGGCGTGGTGGTCACCCTGCTCGCGATCTACGTCAAGGCCGACACCTACACCGCGTTCCTGGGGCTGATCGGCGCCGTCTTCGTCCCGATGTTCGCCGTCCTCGCGGTGGACTACTTCCTGCTCGGCGGCAGGGAGCGCTGGAACACCTCCGAGGACGCGCCCTCGCGCTGGCTCATGGTCGTCCCCTGGGTGCTCGGCTTCGCCGCCTGGTGGATGCTGGCCGCGCTGCCGGCGGCGCCGGAGCTGGCGTGGTGGACGGCGTTCTGGACGGGCGCGCGGGATCTGGTCGGGCTCGTCCCGCAGCCGTGGATGAGCGCGGCCGTCGCGGCGTTCTGCGTCTCCGCCCTGGTCACCCTGGGCACGGGGGCCCTGCGCCGCCGCTGAGCGGCTGAGCGGTTGAACGACTGAACGACTGAACGACTGAACGACTGAGCGGCTGAGCGGCGATCCGCCCGCCGGGGCGTTCGCCGTTCCCTTTTCCCGGGCTCCGGCGGACACCCGGGACCTTCTTCCCGAGCGCCGCCGGGACACGCCGCCGGGACGCCCCGGGGCCTTCCCCGGGTGTCCCGGCGGAGCCTCAGACCCCCCGCGGGCGGTTGCGGCCCTCGATGCGCAGCAGCCGCTCCTTGGCGACCGGGCCGCCCGCGTACCCGCCGAGCACGGTCTCGTTCTCGACCACCCGGTGGCAGGGGACGATCACGCACACCGGGTTGGAGCCGAGCGCGTTGCCGACCGCGCGCAGCGCCCGCGGCCGGCCGATCCGCTCGGCGATCTCCCGGTAGGTGGTCGTCGTCCCGTACGGCACGGCGAGCATCATCTGCAGCACGGTCCTGGCGAACGGCGTGGCGAGCTGGAGGTCGACCGTGGTGGTGAACGTGCGCAGCCGCCCGGAGAAGTAGGCGTCCAGCTCCCGGCGGACGGGGTCGAGCCGCCGGGGATCGGGCCCGATGAACGCGCCGACGCCCCGGGAGACGCGCTCGAAGACGACGTTCTCGTCCTCGTAGCTGCAGGCCACCACACCCCGGCCGGTCACCGCGAGGATCAACCGCCCCACCGGCCCGTCATGGGTGCCGAACGCGATGTCGGGATGGCGGTCGCCGACGTAGGTGGGCGAGGTCACCCGGAGCAGCGCGTCGAGATCCTCGGATGACCCGGATGACATGGCCCGCCCTTCCCTCCTCCAGGCGTGTGGTGACGGCAGCGTATCGGACGCCTCACCTGGGCAGGTACGCCCCGGTAAGGTGCGACACGCCCGGCCCCCATTACCGTGCGTGACACGCCGGAGCGGTAAGACGGCGGCAATGGAAGCGCCGATCTATTGTCGAGCGTGCACAAGCTGTAACCGGCACGCGGTTTCTATGGCTATCTAACGGGGCATTTCGGTCGTACTGGGGTGTGCTCCTCAGGGGGAACAGGGATAGGGGGAGGTGAGTCCGTCGAGCGTCGTCATGTTGCCGTATGCACCGTCCAGTGTGGCCGTCGCACGTCAGTACCTCAGCTCTGACCTGCAGGAATGGGGCGTCTGCGAGACCGCGATCGATGACGCCGTGCTGGTGGTGAGCGAGCTGCTGAGTAACGCGCTCCGGCATGCGCACCCCCTGCCGTCCGGGCAGATCAAAGTGGCGTGGCAGTGCACTGACGGACACGTCGAGGTAGCGGTGAGTGACGGAGGGTCGGCCACCGAGCCCCGCGCGGGGAGGGCCGCGCTCTCCTCGCTGGGGGGCCGGGGGCTCGGCATCGTCGAGTATCTGGCGGAGAACTGGGGGGTCAGGCACGACGGGGACATCACCACGGTCTGGGCACTGGTCACGATCCTCGCCCCGCTGGGCGACGACCGCACCTCCCTCCCTGAGCCCGCCCTGCGGGAGTGCATCTGACCGCAGGGCGGGCTCAGGAACGGGAGCGCACCGGCGCCCGCCGGAGCGGGCGGCCGGACGGGGATCAGGCGGCCGAGAGGGCGGGACGGTACAGCACCGCCCTCTCCGCGGCGGTCCAGGCGGTCGTGACCAGGAGATAGACACCCGCCGCGAGCGGCAGCACCGCCGCCACCAGGACCGTCCCGAACGGCAGCAGCGGCATGATCCTGCGCAGGGCCTCCGGCTGGACCTCCTCCCCCATCGTCCGCCGGATCCGGCGTGAGGTGACCGCCGCCACGGCCAGCAGGAGCAGGAAGAGCCCGGCGAAGACCAGTGCCGGAGCGCTGATCAGCCCGGCCCCGGCGACCGTGCCCGCGAACTGCTGCCCCAGCGGCACGCCGAACAGCCCGTGGGTGAGCAGCGCGTTCGCCTTCCCCGCGATGGCCGAGGAGACGAAGACCTGGTACATGACCATGAAGAACGGCGCCTGGGCGAGGCCCGGGAGGCAGCCGGCGACGGGAGAGGCGTTCTCCGCGGCGTAGAGGGCGGTCAGCTCCCGCCTGAGCCGCTCGGGGTCGCGGCCGTACCGCTCCCGCAGACTGACGACCCGCGGTGCGAGCCGCCGGCGGGTGCGCTCGCCTCTGGCCTGCATGACGCTGAGCGGCAGCAGCAGGAGCCGGACGGCGACGGTGAACAGCGCGATCGCCGCCGCGGCGGAGCCCAGCGGCCCGGTGAGCGCGGTGATGAGGTCGGCGGTGAACGCCAGGATGGGATCGAACATCTGCGGAGAGCCCTTCTGAGCGGAACGGAACCGGCGCAGAAGACGCCCGCGGCACGCCGTCCCGGAGCGTGGGACGGAGAGGCCCTCAGCGGGTCACGGAAAGTCACGAGGGAGCCGGGAGGCTCCAGCGTCACGGAGACACTCGCCGGGACGGACCGGAAGAGCCCGGCGGTCACGGGGACTCGCCGGGACCCTGAGGACCCCGGCGGTCACGGGGACTCGCCGGACCCGTGAGGGGATCACGCGGGCGCCGGGCCCGCCGATGGCGCACGCGGCAGGGACCGCCCGGGCGCGCCGGGGTCGCACTGCCGTACGAGGGCCGGCCGGGTGGCACGGCCGCCCCCCTGCGGGCGCGGGGCCGTGCGGGCCGCGGCGGAGGAGGGCAGCGCGCGCAGCGCCCAGGCGAGGAGGAGAACGCCCAGCCCGGCCACGGCGGTCGCCGTCAGGGCGCCGCCGTCGGACAGCATCCAGACGGAGAGCGTCTGGAGGACGAGGAGGGGGTTCATCCGCGGGTCACGTGGAGGGCCCGGCCGCCGCCGTGACCGGTCACTTGGAGAACTTGCCCGCGACCGTGACCAGGGCGACGACGACGAAGGCCACCAGGGCCAGCACCAGCAGGAGCTTGAACAGCCCGAACAGGGCGGGCAGCACGAGCCCGAACACCACGTAGAGCGCGAGGAGGACGCCCAGGACTGCCATCACGATACGACCCATGGCCCCACCGTACGCCGGGCGGCGGCCCGGTGCGGGCTCCGGCGTATAACGATGCGCTCCCCGGCCGGATCCTCCGGAGCGGTCCGGCCGGATTCCGAGGAAGCGGTGACGGACCTCACGGGAGCGCGCCGTCCGGGCCTACCGTTTAGGCATGAGCGCGCGGATTCTGGTGGTGGAGGGCGACCCCGGGGTGGCCGAGGTCGTGGCCCGCTACCTCGAACGCGACGGGCACCGCGTCGAGTGCGTGGGGGACGGCGCCGCGGCCCTCCGGCACGCGCTGGCGGACCCGCCCGACCTGCTCGTGCTCGACCTGACGCCGCCCGGGGCGGACGGCCTGACGATCTGCCGGAAGCTCAGGGAGCACCGGCCGGTCCCAGTGATCATGCTGACCGCGCCGGACGGGGAGATCGACCGGGTCGCCGGTCTGGAGACCGGCGCCGACGACTACGTCACCAAGCCGTTCAGCCCCCGCGAACTGGCGCTGCGCGTCCAGTCGGTGCTGCGGCGCTCGCGCGGGGCCGCCCCGCCCGGCGGCACGGGCGTGCTGCGGGACGGTGAGCTGCTGGTCGACATGGGCGCGCACGAGGTACGGCTCGCCGGTGCGCCGGTCACGCTGACCGCCCGTGAGTTCGACCTGCTGGCCCACCTGATGCGCAACCCCCGTCAGGTCTTCAGCCGCGCCACCCTGCTCGACCAGGTGTGGGGCTGGTCCTTCGGCGACTCCTCCACGGTGACCGTCCACGTCCGCCGCCTCCGGGAGAAGATCGAATCCGGCCCGGCCGCTCCCCGGCGCATCGTCACCGTCTGGGGCGTCGGCTACCGCTACGAGCCCGCGGCGCCTGCGTCGTGAGGGGCGCCCGCCGGACTCCCGGCGGGCGCGTCCTCCGGCCGGACCGGCACGTCGCCGGGGCCGGACCGGCATGTCTCCGGCCGGCGGTCAGACCGGCATGTCCCCGACGACCCTGCGGGAGACCGTCAGGGTGGGCGCCTCGCCCTCCGGCTGGGCGGGGACCATGAGGGTCACCTGGATCTCGCCCGGGGAGGCGCCCGCCGGCGCGGCGGGCCCGTCGGAGGGGGGATCCTGCAGGGTGCCGAAGGTCTCCACCATGGCGCGGAAGGTCGGGCAGGGCCAGCGCCACATGCAGCTCCGGCAGCGCAGGATCGGGTGCGCCGCGTCGCTGGTGATGCCGCCCGCGTCCCGGGGCTGGTGGAGGTCGAGGAGCCGGATGCCGAGCGAGGCGAAGTCGAGCAGCTCCTGGCGCGCCCCCTCCAGGAAGTCGAGGTCCGCGCTCGTCAGGCGGGTCCGGATCGGCACGTACCCCTCGCGGTTCACCAGGCCGCGCAGGGAGTGCGTCGCGTCGTGCCACGAGGTGGACCTGGTGGCGCGGGTGAGGGTGGACTCCAGGCGCGCCCGGAGTCGCTCTCGCTGGGGATCCTCAGGAAGATCGTTGTTCATCGAAACCGCTGGCCCGTTTCTACTCGGCGTCCGTCGTCGTACACGGTGCATCGACGGTCGGGAGGTTCCGGGCCTCCCCCCTCTCCGGCTGAGCCGGTGTTGCACAGGGTCAAGCTTCCCGCACCGAGGGTCCGCGTGAGGGGAGAACGGAGGACAAAGAGCCGGGAAGTCATAGCCCCGACAGGCAAAACCTCGCACAGGACACCCCCTGGAGCGAGAGAACGTGACCCGGGGCCGTCGCGCCGCTAGTGTGCCCGCTGTGGAGCTAAAAGTCTCATCTCGATCTCACGGTGATCACACAATTGTGACCATTGTGGGAGAAATCGACCTATATACCGCGCCTCGTCTGCAGTCCGAGTTCACCCGGATCCTCGACGAGAGCACCACGACCCTCATGGTCATCGACATGTCGGGGGTGGAGTTCTGCGACTCCACCGGCATGAACGTCCTGCTCTCCGCCCACAAGCGGCTGCGCGAGCGCGGCGGAGTCCTGGAGATGGCCGGGCCCCGGCCCGCCGTACGTAAGATTCTTCAGGTCACCGGTCTCGACTCGGTGTTCACCATCCACGAGGCGGTGCCCGAGGAACTGCTGGCGGCCGAGCCGCAGGCGTGAGCCGCCCCGCCGGGGCGCGGGACGGGCACCGGGCGCGTCCGCGCCGACCGGCGGACGAGGCGATCTGCGGAAGAAGGCTGCATGACCGGCACAGCGGTGATCATCCCGGCCAAGGACGAGGCCGACCGGATCGGCGCGACCGTGGCCGCGGCCAGGGCGTTGCCGTACGTGGACCTGGTCGTCGTCGTGGACGACGGCTCGGCCGACCGGACGGGCCTGGTGGCCAGGGCCGCGGGGGCCCGCGTCGTGCGGCACGGCCGCAACCGGGGCAAGGCCGCCGCGATGGAGAGCGGGGCCGAGGTCGTGCGCCTGCTCGACGTTGAGGGCGCCGAGCCCCGGCACCTGCTCTTCCTCGACGCCGACCTGGGCGAGACCGCGCACACCGCCGCCCCCCTGATCGAGCCGGTCAGGACGGGCGAGGCGGACATGACCATCGCGGTCTTCGCCACCCGGGTCAAACTGGGCGGCCACGGCTTCGTGGTACGGCTGGCACGCGACGGCATCCAGCGGGCCACCGGCTGGACGCCCGCCCAGCCGCTCAACGGACAGCGCTGCCTGACCCGGGCCGCCTTCGAGGCGGCCCGGCCCCTGGCGCACGGCTTCGGGGTGGAGACGGGCCTGACGATCGACCTGCTCCGCAAGGGGTTCCGGGTCCGCGAGGTCGAGGTGGAGATGGCGCACCGCGCCACCGGCACCGACTGGCGGGCCCAGCTCCACCGGACCAGGCAGTTCCGCGACGTCGCCCGCGCCCTGCTGGCCCGCAGGGCCCTGCGGGTCTGAGCCGCCCGCCGGAGGTGGACGGGCGACGGCGCCTGAGACGCCGGGCCGGAGGGCCCGAGCCGCCCGCCGGGCCGGACGGGTGTCCGCGGTCCCGGGCGCCGGGTTCGGGAGTCCGGACCCCTCCGGGGCGGCCCGGTGACGGCGCGGCGGGCACCGGTCCGGATGTGCTGGAATTTGCGGGTGACTCAGGACACGGTGGTGGCCGGCGGGCCCGTGCGGCGCGGTCCGCGTGACGCGCTGGCCGGGCTCGCCCCGGTGGCGATCACCCTCTCGGTCGGGCTGACGGTCCTGATCGGCCTGCTGGGCCCCTCGGCCATGGTGCCGCGCCTGCCGGGCCCCTCCTGGCAGCCGCCGTACTCGCTGGCGGCCGGGCCGGACGGCCACCTGGTGATCGCCCTGGCCGGCGCGGCGATCGTGCTGGGCGGGCTCGGCCTGGCGGCCGGGCTGCGCTCCGCGTGGCGGCCGGACCCCCGCCGGCTGCTGGTGGCCGGGTCCGCGGTGGCCGGGCTGCTGGCCTTCCTGCCGCCCTCGGGCTCGGCCGACCACCTGAACTACGCCGCCTACGGCCGGCTGGCCGCCCTGGGGCACGACCCGTACGCCGTGGCGCCCGCCGCCTTCCCCGGCGACCCGGTCGCCGGGGCGGTGGAGGAGTGGACCGGGGTGACCAGCGTCTACGGGCCGGTGGCGACCGCCGTTCAGGCGCTGTCCAGCCTGGTGGGAGGAGAGTCGGTCCGGCTGACCGTCTTCGCGATGGCGCTGTTCAACGCCGCCGCGTTCGTCGGGACCGCGCTGCTGCTGCACCGCTTCACCGCCGCCGACCCCGGTCTGCAGCGGCGGGCGGCGCTGCTCTGGGCGGTCAACCCGCTGATGATCTACCACCTGTCCGCCGGGATGCACGTCGACACCATGGCCGTGGCCTGCATGGCCGCCGCCCTGTGCGCCCTCCTGTCCACCGGCCGGGCGGCCCGGCACGCCGCCTCCGGGGTGCTGCTGGGGCTCGGCATCGGGGTCAAGCTCAACGCCGGGCTGGTCGCGCTGGGACCCGCCTGGGCGCTGCGGCGCGACCCCGGCAGGCTCGCCGTGGTCGCGGGCACGGCGACGGCCACGGTGGCGGCCGTCTACGCCGCGGCCGGGCCGCACGTGCTGGACCAGGTGGGCGCCGCCGGGCGGAAGGTCTCCCTCGCCACCCCGTGGCAGCAGGTGAAGCTCGGCCTCCAGACGCTGTTCGGGCCGGGCGCCTACACGGCCTGGATCCAGGCCGGGTCCGTGCTGCTGCTGGCGGTCCTCGCCTGGCTGCTGCTGCGCGCCGCGCCGCGCGGGCCCGCCGTACCGGGGGTGCCCGGGAGCGGTCTGCCGGGGGGACCGTCCGGGAGCCTGTCCGGGGGCGGCCTGCCGGGGGGACCGCCCGGCGCGGACGTCCCCGCGCCGGCGGTGGCCGCGCTGGTCGTCGTCGCCTGGCTGTTCGCCGCGCCGTACGCCCTGCCCTGGTACGACGGCCTGGCCTTCGCCCTGCTGGCGATGACGGCCTCCTGGCCCGCGCTGGAGGGCTTCGTGGTGGCCCGGACGACGATCCTGTCGCTGGGCTACCTCCCCGCCCGGGAGGCGCTGCGCCCCGACGACCTGCTCTGGCTGAAGACCGCGGTCAGGCAGCAGGTGGTGCCGTGGTCCCTGCTGGCGCTGACGGCCGCTCTGGCATGGTGGGCGGCGCGGGCCGGAGCGCGTGCACGCAGGCGGCCAGCGTCAGCGGCACCGCGACCGTGAGGGCCATGGCCGGGATCGCGATGCCCGAGTCGTTCATCAGGAATCCGACGAGCGCGCACGTCAGCGCGCCGATCAGTCCGGCCCGCAGCGCCGGGGCGGCGGCGTAGGCCCGGCCCAGCGCCGGAGCGCCCCAGCGGGAGGGGCGGGCCAGCACCAGGAACAGGAACGCCAGCGCGACCAGCGTGAGCAGGGTCAGCGGCCAGTTCCCGACCGTGATCCCGACCATCGCGGTGAACTTGCGGGCCACCACGGTCAGGGCCTCGCCGTCGAGCACCTGCTGGACGAAGGCGCCCAGGTGGGTGCGGCGCTCGGCGGGGCGGAGCCAGTCGGCGGTCGCGATCGCGCCGATCAGCAGGACCCCGGCCAGGCCGACCAGGGCGAGCTTGGCCACCGAGACCCGGCGGCCGGTCAGCAGGATCAGGAAGACGGCCAGTCCGGTCAGGAACGCCGGGACCCCGCCGAAGTCCGCCCCCCAGCCCGGCCAGCCGTCCGCGAAGACCGCCAGCCCGCCGTAGAGGGCGCAGACGGCCCACGCGAGCCGGGGCCGCCCGCGTGCCGTCAGCCACTGGGCGATCCCGGCCAGGGCGAGGATCGTCCCGGCGGAGTAGACGGCGAAGGCGATGTTGCCGAACCCGTAGAAGCGCCCGCCGGCCACCGGCTCGTACCCGGTGACGGCGTTGACCTGGAGCGTCGAGCCGGTCATCACGTCGGCCAGCAGGGTCAGCGAGGTGACCGCGGCGACCGCGGCCGGCGGGCCGAGCATGTGGTCCCGCCAGGGCCCGGCCAACGCGACGGCGGCGACCGCGCAGGCGATGCCGAGGATGCTCAGGACGGCCCCCGCCATCGGGACGGGGAACGCCCACCACGGCACGAGCTGGGCGAGGAAGGTGGCGACCGCGATCGACCCGCCGACCACGGCGACGGCCCGGACCGCGGCCAGCGTCCGCGTCCCGCCCCACCCTCGCCGGAACGCGGCGGCGGCCAGCAGGTAGAAGAGGATCTGCACGGCCACGAACCCGCCGAAGAACGGCCCGCGCACCCGGTTCACCACCCGGCTGGCGGTGTTCTCCCGGGCCAGGCCGGCCACGGTCTCGGCGACGGGCCCGTCGGCGGGGGCGCCCGCGGTCCAGGCCCGCCCGACGACGCCCTTCGGGGCCTCCAGGCCCAGCAGGGTGATCACGGTGGCGGTCAGGTCGGTGGTGGTGACCAGGCCGTCCTGTCGGGTGGAGGCGGCCGTCAGGAGGCCGCGCGGGTACGGCGTGCCGTCCGGGGACGGGCCCGAGGCGAGCGCCGTGTGCAGGTGCGCCACGTCGGTGGTGTCGGACAGGCCGGCGAGCAGGAGCGTGGTGCCCGGCGGGAGCCGGTCGAGGACCGCGCCCACCCGGCGGTCGATCCCGGCCACGGCCGCGCGCCGCGCCTCCTCGCCCGGTCCTTCGCCCGGCCCTTCGCCCGGTCCTTCGCCCGGCCCTTCGCCCGCTCCTTCGCCCGGCCCTTCGCTCTGGCCGTCCGGGGCCGCGGGTGCGTCGCCGGAACCGGACCCGAGCCAGGCCCGGGTGAGGTCTCCGGCCTCGACGACGACCAGCCGGTACGGGGTCAGGTCGCCGAGCTGCTCCACCGAATCCGCATATTTCGCGACTTTCCCTGATCTGTCGGCGGCGCCCAGGGCGGCTCCCGGCCCGGCCGCCGCGACCTTCCCGCCGGAGCCGGTCACGAGCTGCCCGAGCTGCCCGAGCAGAGGCTTGTAGGAGGTGCCGTCGTTGAAGGAGACCAGCTCCGCCCAGCCGGGCACGCTCGCGCCCTCGCCGGAGACCGCCGGGGCCGCCGGCGGGGCGCACGCCATGGAGGACGTGCCCGCCCGCTGCCCCGCCGAGAACGTCAGCCAGCCCTCCACCGGGCAGATGAAGCCCCGGCCCCTGGGGGGGTTCGCCCGGGTGGAGAGCGAGGCGGCCCCGCCGGAGCCGGTCAGCCTCCACAGGTTCGGCGTGCGCTCCGGGTCCAGGTCGCTCCAGAGCAGTCCAGGCGCCCCGACGACCACGACCCGCTCCGGAAGCCCCGCCGGAGCCGTTGCCACGGCGGCGCGCGCCGTACCGGTCCCGGGCAGGAGCACCGCCACGGCGGTCAGGAGCAGCAGGAGGGGGAGCAGGGTCCGGGCGCGTGCCGTCGCTGGCGGTGTGCGGTGCCTGCGTGCTACGCCCATCCGGTGTCTCCTCGCTGTCGTCCGTCGGCGGCCGGTTCCCGCGTCACGGTAGCCTGCCTGGTCGTGAGGACCGACGAGACGACCGGGACCGGACGGCGGCCGGTGTGGGCGTGGCTGCCGGTGCCGGTGCTCGTCGCGCTGGCGGCGGCCCCCCTGGTGCTCCACTGGCTGGGCAACCCCGACGACCAGCGCCTGGTCGACCTGGACGTTTACCGTACCGGTGGGGAGATGGTCCTGAGCGGCCGGCCGGTCTACGACTTCTGGACGCCGGCGCCGCAGCTGCTCCCGTTCACCTACCCGCCGATCGCGGCGCTGCTGGCCACGCCGCTGGCCGCCATGTCGTGGACGGCCGCGCAGTGGGTGTGGACGGCCGGGATCTTCGTGACGCTGGCGGTCGCCGTCCGGCACGGCTTCCGCGCCGTCTGGGAGCGCCTGGACCGCGTCCGGCCCGTGAACCGGCCCATGGGGCGGCCCGTGAACCGGCCCGTGGGGCGGCCCGTGGGGCGGTCGGCGGATCAGTCGGCGGATCGGTCCGCGGAGGCAGAGGGAGCCGAGCCGCGGGCCGCGGGTCCGGCCGGCGGGCCGGTCGGGAGCCTGGCTGGGGGCCCGGCTGGGGGCCCGGCTGGGGGCCCGGCCGGCGGAGGAGCGCCCTGGAGGCCGCCGCGCCCGCTCTGGACGCCGCTGGCACTGGCGTTCCTGATGGTCGCCTGCACCTACCTGATGCCGATCCGCGACCAGGTCCGCTTCGGCCAGGTGGACATCCTGCTGGTCGCGCTCTGCGTCGCCGACTGCCTGGCCCGGCGGCCGGCCTGGCCGCGCGGCATGCTCATCGGCCTGGCCACGGCCGTCAAGCTCACCCCCGGCGTCTTCCTGGTCTACCTGCTCGTCACCGGGTTCGGCCCCGGGGCCCGCGCCGAGCAGCGCCGTGCCTTCTCCATGGCCGCGTTCACGGCCGCGCTGCTGACCCTGCTGCCGTTCGCGGTGATCCCGTCCGACGCCGCGGACTTCTGGTTCCGCGCGCTGCTCGACCCCGAGCGGCTCGGCGCCAACGCCGCGACCACCAACCAGTCGATGCGCGGCATGCTCATCCGGCTCTACCTGCCCGAGACCCCGACCACCATCGTCTGGCTGGCCCTGGTGGCGCTGGTCGGCTGGTACGGCTTCCGGGCGGCCCGCCGGGCGCTGCTGGACGGCGACGCCCCGACCGCCGTCGCGCTGACCGGGCTGATGGCCGTGCTGCTCTCCCCGGTCGCCTGGATCCACCACCTGGCCTGGGTGGTCGTGGTGCTCGGCGCGGTCGCCGGCGACGGCCGGGACCCGGTGCGGGTCCGGGTGGCCGCCGGCGTCTGGCTCTACTACGTGGTGCCCATCCCCTGGTGGGGGGTGGCGCTGAAGGCCGCGGAGATCCCGGTGCTCAGCCCGGTCCTGGGCAAGCTCGTGCAGAACGCGTTCGGGCTCGGCGCGCTGGCCCTGGTCTGGCTGCTCGGGTCCTGGCTGCCGCGACGGCGCGCCGCTTTCCTCCCCTCCGGGACATTCCGCACGCCGGATGTGGACGTCTCCGCACCCTTTCGGACGGCCGCCGGATAGCCTGTCAACATGCTGAAACTCGCCTACCTGGGTCCCGAGGGCACCTTCGCCGAGGAGGCCCTGCGGATCCTGGCGCCGGACGCCGAGCGCCTGCCGAGCGTGAACGTCAGCGCGGCGCTCGAAGCCGCCCGGCACGGCGAGGCCGACGGCGCCGTCGTCCCGCTGGAGAACTCCCTCGAGGGCGGCATCGCCTCGACCCTGGACGAGCTCGCCTGGGGCGAGCCCCTGCTGATCACCGCAGAGGTGCTGCTCCCCGTCGCGTTCTCCCTGCTGGCCCGGCCGGGCAAGGAGATCGGAGACATCAAGCGGGTCTACAGCCACCCGGCGGCCCTCACCCAGTGTCGCGGCTACGTCGCCCGGGAGCTGCCCGACGCGGTGGTCGTCGCCGCGCCGTCGACCGCGGGGGCGGCCCAGGAGGTCTCCCTGCCGGGCTCGCCGTACGACGCGGCCATCGCCGCGCGCATCGCCGGGGAGCACTACGGCCTGGTCGAGCTGGCCTCCGACATCGGCGACCGCTCCGACACGGTCACCCGGTTCATCCGGGTGGCCCGTCCCGGGCCGCTGCCCGAGCCTACCGGGGCCGACCGCACCTCCCTGGTGGCCTTCCTCTCCGACGACCACCCGGGCGCGCTGCTGGAGATGCTGACGGAGTTCTCCGTGCGCGGGGTCAACCTGACCCGCATCGAGTCGCGGCCCACCGGCGACGGCCTGGGCAACTACTTCTTCCACTTCGACCTGGAGGGCCACGTCGCCGACGCCCGCGTCGGCGAGGCGATCTCCGGCCTCCACCGGATCTGCGCGGGCGTGCGCTTCCTCGGCAGCTACCCGCGCGCCGACGGCCTCGCCCCGCAGATCAGGCGCGGTACGGCCGACACCGACTTCACCGAGGCCGCGTCCTGGCTGACCAGGATCAGGAGCGGCCTGCTCTAGAGGGACCGGGCCCACGGGACACCGGGGCGGGACACCGGGCCGGGACCCGCGCGGGACACCGGGCCGGGCGGCGGGAAGCGGCCGTCCGGGGCCGATCGTCCGAGATCCCCGGGCCCTGCGTGTCCCGGGCCTCGCGTGCCCGGGACGAGAAGATCCGCCGGACACTCCTCATCCGTGTGCGGGTGCGGAGTGTGGATCTGTAGCCTGGGTCTGTGATTGACCTGCGTACCCTTCGTGAGGATCCCGACCGGCTACGGGCGTCGCAGCGTGCCCGCGGTGAGGACGACGCCGTCGTCGACACGCTGCTCGACCTGGACGAGCGCCGCCGCTCCGCGCTGTCGTCGTTCGAGTCGCTGCGCGCAGAGCAGAAGAACATGGGCAAGCTCGTGTCCAAGGCGTCCGGCGAGGAGAAGACGGCGCTGCTGGACCGGGCCAAGGAGCTCGCGGCACAGGTCAAGTCCCTCGAGGCGGAGGCCGAGAAGCTCGCCGCCGAGCTGGAGTCGGTCCTGGAGACCGTGCCGAACATCGTCGACGAGCAGGCCCCGCCCGGCGGCGAGGACGACTACGTCGTGCTGGAGCAGATCGGCGAGCCGCGGGTCTTCGACTTCGAGCCCAAGGACCACCTGGAGCTCGGCGAGCTGCTCGGCGCCATCGACATGGAGCGCGGGGCCAAGGTCTCCGGCTCGCGGTTCTTCTTCCTCAAGGGCGTCGGCGCCCGCCTCCAGCTCGGCCTGCTCAACATGGCCATGCAGCAGGCGGTCGAGGCCGGGTTCACCCCGATGATCACCCCGGTCCTGGTGAAGCCCGAGGCGATGCAGGGCACCGGCTTCCACGTGGCCCACGACAAGGAGATCTACCGCCTGCCCGAGGACGACCTCTACCTGGTCGGCACCTCGGAGGTGCCGCTCGCGGCCTACCACGCCGACGAGATCCTCGACGGCGCGTCGCTGCCGCTGCGCTACGCGGGCTGGTCGTCGTGCTTCCGCCGCGAGGCCGGCTCCTACGGCAAGGACACCCGGGGCATCATCCGCGTCCACCAGTTCGACAAGGTCGAGATGTTCTCCTACTGCCGCCCGGAGGAGGCGCAGGAGGAGCACCTCCGCCTGCTCGCCTGGGAGAAGGAGATGCTCGCCAAGATCGAGGTGCCCTACCGCATCATCGACACGGCCGCCGGCGACCTGGGCACCTCGGCCGCCCGCAAGTTCGACTGCGAGGCGTGGATCCCCACCCAGGGCCGCTACCGCGAGCTGACCTCGACCTCCAACTGCACCGAGTTCCAGGCCCGCCGCCTGGGCGTGCGCTTCCGCGACTCCGGCGGCAAGCCGCAGGCCGCCGCCACGCTGAACGGCACGCTGGCCACCACCCGCTGGATCGTCGCCATCCTGGAGAACCACCAGCGGGCCGACGGCTCGGTCGTGCTGCCCGAGGCCCTGCGCCCGTACGTCGGCCTCGACGTCCTGGAGCCGGTCAAGTAGGACCCCGCACAGAGGGGGGCGGCCCCTGCCGACCCCCTCTTCCGGAGCGATCCGGTGCCCGGGGACAGCCATCCCTGATCTCCGGCCCGTTCACCCGGCCGGGTCTCTCCCGGCCGTCCCCTCGGGTGCCCGTGCGCTCCAGCCGATCAGCGCCGAGGCCGTCACGCCGGCGGTTGCGGCGAGCCAGGAGAGCGCCTCCGCCGTCGAGTGGTCGTCGGGGGTGCCCGAGGCCCAGCCGGAGAAGACGATCCACACCGTGGCCGTGGTGACCGCGGCGACGGCGAGAAGACCGGCCCACACCCAGGGGGGAACGCGGGCCGAGACCGCCGTGGCCAGCGCGAACGCCCCGCCCATCACGCCGAATACGAGCCCCGCTCCGATCAGCAGGGGAGTGATCACGGTGTCCGTCCCGAGGGCGGCGGCGGCGGTGACGGAGAGGCCGAGCGGAGTGAGCGTATAGGCGGCTATGGCGAGGTGCCCGCCCGGCGGGCGGTGGCGGCGGCTGACGGCGACACCGGTCAGGAGAGCGACGAGACCGGCGAAGAACCCGAGAGAGCTCTCGGCCGTCAGGTCGACGCCCGAGTCGTGGAGCGGGACCGCCGCCTCGGTGGAGAGGCTCTCGCCGGCGAAACCGAACCGCCGCCACGTCCCGCCCGTGTCCCGTACGGCGATGCCGTCCCTGCCGTTCGCCACGACCACCACGTGGCCGTCCGCTCTCTCCTGCACCGCGACGGCCTGCGAGCCCACCAGTGCTCCCTCACCCGAGAAGTACCGCCGCAGCACGTCCTCCCGGCCCGGGGAGATCTCCCACGCGGTGGCCCAGGCCCTCCCGCCGTCGCGGGACTCGTGTACGGCCAGGCGGGGCGGGACGACGCGGTAGCAGTGCGCGGGCTCGCTCGGGAGACACGCCTGGGTCCGGGAGGACGACTCCAAGGCCATCGCCGTGCCGTAGGCCTCCTGCTCCACGGTCCAGGTCCTCCCGCCGTCGCGGGAGACGAGCGGGGCGGCGTCGTAGTGGCCGATGACCATGATGATCCCGTCGTCCACGGAGATCGCCGTCGCGGAGGGAGGAGACGGGGCCGCGGATGTGGCCGTGACGGCGATCAGGGCGACGGGGACGATGAGCAGGGTGCGGGCCTGCCGTACGGCCTGCTCGGTGCGGCAGCGTTTCCAGACGAGCCAGGCGGCGGCCAGGGCGGGCAGGGCGACCAGGTCGGTGGGGTCGGCCAGGACCCGGGAGGGGCCGGCGAGGAGCGTCCAGGCATGGGAGGCGAGGGCCGCGCCGGCCTCGGTGGTCTTGACCAGGGTGAAGCCGGTGCCGGTGACGGCGATGGCGGCGGGGACGGGGAGGCGGGCCAGGGCGAGCAGGGGCGGGGCGACCAGCAGCCCGGCGAAGTCGCTGAGTTTGCCGGTGATCAGACCAGGCCAGAGCGCTTTGAGCAGGTGGTCGTTGACGAGCAGCAGAAAGGTGGCCGTCACGGTCACGGGGTGACCGAGCCAGACCAGAGCGGAACCGGGCGCATACCTCATGACGGGATCGATGCACCGGAACCCCACGGGGTTCGGCGGAACCGGCCGTCGTGACCAAGCCGTATCCGGCGCCGGGAGGAGGTGTGGCCGGCCGTGCGGTGGGAGGCCGCCGGAAGAAGCCCGCCTGACAGGACGGGAGCGAGAAGCCCGCCCGACGGGGCGGGAACGCACAAGGGCGAGGCCTGCCGGAAGCATGCCTCGCCCTCATATCCGGCCCCGGACCCACCGCTGCGGCGGGGTCTCCGGAACCGGATCTAGTGCTGTCTAGGTCTGTGGTGCAGACGTCTAGTGGTCAGATGCCGCGGACCTGCGAGGCCTGCGGGCCCTTCTGGCCCTGCGTGATCTCGAACTCGACTCGCTGGCCGTCCTCGAGGCTCCGGTAGCCGTTGCCGACGATCTCGGAGAAGTGAACGAAAACGTCCGGCGCACCGCCGTCCGGTGCGATGAAGCCGAAGCCCTTTTCAGCGTTGAACCACTTGACGGTTCCCTGAGCCATTAAAGCTCTCCCTCAGGATTTGAAACTTCGGGATTCACACCTCGTGAACCCCAGTGTGTCGTACAGCGGGGCCCCGGTGGCTCAGACTTGCAAGGTTCTGGTTATGCACTACGGGATCAGCTAATACAACGCCATCATATCTAACACCATCCTGCCTGCGGGTGTTCCCTTGATGGGGAAGATTCCTGTCCGGGTGGCTCCCGGAAGGCTCCCCGAGGATGCCGGACCGGCCTCCGCAGTGCAGACTGGAACCTGTTATGCGAAGCCTCCGTCTCATCGCCACCGACCTCGACGGCACCGCTCTGCGTTCGGACGGCACGGTATCACCTCGCACCGCCGCCGCGTTCGCCCGCGTGGAGAGCGCCGGCGCCGTCCTGGTCTTCGTGACCGGCCGCCCGCCGCGCTGGATGCACACCGTGGCGGGCGCCGTACGCCACAGAGGTCTCGCCATATGCGCCAACGGTGCCCTCGTGTACGACCTTCACACCGAAAAAATCGTAAAATCCCACCTGATCCAGCCGGAGGTGCTCGAAGAGGTCGTCGTCCGGCTCCGCGAAAAGATGCCCGACCTGACGTTCTCCGCGGAATACGAGGACGGGTTCGCCCACGAGTCGGACTTTCGTCCCGGCAGCTGGGACAGGCAGGCGGTCGCGGGACTCAGCGTCGGCACGGCCGCTCTCACCTCGCGGCCGTGCGCCAAACTCCTCGCCCTGCACCCCGAGATGGATCCCGACCGCCTCCACGAGACGGTCTGCGAGCTGGTCGGAGACCAGGTCACGCCCACGCACTCCAGCGGCCGGGCGCTGATCGAGATGAGCGCGCACGGGGTGACGAAGGCCTCGGCCCTCGCCACGTTCGTCGAGAAGCAGGGGATCGACACGGCCGAAGTGATCGCCTTCGGCGACATGCCCAACGACCTGCCGATGCTGCGCTGGGCCGGGACCTCGTACGCCGTCGCCAACGCGCACCCCGAGGTGCTGGCGGCGGTCGACCACGTGACCGCCGCCAACGACGAGGACGGGGTGGCACGGGTCATCGAAGAACTGTTCTGACTCCGTCGGGAGGCTCCCGCTCCGACCCGCTGAGAGGCTCCCGCTCTGACTTGGTCGGGAGAGTCTCGCCGGAGTCTGCCGCGCCCTGCCGGAGGCGCGGCCTCCGGCAGGGCGTACGCCCTCCACCGCCCCGGTGGAGACGCTCGCGGCGCGGTATGAGGAGATGTGCCGGGAGGTGTCAGAGGTAGGGGCCGGAACTGGAGTGGTGCTGCCCCTCCTGGTGCAGCGCCGCGCCGCCGGGCAGCGCCCGGCGCATGTTCTCGAGCTGGGCACGGGCGGCCATCTGCTGCGCGAACAAAGTGGTCTGGATCCCGTGGAACAGCCCTTCCAGCCAGCCGACGAGCTGGGCGTGGGCGACCCGGAGCTCCGCGTCGCTCGGCGGGGTGCCGGTCTCGTCCTCGGTGAACGGGAGCGACAGGCGCTCCAGCTCCTCGACCAGCTCGGGTGCGAGACCGTCCTCCAGCTCCTTGATGGAGCTGCGGTGGATGTCCTTGAGGCGCTTGCGGCTCGCCTCGTCCAGAGGAGCCGCACGGACCTCCTCGAGGAGCTGCCGGATCATGCTGCCGATGCGCATCACCTTGGCGGGCTGCTCGACCAGATCCGCGATCGACCGCTCGTCGTTGCCGTCCTTGGGCTGGACACCACCCTGGGAACCCACGACCACGATCTGGGGAGTGCTTTCCTCAGCGTTCATACGCTTCAACTTACCGAAAGTCCGCGGAAGAACCGGCCGCCGGAACCGGCCGCCGGAACCGGCCGCCGGAACCGGCCGCCGGAGCGGGGACGGACGCCGGGCCCGCCGGGGCCGGGGCGACCCGGGGGACGGTCCGCCGCCGGGCGGGACATCCCGGAGCATCAGGCACGGAGCATCGGGATGTCCCGCCCGGCGGTGCATCGCGGACCGCCGCGTGAACCGGACGGGAATCCCGCCCGCTCATGACCGGTGTCAGGTCAGCAGCAGGACCTTTCCGACGTGCTCCCCGGACTCAACGATCCGGTGGGCCTCCGCGGCCTCGCTCATCGGCACCCGCGCGTGCACCACCGGCCGGAGCGCGCCCGCGTCGAACAGAGGCCAGACGTCGCCGACGACGCCGCGCACGATGACGCCCTTCTCGTCGACCGGCCGGGAGCGCAGCGTGGTGCCGTGCACCGACGCCCGCTTGACCAGCAGCATCCCCAGGTCCAGCTCGCCCTTCGTCCCGCCCTGCATCCCGATCACCACGAGCCGGCCGCCGGTCTTGAGGGCCCTGACGTTCCGCGCGAGGTACTTTCCGCCGATGATGTCGAGGATCACGTCGGCCCGGACCTTCTCCGAGAAGTCCTCCTCGCGGTAGTTCACCCCCTCGTCCGCGCCGAGCTCCAGGCAGCGGGCGATCCTCTCGGCCGACCCCGCGGTGACGACGACGTGCGAGCCGAACGCCTTCGCCAGCTGCACGGCGAACGTGCCGATCCCGCTGGCCCCGCCGTGGACGAGCAGCGTCTCGCCCCTGCGCAGCCGCGCGGTCATGAAGACGTTGGACCAGACCGTGCACGCCACCTCGGGCAGCCCGGCCGCCTCGACCGGGTCCACCCCCTCGGGGACGCGCATGACCTGCTGCCAGGGAACGGCCACC
Source organism: Planomonospora corallina (assembly GCF_042650625.1). NCBI lineage: Bacteria > Bacillati > Actinomycetota > Actinomycetes > Streptosporangiales > Streptosporangiaceae > Planomonospora > Planomonospora corallina. The sequence goes on from NZ_JBHSBM010000075.1 coordinate 94,556, forward strand.
CGCTGGGCGTACCCGCCTCCGGCCAGCAGCGCGCAGACCCGGTCGCCCGGCCTGAATCCCTCGACGTCCGCACCGACCTCGGCGACCACCCCGGAGCACTCCAGTCCCGGGTACGGCGGAGCGCCGGAGGGAGGAGGATAGAAGCCCTGCCGCTGCAGGAGATCGGCCCGGTTGACCGCCGAGGCGACCACGTCGATGAGGACCTCACCAGGCCCGGGACGGGGATCGGGGACCTCCCGCCAGACGAGTGCCTCCGGCCCGCCGGGCTCGTCGATCACGATCGCGTGCATGCAACCAACGCTACCGGGGTAGCCAACTCCGTGGTTGCCTGCATTGGAGAGAACACAGGGCGTTAACCTTCAATGTGTTTGCTGCCCTTTTAGCTATCCCGAGGGGGAAACACGGTGGCAAGACACGATCGTGAGGAATCTCTCGAGGAACAGCTCGCCTGGCTCGACGCGATCAAGGAGCAGGAGGAGGCACCGCCCGCGGTGGTGTCCGCCCAGGTGACCGCCGGGGTGGACGACGCCGCCGGTTCTCCGTACCCGCAGGACCCGTGGAGCCTGGTGCCCTCGGAGACCGACGCGGCCTCCTCGCCGCTGTTCCGTGCCGCCGCCGACCCGGAGCACGGCTCCCAGGCCGGGCCCTCGGCCGCCGCGGACACTCCGGCGGAGGACACGGCGGACCGGCCGATCGAGGAGGCGGACGCCGCCGAGTGGGCCGAGGCGGTCGAGGCGGTGAACTCCTTCACCCTTCCCTCCGTGCGTCCCCCCAAGGACAACGACGGTTTCCTGACCCCGCTCAAGCCGCTGCCCCGCCAGGAGGCCGACCCGGCCCCCGGCGAGCTCGGTTCGGGCTCCTACGCGCTGGACGGGTTCGGCCCCGGTTCCGACTCCGACACCGGCCGCTTCGTCCTGGGCGGCACCGACGCGGACGCCGACCGGTCCTCCTTCGGAGGTCCGGACTCGGGCACCGGCTGGTCGGCCTTCCGAAGCTCGGACTCGGGCACCGGCTGGTCGGCGTTCGGAAACTCCGACGCGGACCGGTTCGGGTCCGCCGGTTCCGACGCGGACCGGTTCGGGTCCGCCGGTTCCGACGCGGACCGGCCCGGGTCCGGCGGTTCCGACGTGGACCGGTTCGCCTCCGGTGGCTCTGACGCGGACGCCGACCGGTTCACCGGAGGGGACACCGACCCCGGTCACGGCCGCTTCGCCGTACAGGGAGAGCAGCCGCCTGCGCCCATGGGGCCGTTCCGGCTCGAGGCGCCCGAATCCTTCGGCTCCGACCGTCCGGCCGTCGACGCGCCCGCGGAGGCGATGTTCTCTCCTGAGGACGCCTCCGGCGGGCCCACGGCCTTCGTCAGGGGCAGGGAGACGACCCTCGGCGCGGAGGGGGAACGGCCGTCCTTCCCCGGTACGGTGCCCGCGGCCGGCCACGGAGGCGTCCCTGCCGCCGAGTGGGACAGGGCGTCCGCGTCCACCCAGGACACACCGGTGCGGGCCGACGGAGGTTTCACCCCGGACCGGGACGCGACCTTCGCGCCCGACCGGGGACCAGCCTCCGACCTGGGACCCGTCCCGGAGCGGGGAACGGCCGAGCCGGTGCGGGAGCCGTACCAGCCGCGTCGGCGGCAGGCGCCGCCGCAGCCCGCCTTCGGCTCCCCGGCCCGGCAGCAGACCACCGGCGCGCCCAGGCCGTCGGCCGACAGCCTCGACCCCGACTCCCTGCTCCGGGGCCGCCGCAACGGCCCTTCCGGAGGCTGGCGCAAGTTCGTCTTCAAGGCGTCGGCGGGCCTCATCAAGCCGGGCGAGTCCCCCGAGGTCCGTCGCCGCCGGGAGCTGCTCGCCCGTGCCCGGACGCCCGTCGCCACCGGCCACCACCGCGTCGCCGTACTCAGCCTGAAGGGCGGTGTCGGCAAGACCACCACCACGGTCGGGCTCGGCGCCACCCTCGCCCAGGCCCGCGGCGACCGGGTGATCGCGGTCGACGCGAACCCGGACCGCGGCACCCTCTCGGACAAGCTGGAGCTGGAGACGGCCGCCACCGTCCGCGACCTGCTGAACGAGCGCGCCCAGATCAAGCGCTACGTCGACATCCGGGCCTTCACCTCCCAGGCGCCGTCCCGGCTGGAGATCCTCGCCTCCGACCGCGATCCGTCGGTGTCGGAGGCCTTCAGCGCCGCCGATTACCAGGCGGTGGCCCAGGTCCTGGAGAACTTCTACTCGATCTGCATCACCGACTGCGGAACCGGTCTGCTCCACTCGGCGATGTCCGGCGTGCTCGGCCTGGCCGACCAGCTCGTCCTGGTCAGCTCCCCGTCCGTGGACGGCGCCAGGGCGGCCTCGGCCACCCTCGACTGGCTGGAGGCGCACCACTACGAGGACCTGGTCCGCGCCGCCACGGTCGTGCTGTGCAACGTCCGCCCCCGGTCGAAGTCGACCGTCGACCTCGACCGGCTGGAGGCGCACTTCGCCGCCCGCTGCCGGGCGGTCGTCCGCATCCCCTACGACCCGCACCTGGAGGAGGGCGCGGAGATCGACCTCGACAGACTCCTGCCCGGCACCCGTGACGCCTACCTGCGGTTGGCGGCCTCGGTGGGCGACGGCTTCGCCGTCCCGCAGTCCTGACGATCCGTGTGTGGCGGGCGTCTCGCTGGATGACCATGCGAGACGCCAGCGGATCGGGTCATGAGAGACTAAGGTGCAATCTGGTACGTCTTCCATGGCGTGCCGACCGGGAGAGCTCGCCTAGTGGACGATGGCGGCGGTCTTGAAAACCGCTAGGGCCGGTGACGGTCCTCGTGGGTTCGAATCCCACGCTCTCCGCTGAGCACGCGAAACGGCGTCTGACCAGGGGTTCCACCTCGGTGAGGCGCCGTTGATCGTTTCCGGGGTGTGCAGCCGTGTGCCGCCGTGAGCGGCTCTCGGCCGGTGTTCGCGGGATATATGCGGGATGGATCTTGAGACGTTCTCCCAGGTCGCGCGCGGGAATCCTGCCCTGGGAATCGGGAGGGGAGCCGTGGAGCACATGGACTGGGACCGGATACCGGGGCCGGCCTGGTATCTCCCGGAGGACGCCCGAGCGGCGATGGAAGCACTGATCCGGTCCGCAGACGCTCGGCAGGCCGCCCGAGCGCTGGCCGATCTCCGGTACGCGGTCGCGAACGACCACGCCGGCACTCTCTACCCGGCCGCCGTCCCCGCGACGAGCGTGCTGCTGGAGGCGATCGGGGAACGGCCGGGACCACCCCGGCAGGAGGCGTTGAACGCGCTGCTGGACTGGTGGGGATGCTTCCACCCGGAACCGGGGTTCGGGACCTACATGGACCCGTCGGCCGGGTCTGTCGGTCTCATCGAAGGAATCATGAGGCGCGTCCGCGACGCCACGGACATGCTGCACCGCGTCGCCGACGACCCGTCCGGGGGCGGAGGGCATCGAGCCGGTGTGAGGCTGCTGCTGGCCAGACTCGACGAAGGCTGGAACACAGAGACCGGCTGACGCGGGGAGCCGGGTGCCTGCACTCGTGGTGAGGCGAAAAGAGAAGGGGCCCGGTGTTCCCGAGGCACCTTCATGATGTGGACGGTCACGCGGCCAACGCGTCCTCGATCCTGCGGTTGGCGATCTCCGCGCCGCCTTCACGCCTCGCAGCGGGTCGCGATGGAGATCACGCCACCGCGCGAGGTCCGTACCACCGCCCGCATGGTCGCTCCACCACGGCCTTGACCGCTGCACAGCGCCTACGACACCCGCCGGATCGGCGCCGGCCTGCTTCACTCACACAGCCGAACGTCTTATGACGTCTCTTCCGCCTCGAACGCCCGGTGCTCCGTCCACTGCCACCATCGCCAATGGGAAGCGGCCTTCCACGTCTCGGGAGCCGTCACCGCATGAGCGATCCACCTGCGTAGTTCCGGCAAGACCCCATCGCGGAGCGCCTCCCGGATCTCGGAGCGGTCTTCGGACCGGACAGGATAAACCGACAGCTCAATCCCGTAGACGTCCGGATGGATCCCGCCCGCACGCCCCGGACGCCAATTGACCGTCAAAACGCCGTCCCGAGGCACCTTATCCACGAACTCCAGCTCCCGAACGTGCTGGAAGTCCTCTTCCAAGATCTCCCTCAGATCTGTCCGGGTCAATGGCCATGACGCCCCGCGTGCCAACCTGCGATCACGAGCGGACATCTCCACCTCGCATGACTCGCCTCACTCGATCTGTGAACGTACCCACCGGCAGAGGACGCTCCACGGCGGGGTTGCGCCCTTACGATCTGGTCACCGTACGGGGCTGGGGGGATCGGCGGCCCGGGACCTCGTTCCTCAGCCCTGGCCCATCGAGCATCGTGGTGGGCAAGGCGTCCTCTGGCAGGAGGGGGACGGGCCAAGTCGCCGAGAGCTTCGGCCGTGAGGACCGCCCCGAGCTCCGGGACATGTACGGATCGCCCGCGGTGCACTCGGCCGGGAAACCACATGAAGCGGCAGGTCGGAAGGCTGACGGAGCGATTGAAGGCCCTCCTCCTTCAATCCGCGTGTTGTTCTTCGTTGTCAGGCGGGAGCATGCTGCAAGCGCTGTCGATCTCTCCTGTCGTGATCATGTCTCGCACGGCATCGACCATTGAGGTGAAGCCCGGCTCGCGAATGATGATCAGATCGGAACACCAGAAGTACCGGCCGTTGAGGTTCTCGCCCGTGCTCTTCCAGCGGTCCAGGACTCTGCCGACGACATCAAGAGTCATGAAGGTGGCGTAACGATGAGTGCCGTCGGGAAGGACGATGGTCGCGTCGGCTTCCTCCACGCTCTCGGGCCCGTGCCCCTCCCATCGAGGGATCAGCATCTCGAAGCCGGGCTCACTGACCCGGTAGAAGGGACCGTCGATCTCGAGCATGGGACTCACTCTGCCTCTGCGGTGTCGAGGTACTGCAGCAGAGGCAAACGACGCTGCTCACAGCCGCGTCCATCCAGTGCCGCTCGGGATCGGGCTTCGGGATCAGGCTAGAGATCTGATCTCGGTCTGGATGGTCCAAGGGAAGGCCCGGATCACACCGTTCGCATGCCGGTACAGGCTGGTGGAGCCGCGCATCGGTTCCCTCGTGACCGTCTTGGCAGGCGTCACTACCAGGAACCTACGGGCTCCACGACGAGGTCTTCCGGCCGGGGAAGCGGGGCCGGCTCGTCTTCGGTGGCGTAGACCTCCAGATACGAGAGATGCCCGTGTTCGACGAAGAGCAGCACGCCGTCACCGCGTGTTCGTGTGTGGGCGGAGACGAGCACGCCGTCCTGCACCGGGGCGTCGAGGGCGGGAGGTCCTGCTCCCGGGCGGAGATCCACGGTCGCACATCCGCACCCGCAGCGTCCGGCAACGACCGCCGAAGAGACCTGGGATCGAAGTTCTTGCACGCCGGGCAAGTCCTGTACGAGCAGTGCCAGAATGACAGCCTGCTCCTCGGCTGATAGGCGACGCTCGTCGTCTGGCACAGCACCAAGATAGCGGGCGGGGCATGGGATACATGCGGGATGATCTTTGATGGCCAAGGGTGCATGAGGTGCTTTCGCCCTGATGGGAAGGCATGTCGCTGTCGGAACCGCAGCCCTCTTGGAAACCGCCGGGGCCGGTGACGGTTCTCGTGGGTTCGAGTCCCACGCTCTCCGCTGAACTTGAGAAAGGGCGCCTGACCAGGGGATTTCCCTGGACCGGGCGCCATTGGCCGTTTCCGGGGTGCGTAGCCGTACGCCACCGTGGACGGCTCTCTTCCGGGAGCGTCCGGCAACGGTACTCCGGTGGGTCAGGATGACCGTACCCGTGATCGAGGCCTCTCCTCCGGAGAGCACGGCGCACATCGCCGTGACGGTTCCACCGCCCGGATCACCGGCACCGGAGGACCGGCCGTCGATCCGTCGCACGACGACCGACCCCAGCGCTGTGACTATAGGGCTCCGGAAGCGGGAGTGATCTCTTCCGGGGCGAGGCCTGGAGGCGCGGGCCGTGCGTCCCGCCCGTCGTCGGAGACCTGTACGGCGGCCCGCCGACCTGTAGCGCACCTGTAAGGCGGCCGTCCACCTGTAGCGCACCTGTACGGGGAGCCTGCTGGACAGGCTGACAACAGGATCTCCTTGCGGACGCACGGCCGGACCCGGAAACGTGATCCGTGCCGCAGACATCCCCCCCACAGTGTCCGAAACCAGGAGAAACGATGAAGCCGACCTCATGCGCCACGGGCCTTCTGACGGCCGCCCTGGTCGCTTGTGTGACCGGAGCGTCCGGGATGCCGGCGGCGCAGGCGGCCGACACCAGGACCCTTCCGACCGTGAACATGGAAGCCGTCGTCAAGGCGGCCCAGATCGACCCCCGGCGGTCTGACGAGACGCTGACCCCGGGCGCCAAGGCCAGCGTGCTCCTCGTCGAGCGGGCGCTGCGTGACCGGAGGCTGCTCGACGCGAAATGGGTCGACGGTTACTTCGGCAGCACGACCGTCACCGCCTACGCGAAGTTCCAGAAGTCGCTCGGCTACACCAGGCTCGCCGCCAACGGCCTGCCGGGCAGGACATCGCTCACCAAGCTCGGCGCCGGCCGTTTCAGGGTCACCCACGCCATCACCCCGGGCGCCCGGGTGTCCGTCGACAAGACGATCGTCAACACCCGCACGCGGAGCATGCTGGCCGAGGCGGAGCGGTTGCTCGGCCGCGACCTCCTGGTGCTGCAGGGGTCGTACAACCCCGGCGGCGATCCCACGTCCGCGGGCACCCACGACGGCGGCGGCGCCCTCGACATCTCGGTCAAGGGGATGAACTCCGCCGCCCGCACCGCGGCCGTCCGCGCGTTGCGACGCGTCGGCTTCGCGGCATGGGTGCGCACCCCCGGCCAGGCCGACTGGCCGTGGCACATCCACGCCGTCGCCATCAGCGACACCGACCTCTCCAGCCAGTCCCAGCACCAGGTCGGCGACTACTACCTCGGCCTGAACGGGCTCGCCCGCCGCGGCCCGGACGACGGTCCGAAGGTGGCCATCCGCACCTGGGAGGAGTACCGGCGCCGCTGACCGTCCGAAATCCAGGCCGTACAGGGTGACGCCGAAAATCCGGCACCCAGGCCGTACCGATAAGCCGTACCGATAAGCCGTACCGATAAGCCGTACCGATAAGCCGTACTGATACAGGAGAACACCATGGGAACGCTTGGCAAGATCTTCGCCACGGCGGCCGCCGCGCTGGCGCTCGGCGGAGTGGCGCTCGCCCCGGCCTCGCCCGCGTCGGCGGCCGGCCGCAACGGCGTGTGCGAGGCCGGTGAGTTCTGCTACTACTTCAACAGCAACAACAAGGGGTCGGTCTCCGACTTCACCGGGTCCGTCGCCAACTACGCGACTCAGCAGCCGACCTGCTACGACTTCAAGGGCCCGGGCAACGGCAAGGGCAAGTGCATCAAGAACTCCGCCGCCTCCGTGTGGAACCGCAGCGGCAAGACCGTCCGGGTCTACTTCAACAGCAACTACGGCGGCAGCATCTACCAGGACTTCAAGCCCGGCGCCAGGGGCAACCTCAAGCCCGCCCTCAAGAACCAGAACGCCTCGCACCAGTTCAGCCCGTCGTCGGCGCCGTCGCCGTCGCCGGGGCGTGTCAACATCACGTACGGGCTGTACAGGGCCGGCGGCCAGATCAGCTGCGGCTTCGACGGCTACACCAACACCCCCGGCCGGCACGAGGGCATCGACTTCGTCCGCGGTGTGGGCGCGGACGTCCACAACCTGGTGAGCGGTCAGGTCATCTACGTCGCGCGCGGGCGCAACGGCAGCGGAGGGCTCTCCACGATCTCCATCTACAACGCCGCGTCGAACAAGACGGTGATCTACCTGCACACCGCTCCGCGGTCCTCCCTGCGCGTGGGACAGACGGTCAAGCGCGGCCAGGTCATCGCCGACGAGGCGTGGCGCGGGGTGGGGTCCAGCGGGGCCGCGCACACCCACGTCGAGGTGCGGTCCGGACGGCAGAGGTTCGCCTCCAAGAGTGTCGGCGACCCGGTCCTGAGCAACTCGAACCCGGCCTCGTTCTGGGCCTCCCAGGGCTACAACCTCCGATAGCGCCGGCCTCTGACGAAGATGAAGGTAACCGTGTCTCCCCGAATCGCACGGCCGGTCTCGCGACTCGCCGCGGCGGCCGCCGTGCTGGCGCTCGGTGGAGCGGTGCTCGCCACCGCTCCGCCGGCCTCGGCGGCCGGCCGTGACGGCGTGTGCCAGAGCGGTGAGTTCTGCTACTACTTCAACAGCAACAACAAGGGGTCGGTCTCCGACTTCACCGGGTCCGTCGCCAACTACGCGACCCAGCAGCCCACCTGCTACGACTTCAAGGGCCCGGGCAACGGCAAGGGCAAGTGCATCAAGAACTCCGCCGCCTCCGTGTGGAACCGCAGCGGCAAGACCGTCCGGGTCTACTTCAACAGCAACTACGGCGGCAGCGTCTACCAGGACTTCAAGCCCGGCGCCAGGGGCAACCTCAAGCCCGCCCTCAAGAACCAGAACGCCTCGCACCGGTTCATGAACTCGGCGTCGCCGACCAAGTGCAAGACCGACGGCACGCACAGCAGGCCGCCCACGACGATCCTGGTGTACCGCAAGTCCATCGACCAGGTGGAGAGGGTCGACTTCAAGACCTACGTCAAGAACGTCCTGCCCAACGAGTGGCGGTCGCACTGGCCGAGGGAGTCCCTCCGGGCGGGGGCGGTCGCCGTCAAGAACTACGGCTGGTACTGGGCGCTGCACTCGACGCGCAAGACGTCGGACGGCCGGTGCTTCGACGTCTACGACCACACGTTCAGCCAGGTGTACAAGCCCGGCTCCGCGACGGCGGCGACGAACGCCGCGGTGGACGCGACGTGGCGCACCCGGCTGACCCGCAACGGGAAGATCTTCCAGGCCCAGTACTGCGCGACGACGACGGAGTGCGGCATGTGGGTCGACGGTGACTGGATGTCGCAGACGGGCTCCCGCGACAAGGCGAAGGCCGGCTGGAGCCACTCCAGGATCCTCAAGTCCTACTACAGGGGGATCGCCGTCAAGTCCTGACACCCCGCCGGCCGTCCGGCTCCGATTCCCCGCCGTGCACGGCACGTCGGGGAATCAGGGTGCGTCGACGATGATCTGGAAGTTGATCGGCCGGCTTCCGGGGAACGCGATCTTTCCCGAGGCGTCCATCATCTTGAACCGCACGTAGCACAGGCCCGGTTCCCGCGGTGTGGTGATGTCGATCCGGACGTCGACCGTCTCGCCGGGGCGCGTCTCCCCGATCGGTACGGCGGAAGCGGTCCGGCACCGGCCGGTTCGCTGCGGGGGGTCGAGGCGGCGCAGTGAGTACCCCTTCCAGGGCACGGTCCCGGCGTTCTTGAGCCGCCACACCTTCGGCATGGTCTCGCCTGCGCCGACGCGCGTGCAGTCGGGCAGCGTGACGTCCGCGACGAACTCGGCCGCGTCGCCCTTGTGCACGGGCGGGGCCCAAGCCGGGTTGGCCTGCTGCACCGGGCAGCCGGCCGGGGACGGCGGTGGCCCTCCGGACAGGCTCGGGCCGGGTTCGGCGGGCCCGGACACGCGGTCGGCGACGGTCACGATGAGGACCGCCGCGCCCACGCCGGCCGCGGCCGCGACCGCGGTGAGCACGGTCGGGAGAGTCCGCCGGAATCGCCCTCGGCCCCCCGGCGCGGGGAGGACCGGCCGGATGCCGCCCGTGCTCTCGCCGGGGCGCGAAGCGGACACGGAGGCCGGGGTCTCGGCAGCCGGTCCGGACGCCTGCGGCGTCATGGCGGTGTGCGCGGTACGGGGTCCCGCGGCGCCTGCGGCGGAGGTCGCGACCGCACCAGGCGGATGATCCACGGAGGCGTCCGCGAGGACCGGAGGATCCCCGATGCCTGTCCCCCTGACCGTCTGGTTCGCCTTCTCCCAGCGTTCGCGGTAATCGGCCGGGTCCGCGCCGCACGCCCTGACGAACTCGACGGTGGTCTCCCAGCTCGGGAGCCGGTTGCCTTTCGTGGCTTCGTGCAGCGTCGTGTGGGAGATCGCCCCTGAGCGGCCGGACATCTCCCGGAAAGGCGGATCGCCGACCGACCGGCGCAGTTCGCGCAGGACCTCCGCGAAGTCCTCGATCGCCTCCGCCCGTGCACGCCTGTCGTCCACCGGACGAAGCTAACAGCACCCACACTCTTCACTCAACTCGCAGCAATGTCACCCATGACAGCGAACGGCGGACCGGGGCGGGGAGCCGCGTCCCTGAGGACCGGAACGGGGCGGGGCCTGTCCGTTCCCCGGCCGCCTGGTCGATGCCGACCACGTCGGTGCGGCGGCGGATCTCCTTGTTCAACCGCTCCTGCGGGTTGTTCGACCAGATCTGCCGCCAGACCTCGTGGGGGAAGGCGGCGAAGGCCGGCAGCTCCTCCCGGGCCGTGTCCAGGTGCGTCGCGGTGGCCGGACGCTTCGCCTCCAGCGCCTCGACGACCCAGGCGTGCTGGGCCCGCACGGCCTCGGCCGTCGGCTGGTCGAAGATGGTGCGCACCAGGGTGGCCACCCACGGCTGCGCCGACTTCGGCACGGTCGTCAGCGGATTCCGCAGGTAGTGGGTCCGGCAGCGCTGCCGGACCGGCGCCTCGGCGTATCCCCTCTCGTCGTTGCCGACGGTCAAGGTCACGATGGTGATGTCGGCCGGGGTGACGAGTTCGGGCGCATGGACGTCTCGGTGGGTGTCACCGCCGACGGCCGCGTCGACGACATCTGCGAGGACGGGCATGATCTCGATGCCTTCCGTGTGACGGCGATGTGATCGGCGAGGCAGGCCGGCACGGTCACTCCGGCGGCACGCCTGTGGGCTGGGGAAACTCTTACACCATGTCCGTGGACGCAACCCGCCGGCGGCGATCCACCTCATCGGTGACCCGGGATCCGGCGGGTCGTGGGAGGCCGGGTACGGCGAGCCGGGCAGGACCTCGGGAGCCGGGCGGTGGCGCCTCGACCCGGACCGGGCCGTCACGGCGATGTGGAACTCCGGATTCCGGAGCAGTTCTCCCTGCGGCCCACCGCAAGGCGGATCACAATATGCGCATCCACGGTCTCTATCGGTAACGGATGGACGTGGTCCGTGAAGGTACGCGAAGCGTGCCTCACAGGCTCGCGCGCGCCCGGCAGCGGAGGATGTCGAGCTCTGTGAACCACCCTTGGATCGTCTACCTGCAGACATGGCTGGCCGTCCGGGCCCACCGCGCGCGCACGGCCCCGACCCGCGGCGCCTCCGCCGTCGAATGGGTGATCATCACCGCTGTCACCGCGGGCGTCGCCCTGGGGCTGGCCGCCCTGATCAAAACCCTGGTGGAGCAGAAGCAGGCCGACATCCAGAACACCCTCGGCGGGAGCGGCGGCCGGCCCTGAGCAGGACATGTTCCGGCGGCCTGCCTGGGGAACGGGAGGTCGCCGGATCGTGTCCGCGCGCGCCGCCGGGCGGTGCGCGGTCGTCGGCCCTGCCGTCGCACACCGTGATCTCCGACCGGTCGGCGGGAACGCTCACTCTGCCGTGGGCGTAGGTGTCGCTCCAGCCGGAGGCGTCGGCCGACGCCGGTACGGCCGATGCCGCGAAGAGGCCGGCGGCCGGGGCGGCGATCGTCCCGCCCGTCCGTACTGCTGTCATGTGTCCCCCCGCTCACCGCGATCGTTACCCAGAGTCGTCATGTAAGCACGAGTGCTGGTCCTTTCCGCAGGTCATCCGCTCACCCGATCATGTGACGGTGCTTCAGGCCGATCGCCCCCGGGTGGGTGTTGAGGGGCCAGGGGACGGTCTCGCCGTGGCGAAGGGCGAGACGGCGGCGAGACGAGGGCGGCGGCGAAAAAGACGAGATCGCGGCGAAAAAACGAGGAGGGCTACAACCATTCACCCCACGGGTCGCGTTGGGACCGGGCGAGAGGAGATCACATTGAATCGTCACGACGGCTTCCGGGAGTTCGTGGTCGCCCGCCAGCAGGCGCTGATGCGGACCGCGTATCTGCTCACGGGAGACGCCCACCTCGCCGAGGACCTGCTGCAGAGCGTCCTGATCAAGGTCGTGGGGCAGTGGCCCAAGCTGGCCAGGGACGGCAATCCGGAGGCCTACACGCGCAAGGCGCTGGTCAACCAGTACATCTCCTGGTGGCGCCGGCAACGCCTCGAGTCGCCGAGCGCCGACCCGCCGGACCGCGGTACCTCCTGCGACGAGACCGTGCTCGACCGGATCGTGCTGCGCCAGGCGTTGGCGAAGCTGACGCCCAAGCAGCGCGCCGTGGTCGTGCTGCGCTTCTGGGAGGACCTCACCGAGACGCAGACGGCCGAGGCCCTCGGTTGCTCGGTGGGCACCGTCAAGAGCCAGACCCATCACGCGCTGGCCCGTCTGCGCGCGCTCGCGCCCGAGCTGGTGCACCTGCTGTCCGAGCCCGAGATCACGGAGGTGGCCCGATGACGAGACTGCATGAGGCGCTGGGGGGCATCGCCGACGAGGCTCCCCTGGTGGACCTGGCCGACCGGGCCATCGCCGGTCACCGGCGCAGGCGGCGCACCACCCTGGCGCTGGCGACCGCGGCGGCGGCCACGGCGACCGCGGTGATCGCGATGATCGGCATGGTGACGACGACCGTGGCGCTGCCGGGACCGCGTGGCGATGAAACGGCCGCACAGCAGAGGGCGGACGGGGTGCAGAGGGCGGACGCGGTGCCCGACCTGCCCGGCGGCAGGGTGGGAGTGCTGAGTCACGCGTACCGGACACCGTGCGAGGTCGACCAGGAGGACCCGCTGCGGCCCCCGGACTGCAGCGCCGTCGAGTGGCGGGTGGTCACCGGCACCGGGGCGACCTACCGGGTGCCGCAGGCGCTCGTCAGCACCGCCAAGGGCTGGCGCGCGCCCGTCGCGATCAGCAGGGACGGGCGCATGCTCGCCTACTACAGCCGCCAGGCCCAGGCTCACGTGGTCCGCGACCTGGTGAGCGGTTCCGAGGTGGTCTCCCCCGTGACGGTGAAGGAGGAACGGATCGGCGGGGGTTCCATGCTCGCGGTCTCCGACGACGGCCGCTACGTGGTCTTCGACCCGCGGGAGGGCACCAAGGACCCCGGGCTGCTGATCGACATGCGGACCGGCAGGAAGCTCTCCGTGAACGGCAAGTTCGAGGTGGTCAGCGTCAAGGACGGCGTCGCCGCGCTGGTCCGGTACGTCAAGACCGACCTGTGGCTGATGCCCGTCACCGGTGGAGGCTCGCCGGTGCGCTTCGACGGCGTGTTCATCATGTTCAGCGAGCTCGCCCCGGACGGCCGTACGGTGGCCGCCTTCGACTTCAGGGCGAAGGGCCGGGAGAAGCGCACGCTCAGCATCCTCGACGCCCGGAGCGGGCGGATCCTGCGGAGGGTCGCCATCCACGGCCTGCCGAAGGGTGGGGGCGTCTCCGGCGTCGCCACCTGGCGGAGCGGCTCCGAGGTCACGATCGTCTACGACGGCGAGGAAGTGAGCACCTACGCGGTCGACGTCAGGACCGGCAAGGCCCGGCGGCTGGCCGGCTACCCCGGCACGCTCACGAATCCCACGGATCCGGTCCTGCCGGGGGTCGCGGCCATCGGATAGCGCGGAAGCACCGGGCCTTGCCCGCCCTCCGGCCGTCTGGTCAGGTTGCCGGTCCGTGAGCTCAACGGATCGAGGAGGGGGGCGACGCCGTGCCTCTCCGGCGAGGCCGTGCTCCCGATGGGGCCGCACGAGCACCGGCCCTGCCTTCACCCGCCGGATCCACCCGTGAGCCCGTCCCCGGCCGGGGCGACCGGGCCCGCCACCGCTGGAGGCTCTGCCGCCGGAGACGGGACGCTCCGGGAGGCTTCTCCGGTCAGTCCGCGACCGGGTCGAGGCGGACGTCGTGCGTGCGCGCCGCGGGGGCGGCGAAGGCGAGCAGGCGCATGCCCTCCTCCTCCACCGCCGAGGCGTCGTCGCCGGAGAGCTTCGCGAACGGGGTGACGACCACGGCGCCCGGTCGTTCGATCTTCCACATCGCCCGGACGAAGCCGTCCACCAGGACCGTGCCCCGGACGATGCCGTTCTTCGTGACGACTGCGCCCAGCAGGCTCCTGTCGATGATCCGGGAGCGGTCGGCGTGCGACAGGATCGCGTTGTCGTATTCCGCCAGGAACCGGACCGGGGCGGGCGCGTCCGGACCGGGCAGCGGCGCGTCCGGCAGGTCGAGGAGCGTGCGGCCCCGCTCGTCGCGGAACGTGCGCAGCTCCAGCCGGGCGCAGATCTCGGCCAGGCCGGTCAGGCCCGACCACTGCTGCATGTCGGCGACCGTCGCGGGACCGAAGGCCGCCAGATAGCGCAGCAGCAGCGGGCCGGGATCCGCCTCGGCGGGGATCGGGCGGCCGAGCCAGCTCTCGATGGCGGCCCAGGCGGGCCGGCTGCTCCTGCCCCAGACGCCCCGGGGCGGCGTCTGCAGCGAGGGCACGACTAACTGGGCGATGCGGGCGAGCTCCGCGGGCTCGCACTCCGGCCAGCGCGGAGCGAGCAGCTCGCCCAGCTCCTTGATCCCGCGAGGTTCGGCGAGCAGTTCCCGGGCCGCCTCCGCGAACCCGGCCAGGTCGGGGATCTTCTCCAGCTCCGCGGCGCGCTCCGGGTTCGCGCGGAGCGCGCGGTCGATCATCGGCGCCGTCACCCGCCGCAGGACCAGGCAGTCGTCGGCGGTCACGAGGTGGACGGTGCACCGCATGAGATTGGCCCGGACCACCCGGCGGTCCAGGATCAGCCGGGCCAGGTCGTCCGGCTCGAAGCCCTTCAGCCGCGACCAGAGCCCGAAGTACGGCGGCGCCGGCTGCTGCGCCTGCAGGCCGACCAGGTGGCGCAGGACGTCCTCCACGCCGGACTGCGCCCGCTCGCTCAGGAGCTGCCGCTCCAGGAACGCCCGGTTGAGTTCGCGACGGCTCAGGACCTTCCCGCGGCTGGACATCATGATCACCACTCTACGCGGCGGGAGCGCCCTCCTGTAGGTCTGTGGGATCCGTGGACCCACAGCGTCCGTTGCGGTGGATCGCTCGGTCCGGCACGTGGGACAGGGGTCGATCGGTGTCCAGATCGGAGATCACGGCGAGGACGACGATCTGCATCACGTCCATCTCGTGCGGGTGCCCGACCTGTTCGATCAAATCTTCGCGTGCCGGTGTCCGCATGCTGTCGATCGCCGCGTATCCTCCACCGGACAGGGGGACGCTGTACCCGTGGGAGTCCACCAGGGTTCGGACCGGGGCCGCGGACACCGCTCCGGCTTGCCGGTTGCAGACCTCTCCCGAGAGCAGGACGACCTGTTCGCCGCCGTGGACAGGATGCTCGGCGGCCCACAGCTCGCCGGCGTTCACGGTGCCCGGCGCGTGGCCGAGCACCGTCGTCAGCGCGGCCGGCGCCGGGCGATGGCGATCGACATCACCGCGGCGGCCAGGCAGAGGGCGCCCGCGCCGTACCAGGCGAGGTCGTAGTCACCGGCGTGGTCGCGGACGAGACCGGCGCCGAGGGCGGCGACGGCCGCGCCGACCTGGTGGGAGGCGAACACCCAGCCGAACACCACGCCGCCGTCCGGGCCGTAGATCTGGCGGCAGAGCGCCACGGTGGGCGGTACGGTCGCCACCCAGTCCAGGCCGTAGAAGATGATGAAGACCAGCATGCTGGGCTCGGCGGTCGCGGCGAACAGGCTCGGCAGGACCAGCAGCGACAGGCCGCGCAGCGCGTAGTAGACGCAGAGCAGGATCCGGGAGTCGACCCGGTCGCTCAGCCAGCCGGAGGCCACGGTCCCGGCGATGTCGAAGATCCCGACCAGGGCGAGCAGCCCGGCGGCGGTCGTCTGCGGCATGCCGTGGTCGTGGGCGGCGGGCACGAAGTGGGTGCCGACCAGCCCGTTGGTGCTCATGCCGCAGATCGCGAACCCGCCCGCGAGCAGCCAGAACGGCCCGGTCCGCATGGCGTCGCGCAGCACCCGCAGCGCCCGCGCCGCCGCGCCCGCACCCGCACCCGTGCCCGGCCGGGTCGCCGTACCGGCCATGACCGGGGCAGGGGCCCCGCCGCCGGCCGTACCGCCGACGGGGGCGGGGGCTCCGAGCGCGGTGAGCCCGACCTCCTCGGGGCGGTCGCGGAGCAGGAACCAGACCAGGGGCGCGACGGCGAGGGCGGCCCCGGCCACGGTCAGCGAGGCGACCCGCCAGCCCGGCCCCTGCGCCAGGTGGGCCAGCACCGGCAGGAAGACCAGCTGGCCGGTGGCGCCGCCCGCGGTCAGCACGCCGACGACCAGCCCGCGGTGCCGGACGAACCAGCGATCCGCGACCGTGGCGCCGAAGACCAGGGCCATCGAGCCGGTGCCGAGCCCGACCAGCACGCCCCAGCAGAGCACCAGGTGCCAGCTCGCGGTCATCAGGACGGTGACCCCGCTGCCCACCGCGACCAGCAGCAACGCGAGGGTCACCACGCGCCGCATGCCGAACCGGTCCATCAGGGCGGCGGCGAACGGGGCGGTCAGGCCGTAGAGCATGAGGTTGACGGAGACGGCGAACGAGATCGTCCCCCGGGGCCAGCCGAACTCCTCCTGGAGCGGGGTGATCAGCACACCCGGTGTGGCGCGGAACCCGGCCGCGCCCACGATGGCGACGAAGGCGACGGCCGCCACGATCCAGGCCCGGTGCAGCCGGGACTCGCGCGGCTCACCGTCCGGTCCGGGTCCGGGGGGAGCACCGGGACCGGAGCGGGGAACGGGCCCGGGAGGAGAGGCGGGGGCCGGTTCGGGCGTCGGCTCGGAGGTCAGGGTCATGGGGGAAATGATGGCGGCGGCGGACGGACGGGACGATTGGCCGGATAGCCAACATCTGAAAGAATCCGGCCATGAAGTGGCGACCCCACCGGGTGGCCGTCGTCGTGCTCGACGACTTCGCCACCCTCGACCTCGGTGTGCCCGGCCAGGTGTTCTGGGCCGCCCGGGACTCCGCCGACCGGCACCTGTACGAGGTCGTCACCTGCTCGCCGGGCGGCGCCGCCGTACGGTCCCGGGCCGGATACTCCGTGCTGCCCGACCACGACCTGGACGTGCTGGAGACGGCCGGCACCGTTCTCGTCCCCGGCGTCCACGACGGCCCGGCGCTGACCGACGGGACCGTCCCCGGCCCCCTGCGGGACGCGTTGCGCGCGGCGGCCGGGCACGCCCGCGTCATGTCGATCTGCACGGGCGCGTTCGTGCTGGCCGCGGCCGGGCTGCTCGACGGCCGGCCCGCCACCACCCACTGGCGCCATGCGGCGTGCTTCCGCTCGCTCTTCCCCCGGGTACGGCTCGACCCCGACGTGCTGTTCATCGACGACGGCGACCTGCTCACCTCCGCCGGGGTCGCCGCCGGGATCGACCTGTGCCTGCACGTGATCCGCCGCGACCACGGCAGCGAGGTGGCCAACCGGGCGGCCCGGCGCTGCGTCGTCGCCCCCTGGCGGGACGGCGGGCAGGCGCAGTTCGTCGAGCGGCCGCTGCCCGACCCCGCCGAGACGACCACCGCGCGGACCCGGGCGTGGATGCTGGAGCACCTGGACGAACCGCTCGACCTGGCCGGCCTGGCCGCGCACGCGCGGATGAGCGTGCGCACGTTCACCCGGCGCTTCCGTGAGGAGACCGGCCTCAGCCCGGCCCGCTGGCTCACCGGCCAGCGGGTCGAGCACGCCAGGCACCTGCTGGAGTCCACCGACCTGCCGGTGGACCAGGTGGCCCGGCGGGCGGGCTTCGGCACGGCCGTCTCGCTCCGCCAGCACCTGCACGCCGCCGTCGGCCTCGCCCCCCTCGCCTACCGGCGCGCGTTCAAGACACCGCTCTGGCCTGCGCGGCCGTCGAGTCCGAGGACGGGAACCGAGAGCGGGCCGGCGGCACGGGCTCCGGCCGCCGCCCGCTCCCTCACAGCGGCTGGTCGAGCAGGCGCCGCATCGGGGTGAAGCCGGACGCCCGGTAGAAGGCCAGCGCCTCGGTGTTGAAGTCCCAGACGTCCGTGACGAACCGCCTGCACCCGGCCTCCCTGCCCGCCGCGCGTACGGCCTCCAGCAGCGCGGTCGCGACTCCCTGCCGGGCCGCCCGCGGGTCCACCGCCAGGTGCTCCAGGGTGATGTGGGAGTCGGCGGCCATGAGGACGTTCGCGGCGCGGTGGTGGACGGTCGCCATCGCGTACCCGGCGGCCGTGCCGCCGGGGAGCTCGGCGATGAGGATCCGGACGTCGTCCCGGCCGAGCTGCCTGCGGAACCCGTCGGCGAGCTCGCCGGCCGGCGGGTCCTTCCGGTAGAGGTCCGGCCGGTGCTCGGCGTGCATGTCGTGCACGAAGCGGTTCAGCTCCGCGAGCAGGGCGGCGTCGTCGGGGGTCGCCGGGCGGATCACCGGGGGTCGTCGCACGGGAGGCTCCTCACGGGACGGGGCGTGCGGGAAACCCTAGATCACGCAGGGCGGGCATGTCGTGGGGAATACGGGGCGGCCCGTCGCCCGCGGGTCTCCCGCCCGTGCGCCCGCCCGTGCGCCGGCCCGTGCGCCGGCCCGTGCACCGGGCCCGTGCATGGCCGGCGGCCTACGGCAGGGCGTCGATCGTGACGTGCGGGTCGTAGACCACGAGCTGCTCGCCCCGGTCGGTCAGGATCGGCCACCGGGTGTGCCGGGCGCACCAGATGACGTGGCCCGCGGTGACGTCCCGCGAGCCGTCGAGGATCTCCGCGATGTCGCCGACCTTGCCGGCGGTGAAGTCGTCGACCGTCACCCCGGGGGTCGAGACCAGCTCGAACAGCTCCACCTGGGTGGAGAGCGGGGCGATGGAGTAGACGGCGGCCAGGGCGGTGGCGGGGACGCAGATGCCGCCCCCGCTGCTCAGGCAGGTCGCCGCGACGGCCCGTGCGTACTTGGTCTTGGCGACGGCGATGTCGATCAGCGCGCTGACGTCGAGGACCCGGCCGGGAAGCATGGTCAGATCCTACGGTTGCGGCGTGCGCTGATCTGCCCCCATTCCTCGTCGGAGAGGCGGGCGACGCCGAGCGCGTCGGCCGCCGCGTCGAGGTCCTCGCGGTTCAGGTCCCAGCGATGGATCAGCGCGATGACGTGCGGCTTGTTGCCGATCTCCCGCTGCACGGCCGCGCGGACGACGTCGGCGACACGTTTGCCGTCCGCCAGGGCCTTGCGGGTCAGCGCCTCGTAGTCGGCCCGGTCCAGCTCGATGGTGACGGAGGTCGGCGAACCATGGACGTCGCTCTCCGGCTCGTCCCCGCGGGGCTGCCGGTGGGCCAGCCATACCGGGACCACGGGCTCCTCCGCACCGCTCTGCCCACCGGGTCGCGACGTGCCCGGCTCGTCGTCATCACGCCGTGACGGCAGGGGGAAGGCCATGGATCCGACAGTAGCCGCGAACGTCCCGGCGCGGCAGTCCTTTGCGGGACGGCCCTTCTTCGGGCGGGGTGCGGGGAAGGGCGCCGCTCCCGGGCCGCACGGCCGGTTCAGCCGGGCGGGGAGACGCCGGAGGACGGAGCGAGGGGAGCGCCGGTGGACGGAGCGAGGGGAGCGCCGCAGGCGCCGGCGGTCCGGCGTTCCGCGAGGATCCGGTCGACGCCCTTGGACCGGTACTCCTGCAACTCCTCAGGCGGAGGGACGTACCGCCATGAGCCGTCCTCGTGGACGAACTCGTAGTCGTAGGGGGTCTGGTCGGTGGTCCGGGTCGCGGTCACCAGCGCGCCGTCCCCGGCGACGGTGACCTCGCCGACGCTGAACGACGAGCCGGGGACGAGCTGCGGGCAGAGCTGGAACAGGCGCACATAGTCCTCGCGGGTGATCGCCGAACGGGCCTCGGTGCTCCAGGAGTCCCAGAACTCGCCGGACGCCCCGCCGGCGTAGGCGTCGAACGAGGCCTCGGCGGCCTGCCGTACGGACTCCTCCGACCCCTCTGGCGTCCAGGGCTCCCCGGGGTCCGGCGCCTGCGAGGTGGTCTCCGCGGAGGACGGGGAGCCGTGGGCCGCGGGCGGCTCCAGGGCCATGGACACGGCGACGGCCGTCCCGATGATCAGGCCGGTGACCATGAGGACGATCACGGCCAGGCCGCGGCCCGTCTCACCTGCGGACGGCGGGCCGTACTGCGGCGGGTAACCCACTTCGGTCTCCGGAGCCGGTGGGACGCGGATGCAGGTGATCGTAACGCCGACCGCCTCCCAGCGGCCACGGAGGCGGCGGACCGTCCGTCACCGGCCCACCGCCGGGCCCACCGCCGGCCCGGTGGTGGGCCCGGCGGCCCGGTGGTGGCCGCGCACGGCGGCCGGACGGTAATCTCGGGCCGGGCGCCGCCTCGCGCCCGACCTCCTGAGTCCGCGCCCACGCCGCGGGCCCGCGCGGAGGCGGAGGGGATCGATGTCCTCGAAGGCGCAGTCGGTTCTTTCCGGTCCTCGACCTGTACGGCGAGCGGGCACGGAGCCCGGCTGGTGCCCGGTCTCGGCGAGGCCATGCTCCTCGGGCTCGGCGGCGGCATCGGGTTCATGTACGCGGTCTTCGAGTACCGGGGCCACCACCCGATGGTGACCGTCGTCGCCCAGGCGCACCCCGAGCCGATCGTCCCCGCGGCCCTGGCCCGGGCCGGGGTCGGGCACGAGATCCGGCAGACCGGATCGGCCCGGGTGGCCGAGCGGAACCTGCGGGAGGTCCTCGGCTCAGGCCGGGCGGCGATCTGCCGGATCGGCCGGTTCGCCCTGCCGTGGCGACCGGGACCGGCGTTCCCCGACCCGCTGGAGGTGGCGGTCACCGGGATCGACGGCGGCGAGGTGACCGTCGAGGACGCGTGCGCGGAGCCGGACCGGCTCCCCGCCGGGGAGTTCATGGCCGCCTGGTCCTCGCTGCGCAAGGGCAGGCATCACCTCGTCGCGGTCACCGGTCCGGCCACCGCCGACCCGGTGCGGGCCGTACGCGGGGCCGTCGAGGAGACGGTCGCCAGGCTCACCGGGCCGGCCCTCGGCACGGGCTTCGACGTCAACTTCGGGCTGTCGGGCATGGACCGCCTGGCCCGGCAGCTCGGCGACGCGAAGGGGCGGACGGGCTGGGCGCGGCGGTTCGCCGATCCGGAGGCGTTCTTCACCGCGATGACCAGGCTGCACGCGTGCCTGGAGAACGAGTACACCGCGCCCGGTGCGACCCGGCCGCTGTACGCGGACTTCCTGGACGAGGCGGCCGGGCTCCTCGGCGGTACGGCGTGCGGCCGGGCGGCCGGGCTCTACCGCGAAGCCGGCCGGCTCTGGTCGCAGGTCGCCTCCCGGGCGGTCGAGCCGTTCCCCCGGCACCGCGCGCTCGTGCGGGAGAGGGCCGAACTGCTGCACACCCGGGGATCGCGGGCCGCCGATCGGTTGCGGGAGCTCGCCGGGGAGACCGCGTACGAGATGCCGCTGGACGAGGAGGGCAGAGCCGATCTGCTGGCGGAGCTGGCAGGTCTGGTCGCGCAGGCCGTACAGGTCGAGGAAGAGGCGGTGCGGGCACTGCGGCAGGTCTGAGGCGGACCGTTCCCCGGCCCCGGCTCCGGAGCTCCGGAGACCGGGAGGGGTCAGAGCTGGGAGAGCAGCCACCTCGGTCCGGTGACCTCCGCACCGAGGGCGGTGACACGCTCGCGCAGGGCGCGGTCGGCGGTGACGACGAGCACGTGCTCCCAGGCGGCCGTCTCCTCCACGGCGCGCACGATGGCGTCGTCCCCGCTGCCCGGGGCGGCCACCACGGTGACGCCGGGCGGCGCGGCCACCCCGCGGGCGGCGCCCTCGACGACCGTGACGGTGCGGGGGAACCAGCGGGTCAGCGCGGGCAGACGCTCCGGCACGGTGCGCAGCCCGCCGCCGGCGAGGGCGGCGACCTCGGAGAGCAGCTTGGCGGTGGCCCCGGCACGGTCCCTCCACCATCCGTGCTCGGCACGGGCGCCGACGATGTTGGCGGCGCCGAGGACGAGCACGAGGGGGGCGAGCGCCGCCCGGATCGCGGGCCAGGTCTCGGCGAAGCCGGGATGGAGGTCGCGGGCGGCGACCTCCTCGGCGGGCAGCCAGCGCAGGTCGTCGCTCTCACTGTTGCCCGGTACGGCGTGCAGCAGCCCCTCGGCCTCGGCGATCACCGTCTCGAAGGTCCAGCCGCCGTGGTCGTCCAGGTAGACGCCCTGGACGCGCAGGCCCTCACCGTGCAGGGAGGCCTCCTCCCGGGCCTCGCGGAGCGCACCGGTGATGGCGTCCTCGTGGCTGTCGCGGGCGCCGCCGGGCAGGCCCCAGGTGCCGCCGTGGTGGCTCCACAGGGAGCGCTTCTGCATCAGGACGTGGGGTGTGCCCTCGGCGTCGTGGTGCACGGCGAGCAGCCCGGACGCGCCGTACACGCCCCAGTGCCGGTGTCCGCGGCCGCACTGCGCCCAGCCGTCGCCATCCCCGACCGTCATAGCGTCCATGATGCCTCACCTGGGGTTGTGTCCCGCGAGGGCCGTCTGGGAGTGTCATCGCCCGGGTCGCTCCTTTCCTGGTGAGGTGATGCACTGCCGAGTACCATTTCGCCGTGATCGCGAAAATCGCAGTGTGTGCGGTGGTCGGCATCCCCACGGCACTTCTGTGCGGCGCTGTGGTCTTCGCGGCGAGATCGGCTCCGCTTCTCGGCCGGTACGGCCAGCTTCTCGGCCGGTACGGCCACGTCCGCAGAGACCGCCTGGCCCTGGGGGCGGCACTGTCGGCGCTCGGTGTCGCGGTGGTGGCGCTCACCGCGTGGTCCACGCACGAGGACCAGCACTATGACGACTTCGGGTCGGCGATGACCGTCCTGGCGGGCGTGGTGAGCGGTGCGTTGGCGATCTTCGGTCTGGGTTTCTTCGTGCCATGGCTGATGGGAGTGCTCGGACGGAACACCGCGCGGCTGCCGCGGGCGTTCCGGGCGGCGGCCCGCCACCTGGCCGACAGGTCCTACCGGACCGCTCCCGGTGTGGCGATGACGATGGCCGCGACCGCCGTCGCGGTCGCGGTGCTGATCATCGGGTCCGCCGTGGCGGCGCAGGACAGGACGTACTACCGGCCTGCGGCCCGGATGGGCGCGCTTGTCGTGGGAGGGTTCCCGGGGGACCAGGCCGCCGCCGTGCGGGCGGCGGTCCGGCATGAACTGCCCGGTGTGCCCGTTACGGAGAGCGGCAGCGTGAGCGGGCCCGGTTTCATCGCTGTGGAGACCGCGCACTCCGTCTACGAGGAATACGAGCACCCCTGTGGCGATCCGGATTCCCCCCATGGGGTGTGAGGCGATCTACATCGGTGACCGGACGCTGCTCCGCTACCTCACCGGAGACCCGTCGGCCCCCTACGACGAGGGCACGGCCGTGGTGGTCACCACCGAGGGCGGAGAAACCGGCTCGGTGGAGATCCGGTACCACGGTGCCGAGGCCGACCGTCCGCCGCTCACCGGAACCATCCCGGCGATCACCGTCAGGCCCGCCGATCCCCGGGTGGGCGGGGTCTTCCTCCCCGCAGATGCCGTGCGGGGTCTCGGTGTCCGCCTGGAGCCGGATCATCTGATCATCGACCCTTCTCTCCACCGGACCTCGGCGGCCGAGCGGGAGCGGATCGAGCACCGATTGGAGGAGGCCGGGTTCACCTACGTCGAACGGGGATACCGGACTCCGACCGGCTGGCGGTACGCCGTAGCGGTTCTGCTCCTCCTCGCCCTGGCCGGCGCGCTGATCGCGGCCCGCGAGGCCGGATCGGAGCGTGTTCTGCTCCGGATCAGCGGAGGCTCGGCCACGCCCTCGCGGACCCTGCGATCCCTCGTCGCCTCCCGGGCGGCCTGCGGAACGGTGCTGGGCGTGTCCGCAGGCTGTGTCATCGGCCTGCTCCTGGCGTGGCCCATGACCACCTCGTACGACTGGGATCCGCCTCCGCGGGTGTCCTTCGAGACCCCGTGGGCGCTGATCGCCGCCATGGCCGCCGGGCTCCCCGCGCTCGCCGCGGTGAGCGCGGCCGTCCTCCCGCCCCGCTGGACGATCCGTACGGATCTCCCCGCCGGATGATCCGTACGGCTCCGCGATCCAGGACGGAACCGGCACAATCCTCAGGGTGATCCGACCTGCCCCCCTCCGCCTGCGCATTCCCGCCGCGGTCCTGGACATCGCCCTGGTGCTCGTCGTCGTCGGAGGCGTCGGGACGGCCGTCGGCACGTCCTGGGGCTTCCTGGCAGCCCTGGTCCCCGCCCATCTCTACCTCTGGCTGCCCCACGCCCGCACCGGCCAGACCCTCGGCAAACGGCTGATGAGGATCAAGGTCGTCTCCATGGAGACCGGGGGTCCGCCGTCGTCGCAGGCGGCCGCGACCAGATCAGGACTCCTCCTCGCCACCCTGCTGGTCCCGGTGTTCGGCTGGCTCGCCGGCCTCGTCAACGTGGCGTACCTGCTCTGGAGCGACAAGCGGCTCTGCCACCACGACCGCCTCGCGGACACGATCGTGGTGCGGTGCTGAGGGGAGGCCGCGGCCGTCCGGCCGGCGGTGGGCCGTACCCGACCGGTGCCGAACGGCCGCGCCGGTCCGCTCCGGCACGCGGGACCGACGGCACGGCCGGTCCGGGAGCCGGGGCGTGAACCGGAAGGAGGACGTCCAGGCTCCGGGGGATCCGTCCGGCGGCGGACACGGAATCAAGGCTCACCTTGACGACCGGGGAAGGGCCCGGTCTCTACCGTCTGTTCCATGGTTTTCAGCACGAACACGCTCCGCCGCGCCGCCGTAGGCGTCGGCCTCGTCCTCACTGCCCTCGCCTTCCCGGCCACCGCGCAGGCGGCCACGGCGCAGACCGCCACCCCGGCGGTCACCGCCACGGAGGCGAGATTGGTCGGCCCCTTCACCACTTATTACTGGTGCTCTCTGTACACCGGTGGCAAGTACGGCTCCTGCGTCTACGTGAACGGCCGTTGGTACGCGCGGGTCCCGTAACCGGTACATGAAAGGAGGCCCTCGGAGCCGCGAAGCGCTCCGGGGGCCTCGTGCCGTTCCTCCGTGGCGAGGGCTCCTGAGGGTGGGCGGGAGCAGCGGCGGCGTGACGGAAAATGTCGGTTCTGAACGACATGATGCATTTGTGAATGACGCGCCCCCCATCACCGTCCTCAGCGACCAGACCGCCTACGCCGCCGCCGTGCAGACGGCCGCCGACGCGGCCGCCGCCTACTACGGCGACGGCACCTCCCGGCTCGACGACGACGCCTACGACCGGCTGGTGCGCGGCATCGCGGACTACGAGGCGGCCCATCCCGAGCAGGTGCTGCCCGGCTCTCCCACCGGCAAGGTCGCCGGCGGCGCGGTGACCGGCGACGTCCCCCACACGGTGCCGATGCTCAGCCTCGACAACGTCTTCGACGCCACCGGCCTGGCCCGGTGGGTGGACGGGCTGGAGCGCCGCCTGGGCCGTACGGTCACCGCCTGGAGCGTGGAGCCGAAGTTCGACGGCCTCGCGGTCTCGGCCCGCTACCGCGCCGGCCGCCTGGTCCAGCTCGTCACCCGCGGCGACGGCAGCGCCGGAGAGGACGTCAGCCACGCGATCGGCACGATCACCGGTCTGCCCGGGCGCCTGGCCGCGCCGGTCACGGTGGAGATCCGCGGCGAGGTCATGATGACGGGCGAGCAGTTCGAGGACGCCTGCGCCAAGCGGCGGGCCCACGACGGCACCACGTTCGCCAACCCGCGCAGCGCCGCCGCCGGCACCTTGCGCGCCCAGGACCGGCCGTACGTGTGCGAGCTGACCTTCTTCGGCTACGGCGCGCTGCCGCTGCCCCCGGACGACGCCTCCGACCTGGCCGAGCGGCTGCGCACGCTGCCGCACAGCCAGATCATGGACCTGGTCGCGGAGCTCGGCGTGGCCACCGCCGCCGGCACGCCGGTCGCCGGGATCGTCGCCGCGGACAGGGAGGGGATCCAGGCCCGCGTCGAGCAGATCGCCGCCGCCCGGGCCGGGCTGCCCTTCGGCATCGACGGCATCGTCGTCAAGGCCGACCTGGCCGCCGACCAGGACGAGGCCGGGTCCGGCTCGCGGGCGCCGCGCTGGGCGATCGCCTACAAGCTGCCCGCCACCGAGAAGATCACCAAGCTGGTCGCCGTGGAGTGGGCGGTGGGCCGCACCGGGATCATCGCCCCGCGCGCGGTGCTGGAGCCGGTCGAGCTGGACGGCAGCACCGTCGCCTACGCCACCCTGCACAACCCGGCCGACATCACCCGCCGCGGCCTGATGATCGGTGACTCGGTGACCGTCTACAAGGCCGGCGACGTGATCCCCCGGGTGGAGGCGCCCGTCGTGCACCTGCGTACCGGCGCCGAGCAGCCGATCGCCTTCCCCGAGGTCTGCCCGAACTGCGGTGACGCCATCGACGCCACCCAGGAGCGGTGGCGGTGCGTGCGCGGCCGCTCCTGCCGGGCGCTGGCCTCCATCACCTACGCGGTCGGCCGCGACCAGCTCGACGTCGAGGGACTGGCCGAGTCCCGGATCGTGCAGATGCTGGAGGCCGGGCTCATCGCCGACTTCGCCGACCTGTTCTTCCTCACCCGCGAGCAGATCCTCGGCCTCGAGCGCATGGGCGCCACCAGCACCGACAACCTGCTGGCCGCGATCGACGCGGCCAGGACCCGGCCGCTCAGCCGCGTGTTCTGCGCGCTGGGCGTGCGCGGGACCGGACGGTCCATGAGCCGCCGGATCGCCCGGCACTTCGGCGGCATGGAGGCCGTCCGCGCCGCCACCGCCGAGGAGATCCAGGCCGTGGAGGGGATCGGCCCGGAGAAGGCTCCGCTGGTGGTCGCCGAGCTGGCCGAGCTCGCCCCGCTGATCGACAAGCTGGTCGCGGCGGGCGTCAACATGACCGAGCCCGGTGTCACCGGTGCGTCCGCGGACGCGGCCTCCTCCGGCGGCGAGGAACCGGCCGCCGCGCTGCCGCTGGCGGGCATGTCCGTGGTGGCCACCGGGACGATGACCGGCCCGCTGGGAGAGCTCTCGCGCAACCAGGTCAACGAGCTGATCGAGCGCGCCGGCGGCAAGGCCTCCTCCAGCGTCTCGGCCAGGACCGCGCTGCTGGTCGCGGGCGAGAAGGCCGGATCGAAGAAGGCCAAGGCCGAGAGCCTGGGCGTGCGGATCGTGACCCCGGAGGAGTTCGCCGACCTGGTGCGCGACCACCTGTAGGCGCGGTGTGCCGGGGCTGTACGGCACCCCGGTTCGGGGCCCCGGCGAGCCGCACCGGAGTGGTCGGCCCGGCTCGTCCGGCCGATCCGGGACGGGCCGGGTGGCGGGTGCGATCCCGGTCCAGGGAACGGCCGTTCCATCAGGCGTCCAGGTGGACGGGGTCGGGCGTGACGGGGGGAGAGAGCGCGTTCGAGGCAACCCTCCTTCCGGCCATGGTCGCGAACACGGTGTGGCCTGCGAACCGCCATGACCTATACGCTTGCCCGGCTGTAACACCAATATTGACAAACTCAATAAAAGGGATGGTTCGCAATGAACCCCATCATTGGGCGGCGAATCGCCGTCTTCGCCACCACGATGCTGGCCGCCGCAGGCCTCAGCGTCATCACGGCCGGGCCCGCGGCGGCCAGCGGATGCTCGGCTCCGCCGTGCGGCCGGGTGGAGAACAAGACCAGCACCTACATCAAGGTGCGCTGGAAGAACAACAACAGCGACCCGTGGTCCTACATCACTCTCGCCCCCGGCCAGGGCGCGGGCGGGTTCTGGAACAGCCCCAAGCGGGACATCGACGGCTTCTACGCCCCCAAGAACTGCCGCACCGCGTACTCCGTCCGCGCGGGCAGTCAGTATCACGTCTACGGCGGCTGGGTGAAGGTCAGCTCCAACGAGACGGCCAAGGTGCTGTCCGTCACCTGCCCCGGCTGAACAACCCCGACGACGGCCATGACCACCGGGCCACCGGGCCAACAGGCATTCAGGCCGGTGACCAGCGGGTCTCCGGGGCGGTGGTCATGGCCGCACCGCACTTCCTTCCGGGAATCATGGCCGCACCTCACCCCGGTTCCGGTCTCAGCCGGCCACGGGGCCCGTGTGGTGTCGTCCTCCGGCTCGTCCGGCCCCATGCCCGGCTCCCGTCCGGAGCCGTCGAGCCGGCCCAGATCTCAGCCGCCGCCCTTGCTGAAGTGCTGGTAGTCCTTGACCCCCGACCAGTAGCCGCCCCACTCCCAGCCGAGCCGCTCGAAGGCCTTGACCACCTTGTCGCCGGGATTGATCACGCCGGGGGCGTCCAGCGGGCGCTTGACGAACTTGCGGGCGTTCTTGTGGGCGTACGAGCCGTTCGCGTAGACGTAGGGGTTCTCGCGGGGGTTGATGTCGATGGCCTTGCCGTAGGCGTGCCGGGACCAGCTGGTGGAGTCGGTCGCCGGGCGGCAGTTGAAGGCCGAGGTGTTGTCGGCGTCGATCGAGTCGAAGTCGTCGCCCTTGTAGACGTCGACGAGCACCATCCGGTAGATCGGCCAGCGCCAGCCGTACAGGCGCTTGAAGACCGAGACGATGTCGTCGGCGACGTCCTCGTGCACGACCAGTTCGCCGACGTGCGCCCGGTCGTCGAAGCCCCAGTAGGTCATGGTGATCAGCCGCAGGTCCTTCACCGGGACCGGGCAGCCCTTGCGCCAGGAGTACGGCAGGCGGTCGCGGGAGACGCGGGAGACCTTCGCGGCGAACGGCGGAGGGGCGGCCGGGGTCCGGGTCTGCGCGGGGGACGGCGACGGCGGTCCGGGAGACGGCGTGCCGGGGGAGGCGGTCCCGTCCGGGGTGAGGGACGGGGACGACGGGGACGACGGAGACACAGTGGGTGACGGGGACGCCTCCGGGGAGGTCGGCGCGGACGTGGTGGGTGACGGCGGCACGGGACGGGGAGCGGTCTCCTCGGACGTCGCCGTGGGCGCGGTGACGGGGTCGGTGCCGCCGCAGGAAGCCACTGCCAGGCAGGCCGCGACGACCAGGACGGCCGCCCCGGCGCGCGTCGCCGACGGTGGTGCGGACGGTGTCGCGAACGGAGAACCTCTCACCTGCTTGCCCCCAGGCCGGACGGACGGACGGGACTTCAGCGTATTCGACCGGTCACCTCGGGTGAGAAACCCCCGCCGCGGACTCGCCCGGCCCGCGTTCTCCCCGGAGATGACGGCGCCTCCTGAGACGGCGCCTCCTGAGACGGCGCCTCCTGAGACGGCGCCTCCTGAGACGGCGCCTCCTGAGGCGGCGCTCCCTGGGACGGTGCTCTCCCTTGGGGTGGCGTTTCCTGGGGCGGCGCTCCCCTCGGACGGCGCTCCCCGGGAGGGCGCCTCCTGAGACGGGGCATCCCGGGGGCGTTGGCGTCCTCCGCCGGGATGATGGCCTGGGCCGGGCCGCGCCTCTACTGTTGCGGCATGGAACCGGTGATCGGGATCGGGGCGTGGGACGTGCCGGTGCACGGCCTCTTCGTCGGCCTGGGCGTGCTGGCCGCCGCCGTGGTCTTCGTCGCCGAGGCCCGCCGCCGGGGCGCGCCGGCGGAGCAGTCGCTGGTCGCGGTCACCGGGGCGCTGGTCGGCGGGGCGATCGGCATGCGGCTGTCCGGCTGGGCGGAGCACCTCGACCCGGATCTCAACCCGACCCTGCTCGAGGCCTGGATGTTCGGCTCCCGGAGCGTTCTGGGGGGCCTCACCGGCGCCTACGTCGGCGTGCTCGTCGCCAAGCGGCTGATCGGCTACCGGGAGCGGACCGGGGACCTGTTCGCCCCGGCCGTCGCGCTCGGCATGGCGGTCGGCCGGATCGGCTGCCATCTCACCGAGGCCCCCGGCCGCCCCACGGACCTGCCGTGGGGGGTGCACGCCCCCGCCGCCACTCCCGCCTGCCCGGGCTGCCTGGCCGGGCAGGCCATGCACCCGTCGTTCCTCTACGAGGTGGCCTTCCAGCTGGCGGCGTTCGCGGCGCTGTGGTGGCTGCGCGGGCGGATCACCCGGCCGGGCGAGCTGTTCACCCTCTACGTCGCGGGCTACGCCGTCTTCCGCTTCCTGGTGGAGTTCACCCGGGCCAACGAGACGGTCTGGCTGGACCTCACCCGCCCGCAGTGGTTCCTCCTCCCGGGCCTGCTGCTGGTCGCTCTCCGGCTCCGGTACGGCTACCGCCGGGGTTTCTACGACGCGCTCGTCCCGAAGAAGGAGGTCCGTACATGAGGCGCACGAGAGGCGGCACGAGAGGCAGAGGACCGCGCACGGAGCGTGCGGACAGGAGGGTGCTCCGGTGACCACACCGCCCCAGGAGCCGCACGGCCGGTCCCAGGACCCGCGCGACCCGTCACAGGATCTGCCGCAGCCTCCGTCGGGGGAGCCGCCGAACGGCCCTCGGGGCCCGCAGGGCCCCTACGGCGGGCCGGTCCCGGGATGGGGTCCCTACGGTGGGCCGGTCCCGGGACGGGGTCCTTACGGTGGGCCGCCGCCCGGATGGGGGCCGAGACCTCCGGAGAGCCGGCCGGGCGTGATCATCGGCCTGGCGTTCGTGGGCTTCCTCGCCTTCGTCGTGATCAACCTGGTGGTCGGGATCGCCGCCGTCTCCACCGAGTCGGCGGCCGGCATCGGGACGGGCGCCGTGTTCCTGGCGCTGATCGCCTTCGGCGGCGGGATCTGGCTGACCCGCAGGCCTGAGCCGTGGGCCAAGGGCCTGGGGATCGGCCTGATGGCCGGCTGGGCGCTGGTCTCCATCGTCAGCGCCGGGTTCTGCACCGGCCTCAACCCGCAGATGTACCAGTGAGCGGGCCGGTGGGCGGACCCGCGGACGAGCGGGGAGGGGACCGGCGGACGCACCCGCAGGCGCCCCCGCGGACGGAGCGCGGGCGCACCGGAGGCCGGATCCCGGCACGCGCCGGAGACCGGGATCGGCCAGGACCGGGCCAGGGCTGACCGGCACCGGCCAGGACCGGGCCAGGACTGACCGGCACCGGCCAGGACCGGGCCAGGATCGACCGGCACCGGCCAGGACCGGGCCAAGACTGACCAGCACCGACCAGGACGGAGCCGAGATGAGCACCGGCATGGGCCTGCGGGGGGACCGCATCCTCCGCTACGTCAACGCTTTCTGCCCGCGCTGCCACGACGAGGACCCCGAGCGCCCGCTCCACGACGTGCCGCGCCTGACGGGATACCTCGCCGTCCGCGACGGCCGCGTCTACCTGGAGCGCGGCTGCCGCGCCCACGGCCTGGTCCGCACGCTCTACGACGAGGACCCGGAGATCCTCGCCTACCTGGAGGAGTGGACCGCCCCCACCAAGGCGCACGTCCCCGACACGCCCGGGAACTTCGACCCGGTCCCCGCGGCCTACCTGCGCGGGCTCCCGGAGACGCAGACCCAGCACACCTGCATCCTGCTGGAGGACATCGCCGAGGCTTGCAACCTGCGCTGCCCCACCTGCTTCGCGGACTCCTCGCCCGACCTGCGCGGCGTGGTCCCGGTCACCGAGGTCCTGGCCAACGTCGACCAGCGCCTGGCCCGGGAGAACGGCCGGCTGGACGTGCTCATGCTGAGCGGCGGCGAGCCCACCCTCCACCCGGAGCTGGGGTTTCTCCTGGCCGAGCTGGTCGCCCGGCCGATCACCCGCATCCTGGTCAACACCAACGGCCTGCTGGTCGCCCGCGACGACGCGCTGCTCGACCTGCTCACCGAGCACCGCGACCGGGTCGAGGTCTACCTGCAGTACGACGGCGTCTCCGCCGAGGCCTCGCGCCACCACCGGGGCGGGGACCTGCGGGCGCTCAAGGCGCAGGCCGTACGGAGGCTCTCGGAGCGCGAGATCTTCATGACGCTGGTCATGACGGCCGCGCTCGGCGTCAACGACACCGAGATCGGCGAGGTGGTACGGCTGGCGCTGGACACCCCCTACGTGGGCGGGGTCGCGCTGCAGCCGCAGTTCGGCTCGGGGCGGTCGGGGGCGATCGACCCGCTGGAGCGGCTCACCCACACCGGGGTGCTCGCCCGCCTCGGCCCGCAGACCGGCGGGCTCGTCACCTGGCGCGACCTGACCGCGCTGCCGTGCTCGCACCCGCACTGCTGCTCGGTCGGCTACATGATCCGTGACGACTCCGGGCGGTGGCGGTCGCTGACCGCGCTGATCGGGCACGACCGGCTCAAGGAGCACCTCGGCCTGGTGGCCAACCGGATCGCCGACCAGGAGATCCCGCGCGAGCTGCGCCTGGCCGTACAGGAGTCGCTGCTCGGGCTGCTGTCGGAGCAGTCGTCGCTCTCGCACCCGCAGATCGGCGACCTGTGGCGGAACATCTGCGAGAACTGCGACCTGGGCGTGTCCACCCTGCTGGCGCTGGCCTCGTCGGCGCTGCCCGGCCGGCGCAGGAGGCTCCGGCGGATGCTCGGCGAGCGCGTGGTCCGCATCACGGTCAAGCCGTTCATGGACATGGCGACGATGCTGGAGGAGCGTCTGGTCCAGTGCTGCGTGCACGTGGGCACCCGCTCCGGCCAGGACCAGTGCGCCCCGTTCTGCGCCGTCCAGGCGTGGCCCGCGCTCTCCCGTCAGCGCCTGTCCGCGGTGGCGGCCACCGGGAGCGGAGCACGGCTCCCGGTGGTGGAGGTCCTCCCGTGACGGCGAGGGGCTCCGGCGTGGACCCCGGAGCGGGTCCCGCGCCCGGTCCCACGTCCGGCCCGGAGGCGGGGACGGGCTCCCGGGCGGGTTTCGCGACGGGCGGTGCGCAGCCGTACGATCCGCTCCGGCTGTGCGTCTACGCGACCGTGGCGCTGCTGGCCTGGCTCGGCGGGGCGTGGGTGGTGCTCGGTTTCGCGCTGCTCGGCTTCACCGGCTACCTGCGGGCGCGCCGGGCCGGGCTGACCCGGAGCAAGTGCCTGCTGCGCGACACCCGCCTGGTGCTCGGCTATCTCGCGCTCATCGCGGCGGCCGCGCTCGTCGTGATCGTGCGCGGGTTCACCGGCTAGGCACGGGCTTCGGGCAGGTCGGGCCGGTCGGGCAGGTCGGGCCGCCGGAGTGTCCGTCCGGAGGCGGTGCCCGCGTGTCCGTCCGGAAGGGCCGCCGGAGTGTGTCCGGAGCCGGTGCTCGCGTGTCCGTCCGGAAGGGCCGCCGGTGCGCCGGGCGGGGAGGGTGCCCCGGTGCGTCCTGATCATCCGCGGGTCCGGGGGATGTCCGGACCGGGAGGCGATCTTGGGGTGGCCTTTTCCCGGGAAGTCTCGTCACTGTGTTCGACGCCGCGCTACAGTCTTGGGCACTGGATCGAACACCGGTTCGGTCGTCGACCGCGGTGCTTCCCGGGATGCGGCCCGGGGCGCCGCCCGTTCGGGCAGGGGGTGCGTCATGGCGATGCCGGCGACGTCCGCCGCGACGCAGGCCGTGTGCGTTCCCGCCCCCCGGTCTCCCGTCCGCCGGCACACGAAACGCCGTAGCACTTTCTACCGGACTCTAGGACGGCCCCTATACCCCGTCATAAAGTCCGATGTCGTGGACCCCGTACGCAACCCCTACGCCCCCGGCGCGGGGCAGCGCCCCCCGGAGCTCGCCGGGCGCGACCGCGAGCTGCAGCAGTTCGAGATCGTGCTGGAGCGGGTGGCCCGCGGCCGTCCCGAGCGCAGCATGGTCGTCACCGGGCTGCGGGGGGTCGGCAAGACCGTCCTGCTCAACACCTTCAAATCGATGGCCATGCAGCGGCTATGGGGCACCGGCAAGATCGAGGCCCGGCCCGACCGGTCGATCCGCCGCCCGGTGGCCGCCGCCCTGCACATGGCCGTGCGCGAGCTGGCCCCCCGGCACCGGGCGCCCGAGCGCATCGAGGACTTCCTCGGGGTGCTCAAGGCGTTCGCCATGCGCGACGCGTCCGCCGCCAAGGGGACCTCGCACTGGTCGCCCGCGATCGACGTGCCCGCCGCGCGCGGCCGCGCCGACTCCGGCGATCTGGAGATCGACCTCACCGAGCTGTTCGTCGACGCCGCCGCGGTCGCGACGGACCTCGGCGTCGGCATCGCCCTGTTCATCGACGAGATGCAGGACGTCCAGGTCCAGGACATCTCGGCGCTCTGCGCGGCCTGCCACGAGCTCTCCCAGAGCGGCGGGCCGCTGATCGTGGTCGGCGCGGGGCTGCCGCACCTGCCCAGCGTGCTGTCGGCCAGCAAGAGCTACTCCGAGCGGCTGTTCCGCTACGCCCGGATCGACCGGCTCGACCGGGAGGCGGCCGACCTGGCGCTGATCGCCCCGGCGCAGAGCGAGGGCGTGGAGTTCACCCAGGAGGCTCTGGACGCGCTCTACGAGGCGGCCGAGGGCTACCCCTACTTCGTCCAGGCGTACGGCAAGGTCGCCTGGGACCTGGCGCTGCGCAGCCCGATCACCGCCGAGGACGTCCGGGTCTCGGCGCCGGAGGCCGAGGAGGAGCTCGCGGTCGGCTTCTTCGGCAGCCGCTACGAGCGGGCCACCCCCGCCGAGCGCGACTACATGCACGCCATCGCCTCCATCGGGGAGGAGCCGGTGGCCACGGCGGAGGTCGCCGAGATCCTCGGCCGCAAGCCGTCCAGCCTCTCCCCGGCTCGCGACAGCCTCATCAAGAAGGGTCTGATCTACAGCGCCGAGCGCGGGCTGATCGCGTTCACCGTCCCGCACTTCGGCAAGTTCCTGCGCTCCCAGCCGGTCTGAGCCCGTGCTGTTCTGAGCCCGTGCTGTTCCGGGCCCGTGCCGGTCTGAGTCGGCGCCGGTCCGAGCCGTGCTGTTCCGGGCCCGCCTGCCCGTCAGCGTCGGCCCGGTCGTCGCCCGGGGCCCGGACCCGTTCGGCGGGCCGACGGGGCGCTACCTCTCTATTAGGCTGTCTAACTTATGGGGTAGACGGCCGTATAGAGATCAATGCTCGTGCGCGGCGAGGACCTGGAAGCCTCCGCTGTCCTCCGGGGAGCCGGTCTCCACCGCGCTCCCGGTCGTGACCGGCTCGCCGTCCGGCCGGACCAGCGCCACCCGTACGGCGGGCTTGCGGCCGTTCAGATAGACCGCGAAGACCACCTCCACCGGCTCGCCCTCCGGATCCCTGCCGGGAAAGGCGAAGAACCGCCAGCAGAGCTCCCGCCAGCTGTCGACCGGCTCGGTCTGCGACAGCCACATCCGGTGCGAGCGCCAGGCCGTGCTGGAGCGGAGCCGGGCGGCGGCCACCGCGGGGTCCACGGAGCGCTCCTCGCACGGCGCGCGGTGCCGGAACCGGGCGGCGGTCTCCTCGATCTCCGGCGAGAGCGCGGCGACCAGCAGCAGTCCCACGGCCGTCGCCAGGACCTCGGTCCGCGAGATCCCGGCCAGCACCGACCAGCCGGACGCCGGCATGGTCCACGCGGCCCCGGCGGCCATGGCCGTCAGCACCACGGTCCGGGCGAACGAGCGCACGCCCACCGGGGCGGAGCTGACCTCGCCGAAGCAGCCGCAGCCCACGTCGGGACGGCGGCGGCGCAGCTCCCACAGGACATAGGTGGAGACCGAGAAGAACATCACCGTGCCCCACCGGAAGAGCGGATGGCCGGTGACGGCCAGGCCGCCGGCCAGGACGGCCTCTCCGCCCGCGCAGCAGAGCATCACGGGGGCGCGCCACCGTTCGGGCACCAGCACCGCCGGGCCCATCCCGCTCATCCCGCCCGGCTCCGTGCCGTGCCGGACGGTCCTGATCTTGGCCACCGTGCCGAGGGCGAGCAGCACGACCAGCACCGGGATCTGGGCGGCGGCGATCGTCTGCCCCATCTGCGTCATCTCCGTCGTCACCTGCGTCACCCCAACGTGATCCGGGCGTTGAAACAGCCCTTGGTCAGTTCTCCGCCCAGCTCCACGAAGGAGGCCGGGGACAGCTCGGCGATCCGGCCGCGCGGCGAGGTGCCGCACTCCAGGCACCGGTCGCAGAAGCGGCCGGCGAGGCAGCCGCACGCCACGATCGGCACGACCGAGGCGCGCCCCGCGCACACGTTGCGCACGTCGAGCGCCGAGCCCACCGCCAGGTACGGCAGGCGCGCGCACGACCCGCTCACCTCGTCGCAGCCGGTGTCGGAGGACTCCAGCATCGGATAGGCGGCCCCCCGTTCGCCGAAGTCGAAACCGTCGGACCAGACCGCCGTGCCCGAGACGTGCGCCTGGGCGCCGCCGTAGGCCAGGGGAGGCTCGGGCACGGCCGTCCACCGGTAGGGCGGCTGGGAGGTCGCGGGCAGCCGGGCGTGGGCCACACCGCCCTCGACGACGCCGATGGCGTCGAACAGGTAGCCGGGTTCGAGCTTCGGATGCCGGACCTGGAGCCTGCCCGAGACGGCGTAGGGGATGACGACGGTCCGCGGGCCCCGGTGCGGCCCGCAGTAGAGCTCGAGCGTGCGGTCCCGCCGGCCGTCGCCGAGTTTCTGGATCACGCCGGTGATCCGGGTGGCGTCCGCCCAGATCCGGTCGGCGACCTTGCCCGCCTTGAGCGTCCGGACGATCACGTTGGCGCCCCGCGGCAGGTCGGCCGGGGCCAGGGCGTCACCGCGCCAGGCGGTCGCCCAGGGGGCGATGACGAGCCGCTCCTCCTCACCCTCCGGCGTCTCGAGGATGATCAGGTGAGGGCTGGCGTCCAGGACCGTCCCGGTGACGGCGTGCAGCGGCTCACCCTCACCCGGGACCGGGCCGGGGGTGCGGAGGGGCCGGCCAAGCGCGGCCGCGGCCAGCATGCGGCGGCGGTCGACGCTCCGCTGGGGCATCGTGGGTTCTCCTGTTCTCGCGGGACGTTCCCTCAGCGTCACATGTCTGCGAAACATCCTGATGACGATTCCTCGGATAATTCCGACAGCTATCCGACCAGGTATCAGGATTCCCCTCCCTGGTGGAACGCCTGCCACCCATCTGCGGGCAAACCGGTGCCTAGTGCGTCGCGGGCACTCCGTGGGGCAGTTAGGACGATCTTTACGACCGACGGGACGAAATCTGGATTCCGGTTCAGCCGTATCGAGAGGTCCGGCTGCGATTCTGACCACGAAAGGCCCTCGACCACAGGCGGGTGATCGCGGTGACCAGCGGAACCCACGACGAGTTCCGGGAGTATGTCGTTGCTCGCGGAGCGGCGTTGCTGCGCGCCGCCAGGCAGGTCACCGGCGACCCGAACGACGCCGAGGACCTGCTCCAGACGGCGCTGACGAAGACGTACCTCGCCTGGGAGCGGATCGAGGACCGGGCCGCCCTGGACGGCTACGTGCGCCGGGCGATGGTCAACATCAACATCTCCTGGTGGCGGCGGCGCAGGCTGGAGGAGTACCCCTCCGAGGAGCTTCCCGAGCCGGTGCCGCCGGGCGCCCGGCCGCACCTGCCGGAGCAGGTGGAACGGGCCCTGGAAGGGCTGCCCGCGAGGATGCGGGCCGCGATCGTGCTGCGCTACTGCGAGGACATGACCGAGCAGGAGGTCGCGAACGTCCTGGGCGTCAGCGTCGGCACGGTCAAGAGCACGGTCTCCCGGGGGATGGCCAAGCTCCGCGGCGCCCTCGCCGCGGCGGACCGGCGGCTCGAGGCGCAGGCATGAGCCGGTCCTGAGCGCCCCGGCTCATCCGGCGTCCGAGGGCGTGTCCGGGCTCCGGTGAGCTCCGGCATCGGCTCGGATCTCCGGTGCGGGACCGGGCTGGACGCCCGCCGTGGCGCACGGCCGTACGGCGTCGCGGACGGTCCGCAGGGCGTCCAGGAAGGCCGCGAGCCGGTCGGGGCTGAGCAGCCCGGTGAGCCAGGTCTCGATGTCCGCCAGATGCTGCGGGAGCACGCCGGCGAGCCGGTCGATCCCCGCCTCGGTGATCACCGCGTACGACGTCCGGCGGTCGGTGGCGCACGCCTGCCGCGTCACGAGGCGCTCGCGCTCCAGCCGGTCCACGACCCTGGTCACCCCGCTGGTGGACAGACTGGTCTGCGCGGCCAGGTCGCTCATGCGGAGCCGCCGGCCGGGTGAGCGGGCCAGCCGGATCAGGGTCTCGAAGTCGATCTCCGAGAGTCCCGCGGCGGCGAGGGTCGGGTGGGTCTTGGCCGACAGGCCGGTGAAGACCTCGGCGAGGAGGCCCATCGCGGTCAGCCGCGGGTCGTCGAAGGGGAGCACGTTCACACTGTATCCGACGATAGTTGACGTGAGGAATATTCCTCAGGTAGAAATATGTTGACGCAAACGTCCACTCAGCAAATATCCCCTCGGGAGAACATCATGGCCACGCGCACCTGGGAGAACCTCCAGATCCCCGCCCCCGGCACCTACAACCTCGACGTCGCCCACACCCACATCGGCTTCGTCGTCAAGCACATGATGGTGAGCAAGGTCCGCGGCAGCTTCGGGGAGTTCTCCGGCTCCGTCACGGTCGCCGAGAACCCGCTGGAGTCCTCCGCCGAGCTCACGATCAAGACCGGCAGCATCGACACCGGCGTGGCCGACCGTGACGGCCACCTGCGCGGCGACGACTTCCTCGCCGTCGAGAAGTTCCCCGAGCTGACCTTCCGCAGTACCCGCGTCGTCGGCCACTCCGGTGACGAGTTCACCGTCGCGGGCGACCTCACCATCCGCGACGTCACCAAGCCGGTCGAGCTCACCGTCGAGTACGGCGGCGCCGGCACCAACCCGTGGGGCCAGGAGGTCTGGGGCTTCACCATCACCACCGAGATCGACCGTGAGGAGTTCGGTCTCACCTGGAACCAGGCCCTGGAGACCGGCGGCGTGCTCGTCGGCAAGAAGGTCAAGATCGAGATCGAGGGCGAGGCCAACCCTGCCGCCTGATCGCCATGACCGGAACCTGCCGGTGCATGGAGGGCTCTCTTCCCGGGTATGGGAGGGGAGCCCTCTTCTCTGTGACCACTAGGTGAGACTATGCATCTCGCCTTGCGAGAATCCACAGACTCACCCCGCCTCCCACCTGGTTATCCACGGTTCTGTCCACAGCTGTGGACGAAGTTATCCACAACCAGTGGACAACTTGCCCGCACTCGCGAGAGGTTCGCCGGGCAGCCGGGGAGCGGGCACCCGGTCGGGGACGGTGGGCCGGGGACGAGGACGCCGGGAAACCGAGGGGTTGCCGAGGGCGGTGCTCCCCCGGAAGCGGCGGCCGGCACGGTGCTGGCGGCACGCCGGTGCCGGGCGGCGACGCGCAGGACAATCGCTTTGCCGCCTTGCCCGATCGCCGGTACTCTGTGCTGAGCCACACGGCTACCAGGAGGCTTCGCCTAGTCAGGTCTATGGCGCCGCACTGCTAATGCGGTTTGGGTTTACCGCCCATCCGGGGTTCAAATCCCCGAGCCTCCGCAGGTCAGAGGCCCTCTTCCCCGGTCGGGGAGGAGGGCCTTTTTGATCTCCAGAGGGCTCCGGGCTGCAGTTCGGGTTGCAATCGCGCCTCGTCCGTCACCCCATCAGGCCGGTTCCTTCGAAGCGCGGAGCAGGATGCCCACAGGTTCCAGGGGCTGCAGCGGCGCCTCAGGCGCTTCCTAGCCGGTCGGCCACGGTGAAGTCCGCTCCGCACTCTGTGCAGGGTGCGTCGCCGGAAAGGTAGGTCAGCGCGGCGGCAACGTCGTGGTGATCATCGGCCAGGGCGGTGTCGCACAGGCGGCGGCCGCTCACCGGCCATCCGCGGCAGATCCGCGATCTCGACCGCGTACGTCGTGTGGACATCGCCGACCTCGTGTCGCTGGTCTGCTCCTGGCATGATCGCGCCTGCCAGGAGCAGGGCTTCCAACCGCTGGTCCTTGTCACCGCCGGCGGCGACCTCCACCAACCGGGGCAGGGCGGCGAAGCCGGCTGAGTAGACGGTGCCTTGGTGGCACAGCGCCGACCACAGCTCATCCCACCATTCGGGCACTCGAATCCGTCCCGATCTGGTCCGGTTGCGGTCACCTTCCCTCTGCCAGCCGCTGCCATGCCGGCTCCCATGGCCGCATTTCACCATCTTCGTCGGCGTCTTCCTCGTACCAGCCTGTTTCCGAGAGCCAGGTCTCCAGCCAATCGGCCAGGCTCTCCGCGTCGATGTGCCACGCGCGGTGCCAGCCGCCGCTGATCCCGTTCGGCTCGAAGAGCAGTACGGTTCCCTGAGGGCTGCGGCAGTCCACGGCGGCGTACATGCCGCACCCCCAGTCCAGGATGGGCAGCACGTCCGCCGGCCAGTGCGCGTCATCGCCGGGCTTCGAACCGTTCCGCTCCTCCTGGTAGTCGCTCACGGCGGTACGTCCTTCACCCGATAGCGGCAGGAGCCGGTAGTCGGGGCCGAAGCCGCCGTTGGCCACCTCGCGGTAGAGCCGCACGAGCACGTCCGGAAGCCGGAAGCCCAAGATGCGCTCCGCCTGTGCCGCCTCCTCCGCCGTCGCGGGGGGAGGTAGGTACTCCATGGTCGCGCTCGCCTTGGCGGACACCCGCCGAAGGAGATCATCGATGCCTGTCACGGCGATGATCCTGCCATCGGCTCACGGCAGAGAGGTCGTACCGCTGCGGCCGCTCTCCTGGCTTGGGGAGACCGGGACCTGGTGATTCCTCGTCCCTTGATCGATCATGTGCCGGCACGGCGGCCCGGCTGGGACCTGCCCGTGTTCGAGGGGATCGGGTACGCAGCCCCGGCGGCGGTTCCGGACGCTACGTCAGGGCGGTCACCGCGCGGCTCACGGAACACCGCGTACCCGGAAGGCCGGACTGCATCCGCTGAGCGAGCTACTCAGGAGGGGAGAAGGAGACGACGGAGATCAAGCGGCCCTCGTGTGCTCCCGGGCGGCCAGGAAGCCGTCGAACTCGGCCTGTTGCTCGGTGCTGAAGGCGCGCCGGGGGAGGAAGCCCGTGAACTGCTTGTTCACGAAGAACAGCCAGAACTCGGGTCCGGCCACGATCCGCCCGAACAGCGACCATCGCATCGTGGTGGTGGACTGGTCGGTCCGGGCCTCGTATCCGTCGTCGGTCATCCGGAGGATGGTCGGCACGCAGAGGTAGGTGAGTTGCCGCCTGCCGGTACGCCGGAGCGACCAGGTCACCAGGAGCGGGGAGACGACCGCTGCCACGAGCAGGACAGTGCCCATGTACGGGGCGTCGACCAGGATGCAGACGAGCCCTGACGCGATCAGGATCGACGACGACACCAGGTAATGAATCTTGAGTTGCTGTCTGGCGCCCTGTCCGAGCGCTCGCGCCACTTCGTCGGGAGTGGGTTCGTATGTGACTGTGAAGTCCGCCATGCCGCCTTCGTCCGTGTGGCGATACATCATCCAGGGCTCTGCACGACCTCACAACGCCGTGTCTTCACGGAGCCACATGTGATCACCACGGCCCTCCTGGAAACCACCGGCTCGGTCCCCGGCACGACGCGGCACGCCTCAGCCTTCGCCGAGCACCGTCCGGATCACGTGCCGGGCGTTGCGCGCCATCGCCGGGTTCGTCCTCCGGTAGTACGGCAGTGCGATCAGCGCCTGCGAGAGCGCCCGCCCCCGGCCGCGGATCCAGGTCGCGTCGTCCACGGCCAGCGTCTCGCGGAAGACCTCCCTCGCGTCGGCCGGCAGCAGGTTCCACGCCGGGAACAGGTCGCACGCCGGATCGCCCACCCCCAGGCACCCGAAATCGATCACCGAGGTCAACCTGCCGCCGGCCACCAGCAGGTTGCCCGGCATGAGATCGGCATGCAGCCACACCGGCGGGCCGTCCCAGTCCGGGACCCGCAGCGACTCCTCCCACGCGGCGACGGCGGCATCGCAGTCGACGGCCTCCTGCGGGATCCCGCGCAGTTCCTCGATCGCAGCCCGGGTCCGCGCGTCGAGCGAGGCGATCGGCCCGCCGCGGTAGGCCTGCGGCGCCCCGGGCAGGGCGATGCTGCGCATCGCCGCCACGAATCCGGCCAGATCACCGGCGAGCAGGACGGGTTCGCTCAGCGCTCCCGCCTCGGGGTTCTCACCCGCGAGCCACCGGTACACCGACCACGGCCACGGGTAGCCGTCGGCGGGCCGCCCGGCTCCGAGCACCTCGGGAATGGGCGCGGGCAGGTGGGGCGCGAGCCGGGGCA
This sequence comes from Planomonospora corallina, assembly GCF_042650625.1. Taxonomy (NCBI): domain Bacteria; kingdom Bacillati; phylum Actinomycetota; class Actinomycetes; order Streptosporangiales; family Streptosporangiaceae; genus Planomonospora; species Planomonospora corallina. The sequence continues at coordinate 136,518 of NZ_JBHSBM010000075.1, forward strand.
GCCACGTCCGTTCCGTCACCACGTCGTCAGCCCCGCCCTCCACCAGCGGAAGCCGCACGACCATGTCGTCGCCCAGCCGGTACATGGCGTTGACCGTGCCGCCGGACGGGAACCGCTCCACCACCAGTCCCGCCCACTGCGGGAACTGCCCGGCGACCAGTCGCCGTACGAGGTCGTCGTCGATGGGGTACGTGCCGGGATGCATCCGTCCTGCGCTCATGGCATGTCATCCGACCGCCGGGAGCCGACGGGCGTCAAACGTTTTCCCGGCGGGCGCCGCCTTCGCCGTACGATCCAGGCGTCGGAGCCGGTGCGCAGGACGGTGATCTAGGCGTCGGGGCCGGTGCGCAGGACGGTGATCTAGGCGTCGGGGCCGGTGCGCAGGACGGCGAACAGCCCCCGCGCTCGGGTGCCGTCCGGCGCGTCCCAGGAGCCGGCGACGTGGCCGGCCGCATCCGGCGGAAGGAGCGGCGCGGCGTCCGGGGCGGGGCGCAGGGCCCGGTGCACACGGAGGGCGGCACCGTGCGGTGCGGTCAGCTCGGTGCCCTCGTGGTCGTCGGCGGCGGTGGTGAAGTCCGTGGGGGCGGGGCAGCCACCTGTGCAGGAGCGGGTGATCTCCCGGTCGGGGGTGTCGCTGGTGTTCTGGTCCTGGGCCTCGGCCCGGCCCTCGATGAGGGCCAGCAGCTGGGCGACCAGCACCGGGTCGTGGCAGCCGTCGTAGGCCCAGCGCCGTCCCAGCACCCCGTGCTCCATGGTGCCGACGAGGGCGTGCTCCGCCCCGTCGAGCGGGGCGCCGCGATAGGTGAGCGGAACCAGATAGCTGGTCGGGTGAGCGCCGGAGACGTCGGTGACCACCATGAACTCGATCCCGACCTCGCCCTCCGGGTCGTCCAGCCGGAAGCCGCCGGCCTTGGCCAGTTCGGGTCCGTCCGCGCCGCCGAGGTACCACGGCCGGGAGGGCAGCCAGGAGGTGAGCAGTTCCAGCTTGGTCGGCTTGAGGGCGGTGTGGTGGATGACGGCCATGGAGGATCCTCTCCGCCGGGTGGAATCGATCTTCGCATCCTGCCATCCGCCGGGGCGGTCGCGGCCGGCATGGCCTACGGCCCCGAACGCGGGCTGGAGATCGCCGACGCGCTCCGGGGGGAGCGCGCCCTGCGGGGCTACGCGCACCTGCCCGCGGTCCGCGGGGATCTGCTGGCCGGGCTCGGGCGGGCCGGGGAGGCGGCCGCGGAGTTCCGGTGCGCGGCCGAGTTGACCGGGGACGAACGCGAGCGCGGCCTGTTCCTGGAGCATGCCGCCGCGCTGTCGGCGTGACACCGGCCGCGTCCGCCGCACCCGGCGGCCCACCGTGGGCGGCGTCCCGGCCGTCCATCCGGCCGTCCATCCGGCCGTCCATCCGGCCGCCCATACGGGCTGCACGGCTCGACGGGCGGCGTGAACACCGTCCACCGGGCGACCTTCGTGCAGGGGGCGAGGACTTCCACCACATCCTGACCTGGAGGCCGCGCTCCCTCCGGGACGAGCACCGCCCGCTGCCGCGCGAGGTCACCACGGCCTTCAAGGACCCGGACGGGCGGCGGTCGTGACCCGGAGCGGCCGGAGCGGATGCCCGCCGGTCCGGCCCGGACTCAGGGCGCGTCCCGTGTGATCGCCCTGATCAGCGCGGTCGCCGTCGCGACGGCGACGGGCTTGCCGTTGGGGGCGACGAGTTCGCCGGCCAGGAAGCAGACCTCGCTGCCGCGCTGCACGACCCGTCCCCGCCCGACGAGCCGTCCCGGCCGGGCAGGACGGAGGAACTGGACGTGCAGGTCGAGGGTCGGTGCGAACCGGCCGTCCGGCAGGGTCGCGGCGAGCGCCGGCCCGAGGGTGTCGTCGAGCATCGCGGCGAGGAAACCGCCCTGAATCGCTCCCGCCGGGTTCAGGAAGCGCTCGTCCGCGGAGAAGGCCACCTCGATGGTGCCCTGCTCGGGATCCACCGCGATCAGCTCCCAGCCCAGCGTCACCGCGGCGGGCGGCGGAGCGATCCGCCCGGCCTGCACGTCCCAGAACAATCCCTGCCGCTGTTCGTCCAAGGTCATGAAGGAGACTCTACGGCTCCCCGGCCGGCGCGGTTCACGCGCCGCCGAGGTCCTTGAAGGTCGAGGTGACCTGGCGGAGCAGCGGACCGTGCTCCTCTCCCTTGGTCTCCAGTGTCCAGGCGAGGACCTGGTGGAAGTCCTGCGCGCCCTTCACGAAGGTCACCCAGTAGACGATCTTGACGCCCTGGGTGGAGGCGTGCAGCTCGTACTGGAGGGCCTCGGCGCCGTTGACGGTGAGCGTCTGAGGCTGGCCGAGGACAGGATTGTCCAGCTTCGTCTGCATCTGATCGGTGATGAGCTTGGCGTAGCCGTCCAGGCCGAAGGTGAAGTCGGCCTGGGACTCGCTGATCACCATCAGATACTGCTCTTTTTTCGCGTTGCCCTGCTGGACCGTGGCGTCGTCCAGCAGCGTCAAGCCGGTCCAGTCGGCGGGAACGGTGATCTCGCTCTTGCCGTCGGTGGCCTTGACGAGCCGGCCGTCGAGCGGGGCCGCCGTCTCCGTGGGCTGCCCGGTGGGATCGGCCGAGGCCGGTGTGGAGGCCGGGGCCGTGGGGGCGCCGGACCTCGTGCCCGAGGCGGTCCTGGTGTCCTCGGCGTCCTCGGGGAGCAGGACGAGCACCACCGCTAGGGCGACGACGACCGCGGTGGCCACACCCACGATCCAGGGCCAGATCGGCTTGCTCCTGGACGGTCCGGGCGGCTGGGGATACCAGCCGCCGCCCGGGGCCGTCTGCTGGGCCTGCGGGTTGTACGGCTGGCCGTAGGAGGGCTGCTGGGTCTGGCCGTACGGCGGCTGCGGTTGCCCGTAGGAGGGCTGCTGGGTCTGGCCGTACGGCGGCTGCGGTTGCCCGTAGGAGGGCTGCTGGGTCTGGCCGTACGGCGGCTGCGACTGGCCCTGCGAGCCGTACGAGGGCTGCTGCCAGGAACCGGCGGGAGGCTGACCGGCCCCGGCAGAGGGCGGCTGGCCTTGCGGGTCTTGGGAAGATGGTGGAGGCCACATGAGCGTCAGCGTTCCCTTTGTCAGTTTCTGGAGCTTCCCTTGAGAATAAGCGTCCTATGGCATCGGGATGGTCGCGTTAACGGCACAACCGCCTGACGTCGCGGCAGCCTCCGCCGGCGGCCCCGGAGGGAGCCGCCGGCGGGCCGGACGCTCAGCGGTGGACGCGCGGATCCGCCTGGAGCGGACGCGACAGCCGTACGGTGATGAACTCGTTGTCGTCGGGCTTGCCCGGGGTGCGGCCCGCGGAGAACGGGAAGTTGTTGTCGTCCAGGATCCCCAGGGTCCGGTCGTCGAGGATCACGACGTCCTCGATCGTCTGGAACGGGAACCGGAAGGTCTCCCCGAGCCCGCCCAGGCGGCGCGGGTTGGCCAGGTCGAGCAGGTCCGCGACGAGGGTCTTGCCGAGGTCCTTCCTGCGCAGGTCGACCAGATAGATCTTCTTGGTCCTCGCCGCGTCACCCTGGAGGTTGTCCCGTTCGATGACCAGGAACCGGTGCCGGTCCACCGCGATCATGTCGCCGATCGCGTTCTCGGCGTCGTCCAGCGTGTAGGTCCAGCGCCTGCCGGTGTAGGCCCGCCGGCGCAGGTCGAACTCGTTGATCCGCAGGGTCCCGGCCGGGTCGCCGGAGACGGTGCCCTCCAGCATCGGGTAGAGCGTACGGCCGTCGACCGAGCGGGCCATGCCCTCGAAGCCCTTGCTCCGGCCCAGGTTGGGCTCGGCGCCCTCCAGGGACGGGTTCTCCGGGGCCTTCACGTCCGGCAGCGGGACCGGCGCCTCCAGCAGCCTGCCGGAGGGCGAGACGTGCAGCAGGAACGGGCCGAACTCGTCACCGATCCAGTAGGTGCCGTCGGCGGCCCGCACGATCGACTCCACGTCGAAGTCGGCGCCCGTCAGCTTCCGGTCCGCCCGGGTCAGCGGCCAGGTCACGTGGCCGTCCGGGTCGCTCAGGCCGAACCCGCCCAGCACCCGGACCGCGCCCCGGCGGAAGTCCGGCTTGATCCGGTGCACGCGGAGCAGGAAGTCGGCGCTGTTGGCCTTGTTGCCGTAGCCGTTGTCGGACAGCACGTCGAAGGTGCCGTCGCCCCGGCGCACGATGCCGCTGAAACCCTGCACCGGCTGCCCGGTGAACGGCGGGGTGACGCCGTTGACCGGCGCCGTGCCGAGCTGCGCACCGGACGGTTCGCTGCCCGGCACGAACGTCAGCGCGGGCAGCGAGGCGAAACCGGTCAGCGTGGCCCTGCCGAAGTCACCGCGCCCGCCGAAGTCACCGCGCCCGCCGAAGTCACCGCGCCCGCCGAAGTCACCGCGCCCGCCGGGACCGCCGGGATCGTGCGCCGCCGTGCCGGCACCGGGGTCGGCCGCGGCGGTGGTGGCCGCCGGGACGGTGAGGGCGAGGGAGAGCACGGCGGCACCGAGCACGGTGGTGGTGCGCCGCCTCAGGGCGGGAGCGGCAGAAGTCCGTTTCATGGCCGGAACGGTAGGAGCCGAGGATGAAGCGCCGAGTAACGGCGGATGTCCATCCGCAAGCCGTACCCGAATCCCGTGCGAAGGAGTGTCCGCGGCGGGCGGGATCCGCCGTGCAACAGAACGGGACCCGCGCACGTCCCTGGTTGCGTGGAGTTCGCAGATTTCGTCGCCGCACGGGGAAGTGCGCTGTACCGGTACGGCTACGTCCTCACCGGCAACGCCGAGGACGCGGCCGACCTGACGCAGGAGGCGCTGATGCGTCTGGGCGACGCCTGGCCGCGGGTGCGCAGGCGGGACGACCCGGAGGGGTACGTGCGCATCACCATGGCGCGCCTGCACGTCAGCGCCTGGCGGCGGCTGCGCCGGGAGCGGCTGGTCGCACAGGTGCCCGAGACGGCCTACACCGACGGCGGTCTCGATGGTGACGAGGGTCTGTGGAACGAGGTGAAGGCCCTGCCGCCCAAACAGCGGGCGGTCCTGGTCCTGCGCTACTACGAGGACCTCCCGGACGAGGAGATCGCCGATCTGCTCGGCATCTCGCGGGGCACGGTGCGCAGCCAGGCCGCCCGCGCGCTCGACAAGCTCAGGGTGCGCAGGGCGAATCCGGGGGCGGCGCGGGTCCGGGCCGGGGGCACGGACGGGGCGGAGTCGGCGAACGACATGGGGACGGGGCGGGTTCGATGAGCGACAGGAGCGAGGCGGACCTCGTCCGCGTTCTGGCCGGCGCGGCGGGGAACGCGCCCGAACCGGCGGGAGACCTGCTGGAGGTGGTCCGGCGGCGCCGCGCGCGGCGCGCGCGCAGGCGCACCGGGGCGGTCCTGGCGGCGGCCGCGGTGATCGCGGTGGTCGCCGGCGGCACGGCGGTGGCGAGGGGGGTCTTCTCCCACAGGGGCGGAGAAGGCCCGGCCCTCGTCGACGCCACGGTGACGGCCTCCCCGGGGAGGCCGACGCCTTCCCCCCGCGCCTCCGGACCCGCAGCTCCGCTGGAGGTACGGCCCGCCGCGGAGGTCTGGCCGGCGGCGGTGTCGACGATCCCGGCCAAGGCGCCGGACGGCTGGAGGTACCGTCCGGTCACCGCGCTGAGCGCCACGGAACTGCTGCTGGCGGCCGAGTCGTCGTTCGAGAAGGCGGGCCGGCTGGAGGTCTACGACACCGCGGGCGGGAGCCGCAGGGTGCTGGCCGACATGCCCGGCCCGCCCGGGGCGAAGGGCTACTTCCCGCAGCGCGTGGAGGCCGGGGCTGAGAACATCGTGTGGTACGGCACGAACCCCTCCGGCGGCGCAGCGTGGGCCGACTTCTGGGTCGTGCCCCGGTCGGGCGGTACGGCGCGGCGGATCGGCGAGGTCACCGGCGCCCCGGCCGAGGTGGACGGGATCGGGGTCACCGCCGACTCCGTCGTCTGGTCGGTGCGCGCGGGCGGGGTCTACCGCATGCCGCTGGCGGGCGGCGCCCCGGAGCGGATCGAGGGCGCCGACGGGCTGCACCTGCTGTCCTGGCCGTGGGCCGCCGACGTCGGCGAACGGGACTTCCAGAAGGCGCAGGGCAAGCTGGTGAACCTGGAGACGGGGCAGGTCACCGAAGTGAAGGCGGCGGAGGGGACGACCACGTTCCGCTGCGGCCCGCAATGGTGCTTCGGCGAAGGGGACGGCACGGGCGCGAAGGCCTTCGCGGAGCGGGTGGACGGCTCGCGGCGCAGCGTCCTGCCCGGCCTGAGCGCCCTGGGCGGGCGCCTCCTGCTCGCCCGGGACTTCGGGATGTTCCACGTCTCCGGCGTGGTGGGCCGGGACGAGCGGGGGGAGGAGATCGAGGACCGGACCGCCCCGGTGGCCGCGCTGTACGACCCGGCCGCCGGGACCCTGGCCGGGATCGGGAACGGCGACGGGCAGGGGGGCGGCGGCTACGGGTGGGGGACCTCCTCCTCGCCCAGCGCGATCGTCTACTGGGACGCGGACGTCAAGAACGTGGAGCGGTGCAGGACGGCGGACGGGAAGGCGGTTCCCAGGCCCTCGGGCACGGCGGGGCGGACCGACGAGAGCGTCATATGCGAGGCGATCCCGCAGGGGGGAGGGAAGGAACTCACGGTCGTGAACCTTCTCGCGGTCCCGAAAACCGAATAAAGTTCCAAACATGAGGATCTTCTCGAACATCCAGGAGCTCAAGGCCGCCGTCGGCGAGCACCTCGGCCACACCGAGTGGCGGACCGTGACCCAGGAACAGGTCGACCTGTTCGCCGACGCCACCGGCGACCACCAGTGGATCCACGTCGACACCGAGGCCGCGGCCAAGGGCCCGTTCGGCGGGACCATCGCCCACGGTTACCTGAGCCTGTCACTGCTGCCGTCGTTCATGATGGAGCTGTTCCGGGTGGACGGCCTGGCCATGGGCATCAACTACGGGCTCGACAAGGTCCGCTTCCCCCGGCCGGTCCCGGTCGGCGCGCGGGTGCGGTGCGGCGCCGAGCTCGTCGACCTCAAGGGCACGCCCTCGGGTTACCTGTCGAAGATGAAGATGACGGTCGAGGTCGAGGGCGAGGGCAAGCCCGCCTGCGTCGCGGAGACGCTCTCCCTCTACGTGCCGGCCGAGAACGCCTGAGCCGCCGCGGAGACACCCGGGGCGGTGGTTCAGGACTCCGCGGAGAGCTCCTGGGCGAGGATCGCGGCCTGGACGCGGCTGCGGAGACCCAGCTTGTTCAGCACCCGGCTGACGTGGGTCTTCGTGGTCGCCTCCGCCATGTCCAGCTCACGGGAGATCTCCGCGTTCGACATCCCCCGCCCGATGCACGCCAGGACCTCGCGCTCGCGCGGGGTCAGGCTCTCCACCGCCCGGACGTCCCGCGGCGGGGGCGACGAGCGGAACGCCGAGATCAGCCGCCGGGTGACCGAGGGCGAGATGAGGCCGTCCCCCCGGGCCACCACCCGGACCGCCTCGACCAGCGCGTCGGCGTCGGTGTTCTTCAGCAGGAACCCGGCCGCCCCCGCCCGCAGCGCCCCGAAGACGTACTCGTCGAGGTCGAAGGTGGTCAGGATCAGCACGTCGGTGACCCCGCTCAGCTCGCGGGTGGCGGAGATCCCGTCCATCTTCGGCATCCGGACGTCCATCAGCACCACGTCCGGCCGGGTCTCCGACGCCATCACCACGGCCTGCTCGCCGTCCGCGGCTTCGCCGACGACCTCGATGTCGTCGTGGCCGCCGAGGACGAGGACGATCCCGGCGCGCACCGCCGCGTGGTCGTCGGCGACCAGGACTCGGATGGTCACGGCTTCTCCTTCCCGGACGGGGACACGGCGGGCTTGGACGGGAGCACGAGACCGAACGGGAGCACGGGACCGGACGGGGACACGGGACCGGACGGGGACACGGCGGGCAGGCGCGTGGGCGCGGGATGCGCGGCCTCGGTCGGGAGCACGGCGTGCACCCGCCAGCCGCCCGCGTGCGGCCCGGCCTCGACCCGGCCGCCGACGAGCGCGGCGCGCTCCCGCATGCCGATGAGGCCCGCGCCCGCGCCGGGCAGGCCCGGACCGGTCTCCTCGACGGGGTTGTCCACGGTCAGCACGACCTCACCGGGCCGGTAGACGATCACTGCCTCGGCCGTCCTGCCGCCGTGCTTGAGCGCGTTGGTCAGCGACTCCTGGACGATCCGGTAGCCGGCGAGATCCACCGCGGCGGGCAGCTCCCGGGCATCGCCCTCGACGCTGAGCCGTACCTCCAGACCCGACTCGCCTGCCCGCTCCGCCAGCCGGTCGGCCTCGGCCAGCCGGAGCCGGGTCGCCTCGACCTCCTCGTCCTCCTGCCGGAGCAGCCCGATCATGGCACGCATCTCGGCCATGCCATGGACGCTGTTCTCCCGGACGGACTGCAGCACCTGCCGCACGACCTCGCCGTCCAGGTCCCTGCGGGAGAGCACGGCCGTGGACTGGATGGCGATCGCGCTGAAGTGGTTGGCGATCACGTCGTGCAGCTCCCGGGCCATCCGGGCCCGCTCGGCCTGCACCGCGGTCTTCCGGTCCAGCTCCGCCAGGCGCGCGACCTGCTCGGCCCTGACCCGCTCGGCCGCCGCCTGCTCCCTGTGCTGCCTGATGATCATCGCGGTGATGACGGGAGTGGTCCCGACGAGACCCGCCTGGACCAGCGCGACGGCGAAGAGGGCCAGGTCCCGGGCGATGAACCCGGCCACCGCGCCGCCGACGACGGCGATGACCGAGGTGATGCCGAGCATCGGCCGTCCCAGCGAGCGCGGGCCGTACAGGACCGCCGCGTAGAGGTTGTCGGTGATGACCAGCACGGTGCCGAGGGACGGGCCCATGGCGAAGTCCGCGACGAACGCCACGACTCCGAGCCCGAGCGCGAGCAGCGGGCGGGTCCGCCGTACGGCGACGCCCGCGCAGGTGACCAGGAGAGGTCCGGCGAACAGGTACGCGGGCGCCCCGCGGTGCACGTAGGCCTCCGCGGCGAGCAGGATGAGGCCGACGGCGAAACAGAGCGCGGCTGCCAGCGCGTCGTCCCGTCTCATGCCCCCTATCCCATCACCCCGGAGCGGCGGCTCCGTCCGGATCCGGTACGGACCGGCCGTACACACAAGGATGTAGACGGAATCGTCAGCGGTGACGACGCCCCCAGCGGACGGGCCGGGTGATCCTGGGAACATGGTTCTAGCAGTGATCATCGCCTGTGAGATCGGCTTCTGGGTCCTCCTCGCCCTGGGGCTGGCCTCCCGCTACCTGTGGGGCAGGAGGCGGCTGAGCACGGCCCTGCTCCTGTGCGTGCCGCTGCTCGACGTGATCCTGCTGGCCGCCGCCGTGATCGACATGCGCGGCGGGGCGCAGGCGGGCTGGCAGCACGGCCTGGCCGCGGCCTACCTCGCATACTCCGTCGTCTTCGGCCACCGGACCCTCAAATGGGCCGACGCGAAGTTCGCCCACCGCTTCGCCGGCGGGCCGCAGCCGCCGCGGCCCCCTGCGGGCGGCATGGCCCGGACCCGCTACGAGTGGGCCTTCTGGTTCCGGATCGTCGTCGCTTACGGCATCACCTGCGCCGTGCTGTACGGGCTGATCCTGATGGTGGACGAGCCCTCCCGGACGGCGGCGCTGAGCGAGTTCATGACCGGAGCGTCGAGGGTGCCGCTGATCGCCCTGATATGGCCGGTGAGCTACACGCTCTTCCCGAAGAAGGCCGCGGACGGCTCCGGGCGCGAGAGGCAGGACGCCGGTTTCCGGGCGTGAGAGGCAGGACGCCGGTTTCCGGGCGTGAGAGGCAGGACGCCGGTTTCCGGGTGTGAGCCCCGGGACGCCGGCCCGCTACCCGCCGCGGGCCGGCGTCCCGCTGTCCCCAGGGTTTCCACCGGGTGCGCGGCCTCCTGATCCTCGCGATCGCTCCGGCGCGGGCGCCCATGGCTCACTGCCCCCGGGTGTACGCCAGGATCGCGAAGACCAGGCCGGCCAGGGAGACCAGCGCGGCGAGCGAGGGGAGCGGCCAGCGGGCCCGCTCCAGCGCCCGGATGCGCGCCTCGTGGTCGTCGACGTCCTCGACGACGGAGACCACCTTCGCGTCGATGTGGTCGAGCTTGGCCGTCTGGCGGTGGACCTTCCCGCCGACAGTCTTGAGCTCCTCGTAGAGCTCGCGGACTCCGATCATCATCGGACCAAGGGGATCGACTCGCATTGGTACTCCTTGGGACAGGTCGGGACAGTTACAATGAATTATCTGTCTTTAGTTGGCCTCTGTTACCGGTTTTCTCTGTATTGTTTCCTTTGACCTGCCATTACCTGCCACGTATAAAGAAGGCGTGTCCTTGATGAACAAGCGTGAGACGCCACGCGAGCGTCTGGCGCGGCTGATGACCGAGCGGCGTGACGAGCTCGGTCTCTACTGGAACGACGTGGCGGAGCGGGCCGGGCTCACGAAGGAAGGGCTGCGGACGGTCCGGGGCGGCCTCGGCACGATGCGCCCGCCCACCAAGCGCGGCATCGAGACGGCGCTCCAGTGGGTCCGGGGCAGCGTGGACCGGATTCTCGAGGGCGGGGAGCCCGTCCCGCTGGAGGCGGGCACGGCCGCGGCCCCGGTGCTCCCACCGGCTCCGCCGGCTCCTCCCGCCGCCGTGACCGGAGGCGGGACACCCGGTGCGTACGGGGCGGACGCGGGAGTGCTCCGAGCACACCTCGACGTCCTCCGCGAAGCCGCTCGCCGGACCGGGCGGACCCTCGGCGACATGCTCGTCGAGGGCGGGCACGCCTCCCCGGCGGACCTGGTGCTCACGCCCCGCCGTACCGATCCCGTGGCCGAGGAGCTCGAGGCCGACCCGGACCTTCCCGACGAGGTGAAGCAGCGGATCCTGGAGGGCTACCGAGCCCTGCGCCAGGAGATCGCCGCCTCCCTGCGCAGACCGGACTGACGCGCGGATCCCGCGGTCCGGGATGCGGAGCCTCCCTTCGGGCCGGGTGCCACCAGGGTGATCAATATTGGCTCAAGCACCCACATGGGGTCTGGTAGAGTTCTCTCTGTCGCCGGTCACCATGGTGAGCGGGACGGCAAGCGGCCGTAGCTCAATGGATAGAGCATCTGACTACGGATCAGAAGGTTAGGGGTTCGAGTCCTCTCGGCCGCGCCACCCGAAGAAGGCCCTTGAACAGGCATTACGCCGTTCAGGGCCTTCTTGCTTTATAGATCGTCTCGGCTCGTTGCTAACACCCTTGCTGACACGGTGGCTCCCGGGTGGCTCCCGCTGCTCGCCCATCGCCTTGGCGAAGACGTCGGCGGCCGAGGCTTCCGCCGCCCGGATCACGCGGGCGTGGACCCGGAGCGTGATGGACGGATCGTAGAGCGCGGTGACGGCGGCCGGCCGTCCCCGTTCTCCTCGAGCAGTTCCCGGGTACGGCGCAGCAGAGCCTCCCGGACCTCGTCCGGGGAGAGGACCCGTAACGGGGTGCCCAGGCCGAGGAGGTACTGGGCGAGTTGCTCGGCGTCGTTGGCGCCGATTTCGACGATGGTGGCATCGGGCCCGTCCGGGTGATGGGTGCCGATCGTCGGTGGGACCAGCCGCAGGGCCTGGTCCACGGGGTGCGGGAGCCGGACTCTCCCATAGACGGGGTACACGACGCTCGCGATGCCTCGGGAGACGAGGAGGGCAGGGTCGGGCGGGTCGACGAGTTCGACCGGCTGTCCGGTCGGCTGCACCTGCACCACCCGGTCGGCCCGGAACGTCCGCCACTGGTCCCGGGCCACGTCCCGGGCGACGAAATACCAGCGCAGGCCCGTGCGCACCAGGCGGTAGGGGTCGACGTCCCGGACACTGGCCCTGCCCGAATGGTCGCGGTACGACAGACGGGCGCGCTCGCCACGGCGGCAGGCGGCGGCCAGTTCCAGCAGCATGCCGGGGGAGATCTGGCGGCCTTCGGGCCTGGGAGTGTGGACGAAGGTGGCGTCCATCTCGCCCAGCCGGTCGGCGATCCGGGCCGGTAGGACCGCCCGTAGTTTCAACAGCGCCGACAGCGCGGCCTGGTCGCTGCCGAGGACGCCGCTGAGCGCGGCCTCGCGCAGCGCGACGGCCACGGCGAGCGCCTCCTCGTCGTCGAGGATCAGCGGG
>NZ_JBHSBM010000075.1:148670-191368 GCF_042650625.1 Planomonospora corallina
AGACGGTAACCGCCCCAGGGCCCGGGGTCGGACTCGATGCAGTAGCCGAGTTCCCGCAGCCGGGCGACGTCCCGCCGCACCGTGCGTCCGGTGACCGCCATCCGCTCGGCCAGCTCGCCGCAGGTCCAGGCCGGCCGTGTGGACAGCAGCGAGACCAGTCGCAGCAGGCGGGCGGAAGTGCTGATCACATCTCGTAGTTTTCCTCATGACCAGGACCGAACCTGTCCTGGTCCCGTCCTAGTGTCCCTCCCATGAGCACTGGAACCACAACCGCACCGGCGATCCGTTTGCTGTCCATCGACTTCGACTGCCCGGACCCCGCCGAGCTGGCCCGTTTCTACGGCGAGGCTCTCGGCCTGCCCGTCGTCTACTCCAGCGACGACTTCGTCCTGCTCGGCCGGGAGGGTTCGCCGGGACTGGGTTTCATCCGGGCCGCCGACTACCGGCGTCCGACCTGGCCGGACCCTGCCCAGGGGAAGCAGGCGCACATGGAACTGGGCGTCGACGACCTGGAGGCGGCTCAGGCGCGGATGCTGGCTCTGGGCGCCGTGGAGGCCCCGGTCCAGCCGCATCCCGAGGAGCGGAGGGTCCTGCTGGACCCCGCCGGCCACCCGTTCTGCATCTCCACGCAGAGCTGAGCGTCATCGGCCGGCCAGGAGAACGCGTTTGCGCAGGAGATCGGGGTCGGCCCGGCCGCACATCCGCCTCTTGACCATCTTGATGTGGTTGACATGGCCTTCTATCCGCCCGGAACCGCAGGGCAGGGTGAGCCCGGCCCTGGCGCGTCGAAGTCACGGTGCGGACCGGTGCTTTCGCCGCGATAGCCCATCGCGGTGATCTCCTGGTGGAGCTGTTCGGCGTTGTGCACCCTCCTTCCCGGCGTTGCCGCGGTAGGAGGTCCGGCTGCGGCCGGTCTGGGGCGACACACCGGGACAGAGCCCACCGCCGCAGACGCTCACCGCTCAACTCGCAGGAACATGATCATGCGGAGGCCGGTTCATGCGCTTCTGGACGTGACCCTCAACCTCCCCGAAGGCCGGCCTCCGATCGCGGGCGTGCGCCTGAGGTCCCGGAGGGCTTGCCCGCCCTCGCCCTCAGGAAGACGGGCGTTCTTTCTCCAGCGCGGTGCGCAGCGTCCGGTAGTGCCGGGCAGCCTGCTTCATGTCGCCTCCGGGGGCGCCCACCGACCCGAAGGTGGTCTCGGTGGCCCAGTAGCAGACCACCGCCACGTAGAAGGTGCGGCAGAACGCCGCACCGCTCAACGGTCCCGAATCGACCGGCTGCAGGTCCTCGATGTCGTAGAGCACCGTTCTGATGGCGGCCTCGGGGTCGGGGAAGTCTCCGGGGGTGACGGTGATCCTCACCTCGTCATCGTGGTCGTCGGCTTCGCCACCGGGAACGATGTAGAGGCCGGTCACCGTCCGGCCCATGGCGTACTTCTCGCCGGCCTCGGGGTTGGTGTGGCGGACGTCGGGCTCGGGATGGTCGTAGGGGTCGCGCTCCCAGTTCCGCCGGTATCCGGCGATCACGTCGGGGAGATCCTTCGACGTCGCCCGCATGGCGGTGGACGGAACCACCGGCGCCGGGGAGGAGGGGGAAACGGACGCTTCCGGGGTGGCGCTTCGCGCGTCACAACCGCCGATCGACAGCGACAGCATCAGTGCCGCTGCTCCCATCCGCAGACGCGGGACGTCATTCATGATCTTCGCCTGTCCTCACATGCCTGATCATCGTTGCCATCGCGGCGCCCGCCGTATTCGCCGGCACGGATCAAGGCTGTCCACTCTCACCGCAGAACACCGGAGGGTGATCCGGATCGCATCGGCACGACAGCTCCGCCGACGGGGTCCGCATCCTGCGCCGCCCATGTTCCGTGATCTCCTGGCACTGCTCCGGTCCGGAGCCTGCGGCGATTCTGCACGCCGGTACTGGGGGACGGCTTGCTGATCACTTGAACGCATCCGGCCCCGCGGCCGATCAGGGCCGCCGTTCCTGCGGCAGTAGAATTCGATCTTGCCGGTGCCTGCTGCGGGACAAGAGGATGCGCGTATGGCCAGAGAGCGACAGATCCTGGCGTGTTCGGGCGTCCTGAACCCGCCGGAGGGCTTTCCCCCGGAGCACGTGGGCGCCCAGATCTGGCAGGCGCTCCGGCTCGCCGGCGTCCGCAGGCCGCGCATCTGCCTCATCGCCACCGCGGTCGGCGACTCCCGGGCGTACATCGACCGCTGGTACGAGCGGGCCGGGTTCTTCGGGGCCGGGGAGACGTCGCACCTGGAGCTGTTCGCCCGGCCGAACGTCACCGACGTCCGTGCCCATCTCCTGGCCCAGGACGTGATCTTCGTGTCGGGCGGCAGCGTGGTGAACCTGCTGGCGGTCTGGCGTGCCCACCGTCTCGACGCCGTGCTGCGGGAGTGCTGGGAGGCGGGGGTCGTCCTGGCGGGGCAGAGCGCGGGCAGCCTGTGCTGGCACCTGGGCGGGGTGACCGACTCCTTCGGGGACGCGCTCGACCCCATCACCGACGGCTTGGGCTTCCTGCCGTACAGCAACGGGGTCCACGACGACCTGGCCGATCAGCCCCGGAGCCGGCGTTTCCGTGAACTCGTCGGAGCGGGGGAACTGCCGGACGGGTACGCGACGGAGGACGGCGTCGCCCTCCACTACGTGGGAGACCGGCTGCACGAGGTCGTGAGCGTGCTGCCCGGGCGGAGCGCGTGGTCCGTCGAGCGCGACGGCGCGGGGCACCGCGAGGAGGCTCTTCCCGCCCGGTACTGGCCACCTGCTGGTCTGTAGCAACGTGCGGAGGCCCTTCTGCGGTCCGAAGACCTCACAGTCCCGTGCGACATGCCTGCCAGGGCTCAGGGTTGCGTCCGCGGACGTGGTGTGCAGCAGCAGCAGCGCCGTACGGTGGAACCGGCTTGCGCGATCACGCGGCACCGGCCCGCATCCACTTCTCCACCAGGGCGGTGGGCCGCTGATGAGGTGTCCGCTCTTCCCCGCGGATCAGAAGGTCAGGGGTTCGAGTCCTCCCGGTCGCGCCACATGAGGAAGGCCCTCGAGCAGGCATTGCGTTGCTCGGGGCCTTTTGCTCTATGGATCGTCCCGGTTCGTCGCCGACACCATCGCAGGCACCGGTGGCTTCCGGGTGACTCCCACTGTGTGCCGGCCTTCTCTCCCCGCCGAAGCGGGCGAGCCGATCCGGCCTGTGCGGGTCCGCGTGACCCGGCCTTCTACTGAGCCGGCTCGGCCTGCCCGCCGCCGAACACCTCGGCGACCAGGCGCTGGACCGCCTGCTGGAAGGCCGCTCCCATCGACAGGTCGGCGTCGTCGACGTAGTTCAGCGCGGCGGTCAGGGTCCTGCGGCCGTCGGGCGTGCCGTACATCAGCGCCGCGTGGCCGGCGGCGCCGCCGTTGTGGGTGATGACGGTGCCGCCGCCCGGCGTCTCCTGCACGAACACGCCCAGGCCGTAGCCGGCCTTGGACTCCGGCGTGCACATCTCGGCCAGCAGCGCGTCCGGAAGGAGCTTGCCGCCCAGCAGCGCGGAGATGAAGGTGTGCAGGTCGCGGGTGGTGGAGATCATGTCGCCGCCGCTGGAGATCCAGGAGGGATCGTGCCGGGTGACGTCGACCGTCCTGTGCTCGCCGGCGTCCTCGTAGCGGTAGTAGGCGCGGGCGTGCGGCTCGGGGATCTCCGTCCCGGTGGTCGGCTGGACGGTGCCCGACAGGCCGAGCGGCCCGAGGATCAGCCGGTGCATCTCCTCGGCCACCGGGCGGCCGGTGACCTTCTCGATCAGCAGCCGGGCCAGCACGTAGTTGGTGTTGGAGTAGCTCCAGTCCGTGCCCGGCTCGAACCGCGCCGGCTTCGACAGCGCCAGCCGGACCAGCTCTTCCGGCCGGTAGGTCGTGAACCGGTTCTCCACCCACTCCCTGCCCGCCGTGGTGGCGGGGATCCCCGGCGTGAACGTGCCGTCCTCGAAGTACTCGCCGGTGAAGTTGAAGATCCCGCTGGTGTGCTGCAGCAGCATCCGCACCGTGATCCGCCGGTCCAGCCCGAACCCGGGCAGGTGGTCGGCCACCGGGTCCTCCAGCCCGATCCGGCCCTCGGCCACCAGCTGCAGCACCACGGTGGCGACGAAGGTCTTGGTGTTGCTGCCGATCCGGACGTGCCCGTCGACCGGCGGCCCGGCGCTTCCGCCCAGCTCGGCGGTTCCTGCGCTGCCGGTCCACTCGCCGTGCTCGTCGTGCACGCGCAGCGTCACTCCGACGAAACCGGAATCGATCATCTCTTCTATGGCCTTCTGCAGCTCCGGGCGGGCCTGGTCGGAACGGGTGGTGGACATGATGGTGTGCTCCTTCGGAACCGTTGCGGAATTCGACTGGGCGGATGGGTGGACGGGATCGCTGCGCCCTGAGGGACGCCCTCTTACAGGCTGCGGGCGGTGATGTCGCCGTAGGCGGTGGTCGCGTGGATGTTCAGGCCGGCCGCGGCGCCGTCGGTGTTGGTGAGCGCGTTGTGGACGCGGCCGTAGGTGATGCCGGCGTCCAGGGACGCGGAGGTTCCGCGGGCGGTGCCGACCGAGATGTCGCCGTGCTCGGTGCGCAGCGTGACCGTGCCGTGCACGGCCTCGGTGATGCGCAGGTCGCCCTTCCTGGTGCTGATCCGGGCGGAGCCGCCCAGGCGGCCGACCGAGACGTCGCCGGCCTGGAGGTCCAGGTGGGCGCTCGCGGTCTCGTCGAGCTTGACCGTGCCCTGCGCGCCGGTGAAGGAGACGTCGCCGAGCCGCCCGACGCCCCGGAGCTCGGCACTGGCGGCCTTGGCCTCGATGCGCGAGCCGGCGGGCAGCTGGACGGTCACCTCGACGGACCCGGAGGGACCGAAGAGCTGGTTCTTGGACTCGGGGATGTGGATCCGCAGGACGCCGTCGTCGTAGGCGACCGCGGTCTGCTCGGCCGCCTTGACGTCGCGGCTCTTGGAGGCGTCCGCGGGCAGGACCTCGACCGTGGTGTCGGCCCGGTCGGCGGCGATGAACCGGATGCGGCCCGCGGGGATGTCCAGGACCGCCTAGACCGGGGCGGGGGTGTCGAACTTCTGCATGGTGTGCTCCTTCGTCTGTGTCGTGCACCTCGTCGGCGTCTTCTTTCCGACACAGGAAAAGCTACGTTGCCTTTGCGAAAGAAGCAACAACATCATTGCGAGTAACTCATGTAATACCAGGTGAAGGCCGCTAAATCATTGCAACAGACTGAAATTCAAAGCAACGATCTCGATCTCGTTCGTTGCAACAGTGTGAAGGTGAACGCTATGGTGGGGACACCACGGACCCCGAAGGAGGCCCCGATGCCGGGCGGCAGACTCACCCAGCAGGAACGTCAGCAGATCGCGCTGGGACTGGCCGACGGCCTCGCCTACGCGGAGATCGCCAGACGCCTCGACCGCCCGACCTCGACGGTCACGCGCGAGGTGATGCGCAACGGCGGCCCCACCGCCTACCGCGCCGACCTCGCCCACCGCGCCGCCGAACGCCGCGCTCACCGCCGCAGGAAGGCCGCGCCCCGGAACCCCGGCACGCCTCCGCAGGCCCACGGGCGCGACGCCGAGGCCGTACGCGAGTACGAGGAGACGTTCACCACCGTCTTCATGCAGTCGGGCCTGCCCAAGATGACGGCCCGGGTGCTGGCCGGCCTCTACACCACCGACTCCGGCAGCCTCACCGCCTCCGAACTCGCCGGGCACCTCCAGGTCAGCCCGGCGTCCGTCTCCAAAGCGGTCACGTTCCTCGAAAGCCAGGGCCTCATCCGCCGCGAACGCGACGAACGCCGCCGCGAACGCTACGTCGTCGACGACGACGTCATGTACCAATCCACGATGGCCAGCGCCCGGTCCACCGCCCACCTCGGCGAGATCGCCCGTCAGGGCGTGGGCGTCCTCGGCCCCGGCACCCCGGCCGCCGCCCGGCTGGAGAACATCGCCCGCTTCGTCGACTTCGTCTCCGAGAGCATCGCCCGCGCCGCGGACCAGGCCCGCGAGATCCTCCACACGAAACCCGGAACGACCTCGGACGGCCCTGCCTGAACGACACCCGGATCCCGGTAAGGGCGAGCGCGGGTACGGCGAGGGCGACCGCGACGGTCCAGGGCGCACGGGCTGCGCCGAGGACCGGGCGTGACCGTGGTCGGGCGCGAAAGTTCCGACCACGGTCGGATGCGCTGGCAGGGGTGGATTTGTCATCGTCCTCATGTGATCGAAGTAAGAGGACTGACGGAGCGATACGGCTCGACGCTCACGCCGGACCGGGATCCCCGGCCTCGCTCCCCCGATCATGGGGTTGGAGCCGCCGTATCTGCCGCCGTCTCCCGCGGCCGCGGCTGTCCTGGTGTTCTGCGCGGTCCTGAGGCGGTGGGCCTCGGTTTCCCCCGCCGCGACTCGTGAGGGAGAAGACATGCGAAAGGTCATTCGGGTCCTCGGGCTCGTCCTGGGCGCCTACCTGATCGTCCGCGCTGTCGCGGAACCGTTCGTCATCGATGTCTCCGACCCGGCGACGTACCGGGACGACTGGGGCGGCCCCGGTCTCGCAGGCGTGCTCGCAGTGCACTGCGGGCCCGGCCTCATCTCGGCCGCGGTGATGGCATGGGCACTGGTGCGCCGCCGATCTCGGCCGGGTGAGCGAAGCCGTCGAGGTCCGGTGGGGCACCCGGGGGAAGGCGCGGCTCAGGGCGTTCCCGGTCCTGAGTGACGCCCGTGGCGCGGCACGAAGACACGGCACGACACGACACGAGGACACGGGAGAACCGATGCGCTACCGACTGCTGGGCTCCACCGGACTGCGAGTCTCCGAGCGGTTCCTGGGGGCGATGACCTTCGGCGAACAGGGTGGGGTGGGCGCGCCGCCGCAGGAGTGCCGCCGCATGCTTGACCTGTACGCCGACGCCGGCGGCAACGTCGTCGACACCGCGATCAACTACCGCGGCGGGCAGAGCGAGGCCATCGTCGGCGAGCTTCTGCAGGGCCGCCGCGACCGCTTCGTACTCGCCACCAAGTACACCGTCTCCCGCGACGGAAGCGATCCGAACGCCGCCGGCAACCATCGCAAGAACCTCGCGCTCTCGTTGGAGACGAGCCTGCGGCGGCTGCGCACCGACTACATCGACCTGTACTGGGTCCATCTGTGGGACCGGCACACCCCGATCGAGGAGACGATGCGGGCACTGGACGACGCCGTCCGCGCAGGGAAGATCCTGTACGTCGGCATCTCCGACGCTCCCGCATGGGTGGTCGCCAGGGCCAACACACTGGCCGAGTGGCGCGGCTGGACTCCGTTCGCGGGCCTGCAGGCGCCCTACAACCTGCTCAAGCGCGACATCGAACGCGAGCTGCTGCCGATGGCGGAGGCGTCCGGGATGAGTGTCGCGGCCTGGGGACCGCTCGCGGGCGGCGTGCTGTCGGGGAAGTTCACCCGGCCGGGTGGTCCCGAGTCCGGCACACGCATCTCGCCCGACTCCCTCGGGTCGCGCGAGCACGCCGTCGCCCGGGCGGTCCAGGAGGTCGCCGACGAGTCGGGCGCCACCGCCTCCCAGGTGGCGATCGCCTGGACCCGGGCGCGTTCCCGCGCGATCCACCCGATCATCGGAGCCAGAAGCGTCGAGCAGCTCGACGACAACCTGGGCGCGACCGACGTCGCCCTGCCGCAGGACGCCGTCCAGCGCCTGGAGGCGGCGGCGGAGTTCACCACGGGGTTCCCCGCCGACTTCATCGCCGAGACGAGTCCCTGGGTGTTCGGCGAGTCCTCCCGAAGGGTCGACGGACGGCCCTGAGCGGCGGATGCCCGCCCGGGATCACGTTCACCCGTACCCGTCCGCCGGGCATCGACGGAGGCGGGACACGCGACCGGTGGCCGGTGCGTCGTTCGCGTCTCGGCGGGGAGTGTCACCATCGGTCTCGCTCGGTGCTTCACGGATCGATATCGGATGATGCTTTCCGGGTCTTCCGTTCCTTAAGATGCGCTCTGGACTTGATCCGGGTGGTTTCCGAGTAGCGGTGCGGGACGTTGTGCGGATAGGTCGCCTTCCGTATGCCGGCCCATCCGAGGCGGAGCCAATGGACTCGTACACGACCGAGCGGCTGCGCATTCTGACGGCTGCCCTCACCACGCGGGCGGGCCTGGATCTGGACCTGCCCGTCACCGTGAGGGCCATGAGGTGGGCCGCGGCATTCGATGCCGGAGGGATGCGGCGCCGCTCCCCGGGGACTCTCATCGTCCATGAGGAGATCGCCGAGCAGTGGCCGCAGGACGCGCTCGCCGGCCTGGTCGCCCACCAGCTCGGCCACGTCGCGCTCGGATACGTCCACGACGGGTTCATCCTGCATGCCGTCAGGTTCGTTCTCCCCTGGGCGGCCGCGGCATCGGCCCTGTGGGGGGCCCTGACCTCGCAACCCTGGACGCTGGTGGCCGCGGCCGGCTTCTTCCTCGCGGAGCAGTTCGTGTCGTGGGTGCTGCGCCGAAGGGTGTTCGCGGCGGACCGGTTCGCGGTCGACCTGGTCGGAGCAGCCCCTGTGCGCTCCATGCTGCGACTCCTCGACACGGCCGGAGGCGTACGAGGGGTGATCGTCCGGCACCTGGCGTCGAGCACCCACCCCACGTACGAGCAGCGCCTCCGCGCCCGGCCGGTCCGGAGCCGCGCGTGAGCAGAGGACCAGAGGACGGATTCGCGGAACGAAGCGCCAGCGTGCCGCGGACGGAGTTTCCCGGACACGGGGCGCAACGGCATTCGTAATCCTGCGCACTCGTCACAGCCCGTCGCCGAATCGTTCCTTCAAGGTTGTGAGCGGCGGCGCGCCGCCGTACCCCGACCCGCCGCCACCGCCACCCGCCGGCCAGGCGTGCGGCGCGCATGACTGAGGAGCGGCTCTGAATCCCACCGAAGCGGACGACAGACCCTTCGGCTTCTCCTTCGGCGAGGTCCTCCTCCATTTCGTCTACGAAGCCGTGCACAGCATGGTCGTACTCGTCGGCCTGCTGTTCCGCATCGTTCTGCTCGTCGCCGTCGCCGTCGCCGTCGCCGTCACCGTCGCCGTCACCGTGGCGGGGGCGCTCCGGCTCCGGGACGATCGCTAGGGACGTGGCCGCCGTGGCCTGCCGACGGCGGACGGGACGAGCGGGCAGGCGAGTGCGTGCGGTGCGTGAGGAGTGCCGGTCTTCTCGGCTCGGCATGAATCTCGGCTCAGTATGAATCGCTGATCTCGGGACAGCCTGGCGGCTCCACGATCTCGATGCCGATGGGCGGCGGCGCACTGCTCGTCCTCACATCACGTACGACACCGTCGGCCGTCATCCAGTGCGGGAACGAGCCGGCCGGGAGAGCTTCCTTCTTCCACGGCCCCTCCTTCCGCCGTTCAGAGAACGACTCAAGGAACGACTCGTCCAGTGCGAGGTACTCGGCATCTGTGAGGGACCGCACCCGGCGGTCCAACGGGGCGGCGGTGCTGAGCGCCGGCACGGCCGCCAACATCATGATCATCAGCAGGCCCGTGCTCCGCCGCTTCACGTCAACCGGGACCCTCCCGATCAGGTGTCGGCGGTTGATCGTCCGTATCACCGTACGGCGTGGAGGATGCGCGGGGGACCGCTGCACGGCAGCACCGTACAGCGGCACCGCCGTATGCGATCACACCGCACCGGCTCGTATCCACCGCTTCACCGGGGCCGGAGGCCCGCGCATCGTGAACACATCGCGGAGTTATCAACCAGGGCGCGCAGGATCGCTGTCATCAGAAAGCACCAGCTGAGCACCGGCTTAAGGAGCGTCCCCATGTCCACCACCGCCACCGTCGTCACCGTCCTGGCCGCCCTCTGGGTGGGTTTCTCGGCCTTCTCCCTCCTGCGCCGCGCCGAGTGGGTCGTGAAGCCGCTGACGGAGTACGGCGTTCCCCGCTCATGGTGGACCTGGCTCGGCACGGCCAAGGCCGCGGGGGCCGCGGGCCTGCTGATCGGCCTGCTCGTGCCGGTCGTCGGCGTCCTGGCCGGGATCGGCCTGGTGCTGTACTTCGCCGGAGCCGTAGTCACCGTGCTCCGGGCGCGCTCGTACTCGACCGTCGTCTTCCCCCTGCTGTACATGGGCCCGGTCATCGCCGCCCTGGTGCTGGGACACGTCGCCTGACGGCAACGCGGTCACAGCCGCAGGCCGTCACGGGTCTTCGCCGCCGGCACGGTCTCCCCCGCGGAGGCCGGAGAGCGCCTCGCGCGACCGGACGCCCGGGCCGCGTCATCGGCATGTGACCGATGCCCGCCGGATTCCGTCTCCTGTGATGTGATGACTCCACCCTTGTCCCGGAGGCGACCATCGGCACCCGGATCGAGCGGCTTTACCGGGAGCACTGGCCTCTGGTCTGCGGCTACCTCCTGCGCCGTACCCGCGACCCCCACCTCGCGGAGGATCTCGCCCAGGAGACCTTCGTCAAAGCCACCCGGGCCATGCTCGGCTGGCGAGGGGAGTCCCCGGCCTCGTGGCTCCTCAGCATCGCGCGTAACGTCCTCGTCGACCACCTGCGGCGCAGCCGTGCCGAACTGCCGCTGCCGAGTCCGGAGGAACTGGGCGCGCCGGAGCTGGCCATCGACGCCGTTGCGGTCCACGACGTGCTCGGCCGGCTGCCCGAACAGCAGCGGCGGCTGCTCGTCCTCGTCTACTTCGAGGGGTTTTCCCTGGTGGAGGTGGCCGCGATGACCGGCCGGTCCATCTCGTCAGTCAAAACCGCGGTGTGGCGTGCCCGCGCCGCCTTCTCCGAGATGTACGGAGCCGTCCGATGACAGAACCGACCGAACCCGGCGCGCTCGACCTCGAGATCCCCGACTTCGATCCGAAGAGGACGCGCAGGGCCGTACGGGCGGGCGTCATGCGCACCGCTTCCACGGTGCTCGCCGTGCTGCTGGTGATCTGCCTGCTGGCGACGGCGGGATCGGCGTGGATCCAGCGGCGCGGCGACCGGGAGAAGCGCATGTACGACGTGCTGGGCACCGCGCTGCAGGTCGCCAACCCCGGCTACCGGATCCGGCTCGGCGAGACCAGCGCCTCCCCGCTCTCGCTCTCCCTGGAGGTGGGCGTCAGCCCGCTGCGCGCCTATGGCGGATTCTCCGCCGGGGCCGCCTTCGCCGACAGGAAGGAGGAGATCACCCAGGACTTCTTCGGCCGGGTACGGCGGCCGCCGCTCGGCGACGACACCGACACGTCGCTGACCCACGCCCTCTACGACATCGGGACGGGAAACGACCCCAAGGAGGAGATGCGGAGGGTGCTGGCCCGCCTGCCCGAGACGATGCGAGCCCTGGCGGTCGTCGAGTTCGCCGAGCCGATGAGCAGTGCGGAACTCGCCGCCTTCGCCCGGCGGTACGGGGAATGCCCGGAGATCGTGGTCTACGAGAAGCGGCCGCGGGCCACTCCGATCACCTGGGAGATGGCGATGAGACCGAGTTCCATGGACCTGCCCGGGGGCGGCGAGTGCAGCGACTCGCCCTCGCAGACCCTGGAGGGCTTCCAGGGCTGGGTGGGCATGCTGCGCGAGCACGACGAGCACAACCTCAGGAAGTTCGGGCTGGACCTGGCCCGCCTGCGGAAGGCGGCGGCCGAGGGCGCGGCCTACGCCTACGTCAGCGAGCTCTCCCAGGTCGCGGTCCTGCGGAAGGTCGTCGAGGATCCCCGGGTCACGACGGTCCGGGTCGCCGACATCGCCTTCGACCTGCGGAAGCCGTAGCGGCCGGGCGGTGCGGGGGCAGGCGGCGGGCATGCGCGGGGGCGATGCCCGCCGCCTCCGGTCCGCCCGAGGCGGGGGTTCACGGGCGGCGCAGTGCGGCTTCCGGTCCGCCCGAGGCGGGGGTTCACGGATGACGTCGTCCGGGCGTGACGGGGCCGTCCGCGCGGAGACGGCCCCGGGCCGCTACCGGGTCGTGCAGACGGTCCCGTTGAGGGTGAAGACCGCGGGCGGCACGTTCGGGCCGCTGTAGTTCCCGACGAAGCCGATGGTGGCCGACGCGCCGGTGGGCAGCGAGCCGTTGCCGGGCTCGTTGACGACCCTGACGTCCCGCCCGTTCTGCGTCCAGACGGCGCTCCAGCCGCTGCCCAGGCTCTGCCACGCCGTGGGCCAGCTGAAATCCAGGGTCCAGCCGTTGACCGGCGCGCCGTGGTTGGTGACCTCGAGGGCGCCGACGTAGCCGCTGGCCCAGTCGGACTGCTTGGTCAGGCGGACCGAGCACGAGCTGGAGGCGGGCGTGCCGGTCGTGAACGTCAGCGGCGCGGAGGGCGCCGAGGCGCCGCCACCGCCGTCCCGTGCGATCACGTTGACCGTGTGGCGGGTGCCCGGCTTCAGGTTGCGCACGGTGAGCGAGGTGCCGGTGGTCTCGCCGATCTGCTCGCTGACGGCTCCGTTCTGGAGATGGACCTCGTACTTCGCGATCGGGCGGGCGCCGGCGGAGGCGGCGGGCCAGGAGATCGTGGCGGTCCTGTCCGTCACGTCCGAGGCCGCCGGCCGCCCCGGCGCGCCCGGCAGGCCCGCCGGGGCGGAGGCGGGACGCAGGACCACCGTGGTCAGCGAGAGAGGGGGAAGGGTCTGGCCGGTCGCGCTGCCCTTGACCGAGCTGGTGATGCCCGTGGCCCCGTTGGTGTGGGTCAGCACGGTGGGCGCCCCGGACGCCGGGCTGAAGCCGGAGTAGTCGATCGTGACGGGATAGGAGGTGTCGGACGACGTGTTGATCAGCAGGACGGCGAGGTCGCCGTCGGAGCGGCGTACGGCGTGCGCGGAGACCTTCGCCTGGTCGGCCGCGGCCCGGATGAACCGGTCGCCGGGGCGGGCGAACCTGCTCACCATCTGGAGCGCGTAGTACGGCGCGAAGGGCGTGTTCAACCGCGGTTCGCAGACGCTGCCGTCGGAGGTGCACGTCCCGCTGGACAGCAGGCCGAAGTCGCCGTAGTCGGTGTGCCCCTCGACCTGGGTGACGTTGCCGATCCCGTTGCGCACGTTCCACCAGTCGACGGTGAACACCCCGTGGGCCAGCAGCGTGGCGTAGGCGTCGGCGGCGGCCAGCGCACCGGGCTGGGTGTTCGTGCCGTTGCTGTTGCTGCCGGTGTTGAACTCGGTCATCGCGATGCCGATCCGCTCGGAGCCGGCCCCGGCGTGCTCCGCGATCTGCCGGCGGACGAGATGGATCATGTCGGGGATGTGCGCGGTCTTGTCGAGGGCGCCGGGATACCAGTGCAGGACCACGAAGTCGATCTTCGGTCCGGCGGTCGACAGGACGACCTCGTTCCAGGTCCCGTCGTCGCCGTCGGCGACCAGCCCGTCGGGCCAGTTGGCCGGCGTGGTCAGCACCGCGCCGATCTTGATGGCCGGGTCGACGGCCTTCATCGCGTCGGAGTAGGCCACGACGTGGCGCGCGTACTCGGCCGGGCTCTTGTCGGCGTGGTCGTCCGCCTCCCAGGCGGAGCCGTAGTGGCCGTTGCCGTAGTTCTCGTTGCCGATCTCCCAGTACTTGACGCCGTAGCCCTTGGTGACGTTGGCGTGCCGTACCCAGGCCGCGGCCTCCTGCGCCGTGCCGGTGCCGTAGTTGGCGGTCACCATCGGCTGCGCCCCGGTGCGCCGCACCCCGCGCATGAAGGTGTCGAAGTCGGTGTCGGGGGCCACGTAGCCGCCGGGAGCGGTGTGGTCGGCCCAGTGGTAGATGTCGGAGTACGAGCCACCGGGATAGCGCAGCAGTTTCACACCCGCGTCCTTGAGCAGGTCGGCGGTGGTGTCGGTGCCCAGATGGGTGTCCCAGATCGCGTGGTTGGTGCCGATGCCGGTCTCGGGGACGGGGGCGAGCGCGGCGCGGGCGTTGACGGTCACCTCGACCGGGTCGGCCTCGTCGGCGTACGCCGCGGGGGCGTTCAGGGCGGCCAGCGCCAGCAGGACGGCGGACGCGGCGGGTAACAGGGATCTCGGCATCGGCGCACCTCGCAACGGATAGCGGTATTCACTCGACGCCCCCCTGACCCGGAGGCAACATGATCGTGAATGGCCGCCCCGCGTCCGTCAACCAGCGGTGAAACTTTCACGCCGGTCCGGACCCCGCCGTGGCCGGCGAGGTCCGGACCGGTGGGGAGACGGCGGCAGGGCCTCCCGCCGTCGCTCAGAGCCCGTGCTCGGCCAGGAACTTCCCGACCAGTTCCTGCCATTCGGCGGGCCGCTCGGCCATCACCACGTGCCCCGAGTCCACCTCGGCGTAGCGCGCCCCGGGGATGCGGTCCGCCAGGTAACGGGAGTTGGCCGGGTCGACCAGGGCGTCGCGGGTCGTCGCGATGACCAGTGTGGGCACCGTGATCCCGGCCAGGTCGTCCCGGGTGTCGGCGGATCGCCCCAGGGCCGCCTGCTCCATCACCCCGAGCGGTGGTCCGGCGGGGTCCGGCGCCAGCAGTTCGGCGAGCTGCTCGGCGGGCAGCCCGTTGAGGAACCCGAGGCTGAAGCCGTTCACCGCGCGCATCCTGGCGAAGCCCTCGGCGTCGCCGCGTTCGAGCAGGTGCTCCCAGAGCCCCAGGGAGAGGTCGATCTGGTTGTCGGCTCTGGCGAAGCCCGCCGCCAGCACGAGCCCCCGCACCCGCTGCGGATACCGGGCCGCGGCCCGCACGGCGACGGTGGTGCCCAGGGAGAAGCCGATCACGGTGAAGGTCTCCACCCCGGCCTCGACCGCGGAGGACACCACCGCGTCGGTCAGCTCGTCCAGGGTGAAGCCCGCGGCCGCCCGGGGGGTGGCGCCCGACCCCGGGTAGTCGGGGCCGACGACGGTGTGGTCCGCGGCCAGGACCGGCAGCAGCGTGCCGTAGTTGTCCGCGACGCTGCCGCTGGCGCCGTGCGCGAGCAGGATGCCGGGGCCGGACCCGGCGACGGTGGTGGAGAGTTCGGGAATCCGTTCCATGCCGAAGAGGTTGAAGCCTCACATCGGTGTGAAGGTCAAGTCCTCTGCGGAGGGAATGCGATGCGGATCGGTGAGTTGTCCCGGCGGACCGGTGTGAGCCCGCGCCTGCTGCGCTACTACGAGGAGCAGGGTCTCCTCCACCCCGAGCGGGACGGCAACGGCTATCGCCGCTACCGTCCCGAAGCCGTCGAACGGGTCGCGCGCATCCGTGAGCTGCTCGCCGCGGGCCTGCCCACGCACACGATCCGCGACTTCCTGCCCTGCGCCGAGAACGGGCCGGAGCCTTCCGGCTGCGCCCGCTACCTCGACATGCTGGACTCCCACCGTTCCCGCCTCGCCCGGGACATCGCCGAGCTCCAGCGCCGCTACCGGGCGCTGACCGGTTACACCGCCGCCCTGCGCTCGGGCTGACCCGGGACCGGGGCGTCCCCGGCACGCCGGTGGCGGGCCCTCCTCCGAGCCGTCGGCGGCCGCCGTCTCGGCCGGTCCGGCGGACCCGCCCCCGCCGCGGTGGCGAGGGCCCGGCGGAGGGCTCAGCGCTCGTCGACGACCCGGCCGTCCCGCGCCGTCGCGTCCCTGGTGAGCGCCATGGTCAGCGGGGCCTCCGGGAAGGCGGGGAGGGCGGCGAGCGCGGCACCCATCTGCGCGCCGCTCTCCCAGTGCCAGGTGTCGCTGTACGTGCCGTCGTCCAGCTCGACCAGCAGGGTCTTCGTCAGCCCGGGATGCGCCTCGCGGATGGTGCCGATCAGCGAGGCCCGGCGGGCCAGGAACTCCTCGAGGTCGGCGGGATCGACCGAGTAGGCGTGGGACCGTACGACGGACATGGGGGACTCCTTCACCAGGCGCCGGCGGTCTGCCGGATGGGGGCGTTGAGGCGGTTGAACAGGTTGGTCACGGCGACCGTCAGGAGGATCGAGGCGAGCTGCCGCTCGTCGAAGTGGCCGGCGGCCGCGTCCCAGATCTCGTCCGGCACCGCGTCGGCGCGGTCGGCCAGCCGGGTGGCGGCCTCGGCGAGCTCCAGGGCGGCGCGCTCGGCGTCGGTGTAGTACGGTGTCTCGCGCCAGGCGGACACCAGACCGATCCGCTCGTCGCTCTCGCCCAGTTTCCTGAGGTTCTTCAGACCGGCGTCCACGCAGAAACCGCAGCCGTTGATCTGGCTGACCCGCAGGTGCACCATCTCCAGGAGCTCCTCGGGGACGCCCTGCTCGCGGGCGGCCCTGGCCAGGGCCTGGACCGGCTGCATCGCGGCCGGGACGACCGCGACGGGGTTCTTCATCCGTGCTCGCATCGTTCTCGTTCCTCCGGGGTGCTCTCGTGCTGACAGGAACGAGGGTCCACGCCCGGATTGATAGGTTCGCGATGCGACGACGATGGGAGGGCGATACGCGGTGGAGGTGCGGTTCACGCTCCTGGGACCGGTGCAGGTGCTGGCCGGCGGTGAGCCGGTGCGGGGCATCGCTCCGCGGCACCGCGCGGTCCTCGCCTATCTGCTGCTCAACGCCGGTCGTGTGATCAGCATGGAGAAGCTGATCGACGCCGTGTGGGGGTACGACCGGCCCGACACCGCCCGGTCGCAGATCCATGCCGCGATCACCGCCCTCCGCAGGGCGCTCCGCGGCGTCGGCGCCGACCACGTCCTCGAGACGCGGCCGGGCGGCTACGTCGCGATCCCCGGGCCCGGCCGGCTCGACGTGCAGGACTTCGCCGAACTGGTCGCGGCGGGCCGGTTCCGGGACGCGCTGAGGTTGTGGAGCGGCGACGCCCTGGCCGACGTGCACGCCGGCTACGCGCAGGGCGCCCGCGCGCTGCTGGACGACCGGCGGCTGACCGCGGTCGAGCGCCTCATGGAGGCCGAGCTCGACGCGGGCCGCCACAGCCAGGTGCTCGACGAGCTGGCCGGCCACGTGGCGGCGCACCCGCTGCGGGAGCGGCTCGTCGGCCAGCTCGTCCTGGCCCTGCACCGCTCCGGACGGCAGGCCGACGCCCTCGCCGCGGCCAGGTCGTACCGTACGGCGCTCGCCGAGGAGCAGGGCCTCGATCCCGGCCGCGCCTTCGCCGAGCTGGAACAGGCGGTCCTGACCGACGCCCCCGAACTCAGGGCCAGGGCCGAGGCCAGGGCCGGGAACATCGAGGCCAGGGCCGAGGCCGGGGAGAGGGCCGGGAACACCGGGAACAGGGCCGAGGACAGGGCCGTGAACGGGGTCCGGTCGAACTTCCTGCCCTACGACATCCCCGACTTCGCCGGCCGTACCGCCGAACTCGACCGGTTGGTCGCGGAGGAGCGGAACACGATCGTGACGATCGACGGCATGGCCGGCATCGGCAAGACCACGCTCGCCGTCCGCGCCGCGCACCGCCTGGCCGACCGCTTCCCGGACGGCCAGCTCTTCATCGATCTGGGCGCGCACGCCGCGGGCCGGGATCCGCTCCCGGCCTCCGCCGCGCTGGAGGTCCTGCTGCGGCAGCTCGGCCTGACCGACATCCCGGTGGCGGAGGCCGAGCGGAGCGCCCTGTGGCGTGCCGAGCTGGCACGGCGCCGCGTCGTCGTCGTCCTCGACAACGCGGCGGACGGCGAGCACGTGCGCCCGCTGCTCCCCGGTGTCTCCGACAGCCTCCTGCTGATCACCAGCCGGCGGCGGCTGGTCGACCTGGACGGCGCCCACGCGCTCTCGGTGGAGGTGCTGCCGTCCGGCGACGCCGTCGCGCTCTTCGGGAGCATCGTGGGCGAGCGGGCCGCCGCCGAGCCGGAGGCCGTACGCGAGGTGCTGGAGCTGTGCGGGCACCTCCCGCTCGCCATCCGGATCGCCGCGGCGCGCCTGCAGCACCGGCCCCGGTGGACGGTGTCCTACCTGGCCGGCCGCCTGCACGCCGAGCGGCGGCGGCTCGCCGAGCTCACGACGTCCGAGCGGAGCGTCGCGGCGGCGTTCACGGTCTCGTACGAGCAGCTGGGGACGGCGGAGCAGCGGATGTTCCGGCTGCTCGGGCTGGCCCCCGGCCGGGACATCGAGCCGCACGCCGCGGCGGCCCTCGCCGGCGTCCCCGTGTTCGAGGCCGAGGAACTGCTGGAGAACCTCCTGGACGCGCACATGCTCCTGCAGCGCGAGCCGGGCCGCTACACCCTCCACGACCTGCTGCGCGAGCACGCCCGCTCCCTCGCCGAGGGCGGCGGCACGGGAGACCGAGGCGCCGAGGGCAGGGGTACGGGAGACCGAGGCGCGGAGGACGGCGCGGAGGACGGCGGCATGGAGGAGGGCGGCGCGCTCATGCGCCTGCTCCTGCACTATCTGCACCGGTCCCGCTCGGCGGTCAAGCAGCTGTTCCCCCACCGGGTCCCCGACCGGCCGAACATGCCGCCCGAGATCACGCCCGTGGAGCCCATCCGCGGCACGGCGGAGGCCGTCGGCTGGCTCGACGCCGAGCGCGCCAACATCATCGCGACCGTGGTCCACGGGCCCGAGGTGTGCATCAGCCACCTCGCCGTGGCCCTGAGCCCCTATCTCGACCGGCAGGCCCACCACGACGACGCCCTGACCCTGCACACCATCGCGTTGCGCAGGAGCCGCGCGCTCGGGGAACACGCCATGCCGCCGGGCCGCGCGCTCGCCGACCTCGCCTGGACCCACTGGCGGCGCGGCGACTACGAGCGGTCCGAGGACTTCGCCCACCAGGCGCTCGCGGCCTGCGAGGACCCGGCCGAGAGATCGCTCGCGCTCAACGCGCTCGGCAACGTGGCCTGGCGGCGCCGCGAGAGCGCGCGGGCCGAGCAGTGCCTCAAGCAGGCGCTCGACCTCACCCGGATCGCCGGTGACTGGTCGAGGGAGGGGTTCGTCCTCGCCGACCTCGGCATGATCCTGGTCCAGCTGGGCCGCCACGAGGAGGCACGGCGCCATCTCGACCTGGCGCTGGCCCTGCACCGGAAGGAGGGCGACCCGCTGGGCGAGGCCCGGGTGCTCAACCACCTCGGCGCGGTCCTCCGGCACCAGGGCAGGGCCGAGGAGGCGGTGACCCGCCATCGCCAGGCCGGGGAGCTCTACCGGGCCATGGGCAACGGCAGCGACGAGGCATCGGCCTTCAACGGGCTCGGCGAGGCGGCCCTGTCGCTGGGCGAGGCGGCGCGGGCGGCCGACGAGCACACCACGGCGCTCGCCCTCGCCGGTACGGCGCGCAACCGGCCCGAGCAGGCGCGGGCACACGAGGGCCTGGCCAGGGCCTGCCTGCGCCTCGGGCAGGACGACCGGGCGCGTGAGCACGGACGCTCGGCCCTGCGGCTCTACGAGGAGCTCGGTGTCCCCGAGGCCGACGAGGTGCGTGCCTTCCTCGAGAGCGTCTGAGCCCGAGCGGGCCCGCCGGTCCGCCGTGACCGTCCGGCCGCCGTGTTCCCCGCCCGGTGTTCCCCGCCCGGTGCTCCCTGCTCCGTTTTCCGGCCCGATCCGTCACCGGGGACCGGGTTCCACGGTCGGCGAGGCGGGCGCGGACCGGTCACGAGGCTTTCCGCCTCCCGGAGGATCTGTGATCATGTCTGTGGCCGGCTCAGGTGTGCCCGACCGGTCCGGATGCTCTCCGGATCACCGGTTCCTCCTGCCCCGAGAGGTCTCATGATCGAGTCAGAGAAGGTGCGCGACATGCCGTCCACGGCGAAGGCCGCCCAGTTCATCATGATGATCCAGGGGGCGTTCGGCATCGTGTCGGCGGTGGCGATGATCGTCCTCCTGGTCGGCGCGCACGGTGACGTCGTCCCGTCGGAGATCGCTTTCTTCTTCCTCAGCGTCCTCCTGGTCGGCGCTGCCCTGCTGGCCGGGTGGACGGCGGGGAAATGGATCTCCCGGGGAGCGCGGGTCTGGACGACGGCGGTCCTGATCGAGGGGTTCATACTGGTCGGCGGGATCGCGATGGCCGTCCCTGACGCCGGGGCGGACCTCGGGTTCTCGAACGTCACGACCTTCCTCATGCCGGCCGCCGTGCTCGTCCTGCTGTTCCTTCCCCGGACGCGCTCCTGGTTCGACCGCTGAGGGCCCTCTGACGTTCGGGGAGGAGGCGTCAGGAGGCGTCGGCCTCGACGATGCTCCACCGGCCGACCTCGCGGTAGGCGGAGTCGTAGACGACCGAGCCGTCGCCGGGCTTCAGCTCGTAGTGGCGGAGGTTCCCGCCCCAGTACCGCAGGATGCGGCCCAGCTCCTGGACGGCGTCTCCGTCGAACGCGGTGTCGCCCATGTCGACTTCGAGAAGGAACTTCATCGGCTTCCTCCAATGTGGAGACCCCGGCCTCCGGGCCGGGGTCCACGGCCCGGCCTGCTTGCCGGACCTGGCCAACGGGTGTGTGGTACGGGCGCCGAACCGTGGCTTCAATCATCTCATTGAAGTGCTTTTTGATACTTCCGGCAGCGAAGGCACTGGACAGGCCCTGTGAAGCCTCAAATCCGGGTTCAGCCGGCCCGCCCGGCCCCGGGTGTCCGCCCTCCCCGGCCGGACGCTCCGCCGGGAGGGCGCGGGTGCCGGGCCCATCATGCGGACAGGAGCGGCTCCTTCTCAGGGAGCGGCCGGCCCGGGGCGCTGAGGCCGGCCATGGGCGAGGCTCCGTTCGTGGTCGCTTCACAGGCGGTTCTCGTCGGGGAGAGCGATGATCGCGTTCAGCGGGGTGTGCTGGGTCCACCGGCCGTTCGTTTTCGCGACCGCCTCGTCTTCGAGGTCCCCCAACTTGCCGCGCACCTGCTCGC
The DNA here is from genome assembly GCF_042650625.1 of Planomonospora corallina. Taxonomy (NCBI): domain Bacteria; kingdom Bacillati; phylum Actinomycetota; class Actinomycetes; order Streptosporangiales; family Streptosporangiaceae; genus Planomonospora; species Planomonospora corallina. The sequence goes on from NZ_JBHSBM010000075.1 coordinate 169,315, forward strand.
CCCATTCGTGAAGCGCTGATTCGAGGATGACCCGCATCTCATCAGCCACGTAGGCGTTGGCCTGTACGCCGAGTTCCTCCTCCCGCCTCCGCATGTCCTCCTCGATCTTCTTCCTGACCTCCGCGTGCCCTTCCGCGATGGTCCGGTCCAGGTCGTGGTCCGCTTCGAACTTCTTGGTCAGCGCCTCTTCGCGGACCTTGATGAAGGACTCGTAGGCGGACATCGGACCGAAGTTCAACAGCAGCTTCACCAGAACGGGCAGCAGCTCGATCATGAAGAACAGGGAGAAGACCATGATGTGGGCCCAGTGCAGAGAGCCGTCCTTCTCGCCGGCACTGAAGAGCGCCTGGATCTGGGCGGGCAGCCCGTCGGCCTCGGTGTTGGTCCTGAAGCCCGCCTCGCTCATCGCGTCGAGTCTCCCCGTGACCTGCTGGAGCTCGGCCTTGAGCCCGGGCAGTCTCCTCCGCGCGTCCTCCTGCGCCTCGGCCAGCGCATTGCTCTCGTCCCGCATGGCTCTCTGCTGGACCACGGCCAGGTCGGCCTCGGCCTTCCGCAGTTTCTCGCTGACGTCCCGGTAGGCGCTCTCCGCCTGCTCGAACTCCTGCTCCTTCGCCTGGGCGAGGATCCCGTCACCGGACTTGCTGGAGGCGCCGGCGCACTTCTCGCCACCGCCGTGCAGCTCGCACTGCCAGGCGTCCCGTTTGTCGTTCCGCGTCTTCTCCTTGCCGGCCAGCTCTTTCCTCAGAGCGGCCACGGTGTCCTTCGCGGCCTTCAACTCCGGGGTGCTGAAGTCCGCCGGGAGGTTGCCGGCCAGGATGCTCTCGAGTGCTTTGATCTCCTTCTCGAGATCCGCCTTCCGTTTCGTCTCGGCGCTCCGTCCGATGGACTCCTTCTGCGTCCCGGAGCGCTCGAGCTGGATGAGGTGGATCTCCGCCCTGATCTCGTCCTGGAAGACACGCAGGACAAGCGGCGTGCTGACGACGGCCGAGAGCACGACGGCCATCACCACGCGGGGGGCCGCCATCAGCAGCATGCGGCCGTAGGCCCGGGTGGTGCCCATGCTCAGGACGAGCAGACGGTCCAGGTTGATGATCACGAAGCCCCAGGCGACACCGGAGATCACCGCCCATGGCCAGGACACGTCCAGTCCGTCGTGCAGGGCGAACGCCATCGAGAGGGAGGCGAGGGCTGCGGTCGTGAGCAGGACGAGGGCCATCTGCGTGAACTTGCCGCGTTCCGACGGCACCTGCCGCAGGGCGTTCTCGTCCGCGCCGCCGAGCCAGGAAAGGAATCTCCCGACGCGGATTCTTCTGCTCACGGTCCGGTCCTTTCCCGCTCGAGTCGCCCGAGCCTGTCCTCGTGAATTCTCCGAATGGCGGTCTTCAACTCGCCGCCGGCCTGCTCGAGGGAGTCCCGCACGGTGCGCACGGTGTCCGCCACGATGCCGTTGAAGCCGGGTGCGAAGACGGAGGCGCGGTCGGCCGGCACCAGGCTTCCGATGAACTCGAAGGCCCTCAGCCGGGGCATCTCCACGACCTCTCCCCCTGTCGCGATCCGCGGCCTGCCCTTGAGGACGGCCGACATGATCGGTGCTTGGAACGCCTCGAGCCGAGGCGTTTTCGGGCGGGGCAGTTCTCCGGGGTCGAAATGGAATCCGGGGAGCTCGAACAGCGTCAGAGACCCGAGATCGACGCGGAGCCCGCCGTATTTGTTCCTGACCTCCACGGACACCGGCCCGGACGCGTCGGGGCGGAAAGCGTGGCGCCGGGGGTGCGCCGTCAGGTCGACCGTCGTCCTCGAGCCGTTGCCGTAGGAGATCACGGCCTCGGTCGCGTTCTCGATCTCCCATTCGATCACCGCGTCCTGACCGCGGATGACACACGGGGAGGCCAGTCTCGCGAAGCTGAGATGGGATGTCTTGACCCGGGAGGCGACCGATCGGCTCAGGTGGACGTAGAGGTCTTTGGCCGTCGGCCTCACGGAACGGTCCGGGGACAGGGCTCGTTCGACCAGGTCGCGCCCCGCGTCATCGATCGCGTCCGAGGTGAATCGGCCGGCCGACCGGCTGGATCCCGCGCCCTTGCCGGGGGCCAGGCAGCGCAGGATCGCCAGACCGAGCTTGTACACGTCGGTGACGTCGTCCTGCAGTTGCCGCCTACGCGGTGACTGAGGGGAGCACTCCGGCGGCTCCCAGTGGGGAGTGGAGGCCTGACGCCGGTACAGGTCCGTCAGAGGGGCCGCCCCGTCGCAGTCGAGCAGGAGGAGCCGGGGAGGATCGAGTGCGAAGGCGGCGTTGCGGAAGCTGATGTCGCCGAACACCCAGCCGTGCTTGTGGAGCCTGCCGATGAAGTAGACGAGCTGGGCGAGCAGCATGAGACGTTCGCTGCGCTCGACGTCCGCCAGATCGATCTGGGCCGCCGCCCGCTGGGCGGTCGTCGAGATCAGCCAGTCCATCTCCCGCGGCCTGGACGTCCGGTTTCCTGTCTTGGGGTCGTTCAGCTCGCAGAAGAAGTCCTGCGGGATCAGCGGCATCAGCAGCCCGCAGACCCTGCCCATCCGGCTGGTCACCAGAGCGCGCGGCCAGACGGAATAGGCGTCGAGGTCGGCACGGTCGGCGTCCGGCAGGGTGTCTCGGAACCGCACGACGGCCTCGGCCGTCCGAGCCTGCTGCCGGATCTTCGTGGTGAACCTCTTGTACGCCAGCGGGGTCGGATCCCCCGGCAGGGTGTATCCCTCCACGCGGTGCACCCGGGCGAAGGCGCCCTCCGCGATGTAGGTCAGCCTGCCGAGCGCCGACTCACGTACGATCCTCATCCCCGGCCCGCGCCGTCCCGCGTGATGTCCGCCTTGGGCGCTCGCTCCTCCTGGAGGGAGTCGTGCGCGGCCGGTGGTCGCCCGTCACCGGGATGGGGGGTCTCGTCCTGTTCGGGCCAGAGCGCGACGACCGTGCGATCGTCCATGTGCGTCTTGCGGGAGAAGGCGGCCTGCGCCGCGAAGGTGAACGGGTCGGGAGGGCGGGCCCACCACTGGGCCAGCGTGCTCTGGACGTCCGCGGCCCACCTCAGCGGGTTCGCGATGCCGTCGGTCATGAGGAACAGAGCACCGCCGGTGAGGCGGATCCGGCGGGTCAGGCAGGTGCCGTCCCGGCTCGGCAGGGGCCGCACTCCGGTGGAGTGGAATCCGTCCTGCTCCTCGTCGCCGTCGGGTTCGGTCAGCGACGCCCATGTCCCGTCCGGGGAGAGCCAGAGGAGAGGGGAGTCTCCTATCCAGGCCACCTCGCCGACCCATTCCTCGCCCGACCAGTGCACGGAGAGGGCCACCGCGGTGGTGGCCATGCCGTCGCGCCCGGGATCGAAGTCGCGCCGTTCACGCATCCGCGCGGCGTGGTCGTGCAGTTCCCGGTTGACCGTGGTGAAGCAGTCCGCCCAGGCCATTCCGGTCTGTCCCAGCTCGGCGAGCCGCCGGCTGACGAGTGCGGCGGCCTCGTGGGAGCGGCCGAGGGACCCGACGCCGTCGCACACGACGGCTACGGCGTGCGTCGCGCCGCCGGAGTCGGTGAGATGCCCCCAGGCGAAGGCGTCCTGACGGAGTTCGTTGCGGGAGCGATGCAGCAGCCCCCGGAAGGTGGCCGCTCGCATGAGAACGCCCGGCAGGCAGGCGGCGCTCAGTTCGTTGTCGGAGAGCCCGGGCTGAGGGCCGGGCGGGCCCGCGGGGAGTTCCCGCCCGGCACGGCCGGGATCGCCGATGGTGTACGGCGACGCCGCCACTCGCGGGTCTGGTGAGGAGTTCATGATGAGGGTGGCCCGCGGGTCAGATGTAGTCTTCGTCGTAATCGGAGTCTCCGCGCGTGATCCCTGATTCGCGGGACGGCTTCTCCAGGACCAGGGTGGGCTTGGAGTGCGGCGCGACGCTCAGCCCCGAGGAGACGACCGTCTTCATGATGACGTCGAGAATGCCTTCGAGTGCCTTCTCGACGCCGGTGTTGCGGGCGTGGTACCACTTGCCCCGCTCCGGTGGGTAGGCGAGCTTCCGCAGGGCCTGCTCCGGCGCGTCGCGGAAGCCGAACGGCACGAAGATGGGGTGGGCCTTCATCCCGGTGCCGGTCTTCTTGTCGTAGGTCAGCGTCCGGCGGAACGTCTGCTCCCAGTCGCCGTCCAGGGGTTCGCCGTCGCTGAGGAAGAAGGCGCACGGCCGGAAGATCTTGTAGCCCTGTCGTTTGAGGTTCTGGCGGTCGTCCTCGATCACTCTTGCGAGTTCCCGGAATGCGGATCCGTAGTCGGTCCCGCCCTCAGGGGCCAAGGCCGGCGTCGAGGTCTCGCTCGTCTGGGACAGCGGCATCACGACTCTCGCCGAATCCGAGAACGTGATGATCGAGATCCGCGCGACATCGTCGACGACCGGCTGGGTCGCGATGGCCCGTCTCAACTGGTCGAGGCCGCTGTTGAGCGCCTGCATGTCGTCGCTCATCGAGTAGGAGACATCGCAGACCAGGTAGAAGGGCATGACGATCTGCCCTTCCTCCACGCTGCTGCGCTCTGACACGCGTTCGTCGTGCACGACTTCTCCCTCTGAGAGATTCGCGCCCACGTCCCGAGCCGTTCTCGGGTCCGGTCACACGGGGCAGGAACCCCGGCGGTCATGACCGTGCCGCTGTGCGGCGCGCCGGTCCGGGTGGGCGTCTGTGGTTGTTCTTCTTCGGTGGATGTGCGGCCCGCCGGGGCACGGAGGAGTTCCGCCTCCGGTCGCCCGGTGGCGGGTCACACCGGAGGCGGGCCTTCGAACCGCCACGTCTTCCAGTTCTCGCGGATCCAGCCGTTGACCGCGGCCTGATCGTCGAAGGCGAAGTGGGTCAGGTCCTCCATGGCCTCCGGGGTGAGGGAGCCGGTGCGGATCGCGGCTTCCAGATCGTGCGGGAGCCAGGAGAGGAAGTAGTCACGTGACGGCCCGTTCAGGAGCGCCGTCGTCTCGCCGGGGTCGCAGTCGAGACTGCACCAGGCCGAGAGGAAGCCGGCCAGCTCTTCGGTGATCATGATGCTGGTGTCGTTCTTTCCCTTGTGGCAATCGGATAGCAGGTATGGAGGTACCACCGGTCATCGGCGCTCCTCCTCCACTGCGCGTAGGCGAGGGCGTCGTCGGGGAAGCGCGTGGTCCGAGTGCCGGCCCCGGATGCCCTGCTGCGGCCGTCGACCATTCCCCGCCAGCCGACCCCCAGGGCGTCCTTGAGCCGGACGGTTCCGCTTATCCGCATCTCCTCCGGTTTTATCCGGCCCGTATCGCGGAGTTTCTTCTGCTGCTCGATGCTCCGTCTCAATCCGGGCGAGTCCCAGATGGCGTCGGTCGTGCGGAGAAGGGCGGTGTCCGTCAGGAAACGCGTTGCGTGATCGACTCGATGACGGCCGGATCCGCCCTCGGCGGTCATCCCTTGAACGACCCGGCGATCGAGTTCGCGTGGTGCCGCATCCCTGTGCCTGGTGAAGGCGTGGCCCCTGCCGTGCTGTTCCCTGGCCCGCATCTCCGCGGCCTTGTGCCGGACGCGGTCGTCGCCGCGTTCGCTGCGGCGCCTGCCGCCCCTGTCACGCATGGATGTTCCGATCACCGGGAGAGATCGATGAGGAAGGGGCGGTCGGAGACGTCCCGGGCGTGAACGGTGGCGGAACGGATTCCGAAAGGCGAGGACATGATCTCGCGGAAGCCGAGGACCGGGACCGTCTGGGTGCTGGTCGTGCGACTCGCCGAACGCCCGAGACCCGCGATGGAGGGGCCTGCCGATACGGACGCCGTCTGGACGGGATGGTCGCCCACACGCTTGGACATGACCTCGGCGCTCTTGTACGAGACGCCGTTGAGGCAGATGAGAGTGCCGCAGTTGGCGAAGACGACCGAGCGCTGGTTGTCGTCCTTGAACTGCCGGGCGTCCTGTACCGCGATGACGAGGGCCACACCGGCCGCGCGTGCCACGCTCAGCACGTTCTCGTAATCGATGCGATCAGCGAGCTGCGCGGCCTCGTCGAGCACCAGGAGCAGAGGGACCCCGCCCGGCCGGGTGAACCTGTCGTAGGCGCGGTACAGGAGCTGGTTGACGAACAGGCTGGAGAGCATCTGAGCCACCTGGCCGTCCTGGATGGGCGCCACGACCGAGACGAGGTGCTGACGGTCGAGGATGTCGGTGAGCGGGAGGTCGAGCCGGTCGGTGACCGCCTCCACGCTGGGCTTGGCCAGCGCGTCCAGCTTGACCGCGACGCCGGTGACGCGCCTGGCGTAGTCGGCGGGGTCGAGGTTCGGCAGGTCGGCGAGGCGGGCCTGCGCCGGGCTCGCCGGGTACCTGCCGAGGGCCCGCTCGAGGCGGTTCTGGTCCTTGAGGGTGGCGAGCAGCTCGGTCGCAGTGATCGAGTGGCGTCGCGGAGAGACGCTCACCAGTTCCAGGAGTCCGCGGAGCACCTGCGAGTCCATATTGTGGAAGAAGGGATCGGTGCCGGCCGGAGCCGACCGGCCGAGGACCGAGGTGACGGCCTGGTCGATCGCCCGGTCGTTGTCGAGCTCGGCCAGCCAGCTCCAGCGGAATGACGTCGCGGGGCGGGTGTAGTCGAGAGTCATCGCTCTGACCCCGAGCCGCTGGCCGTTCCTCGCCTCCGTCTTCACCCGATCGAGGAGGTCGCCCTTCACGTCGATCGTGACGACGCTGTACCCGGCGCGTAGTCCGGCGAGGATCCACGGCACGATGACACCGGTCGTCTTGCCCGAACCCGCCGGACCGATCAGCGCCACGTTGTGGTTGATCACCTCGGGCGGGAGACCGATGGCCTGTCTGGGCCCGTACGCCGGATGCACGAACCTGCCCAGGGCGAACTCCGCCTGCCTGAGCTGCGCGGGCACACGGCGGAAGGCCAGCACGCCGCGGTAGTCGTGATACGAGCCGGTGCCGGTCGGCAGGGGGGTCGGATCGCCCGGCGCGAGGAGTCCGCGGCGTGGGCCGCGTCCTCGGCGGTAGGCGCTCATCGCGTTCGTCGTCCAGGCGAGGAGGGCGCCGGCAATCTTGATGACCACCTTCATGGTCCAGGTGGTGAGCTGGAGCCAGATGCGGAAGATCTCTGCCACGACTCACCTCCCGACATCCTCAAAACGGTCATATAAGCATCACATGGACATATAGAGCGATCTACCTAAAATGGGATACAAGTGGATAACTCTGGGCTGTTCACGGTGGTGTCGTCCGGCTGTGCCCACCCAGGCGTGCCGGCCGTCCTCTCGCCCGTGCGCCCGTCATGACGTCGCGCGGTCCGCGACTCCTCCCCGACCGGCGATCCGTCATGGATTATTCGGGTATCGGACGATCAACGCTTTCTTACTTGTACGGCCTCTTCTGTGGTGGAACGCTCGTTGTATGGCGACGTTCGCCGGAGGCGGGATCGAGGCCTTCGTCGGGCCCCGTGAGCTCGGGGCGGCCGACGACCTCGAGCATGTGATCGTCGACTTCATCGGCGGCGCCCGCCGCTCCCTGGACATCGCCGTCCAGGAGCTCGACTCCGAGCCCATCGCCCAGGCGGTCCTGGACGCCCGTTTCCGCGGGGTGAGCGTCCGCATGGTGCTGGAGCAGGACTACCTGGTCTCCCCGAAGCCGCCGGCGGTCACCGTACGGGAGGGGGAGGACGAGGCCGCGGCCCGCCGCCGCGTCCAGTGGGGCGAGGAGGCGGGCGAGCGGAGCCTGGAGCCGAACCGGCGGATCCTCGCCGCGCTGCTGCGCTGCAACGTCGACGTGAAGGCGGACTACAACCCGGCGATCTTCCACCAGAAGTTCGTCGTCCGGGACTACCGCGACCGGGCCCTGCCCACCTCGGCGATCCTGTCAGGCTCGGCGAACTTCACCCACACCGACTGCCACCGCAACCTCAACCACGCGGTGGTCTTCCACGATGCGAGGATCTGCCGGGAGTACGCCACCGAGTTCGGCCACATGCGTGCGGGCCTGTTCGGCAGGGGCGCCCACGGCAAGGTCCCCGACGCCTACAACCTCGGCGGGATACCGGTGAAGGTGCTGTTCGCGCCCGACCACGCGCCCGAGCTGGAGATCATGAAGCAGATGCTCAAGGCCGCCGAGCGTGTCGACTTCGCCATCTTCACCTTCTCCGGCTCCTCCGGCATCGACGACGCGATGATCGCCCTGGCGGCGGCCGGGCGGACCGTCACCGGCGCGATGGACCCGGGTCAGGGCGCCCAGAGGTGGGCGGCCACCCACGACCTGGACCGCGCCCGCATCGAGCTGTACTTCCCCCGGCGCGGCCCGGACTTCGGCAAGCTCCACCACAAGCTCATGGTCGTCGACGAGGCCGTGGTCATCGCGGGGTCCTTCAACTACACCGCTCCGGCCAACAACTACAACGACGAGAACATCTTCGTCATCGGCAGCCCCTACCCCGACCTGCCCGAGCGGGAGGGCGGTCCGGTCGACCCCGCGGCCTGCGCCGAGCTGGCCCGGTTCTTCCGCACCGAGATCCGGCGCATAGAGGCCGCGGGCGAGCGGTTCACGGGCGGGGGGTGATGGGCGAGCGATGCACGGGCGGAGGGTGATCCCGTCCGCGGGAGGCGCGCCGGCGGCGTGTTCCCGGAGGCCGTACGGTGAGTGGCCGGAGGCGCCGCACCGCGGGGTACGGCCTGCGGGCGTTCCGGCAGGGGAGGTGGTCGGATGTCCGGTCCGGCATCCGGCGGGCAGGTGAGCGGCCCGCACGGCCCCGGCGCCGAGGCCGCGCCCGGATCGCTGACGGACGCCGAGCCGGCCGGCGGTTACACCGCGGCCTCCGCGCTGGACGCGCTGCGGGAGGCGGGGGACGGGGATGCGGTGGCGGTGCTGGCCGCCCGCGCGGCCCGGTGCGTCTCCATGGAGGACGGGTTCGGCGTCGCCGGCCTGCTGGGGGCGTTGCACAGGGCCGGGGCCGAGGACGCGGTGGCGGCCCTGGCCGCCCGGGCGGTGGAGGGCGTCGCCCTCGACGAGGCGTACGGCGTGGTCGCGGTCTCGAACGCGCTGCGGGATTGCGGGAGGGAGGACATGGCCGCGGCCCTGCTCGCCCGGACCGCCCGGGACGTGCCTCTGGGCGACGGGTGCGAGGTCGCCGCCCTGCTGGAGGCGTGGTGGCGGAACGGGGACCGGAGCGCGGTGGAGGCCCTGCTGGACCGGGATCCCGCCCGGCACGTCCTCCTGTCCGACGGGTACGGGACCGGTGCCCTGCTGGAGGCGCTGCAGGAGGTGGGAGCGGAGGGCGCGGTGGCCGCCCTGCTGGCCCGTGACCCGGTCCGGCACGTCTCCATGGAGGACGGGGGCGGTGTCGTCCGGCTGATGGACGCGCTGGGGCCGGTCGGGGCCGCGGACGAGAGGCTGGCCCTGGTGTTCCGGGCGGCGGAGCACATGGCCGTGGACGACGCGTACGCGGTCGCCGGAGTGTTGAGTCTCCTGCGCTGGGAGGGGCTCCACGCGCTGGGGGACTGGGACGGGGGGTACGCCGCAGAGACGGATCTCCCGCGATGGCGGAAGGTGGAGGACGCGATCGGCGCGCTGCTGGCGCGTGATCCCGCCCGGCATGCCCGCATCGAGGGCGGCTCCGGTGTCGCCGCCCTGCGGGAGGCGCTGCGGGCGGTCGGGGCACGGGACGCGGCGGAGGCCCTGGCGGTCCGGGAACAGGCGCAGGATCCACGGAAAAGCCACTAGGAAAGATATAAATGCCATAAAGTCGGGCAAATGGCCCAGAGTTCTCCCCGGCTGTCCTGGCTGGACGCGCTGCGCGGGCCCGCCGCGCTCGCCGTCGCCCTGCACCACTCCGCCTGGACGTTCATCCCGGACCTCTGGGCCGAGGTGGACCGCAGGATCGACGTCGGCACCTGGGGCGTCTTCGTGTTCTTCCTGGTCAGCGGGTACATCATCCCCGCCTCCCTGGAACGCTGTGGTGACCTGCGGGTCTTCTGGACCGGCCGGGTCTTCCGCCTGGTTCCGCTGCTGCTGGTCGCCTCCGGCCTGGCGCTCCTGCTCGCGTGGGGCGGAGCGTTCGACCTCCACCCGGACCTGGGCACGCGTCCCGTGCCGCTCGTCCTCCTCGGGAACCTGACGATGCTCCAGGAACTGCTGGGCCTGCCCGCCGTCATCGACGTGATGTGGACGCTCTCCTACGAGATGGCGTTCTACCTGCTGGCGGCCGGGCTGCTGGCCGTACGGCAGGCGCACCGGTCGGCGGCGGTCGCGGTCGCCCTGGCCGTGTCGGCCGTACCGCTCGGGTTCCTGCTGCCGCGCGCGCTGATCAACGGAGGCGCCGGTACGGCCGCCGCGCTCGTCGGGGGTGCGGTCGTCGCGGCGATCGCCGTCTCGGTGTGGGCGCGCGGCCGGGCGCGTACGGCCGCCGCGGTGACGGGCGGCCTGCTCGGCCTGGCGCTGGTGGTGCTGGGCAGCAGGATCGGCGCGTGGCAGGGGCTGACCGTCCTGGCCGCGATGTTCGCCGGCACGGCCGTCCACCGCGCCGAGCGGGGCGTGATCCGGTGGCGGACCGCCGTCGCCGCGGTGCTGGCGGTCCTGGCCTGCGGGGCCTTCGCCAAGGACGACCCCGGCTGGGCGCCGGCGATCATGCTGGCCGCCGGGTGCTTCGCGGCCGCGTTCGCGCTCCGGCGCCGGAGTTTCCCCCGGTGGCTCGCCCACCTCGGGGTGATCAGCTTCTCCCTCTACCTGCTCCACCCGCTCCTGCTGAGGGTGAGCCCGAACCTCGCGGTCTTCTTCCTCGCCCTGGTGCCGCTGGCGTACCTGACCCACCGGCTGGTCGAGGCCCCCGCCCAGCGGCTGGGCAGGAGGCTGGCCGGGCCGGCCGTACCCGCACCCGCGCCGGGCGGGACCGCGCTCCGGGAGACGCCGGGTGCGGAGGTCCTGCGATGAGCGGCCGGGGAGGCACCCCGCCGCGGGGTACGGCCCGCGGCGGAGACCCTGACCGTCCGGATCGCGGAGTACGAGCGTGCGCCCTCGGGTCACGGGAGCGCATGACCCTCACGGGCCGGGCAGCTCCGAGGCGGCGCGGGCGAAGGCCTCGGGGTTGTCGAGTGTGATGTTGTGCCCGCTGCCGGGGATCGGCACGAGCCGGACGCCTGCGGCGCGGAGGTCGCCGTCCCCGGCGGGCGGCCCGTCCTGGGCGGGATACAGGAGGGCGCGGGGGACCTCCAGGCGGAGCAGGAGCTCGCGTACGGTGGGCGTGCCGCCGCGGGCCAGGCCTACGGCGCTGCGGTGCAGGGCCCGCGGGTCGGCCAGGCGCATGGTCGACCACCAGTGCGGGCCGACGCGCTCGCCGATCTCCTGCCTGCCGTACCGGAGGAACTCCTCCTCGGCGTAGGCGGCGATGCCGCTGCCACCGGGATGGCCGGGCTCCGGCGGGAAGGGGTCGAGGCAGGCGTCGACCAGGACGAGGCCGGAGACCAGCGCCGGGTGGCGGGAGGCCAGGACGACGGCGATCGACCCTCCCATGCTGTGGCCGATCAGCCGGGCCCCGGTCACGCCGGCGGCCTCCATCATCCGGGCGAGGGCGTCGGCGTGCTCCCCGAGGGTGTAGCCGAAGTCGGCAGGGCGGTCGCTGAGGCCGAAGCCGAGCAGGTCGACGAGGAGGGAGCGGTGGCCCGCGAGCAGCGGGTGGCAGGCCACCCGCGTGAAGTAGGGGGCCGACATGGCGCCGAGGCCGTGGACGTAGACGCGGGCGGGCTCGGTCCCGGGCAGTTCCAGCCAGCGCATCCGGGCGCCGCTCGGGTGGACCTGTGTCACGTGCATGCCGTTCTCCTCGTCCGCAGTCTGTATCGGCAGGAAGGTATATCGCCTCCGAGGTATAACGGCAAGGCGGTACGATCTACGGCATGCTCGAACTGGCGATCCTCGGTTTCCTCCGCGAGCGGCCGATGCACGGTTACGAGCTGCGCAGGCGGGTGGCGGCTCTGACCGGCCACGTCCGGCCGATCGCCGACGGCACGCTCTACCCGGCCATCAAGCGCATGGAGGCGGCCGGGTGGCTGACGCGGGAGACCCGGGCGGGCACCGCCGCCGCCCCGCGGCACATGCTGCACCTGACCCCCGCCGGGGAGGAGGAGCTGCTGCGGCGGCTGGGCCGCCCCGAGGAACTGGACATCAGCGACGAGAACCGCTGGTTCGTCCTGCTCGCCTTCCTGCGCGACCTGGAGGAACCCCGGGCGCAGGCCGAGGTGCTGCGGCGGCGGCTGGCCTTCCTGGAGCAGCCGAGCAGCTTCTTCTACGAGGACGACAGACCGGTCCGCGCGGAGGAGCAGGACGATCCGTTCCGGCACGGGATGCTGACGATCGCCAGGGCGACCAGCGAGGCCGAGACGGCCTGGCTGCGCACGACGCTGGCGGAGTTGGAGGACCGCCGGCCCTGACGCCGCGGACGGGTACGGCCCCGGCGACGATCCCGCACCGGAGGGCGACGGCCCCGCACCGGAGGGCGACGGCCCCGCACCGGAGGGCGACGGCCCCGCACCGGAGGGCGACGGGCGGTGCCGGCCGCCGCGGGCGGGAGGCGGTCCCGTCCCGGACGGCCGGCGGTGCCGTTCAACTCAGCAACCGCAGGACCGATCCCGGGCTCCGCTCACCGTGGGAGTCCGTCGCGGCGGCGCTCTCGGAGAGGATCCGGGAGCGGACGGACCCCATCACCTCCAGGGCCGCGCCGGAGCCGTGGATCGTGGAACCGGGGGCCGCCCGGCCCTCCGCCGCGGTGCCCGGGAGCGCCCGGTTCCCGTCCGCCGCGCCGGGGGCGCCGGCGACGTCCTCGAAGCGGACGCGCAGGGCGTGGAGACTGCTCCGGGCGGTGGAGACCTTCTGGATGGCGGTGTTGAGCGCGGTCAGCGCCGCGCTCGCTCCCCCGTCGGTCGTCAGGTCGATGACGGCCGTGATCAGCTCAGTCGGGCCGAATCCGGCGGCGTCCACAGGGCGGGCGGCAGGGACCGCGGCGCGGCCGGACCGGTTCCCGCCGTCCCCGGACGGGCCGTCCGGCGCTCCGGCGGAGCCGAGCGCGGCAGTGCCGGAGACGAGGCCGAGCTGGGAGCCGAGCGTGGCGATCCTGGTCTGCAGGCGGGTCAGCGCCTCCGGGTCGCCGGTGCCGGAACGATCCGCCTGGACGGCCAGATCGCGCATGCCCTGGAGGATGGACCGGGTCTCCTCCAGGGCGTCCTCGGCGCTCCGGATGGCGGACAGATCCCTCCGCGCGTCGCGGACCGCGGCCCTCAGCCTGTCACGGTCCGGGGCGCCGCCGGCCGACTCCTTGCCCTGCGGGCCGTTGGCCGCGGGTTCGGCGGCCCGCAGGGCGAAGACCCTCAGGGTGCCGGCCGCCCGGTCGGCGGGCGGCACGTACCGGTAGTTGTCCGCAGGGCGGCTCTGGTCGATGCGCAGGCCCATGGCCCCTCCCTCCTTGGCGGGGGTCCACCGGACCTTCCCTGGTCCGGTTTCTCCGTATGGTCGGCAGCGGGGAGGAGGACCTGAGGATTTCACCGGAAATCTTCGGAAAGCGCATCCGTCCGGAGCGTCTCCGCCAGGCGGGAGAAGCCGTCGGCGCCGTGCCCGGCGTCGATCGCCCGCAGGGCGACGGACCGGGCGGCCTCCAGCACCCCGGTGTCGAGGCCGCGGGCCCGGGAGGCGTGCACGATGTGCTCAATGCCCGCCGCCGCCGACAGGATGGTCGACTCGTCGCCCGGGTGGCGGCCGCTCTCGATCTCCTCGGCGAACTCGTCGATGATGGCGGGCAGCAGGGCGCCGATGCCCTTGGCGAACGGGGCGAGGTCCCGGGGCGCGACGCCCTCGGCGGAGGCCAGGGCGAAGGCGTGGACGAGCCCGCTCATGGAGGTCCAGAAGAGGTCGAGCAGGGCCACGTCGTGCGCCGCCGCCCGCCCGGGGTCCGCGCCCAGGTGGGCGGAGGTGCCGCCGAGGCTCGCCAGGGCCTGCCGGTGGGCCCGGTAGATCTCCTCCGGCCCGCTGTAGAGGACGACGGCCTCCGGTCCCCCGATGGTGGGCGTCGGCGTCATGATCGCGCCGTCGAGGTAGTCGATGCCGTGCTCGGCGGCCCAGGCGGCCGTACGGCGGGCACGCTCCGGCGTGTCGGCGGTGAGGTTCACCAGGGTCCGGCCCTTCAGCTCGCCGGCCGCGGGATCCACGATCGCGTGCACGACCTCGTAGTCGATCACGCAGACGATCACGAGCGGGCTCGCGCTGATCGCCTCGGCGGGGGTGGCGGCCACGGTCGCGCCCCGGGCGGCGAGGGCATCGGCCCGGGAGGCCGTGCGGTTCCAGACGGTCGTGGGGTGACCGGCGTCGAGGAAGGCGCGGGCGAGCGCCTGCCCCATCGGGCCGAGACCCAGGACCGTCACCGGGGTGGGGGTGCCGTCGTTCATGTCTTCTCTCCGATCCGGCCGGGTGGTCCGGCGTCAGGGTGTGCGGGAGTCAGAGCGGTGCGGGAAAGCGGTGCGCCGGGAGGTGGTGTGCGCGGGCCGGGCGGTCAGCGCCGTGGCGCGGGGCCGTTCGCGGGAGCCGTGCGCAGCAGGTCGACGAGGCTGGACAGGTCGCCGTCGCCGTGACCCGCGGCGACGGCACGGTCGAGCAGGGCCCGCATGGGCTCCATCAGCTCGGTGCCGACGCCCTGCTCCCTGGCGGCGTCCAGCAGGTTGACGTAGGCCGCCGCCTGCATCCGCAGGTTCGAGCCGGTGGCCGAGTGGTCGCCCGAGTCGACCGCCTCCGCCAGCGCGGGCAGGCTCTCCATCATGGCGCCGAGCCACGCGGCCACCATCGGCGTGAACTCCGCGGCCGGGACCTTCTCCGAGCGCGTCAGGGCGACGGCCTGGAAGAACCCGCCGAACATCCCGTACATCGCGCTGAGCAGCGCCACGTCGTACAGGGCGGCCAGGCCGGGGTCCGTCCCCAGGTGCCTGGCGGCGCCCAGCGCGCCGAGGGTCGCCTCGTGGCCGGTGAAGGCGGCGGGCGACCCGCTGTAGAGGACGAGCGCCCCGGGGCCGCCGATCATCGGGGGGACCGCCATGATGCCGCCGTCCACGTACTCCGCGCCCTGCCCGGCCGCCCAGGCGGCGGTCTCCCGCGCCTGCCCGGGCGTGCCGTTGGTGAGGTTCACCAGGGTCCGGCCCCTCAGCGTGGCGGCCGCCGGCTCGAGGACCTTCCGCACGGCGCCGTCGTCCAGCAGGCAGACCACCGTGAGCGGGCTCGCGGCGATCGCCTCGGCGGGGGTGGCGGCCACGGTCGCGCCCCGGGCGGCGAGGGCGTCGGCCCGGGAGGCCGTACGGTTCCAGACGGCCGTGGGGTGGCCGCGGTCGAGGAAGGCCCCGGCCAGCGCCCGGCCCATGTCGCCCAGTCCGATGACGGTCACCGGCGGACGGCCGCTGTCGGTCATGTCGTGCTCCGTTTCGTACACAGGGGCCCGCAGGGGTCCGCAGGGGTCCGCAGGGGGCCCCGGGGAAAAGGTGAGTCCCGGCTTCATCCGCAGGGACAGGTGGCCTCGCCCCTGACCTGTTGGCCCGGTCGACGCCCGGCTTCAGCCGCAGGGACAGGTGGGCCCCGGCCGGAGACCGCTGACGATCCCGGCCGGGGTGTTCCCCATGCTGGTTTCCCGGTGTACTTTTCTCAAGTACCTACTATTTCCTCAGGTACTTACCTTTTCGTAAGTGTGGAGGTCAGAGGTGAAGAAGCGGACCTACAGCTGCGGGCTCGACGCCGCCGTCGACGTCGTGGGCGGCAAATGGAAGGCGCTGATCCTGTGGGCGCTGCACGACGAGCCGCGCCGGTTCGGGGAGCTGAGGCGGATGCTCTCGGACATCAGCGAGAAGATGCTGATCCAGCAGCTCCGGGAGATGGAGACCTGCGGCCTGGTGCACCGGGAGGTCTACCACCAGGTCCCGCCGAAGGTGGAGTACTCGCTGACCGAGCTCGGCCAGTCGCTCAACACCGCGCTCCTGCCCCTCGGCGAGTGGGGCGACAAGCACATGGAGACCATCGAGGCGATCCCCCGCGACTGAGGACCGCCGGGGCGTCAGAGGCGGACGACCATCTTCCCGGTGTTGGCCCCCCTCAGCAGGCCGATGAACGCCTCCGGTGCGTTCTCCAGCCCTTCGACCACGGTCTCGTCGGCGGTGATCCGGCCCTCCCGCAGCCAGGCGCCCACCTCCGCGATCATGTCGGGCATGCGGGCGGAGTGGTCGCCCACGATGAAGCCGCGCAGCGTGAGCCGCCGGCCGACGGCCAGGAAGAGGTTGCGCGGCGCGCACGCCGGCTCGGTGGCGTTGTAGACCGCGATCGCGCCGCACATGGCGACCCGGCCGCCGACGTGGAGCGCGTCGATCGCGGCCTCCAGATGGTCGGCGCCGACGTTGTCGAAGTAGACGTCGATGCCGTCCGGGGCCGCCTGCCGGAGCTGCTCGCCGACCGGGCCGTCGCGGTAGTTGAAGGCGGCGTCGAAGCCGAGCTCGCGCAGGTGGGCGACCTTCTCGTCCGAACCGGCGCTCCCCACGACCCAGGAGGCGCCCTTCAGCTTGGCGATCTGGCCGACGAGGCTGCCCACCGCGCCGGCCGCGCCGGAGACGAAGACCGCCTCCTCCTCCTTGAACTCCGCGATGTCCAGCAGGCCCACGTAGGCGGTGAGGCCCGGCATGCCGAGCACACCGAGGTAGGCGGAGGGGGAGACGCCCTCGACCGGCTCGACCCGGCGCACCCGGGCGGCGTCGAGGACGGCCTGCTCGCGCCAGCCGAAGCCGTGCAGGACGAGGTCACCGGCCTTCAGGCCGGGCGCCCGGGACTCGACGACCTCGCCGACCGCGCCGCCGTCCAGCGGCTCGCCGAGCCGGAACGGCGGCACGTACGACTCGACGTCGTTCATCCGCCCCCGCATGTACGGGTCGACCGACATGAACAGGTTGCGGACCAGGACCTGTCCTTCCTGGGGAGCGGGGAGGTCGGCCTCCACCAGGTCGAAGTTGTCCGGAGTCGGCCAGCCCGACGGGCGTGACGCGAGATTGATCTGCCGGGACATGACGAACTCCATCCAGGTCGGCTCACATCGACTACGGCTCACCTCAACTGTGTCACAGCCCCGGAGACGGCCCGCGACGTGGTGGGCACCGGGGGCCGGGCCCGCCGGGCGGCCTCGACCAGGTTGGCGAGGGCCGCCTCGACCTGCTCGTAGGTCCGGGTCTTCAGCCCGCAGTCCGGGTTGACCCAGAGCCGGTCCGCGGGCAGCACCCGCAGCGCCGCCTCCAGCAGCTCCCCGGCCTCGGCGGCGGTGGGCACCCGCGGAGAGTGGATGTCGTACACCCCCGGGCCGAGCCCGCGCGCGAAGCCCTTCACCGCCGGCTCGCCGAGGAGCCGCGCCCCCGAGCGGGCCGACTCGACACTCGTCACGTCGGCGTCGAGGGCGTCGACCGCGGCGAGGATCTGGTCGGCGTCCGAATAGCACAGGTGGGTGTGGATCTGGGTGCGGTCGCCCGCCGCGGACGTCGCCCACCGGTAGGCCTCCACCGCCCAGCGCAGGTACTCCTCCTGCCCGGCGCGGCGGAGCGGCAGCAGCTCCCGCAGCGCCGGCTCGTCCACCTGGATGACGGAGACGCCGGCGGCCTCCAGGTCCCGCACCTCGGCGCGGACGGCGTCGGCGACCTGGAACACGACGTCCCGCAGCGGCAGGTCGTCCCGGACGAACGACCAGGCGACGATGGTGACCGGCCCGGTCAGCATGCCCTTGACCGGCCTGTCGGTCAGCGACCGGGCGTAGGCGGTCCACCGTACGGTGATCGGCTCCGGCCGGTGGACGTCGCCGTGCAGGATGGGCGGGCGGGTGCAGCGCGAGCCGTACGACTGGACCCAGCCGTGGCGGGTGACCGCGAAGCCGCCGAGGTGCTCGGCGAAGTACTGCACCATGTCGTTGCGCTCGGGCTCGCCGTGCACCAGCACGTCCAGTCCGAGCCGCTCCTGCAGGGCGATGACCTGTGCGATCTCGGCCCGGACCCGCTCCTCGTACGCCCCCTCGTCCAGCTCGCCCGCGGCCAGCGCCGCGCGGGCCGCCCGCAGTTCGCCGGTCTGCGGGAACGAGCCGATCGTGGTGACCGGGAGCGGGGGCAGTCCCAGGTGCGCGGCCTGCGCCGCGGTCCGCACGCCGTACGGGCTCCGGCCCGCGCGCTCCGGCTCCGCCACGGCGGGGGCGTCCGAGGGGTCGTGGACCGGGGCACGGTCCGGGGCGTGGACCGGAGTGCGGTCCGGGGCCGCGGGTACGGCCCGCGTGCGGTCCGGGGCCGCGGGTACGGCCCGCGCGGGGGCGGAGTCCAGCAGCGCGGCCAGTTCCACCACCTCGGAGACCTTCTGGTCCGCGAACGCCAGCCTCCGCCGCAGCGCCGGGTCGAGCCCCGTCTCCGCCTCCAGGTCGTACGGGACGTGCAGCAGCGAGCAGGAGGTGCTCACCACCACGTGACCGGCTCGCTCCCGCACGGCGAGCAGCGCGGCCAGCGCCCGCTCCCGGTCGGCGCGCCACACGTCCCGGCCGGAGACGACCCCGGCGACCACGGTCTTGCCCGCCAGCGCCTCGACGCCCGTGAGGTCCCCGCGGACCAGGTCCACGCCGACCGCCTCGACCGGGGTGCCCGCGAGGACCGGCAGCGCCTGTCCGAGGCTCCCGAAGTAGGAGGCGACGAAGAGCGCGGGCCGGTCGGCCAGGGCACCGAGCCGCTCGTACGCGGTCCGGACCGCGGCGAGCTCCGCCCCGCCGAGGTCGGTGACGAGCGCGGGCTCGTCCAGCTGCACCCAGCCGACGCCCTCGGCGGCCAGGGCCGCCAGCAGCCGCTCGTACGCGGTCAGCACGTCGGCCAGCCGGTCCAGCGGGGTGAAGGAGGCCGGGCTTCCGGGGGCCGCCTGCGCCAGCAGCAGGAACGTCACCGGGCCGATCACCACGGGACGGGTCTCCAGACCGAGCGCGCGTGCCTGCCGTACCTCCGAGACGGGCTTGGCTGCGTGGAGCGCGAAGGCGGTGTCCGGGCCGATCTCCGGGACGATGTAGTGGTAGTTGGTGTCGAACCACTTGGTCATGCGGAGCGGGGCGGCGGCGCCGGTGCCGCGGGCCATGGCGAAGCAGGTGTCCTCGTCGGTGCCGGCGCGGTGGCGGGCGGGGACGGCGCCGAGCAGCAGCGCGGTGTCGAGCACCTGGTCGTAGAGGGAGAAGGTGTTGGACGGCGGCGTCCGGAGGCCGAGCCCGGTCAGGCGCTTCCAGGTCCGCTCGCGCAGTTCCGCGCCGGTGCGGCGCAGCTCGCCGAGGGTGGCGCGGCCGTCCCAGTAGGCCTCCAGCGCCCGCTTCAGTTCCCGGCGGGGCCCGATCCGGGGATAGCCGAGGATCGTGGCGGCGGGGAACGGCTGCGGAGGTGCGGCGGTCATGCGTGCTCCCGATGGGTCGAGACGGAGACGTCGGATGCGCGGCATCCTGCCCGCGTCCGGGACCCGCCGGCCGGATCCATCGACGCCGTTCATGGCCTGAGGGTCGGGCTCCGGCGCTGCTCCCTGGACGTGGCCTCGCCGCGGGAGGGGATTCATCGACGGTGCTTATCGATCGGTCACGGCGCCGGACGTACGGCCTGCTCGGCGTGCGGCCTGCCGTACGCCGGGGGACACCCCTGCCGGAAGCGGGGAGGTCCCTTGCCGGGGGCGGTCGGCGGCCGGGAGAAAAAATCTTGGGATTGGTCGTAACAAAATCGCGCGCTCGTCACTCTTATCTGACGAACACCATGAGACAGGAACAAAGGGGGACGAAATGAGCGACTTCACCGCGGCTTTCTTCGACACCAACGCCGACGGTCACACCGACGTCCAGTGGACGGACGTCAACGGTGACGGCTACAGCGACGTGGAGAATTACGACACCAATGGGGACGGGGCCTCCGACGTCGAGTGGATCGACACCGACGGTGACGGTGTGGCCGACCAGGAGAACTACGACACCAACGGCGACGGCCGCACCGATGTGACCTACAACGACCACAACGGTGACGGCGTGATCGACGAGACGCTCGTCGACCTGGACGGCGACGGGGTGGCCGACTACACCGAGGGCCCCTTCCCCGCCTGAGCGGGCACGGGATGTCCCTGAACCGTGGGGACGGGCACGGGACGTCCGTGAAGCGGGGGACGGGCAGGTGATGTCCGTGAACGGGGGGACGGGGAGTGGAGGGAACGGCCTGCGGGTTTCAGATGACCAGTGATCATCGAATCCCTATGCTCGGTTGAGATCGGCAGGCGGTCCCCCTTACTCCAAGGACACCGATGGCAGAGGCGTACGCGACCCGGCGGATACCGCAGGAAGTGAGAACGGCCCGTCTCCTCACGAGGATCCAGGCGGCGATCGGGGGTTCGTGCTGTTCATCGGCTTGATCGTCGGCATGGGCGGACCTCCGCTCTGGTCGTATCCGTTGCTGCCGCCGTCGAGCCTTCTGATCCTGCTGCCTCTCGGACTGCTCGCCGGACTGACGACGAGATACGACTCCCGCAGGCCGTGGGTGCGGATCACCGTCTTCACGCTCGAAGGCGTCGTGATCCTGTCCAGTCTGCTCTTCCTGCGCGGTCCCTCCCCCTACCTCGGCGCGCTGCCGGGGTCGGTCCTGGGAGTCGCGGTGGTCTTCTGGCTCACCCGTCCGGCCGCACGGTCCTGGTTCGGCGGCTGAGGCAGGGAGCGGTCGGCGCCCCCGCCGGAGGCCGGGGTTCCCCGCTGCTGGTAGATGGTCAGGGCCGCGACGGCGAAGCCGACGCCGACGATGGCCAGAGCCACCACTTCGCCCGTGGCGAGCGCCATGTAGCCCGATGCGGCCAACGTGAGAAGTCCCAGGCCCAGGAGCGCGAGAAAGCCGTAGGACATGCTCTCCGGATCACTCACGGAATTGATCGTATGTCCGCGGGCGGCCGGATTCCCGGTCCGGAAACTTCGGTGGGGAACGAAACGTCCGGAGCCTAGGGTTCGGGTATGGAGCAGATCATCCCGAGCGAGCCGCGCGCCGGCCGCCTGGCCCTCGCCGCGGCGGGCGTCACCGTTCTTCTGTGGGCCTCGGCCTTCGTCAGCATCCGCAGCGCGGGCGAGCACTACTCGCCGGGCGCGCTGGCACTGGGCCGGCTCCTGGTGGGCTCCCTGGTGCTCGCCGCCATCCTGGTGGTACGGGGCGAGGGGTGGCCGAAGAGGGCCGCCTGGCCCGGCATCCTCGGCTCCGGCGTGCTCTGGTTCGGTCTCTACATGGTCGCGCTCAACTGGGGTGAGCGCGAGGTGGACGCGGGGACCGCGGCCATGATCGTCAACATCGGCCCCATCCTCATCGCGCTCCTCGGCGGTCTGCTCCTCAAGGAGGGCTTCCCGGCACGCCTGATGGCCGGCATGGCCGTCTCGTTCGCGGGGGCGGTCGTGGTAGGCGTCTCGATGTCCGGCGGCGACAGCGGGTCCTCCGTGCTCGGCGTGCTGCTCTGCCTGGCGGCGGCCGTGCTGTACGCCGCGGGGGTCGTCTGCCAGAAGCCCGCGCTGCGGCACGGCTCGGCGCTCCAGGTGACCACGTTCGGGTGCGTCGTCGGGACGGTGACGTGCCTGCCGTTCGCCGGGCAGCTCGCCACCGAGGTCGCCCGGGCGCCGCTGAGCGCCACGCTGAACATGGTCTACCTCGGCGTGTTCCCGACCGCTCTGGCCTTCACCACCTGGGCGTACGCGCTGGCCCGGACGACGGCGGGGAAGATGGGCGCGACGACCTACATCGTCCCGGCCCTGGTGGTCCTGATGTCATGGATGGTCCTCGACGAGGTGCCCGGGTGGCTGACCGTCGCGGGAGGCGTGCTCTGCCTGGCCGGCGTGGCCGTCTCGCGGGGAGAGACGGGAGCGCTGCTCCGGCGGCTCCGGGGGCGGGGCGCTCCGGCGGAGGCCGCTCGGAGAGCCTGATCCGCGCGGTCGCGGAGCCCTTTCTCCGGGTCGGGAGAAAAAATCTTGGGATTGGTCGTAACAAAATCGCGCGCTCGTCACTCTTACCTGACGAACACCACGAGACA
>NZ_JBHSBM010000076.1:0-3531 GCF_042650625.1 Planomonospora corallina
GGGGAGAGGTTCCCGAGCTGGCGCCGGTGCCGACGTCGTTCCGCACCTGGGCACGGCGGCTGCGCGCCCAGGCGGCGAACCACGCGGGCGACCTGGACTCCTGGGCCGAGGTGCTCCGCGGCCCGGCCCGGCGGCCCGTACCCGGCGGGGACACCGCGGCGCACCGGCGTCCCGCGCCGGGCACGGACGGGACCCCGGCCTCCGCGACCGCGGGTGGGACCCCGATCCCCGCGACCGCGGTGGGATCCGGGCCGGACGGCGGCTGGGGGACGTGGGACTCGCGGCGGGAACTCGTCGTGGAACTCCCCCGAGAGGTCACGGAAGCGCTGCTCGGCAGGCTCCCGGGAGCCTTCCACGGCCGGGCCGACGACGTGCTGCTCGCCGGGCTCGCCGCGGCGGTCACCCGGTGGCGCGGGGACCGCTCCGTCCTGGTCGACCTCGAGGGGCACGGCCGCCACGACCTGCCCGGCGGCACCGACCTGTCCCGGACCGTCGGCTGGTTCACCTGCATGCACCCGGCCAGGATCGACGCGGGCGAGGCGGGCACGACCGGCTGGACGGACCTGCTCGCGGGCGGCCCCGCGGCCGGAGCCGCCGTCAAGCGGGTCAAGGAGCAACTGCGGGCCCTGCCCGACCCCCTGGGCTACGGCCTGCTCCGCCACCTCGGCCCGGAGACCGCTCCGGTCCTCGCCGCCCTGCCCGGCGCGGAGATCGGCTTCAACTACCTCGGCCGGATCACCACCTCCGGACAGGACTGGGAACCGGACGGAGACGGCTTGATCGGCGGCTGGGACGGCGACGCCCCGCTCCGGCACGGCATCCAGATCGACGCCGTCGCCGTGGGCGAGACCCTCCGCGTGACCTGGACCTGGGCCGGGGCGCACTACACCGCCGAGCAGATCACCGCTCTGGCCGAGGCCTGCACCCAGGCCCTCACCGGCCTGTCCCGGCACGCCGGGGGCGGCCTCACCCCGTCGGACGTGCTCGCCCCGCTGACCCAGCGGGACCTCGACGAGCTCGGCCCGGACCTGCAGGACGCCTGGCCGCTCGCCCCTCTCCAGCACGGCCTGTTCTTCCACGCGCTGCTCGACACCGACGTCTACACCGCCCAGCTCACCCTCGACCTGGAGGGACCGCTCGACGCGGCCCGGCTGCGGTGGGCGGCCGACCGGCTGGTCCGCAGGCACCCCGCGCTCCGCGCCTCCTTCGAGTTCCGCGGCGACGACCCCGTCCAGCTCGTGCACCGCCGCGTGGAGGTTCCCTGGCGGGAGGTCACCGGGGCCGATCCCGAGCGGGTGGCGGCCGAGGAGCGGGAGCGCCGCTTCGACCTGTCCCGGCCGCCGCTGCTGCGTTTCGCGCTGGTCCGGCTCGGGCCGGAGCGGCACCGGCTGGTCTTCACCAACCACCACATCCTGCTGGACGGCTGGTCGACGCCGCTGCTCGCGGCCGAGCTGCTGGCGCTGTACACCGGGGAGGAGCCCGCGCCCGCACCGCCGTACAAGGACCATCTGGCGTGGCTGGCCCGGCAGGACGGGGACGCGGCGCGCCGGGCATGGGACCGGGCCCTCGACGGCGTGGACGAGCCCACCCTGGTCGCCCCCGCCCCCGCCCTCGCCGCCACCGCCCCGCCGGTCCCGCCGCACCGTGTCACCGCCGAACTCGGCGCCGGCCTGACCCGGGAGCTCGCCGCGCTGGCCCGCTCCTGCTCCGTGACCCTCAACACGGTCGTGCAGGCCGCCTTCGGCCTGCTGCTGGCCCAGCTGACCGGGCGTGACGACGTCGTCTTCGGCGGCACGGTCTCCGGCCGCCCGGCCGAGCTGCCCGGCGTCGAGCGCATGGTCGGCCTGTTCATCAACACGCTTCCCGTCCGGGTACGGCTCCGCCCCGCCGAGCCGCTCGGCGACCTGCTGCGCAGGCTCCGCGACGAGCAGGCCGAGCTGCTGCCCCACCACCACCTCGGCCTGACCGAGATCCGGCGCGGCCCGCTGTTCGACGCGCTGCTGGTGATGGAGAACTACCCCGTCGACCCGCGCACCGAGCTCGGCGACCTCCGGTTGACCGCGGCGGACGTGGCCGACGCGACCCACTACCCGGTCACCGTGCTGGTGATCCCGGGCGAGCGGATCGGTCTCCGCCTGCAGTACCGGCCCGACGTGTTCGACGAGGCGCAGGCCGCGGACCTGCTGGACCGGTTCCGGCACCTGCTCGCCGTACTGGCCGCCGAGGCGGCGGAGCCGCGGACCGGAGGTACGGAGGAGACGGGGACCGGAGGGGTGACGGAGCCGGGGACCGCGCGGGAGGCGGGACCGGGCACCCGTGAGGCGGGACCGCGGACGACCGTCTCCCGGCTGGCCGCGCTCCCCGCCGCCGAGCGGGACCTGGTCCTGCGCACCTGGAACGCCACGGCGGAAGGCGCGGCCGAGCCGGGCGGCACACTGGCCGAGCTGCTCGAGGCGCAGGCGGCCCGCACCCCGGAGGCGACGGCGCTGGTCTTCGAGGGCGCCGAGCTGAGCTACGCCGAACTGGACGCCCGTACCAACCGGCTGGCCCGGCTCCTGACCGAGCACGGCGCCGGCCCCGAGCGGGTCGTGGGCCTGCGCCTGCCCCGGTCACTGGACCTCGTCGTGGCGATGCACGCGGTGGTCAAGGCGGGCGCCGCCTATCTGCCCATCGACCCGGAACTGCCGCAGGCCCGCGTCACCGCGATGGTGGAGGACGCGCGCCCGGTCCTGGTGGTCGATCCCGAGTGGCTGGCCGCCGCCGACCTGACAGGACTGTCCGGGGAGAGCCTCGGCGTGCGGGCCGCGCCGGACAACCCCGCCTACGTGATCTACACCTCGGGCTCGACCGGCCGCCCCAAGGGCGTGGTCGTCACCCACCGCGCGATCGTCAACCGCCTGCGCTGGGCCCAGGCGGAGTACGGCCTGGGCCCCGGTGACCGGGTCCTGCAGAAGACCCCGGCGGGCTTCGACGTCTCGGTCTGGGAGTTCTTCTGGCCGCTCCAGACCGGCGCCGCCCTGGTCGTCGCCCGCCCCGGAGGGCACCGGGACCCGGCCTACCTCGCCCGGGTCGTCCGTGAGGAGCGGATCACGACCCTGCACTTCGTCCCCTCCATGCTCGCCGCCTTCCTCGACGCGGAGCCGGTCTTCTCCGGCACGGGGACGGAATCCTCCGGCACGGGTCTGGACTCCCTGCGCCGGGTCCTGTGCAGCGGTGAGGCGCTCCCGCCGGACCTCGCCGACCGGGCGGTCGCGCGGCTCGGTGTGCCGGTGCACAACCTCTACGGGCCGACCGAGGCCGCGGTGGACGTCACCTCGTGGGAGCACCGCCCGGAGCCGGGGGCGACGTCCGTCCCGATCGGCCGCCCGGTCTGGAACACCCGCCTCTACGTGCTGGACGGCTGGCTCCGGCCGGTGCCCGTCGGCGTGCCGGGGGAGCTGTACCTCGCCGGGGTCCAGCTGGCCCGCGGCTACGCCGGCCGGTCGGGGTTGACGGCGGAGCGGTTCGTGGCGTGTCCGTTCGGTGGTCCGG
>NZ_JBHSBM010000077.1:0-17587 GCF_042650625.1 Planomonospora corallina
GTCAGCAGGAGGCCGGCGCCCGCGGTCAGCGGGCCGAGCAGCGCCAGCGCCAGGAAGGCCACGCCCCGTACCCGGGTGGAGACGTCCGAGGAGACCGGAGCGCCGTCGGCCGTGCTGGGGTGCAGAGCCGCCGCGCCGACCAGGACCGAGGCGAGGAGCCAGGCCGCGGTGGTGCCGGGACCGGACGGGCGGCCCGCGGCCAGGTCGAGCAGGCGCAGGCCGTCGGCGGTGAACAGCGCTCCCTGGGCGCCGCCGAGCAGGAGCAGCCACGGCGCCCGCCCTCTGGCCAGTCCCATCCGCGTGACCAGGCCGAACAGGAACAGGTCGATGACGGAGGTGGCCAGCGCGAAGGCGAGTTCCACACCGGAGAAGGCGCTCCGGCCGAGCAGCGGGTCGACGAAGAAGGCCCAGAAGGGCATGGTCACGCCGACGGTGATGATCGAGGAGTCCAGCAGCGCCGCCCGGGGTGACTCGCTGTGCTCCCTGCTCAGCAGCACCAGCGCGAGCAGCGCGAAAGAGTAGCAGACCACCACGAGGCCGTTGTAGAGCCGCATGGCCCCGGGGATCTCCAGCCAGACCCAGCCGACGGCCCAGACCAGGACCGTCGTCAGCCAGTTCGTGACGCTGCCCGCCGCGAGCAGCCGCCAGGGCCACCGGTCGCCCAGGCCGTGCCGGCGGATCCCCGCGACGACGGCCAGCGCCGACAGCCCCTGCACGGCCACCCAGGGCAGCACGTCCAGCGGGGAGGAGAAAGCAGGAGCGGCCAGGGAGAGCAGGCCGCCGGCCACGAGGAGCGCCGGCCAGCCGTACGGCTCGCGCACGAGGCGGATGCGGGCCGTACGGGCCACTCCAGAGGATGTCCGGCTCATGTCCCCTTCTCCCGGTCCGTCATACGCCGGTCCCGGGCGTCGGGGGTCCCCGGCGGGATCCGGCACGGTCGACCGTGCGGTACGGGCCGGCCCGGGTAAGGCGGTTCCACCTCCCGTCACCCCCGAGTCCGGCGTCCCCTCATCGGCAGGAGGGCCGGTGACCTGACGAAGACCGTGGAAAACGCCGGGACCCGCGCCGCCCGCCCAGGGGCCCTCCGCGCGGCCGGCGGGAGCGCCGGCCGCGGTCCGGCGGCGCAGGGGACGAGACCGGAGCGCGGTCCGCCCCGGGCGGGACGCGGAGCGGGGCCCGCGGAGAAGTACGCGCTCAGGAGCGCTCGTCCCACTCGGCCAGGATCCCGGCCTCCTTGTCCGGGTCGATGCCGTGGCGCATGCGCTCGTTGCCGAAGGACCGCCGCTCCACCGGTACGTCGCGGAGCCACTCCCAGGTGTCGCGGACGGTCTCGGCCACCGGCCGGCAGGTCAGCCCGGCGGCCAGGGCCTTGGCCGAGGACGGCAGCCACACCCCGGCGAAGGCGGGGTCGGCGGGCGCCCAGAGCGGCAGCTCGACCCAGGGCTGCACCCCGCGCTCGAGGAGGAACCCGTCGTCGACCCAGGCGAGCTCGGCGTGCGAACCCGTCGCGGCCCGGCACTCCTCGAGGAAGCCGCGGTAGGTCGTGTTGCCCGGGACCCCGCTGACGAAGAACCGGTCGTCCGTGCCCGCCTCGGCCTGCGACAGGGTGAACGCGGCGATGTCCCGGGCGTCGACGAGCTGCATCGCGGTCTCCGGGTCACCCGGGGCGAGGACCCGCCCGCCGCGGGCGATCCGGGTCAGCCACCACGGCAGGCGGCCGACGTTCTCGTGCGGGCCGAGGATCAGACCGGGCTCGATGATCAGGGCGTTGCCGTCGAATCCCTGCTCCACCGCGCGCTCGCAGCCGGCCTTGAGCGTGCCGTAGTCGCCGTCCTCGGGCCCCGCGTCCGGGGCGCACTCGAAGCGCGGCGAGGACTCGTCCGCCGGTCCCTTCCCCGGCCACTCGGAGCAGGCCGAGATGCTGGAGATGAAGGCGTAGGTGGCGGCCTTCCCGCTGAGCGCGCGCACCGCGTCGCCGACGACCCGGGGGACGAACCCGCAGACGTCGACGACGACGTCCCACTCCCGGCCGCGGGCGAGCCGCTCCAGGTCCCCGGCCGACTCGCGGTCGCCCCGGACCGCCTCGACACCCGGCAGGTCCTCGCCGCTCCTGCCCCTGTTGAACGTGGTGACCTCGTGTCCGCGCCGCAGCGCCTCCTCGACGATCGCCCGGCCGAGGAAGACCGAGCCGCCGATGACCAGAATTCTCATGGCACCTGATTCTTCGCACCCGCCGGAGGGAGCGGTACCGGCTTTCACCCGTGGCGCAAGCCGTACGCCCGGAGCGGAACGTCTCAGACCGGGCCGGCGGGGACGGGGGAGTGGTGGTCGAGGACGTGGACCCTGGCGGCGGGGATGTCGAAGTAGAGGCCGACCAGCTCCAGGCGCCCGGCGAGCAGGAGCCGCTCCACCCCGGGATGGGTGCGCAGGTTCTCCAGCTGCTGGAGCACGTTGAGCCGGCAGAGGCGGTCGAGCGGGCCCTGCTCGGCCCCCTCGTGCGCGGCGGAGACGTACCGGGCCAGGCTCAGGTGGCCGTGCCGGAGCCAGCGGGCGAGCTCGGGCAGCTCGGCGGCCTTCTCCCCGCCGTCGAGCAGCGCGGCCATGGCGCCGCAGCCGGAGTGGCCGCAGACCGTGATGGTGCGGACCCCGAGCACCTCCGTGGCGTACTCGATCGCGGCGGTGACCGAGTGGTCCGTGGGAGCCGCCCCCCGGCGCGGGACCAGGTTGCCGATGTTGCGGAGGGTGAACAGGTCGCCGGGGCCGCTGGCGGTGATGAGGTTCGGCACGATGCGGGAGTCGGCGCAGGTGATGAAGAGGTGGGACGGCTCCTGCTTGCGGGCCAGGCCGTGCAGGACGGGCCGGACCAGCGGGGCCGTGCGGTGGTGGAACTCCCGCGCGCCGGCCAGCAGGTCGGGTACGGCGGGCCGGCCGCCGGGAGCCTGGTGCCGGACGGGGATGAGGGAGCCGGCGGCCGGGAGCCTGCGCCGGCCCCGGTGGGACCAGGGCAGCCACCAGCGGTCCGGGGCCGTCGGCGGGGTTTTGGCCGGCAGCCTCCGGGCCCCGCCGGCCGCCATGGCGTACCACTCGTCGTGGATCTCGTCGATGTCCACCGTGCCGCCGCCGCGCTCGTGGTTCTGCCGCCAGGCGTGGACGGCCTCGAAGGCGGCGTTGTCCATGAAGTCGATGTTCAGGTCGAGGTCGACGGCGGCTCCGGGCGGGACGGCGCCCAGCTCCGCGGTGAGCCGGGGCACCCCCAGGAAGGTCAGCGAGCCGTCGATCGTCACGTGCCAGCGGCCGTCGGGCTCCCGGGCGGCCCGCACGGTCACCCGGGTGAGGCGGCGCAGCGCGAGCAGGGCGGCGAGTCCCAGGCCGAGCAGCACGCCCTCGGCGAGGCCGAGCACCACCACACCGCCGAGGGTGACGAAGTAGACCGGCACCTCGCCGTGGCCGCGCAGGTTGTGGACGTGCCCGATGTTGACCATCTGCACGCCGATGAAGACCAGCAGGGCGGCCAGCGCCTCCAGCGGGATGAAGGTGACCGTCCAGCCCAGGCCGAGGGCGAACAGCAGGATCCAGCCGCCGTGCAGGATCGCCGACCAGCGGCTGCGCGCGCCGGCCCGGACGTTGGTGGTGCTGCGCACGATGACCCCGGCGACGGGCAGGGCGCCCAGCGCGCCGCTGACGAGGTTGGCCACACCCTGGGCGGTCAGCTCCCTGTCCAGGTCGGCCCGCCTGCCGTCGTGCAGTTTGTCGACGGCCACCGAGCAGAGGAGCGACTCCACCCCGGCGAGCAGGGCGACGAGGATCACCGCGGTGGCGATCCCGTGCCAGTCGCCCTGCGGCCAGACCGGGGCCGACCACTCGCTCAAGTTCACCGACAGGTCGATGCGGGTGACGTCCCAGCCGAACGCCCACGCGGTCACGGCGGTCACGGCGAGGGCCGCCAGCGGGGCGGGGACGAGGCGGAGACTCTGCGGCAGCCGGGTCCAGACGAGCAGGACCGCGATGGTCAGCAGGCCCGCGAAGACCGCGTAGCCGTGCAGGCCGGCGATCTGCGCCGGGAGTTCGAGGATGTTCTCGACCGCGGACGACTGCGGGCTGCCGCCCAAGATGACGTGGAGCTGGGAGAGCGCGATCACCACGCCGACGCCGGCGAGCATGCCGTGCACCACGGCCGGCGAGACGGCCAGGGCCGCGCGGGCGACCCGGAAGACCCCCAGGAGGAGCTGGAGGGCGCCCGCCATCAGAGTGATCATGCAGGTGGCCCGCCAGCCGTACCGGACGACGAGGTCGGCGACCACGAGGGCGAGCCCGGCGGCGGGGCCGCTCACCTGGACGGCGGAACCGCCGAGGAACCCCGCCACGATGCCGCCGGCCATCCCGGCGAGCAGTCCGGCCTCCAGAGGGGCTCCCGAGGCGACGGCGATGCCGAGGCAGAGGGGCACCGCCACCAGGAAGACCACCAGGGAGGCGGGCAGGTCGTACCGCAGCACGGAGGCGATACGGCTGCGCGTGGTTACAGTCTTCTCACTCTTCGTGTCCGTCCCCATAGGGCAGACCTTATGCCGAAGGCCCCCTGCGGGCGGGCGCTCGCTGGGGGCCTTTACGGAGGACGGGGGAAATCAGCGGTAATAGTCGGGGTAGTCCTGGTCCTGGTCCTGGTTGCGGTGGTGGCTTCCCCGTGAACCCGGTCGGCCGTGCCCCTCGACGGCCGCGCTCGGCGCGCCCGTGCCGTAGAGCTCGCCGTAGCTCGGCCAGCTCCCGCTCCCGGCGCCCGCGGCTCCGGTCGGAGCGGGGCCGGTGGCGGGGCCCGCGGAGGGGGCGGGCTCGGGCCAGGCCACGGGGTTCGCCGGGGAGACGTACTGGCCGGTCTCGTACCCGTACTCACCGCCGGTCGCGGAACCGGACGGCGCGGCGGCCGGGTGGTCGTAGGGGGAGACGGCGCGGGACGGACCCGTCGGGGTGGAGACCGCGGGGCTGGGACCGGTGAGGACGTCGTCCTCGATGACCGCCCAACCGGCGCTGACCTCGTAGGAGGAGGGGGTCGCCGGGGCGGCGTCGTAGACCGGGTTCTGGTACGAGCCGTAGGAGGGGGCGGGGTCGTCCAGGATGTCGGCGGTGTTGACCGCCGCCCAGCCGCCGGAGCCCGGAGTGGTGGCCTGCGCCCACGGGTTGTCGGAGGCGGGCGCGGCGCCGTAGGGGGCGGCGAGCGGGTCCGGCACGGAGGACGCGGCGGGGGCCGGCGGCATCGGCATGGCGGGGAAGCCGCCACTGGTCGTGGGGCCCATGGGGGCCATCGCCGGCTCGCCGGCGAGGGGGCCGAGCGGGGAGCCGGGAGCGGCCGGTGAGGCGCCGCCGTGCGGGTAGGAGGTGCTCAGCGGATCGCCCAGCACGTCCGGGCGGGAGGAGCCGCCGCCGGAGGTGAGGCCGCCCGCGGTGCCCGGCGCGGCGGCGGGGGCGGCGGACGCGGCGGCGGCGGCGCGGCTGCTCCGGCGGGAGCCGCGGGAGCCGGAGCGCGCTGCCCGGCCCTCGCCGAAGGCGCCGGGAGTGGGCGCGGCGAAGGTGACGGTCTTCTGCTCGGCCAGGGAGGCGGCGCTGGGAGCGGGTTCCGGGCGGACCGGCTCGACCAGGTCGCCGAGATCGCTGAGGTCGCCGAGGTCCGGGGAGGCCGCGGCCACCGAGGCAGCCGAGGCCGCCGCCGGAACCGGCGCGGGCGGGGTCTCCTTGGGCCGGGACCTGCTCGGCAGCGGGGCCTGCACGGTCACCGCGTCGGCGTCGACACCGGCGGTCTGGTGCTCGGGACGGTCGACGGGACGGTCGGCGCCCACCTTGGGGCTCAGGGAACCGCCGAAGCCGCCGTCGTCGGCCTGGAGCTTCTCCCAGTAGTCCTCGTCGTAGTCGTCGGGCTCGCCGAACTCGTTCACGCCCCGTTTACCGCGGGCTCCGGACGGCCGCGGACGGGGTTTGGGCTCGTCGAACGGCGAGAGGTCCGGAGTGAAGTGGTCCATCTTGGGCTCTCGGGCCGCGAACTCGTCGATGGAGCGCGTGGGGGTCGAGGCCTCCTTCTCGGCCATCTCGCGCAGCCGCTCCGCGGGGAGCGCGCTCTCCCTGCGGTTCATCGACCGCATGCCCAGTGCCACGACGACGAGCACGAGGAGCACGACGGCCACCAGGCCCACTATGACCAGGATCATTGCACCACCCTCAAGGCCATGGCCTCCCAGCGGCGCCGGTGAGATCGCGCGGCCATCGACGCGACCTGCCCCCTGTGATCACCTGCGCTCGGACATTGGAACTGATTGTGTATGACCACTAGGAGCGTTGTCACACCCTATGTGAAGAATCGGTAACCATCACTACCTCCGGTGCTCGGCTTGTCACTCGATGTGCGTCGCGGTCAGTCGTCCCCAGGCGATCGTCCTGTCCGCGATGCTCTTCAAGGTCTCGGAGAGGGGGGCACCCTTGGCGAGACCGACCTTCCGGTCGAGCGCGTAGACAGTGAAACGATAGTTCTCCTGAGGCCGGCACGGAGGCGCATAGCCCACTTTGCCGTTGGTCGTTCCGCCCTCCACGGCCCCCACGGGGATCGTGCTCTCGGTCAGCTCGTTCGTGCCCGGATGGATGTCGAACACGACCCAGTGCACCTCGGCGCCGGTCTGGGAGTCGTTGTTGTCGACCACGATCGCGATGGACTTGGCGTCGCCGGGCACTCCCGACCAGCGCAGGGGCGGGTTGCCCACCGAGCCGCGGCAGGAGTAGTCGGACGGCAGGGGGCTACCGTCCCGCAGCGTGGGACTCGAGACGCTGAGCG
Organism: Planomonospora corallina; assembly: GCF_042650625.1. NCBI lineage: Bacteria > Bacillati > Actinomycetota > Actinomycetes > Streptosporangiales > Streptosporangiaceae > Planomonospora > Planomonospora corallina. Next base: position 6,812 of record NZ_JBHSBM010000077.1, read on the forward strand.
GCTCCAGCCGGAGACGCTCGGCGGAGGCGGCGCTACCGATCATGCCGCATCCGGAGGAGACGACGACGAGCGCCGCGGACACCGCCATCGTGGCGGCTCGGCGTACGCGCGTAGACGTGTTCGACTGCCCCATGCCCGATGATGCTACGCGGATCTGGAAGGTGCGCCGACCGGATCACGAGGTTCCGCGGCGTAGAAATGCCGCTCGATCGGCCAGAATCAATGGATGGACGGGGTAAAGATGGATACCGAGGCAAATTTCTCCATCCTCGGTCCTCTCGAGATCCACCGCTCCGGACGGCCCGTGGAGATCGCGGGACGGCGCCTGCGCTCCCTCCTCTGCCTGCTGGCCCTCGACGCCGGGAAGGCCGTGCCCGCCGACCGGCTGGTCGCGGGCGTGTGGGGCGACCGTCCCCCGGCCGCGGTGGGCAACGCCCTGCAGGCGCTGGTCTCCCGCCTCCGGGCGGCCCTGGACGGGGACCGGTCCCTGGTGGAGGCCGCGGTGAGCGGCTACCGGCTGGCCGCGGACCCCGGCCGGGTGGACGCCCACCGGTTCGCCCGGCTGGCCGCCGAGGGCGGCTCCGCGCTCGCCGCGGGCTCCGCGGCGGAGGCGGCGGCCACGCTCCGCGCCGCGCTGGCGCTCTGGCGCGGTTCCGCCCTGTCCGACCTGGACGAACGCGAGATCGTCGCGGCCCAGGTGGCCCGCCTGGACGAGCTGCGCCTGACCGCGCTGGAGGACCGCGTCGAGGCCGACCTGCTGCTCGGCCGCGAGACCGGCCTGGCCGCCGAACTGCCCGCGCTGATCGCCGCGCACCCCTACCGTGAGCGGCTGCGCGGCCAGTTCATGCGCGCCCTGTACGGCGCCGGCCGCCACGTCGAGGCGCTGGCCGCCTTCGAGGAGGCCCGCGCGGTCTTCGCGGAGGAACTGGGTGCGGACCCCTCACCCGAGCTGGCCGCGCTCCACCTGTCCATGCTGCGCCGCCAGGCCGCACCGCCCGCCGGTCAGGCCGCGCCGTCCTCCCCGGGTGCCCCGCCGTTCCGGGACGATGCGAGGCCCTCCCCGGGCGCCCCGCCGTTCCGGGACGATGCGAGGCCCTCCCCGGGCGCCCCGCCGTTCCGGGCACGGCAGGAGGCGCGGGAGGACCCGCCCGGCCCGCCCCGCCCGGGAAACCTCCCGGCCAGGCTCACCAGTTTCGTCGGCCGGGAGCACGCCGTGGCCCGTACGGCGGAGCTGCTGGCCGGCCACCGGCTGGTCACCCTGACCGGTCCCGGCGGAGCGGGGAAGACCAGGCTGGCCGTCGAGACGGCCGAGGCGGTCGCCGGCCGGATGCCCGGCGGCGTGTGGCTGGTCGAGCTGGCCCCGGTGGCCGATCCGGCCGAGGTGCCGCAGGCCGTCTCCTCGGCGCTGGGTCTGCGTGACGGCTCCCCCCGGCCGCCCGGCGTCCTCCTCGGATCCGTCCGCGACCCGCTCACCCGGCTGCTCGCGGCCCTGGCGGGGGAACGGATGCTGATCGTCCTGGACAACTGCGAGCACGTGGTGGAGGCGGCGGCCGGACTCGCCGACCGGGTGCTCGCCGGCTGCCCCGGGGTGCGGATCCTCGCCACGAGCCGCGAGCCCCTCGGCATCACCGGCGAGCTGACCTGGCCGGTGCCGCCGCTGGAGCTCCCGCCGGAGGAAGGGGCGGCGGACGCCCCCGGCCTTCCGGACGCCCCCGGAGCCTCGGACGCCCCCGGCATCCCGGACGCCTCCGGTCTCCTCGCCTACCCCGCGGTCCGCCTGTTCGCCGAACGCGCCGCGGCCGTCCGCCCCGGCTACCGGTCCGAGACCGAGATCGCGGCGGTGGTGCGGATCTGCCGCGAGCTGGACGGCATGCCGCTCGCCATCGAGCTGGCCGCCGCCCGCCTCCGCTCCCTGTCCGCCGGGCAGATCGCCCACCGCCTCGACGACCGGTTCCGCCTGCTGACCGGCGGCAGCCGTACGGCGCTGCCCCGGCACCAGACGCTGCGCGCGGTGGTGGAGTGGAGCTGGGATCTGCTGGACGGGCAGGAACGCACGCTGGCCCGTCGGCTGGCGGTCTTCGCCGGTGGCGTCTCCCTGGAGGCCGCCGAGCACGTCTGCTCAGGGGAGGGGCTGCCGCGCGGCGACGTGCTCGACGTGCTGTCCCGCCTGGTCGACAAGTCGCTGGTGGTGGCGGTCGCCGGTCCCGACGGCGCCGCCCCCCGCTACCGGATGCTGGAGACCATCCGCGCCTACGCCGCCGGACGGCTGGCCGCCTCGGGCGAGGAGGAACGGCTCAGGCCGGCGCACGCGGTCTTCTTCACCGGCCTGGCCGAGGCCGCCGACCCCGGGCTCCGCGACCGGCGGCAGAAGGCGTGCCTCGCCGAGATGGCCCGTGAGCACGACAACCTGTCGGCGGCGCTGCGCTGGACCACCGAGACGGGACGCGTGGACCTGGCGCTGCGGCTGGTCGGCGCGCTGGGCTGGTACTGGTGGCTGTGCGGGCACCGCACCGAGGCGGCGCACCGGGCCCGTGAGGTGCTCCGGCTCGCCGGCGACGCCGAGCCCGGGCCGCTCGCCCTGGCCCGGGCGGTCTACGGGGCCAACGCGATCGGCACGGGCATCGGGCTCGACATCGCGCGGGCGGAGCTGGCGGAGGCGATCCGCCTGGCCAGGCAGGAGGTCGAACCCCCCTGGCACCCCCTGGTCGTGCTGGCCGGGCCGATCGTCGAGATGTTCGCGGGCGCCCGCCCCGACGACGGCTACCTCGACGAGATGTTCGCCCACCCCGACCCCTGGGTGCGGGCCCTGGCCCACATGTTCCGCGGCTCCGTGCACCTGGCCGCCGGCCGGACGGACGCCGCCGAGGCGGAGATGCGGACCTGCCTGAGCGGGTTCGAGGAGCTCGGCGAGCGCTGGGGCGTCGGCAACGCCGTGGGCGTCCTCGCGGAGCTCGACTTCATGCGCGGTGAGCCGGAGAAGGGGATGGAGAAGCTGCGCGAGGCCATCGCCGCCCTGGAGGAGATCGACGCGGCCGACGAGGTCGCCTACATGCGCGGCAGGCTCGCCTTCGCGCTCAACCTGCTGGGAGACCGGGCGACGGCGCGGGAGCTGCTGGACGAGTCGCTCCGCGCAGCCCTGCGCAGCGGAGATCAGGTCGGCGGAGTGGCCTTCCTCGCCGCCCGGGGCGACTTCGCCCGCGAGAGCGGCGACCTCGCCGAGGCCCGGCGCTACTACGCCGAAGCCCTGCGGATGGCGGACGCCGAGGCCGCCATGCCGGTCCAGATCAGGGCGGTGGTGAACGTCTCGCTCGGCCTGCTGGCCGAGCAGGAGGGCGACCCGGCCAGGGCCCGCCGCCTGCTCGGCACGGCGCTGGAGCAGGCGGCGGGCTCGGCGGACGCGACGGCGCTCGGCATGGTGCTGATCGGGCTCGCGGGCCTGGCGCTGGCGGAGGGCGACCCGGCCCGGGCGGCGGCGCTGCTCGGCGGCGCCGCGGCGGCCCGGGGCGTCGAGGCGGTCGTCGACTTCGACCACGTGCGGATCACCGCCGGAGTGCGCGCCGCGCTCGGCGAGGAGGAATTCGCCCGGTGCTACGGGCGCGGCCGGGCCATGCCCCGCACGGCCCTCCTCCCCCTGGCGGGCGGGGACGTCCCGCCCGGCACTCCGCCTGACGCCCCGGCGGACGTCCCACCCGGCGTCCCACCCGGCGTCCCGCCCGGCGCTCCGCCTGACGTCCCGGCGGACGTCCCACCCGGCGTCCCGACGGACGTCCGGATGGACGGGGCCGGCCCCGGGAGCGGTCCCCCGGCTCAGCCGTCCTCGCCCAGCGCCCGGTAGGGCCTGCGCAGCAGGTCGACCAGGGGGATGTGCCGGACCTTGACCGGTGGCGGCTCCAGGACGCGCAGCAGGAAGTCGGCGGGGACCCCCGTGCCGGCCGCGCGGGGGCGGAGACCGTCCAGCGGGACGCCGGGGGAGTAGAAGTCGTCCAGCCGCCGCTCGAACGGCACGTCCTCCACCGGCTCCATTCCGGAGCCCTGCCCGGGTCCGCCGGGGCCGGCGCAGTGCTCGATGCGGTGCCCGATGCCGTCCGCGCCGGGCCCGTCGCGCCCGGTGCCGTCCCCGCCGGGCCCGTGGCGCCGGAGTCCGTCCTGCCCGGGCCCGTCGCGACCCTCGCGCGCCATGTCAGCCCACCGCCCCGGGACCGAGGGCGAACAGCTCGCGGAGCCGTTCGGTGGAGAGATCGGCGATCCAGTCCTCGCCGGTGCCGACCACGCTCTCGGCCAGGGCCTTCTTCCGCTCGATCATCTCGTCGATCCGCTCCTCCAGGGTGTCCACGCAGACGAACTTCCGCACCTGGACGTTCCGCCGCTGCCCGATCCGGAAGGCCCGGTCGGTCGCCTGGTCCTCCACCGCGGGGTTCCACCACCGGTCCACGTGGATCACATGGTTGGCGGCGGTCAGGTTGAGGCCGGTCCCGGCCGCCTTCAGCGACAGCAGGAACAGCATCGGCCCCTCGGCGCCGGAGAACCGCTCCACCAGCTCGTCGCGCCGGGTCCTGGACAGCCCGCCGTGCAGCCAGAGCACCGGCCGGTCCAGCCGCGCGGCGAGGTACGGCCGGAGCAGGGAGCCGAACGCGGTGTACTGCGTGAAGACGAGAGCCTTGTCCCCCTCCTCGACGATCTCCGCGGCGATCTCCTCCAGCCGGGCGAGCTTCCCCGACCGGCCCGCCAGCGGTGAGCCGTCACCGAGCAGGTGGGCGGGGTGGTTGCAGACCTGCTTGAGCCGGGTCATCGTGGCCAGCACGTTGCCGCGCCGTTCGACGCCCTCGGTGCGGTCGATCCTGCCGAGCATGTCGTTGAGCACGGCCCGGTACAGCTCCGCCTGCTCGGGGGTGAGCGTGCACCAGACCTTCATCTCCAGCTTCTCCGGCAGGTCGGAGATGATCGACCGGTCGGTCTTCAGCCGGCGCAGCACGAACGGCCCGGTGGCCCGCCGCAGCGCCCGGGCGGCCTCCTCGTCGCCCCGGGCCTCGATCGGCTCCTGGTAGCGCCTGCGGAACCGCTTGGCGGGACCGAGCAGGCCCGGGTTGCAGAACTCCATGATCGACCAGAGTTCGGCGAGGTGGTTCTCCACCGGGGTGCCGGTCAGCGCCAGCCGGGTCCGGGCGGGGATCGACCGCACGGCACGGGACTGCAGGGCCGTGCTGTTCTTGATCGCCTGGGCCTCGTCGCAGACCACCCGCTCCCACTCCAGCCGCGCCAGCGCCGGCGCGTCGCGCAGGGCCGTGCCGTAGGTGGTGACGACCAGGTCGGCCTCCCGTACGGCCGCCGCGAGCTCCGCCTCGCCGCGCCGGCGCGTCCCGCCGTGGTGGACGTAGACCCGGAGGGAGGGGGCGAACCGGGCCGCCTCCTTCTGCCAGTTGCCGACCAGCGACATCGGGCAGACCAGCAGCGTCGGCGGCACCGGGCCGCCGGTCCGCTCGCCGAGCAGCAGGGAGAGCGTCTGCGCGGTCTTGCCCAGCCCCATGTCGTCGGCGAGCACACCGCCCAGGCCGAGGCCGGACAGGAAGCTCAGCCACGACAGGCCGCGCTCCTGGTAGGGGCGGAGCGTCCCGCGGAAGCCGGAGGGCGTGGCGACGGGGGTCAGGCGGTGGTCGGCCTCACCGGAGAGCAGGTCGCCGAGGAGACCGTCGGCCTCCACGCCGACCAGCGGCAGCTCCTCGTCACCGCCCTCCACGACCTCGCGGATCACCTCGCCGACGCTCGCCTCGCCGCCGCGCCGTCCGGCGGCCCGCAGCGCGGCCTTGAGCTGGGCGTCGTCCAGCTCGACCCAGCGACCGGCGATCCGGGCCAGGGGGATCCGCCGGCCGGCCAGCGCGGCCAGCTCCTCCTCGTCCAGGACGTGGTCGCCGACGACCACGTCGAACCGGACGGTCACCCGGTCGTCCAGACCGGTCACCGGCCCGTTCCGCGTGCCGCCGGCGGCCGGGCCGGCGGTCATCCGCAGGCCCAGCCCCGCCCGCCCGGCCCAGGCGGGCAGCAGCACGCCGTACCCGGCGGCCCGCAGCGCGGGCGCTCCACCGCGGAGGAAGGAGAAGGCCCAGGCCGTCTCGACGGTCAGCCCGGTCGGCTCGGCGGCCCGCAGCGCGAGGTGCAGGTCGGGATGGAGGCGGACGGCGCGCTCCAGCTCGGTGCGGAGGAGCTCCATCGGCGACTCGGGCAGCCACGGGGGCCGCTCGCCGGCCAGGATCCGGGCGGCGGGCACCATGCGGCCGGGCTCCCCGGCGGGGGACAGGCCGAACTCCACCTCCCAGGGGTCGTCGTCGCCCGCCGGCTCGGCCAGGCGGAAACAGGCCCGGACGGGGCCGTCCAGCTCGTGCGCGGCGGCGAGCCACGCGCCCAGGGCCTCGCCGAGGGTGGTGGCCTCGGCCGGCCGGGCGGAGGGGAGGGAGGGGTCCTCCGCGGTCAGCGCGTGCAGCCAGCGGTCGGTCAGCGCGCTCCGCAGCCCGGGCCGGTTCCCGGCGATGAGGCGGTCGGGCATCGCCGACCGCGCCGCGCCGTCCACCAGCCCGTCCAGGGCCTCCCGCAGCACCCGGGCGGAGGGCCGCTCCCCGCCCGCGGCCCGGCAGACCGGCGGCATCGCCGCGGCGAGGCCGCGCAGGGCGGCCGCGTCGGATCCGGTCAGCACGGGCCTCCAGCGGGCCTCGGGCACCTCGCCGGTCCGGGCGAGCTGGGGGAGGACGCGGCCCCGCCGCACCAGGGCGCGGGCATGCTCGCCCACCACGGCGAAGTAGCGCAGGGACAGGCCCGGCGTCCACGCCGGGGCGTCGTCGGGGTCGAACAGGGACACGGGATCGTACGGCGGGAGCGAGCCGAGCAGGGGCAGGGCGGCCGCGGGCGGGACCAGGAGCGCGGGCACGCGCCAGGAGGAGATCCCCGTGCCGCCACCGGCCGGAGCGGCCCTGCCCGACTCGGGCGAGGGGATCGGGCCCCGCGCCGAGGAGGGGAGCAGCAGGGTCAGTCCGGCCTCCTGCGCGGACGGGGACCCGGCGGGGGCCGTCTCCGCGGAGCCGGGACCCGCCGCGAGCAGGGCGGCCAGGGCGGGCGCGGCGGCCGCGAACGGATGGGCGGGCGTGCCCTCCGCGGGGCCGGGGCCGCTCTCTCCCGGGCGCGGGGCGGTGTCCTCCGCCCACAGGCCCAGCCGTCCGTCCACCCAGACACCGTGGACCACCAGCACGCCGTACCCCCGTTCTCGCGGACGTCGCCCGTCACGGCGCTCCGCCCGTCCGCCCCGTGGGAATCCGCCACCGGACCCGAAACGTTACACGGGCCCCGCCGCGGCGGGACCCGTGAGGCCCCGCGGGCCCCCGCTGCGGTGAGGCCCGCGGAACCGGGTCACACCCGGCCGCGGAAGGCGCGGATCGCCAGCGGCGCGAAGACCACGGCGAACCCGGCGGACCAGAGCAGGGAGGCCAGCGTGGGATGGGCCACCTCGCCGCCGATCATCAGGCCGCGGATGGCGTCGGCCAGATGGGTGACCGGGTTGACGCCGGACCAGGCCTTCAGCCAGTCGGGGAAGGTCTGGGCCGGTACCAGGGCGCTGCTGGTGAACGTCAGCGGCATCATCGTGGAGAAGGTGATCATCTGGACCTTCTCCGGGCTGGACGCCCTGAGCCCGATCAGCACCGACATCCACGACATGGCCAGCGAGACCACCACCAGCAGGGCCAGCGCGCCCAGCAGGCCGAACACACTGGTCTCCACCCGGAACCCCAGGACCATGCCGAAGCCGACGAGCAGGGCGAAGGCCCACACCTGCTTGACGGTGTCGGCGATGACCCGGCCCGACAGCGGCGCGGTCCGGGCGATCGGCAGGCTCCGCAGCCGGTCGAAGACGCCCTTGCTGATGTCGGTGTTCAGGCCGATCGCGGTGGAGAGCGTGTAGAACAGGGCGTTCTGCACGAGGAGCCCCGGGAGGGCGAACTGCAGGTAGTCGCCCGTCGATCCGGCGATCGCGCCGCCGAACACGTAGGTGAACAGCAGCAGGAACATGATGGGCTGGATGCTCAGGTCGAGCAGCTCCCAGGGGTTGTGCTTGATCTGGACCAGGCTGCGCCAGGCCAGCGTCATCGTCTGCCGCAGCGTGGCCACCGGGCCGACGCGCCCGGCCCGGAGCGGCGCCGCCGGGGCCGCCGTCGTCATCGCGGTCATGCGAGGGACTCCTCCTTCTCCGGGGCGGGCTCCTCCTCGGCCCGGTGGCCGGTGAGGGACAGGAACACCTCGTCCAGGCTGGACCTGCGCAGTGCCAGCTCGCCCGCGACGACGCCCAGGTCGTCGAGGCGGCGGACCACGGCGGGCACGGCCGCCGGGTCGTGCACGGAGACGGTGGCCCTCCCGCCGGTCAGGTCGGGGGTCTCGCCGATGACGTCGGCGACGACCTTCGCGACCAGGCCGAGGTCGTCGGGCCGCAGCGGCCGGACCTCGAGGATCTGCGCGCCGGTGGTCGCCTTGAGCTCGTCGGAGGTGCCGGAGGCGATCACCCTGCCGTGGTCGAAGACCACGATGTCGTCGGCGAGCTGGTCGGCCTCCTCGAGGTACTGGGTGGTGAGCAGCACCGACACCCCGTCGGCCATCAGGCCGCGCACGACGCTCCACAGCTCCGTCCGGCTGCGGGGGTCGAGGCCGGTGGTGGGCTCGTCGAGGAAGAGCACCTGGGGCCGCCCGACCAGGCTCGCCGCCAGGTCCAGGCGGCGGCGCATGCCGCCCGAGTAGGTCTTGGCGGCCCGCCCGCCCGCCGCGGACAGGTCGAAGCGCTCCAGCAGCTCGGCCGCCCGCCGCCGGGAGTCCGCCCGCGACATGCCGAGCAGCCGGCCGATCATCACGAGGTTCTCCACGCCGGTGAGCATCTCGTCCACCGCGGCGTACTGCCCGGTCAGGCCGATGAGCGAGCGCACCTGATGGGCCTGGCGCACCACGTCGAACCCGCCGACCGCGGCCCTGCCCGCGTCGGGGCGGAGCAGCGTGGCGAGGATCCGCACGGCGGTGGTCTTGCCCGCGCCGTTGGGCCCCAGGACGCCGAGCAGGCGCCCCTGGGGCACGACGAGATCGACCCCGTCGAGCGCCCGGGTCTCCCCGTAGCGTTTCACCAGGCCTTCCGCCTGGATGGCAGGTTGCATGAGTGGTCCCCTCCGTCGTTCGTCCCTGTCGTGCGCCCTGTCGTGCGCCTCCAGCATGTACGGGGCCGCTGACACTTTCCTGACGTCTGTCCGGCCGGGGGACAGGGACGCTGAGAGATCGCTGACGGGCCGCTGACACGGCGCTCCATCTGCCGGAAAACGACCGTTTAGGCTGGCGTTGTGAGCGATCAGAGCGATACGAACGGGGACGTCGTGGGCGCCGTGCCGCCGCCCGTCCAGGCGGGCGGGCGAGCCCGGCCCGCGAAGGCCTCCGGCGGGGTTCCCCTGAGGGACCCCGCCCACCCGGTCTCCCGCCGGGCGATCGGGCTGTGGTTGCTGCAGGGGGCGGTCTGGACGGTGCTCCTGACCGGCGGCTCGGTGTTCCTGGCCCGCTGGATCGCCGAGGCCCGCTGGTCCTGGCTTCCCGGCTGGGCGCCGGACAACGCCGCGCTGCTGCCGTGGCTGGTGGGCGTGGTGCTGGTGGCGGCGACCGTCACCGAGTCGCTCTGGCGGTACGCGGTCCACCGCTGGGAGCTCACCGGGGACGTGGTCTACGCGCGCTCCGGATGGATCAGCAGGGAGTGGGTGTTCGTCCCGGTCAGCCGGATCCAGACGGTGGACAAGGCGCAGGGCTGGTTCGAGCGGATGCTCGGCCTCGCCACGCTGGAGATCCGTACGGCCTCCCACGCGGGCTCGTCCACGATCAGGGGCCTCGACCACGAGGTGGCGGCGCGGCTCGCCGCCGAGCTCGCCCGGCGGGCCGAGGAGCTGAGGGACGACGCGACGTGACCGGACCATCCCCATCCGACCCGCGGCCCTCCGACGCGTCGCCGCCCGGTCCGCCGCCCGGTCCGCCGCCCGGTCCGCCGCCCGGTCCGCCGCCCGGTCCGCCGCCCGGTCCGCTGCCCGGTCCGCCGTCGGCTCCCGATGCGCCACGGCCTTCCGATCCGTCGCACGCTCCCGGGATGCCGCCCTCCGACGTGCCGCCTCCCGAGGCGCCGGCCTCCGGCCCGCCGGTTCCCGTGACGCCGCCGGCCACGCCGGCGCTGAAGCTCAGCCCGAAGGTGCTGCTGACCGACCCGATCCGGATGCTGCCCTCGCTCTTCCTGCCGCTGGCCGGAGTCCTGTTCCTCGGCGGGTTCTCGGCCGGCTCGTTCGCGTGGGCGGCGCTCGGCGTCGTGGGCTCGGTCGTCTACTCCGCCGTCCGCTGGGCGACCTTCACCTACCAGGTCGTCGGCGACCGGCTGGAGCTGACCCGGTCGCTGATCAGCCGGTCGGTGCGGACGATCCCGCTGGAGCGCATCCGCGGCGTCGACGTCAGCCATCCGCCGCTGCACCGCCTGCTGGGCATCGCCGTGCTGCGGATCGACACCGGCGCCGGCGGCGGCGACAAGCAGGAGGGCGAGCTCGACGGGGTGACCGAGGCCGAGGCCGAGCGGCTCAAGGCCGTGCTGCTCTGGCACGCCCGGGCCCGCACGGCGCGGCGGGAGGCCCGCGGGCCCGTCCCCGGCGTCCCGGCGCCCGGCACGGGCCGGGGACCCGTGCGGGGCGGGCGCCGGGCCGTACGGGCCGGGGGCGTCGCCGCGCGGGCCGGGCGGCGGGC
>NZ_JBHSBM010000077.1:17660-66777 GCF_042650625.1 Planomonospora corallina
GACGGCGCGGCCCCCGCCCCGGCCGGCCATGAGCCGGCCCGCCACGAGGTCGGCGAGGATACCCCCGAGCAGGTCTTCCTCGCGTTGCCGCGCAGGTGGCTCGTCTACGGTCCCCTGTCGGGGGCGTACCTGCTCAGTCCCTTCGCACTGCTGGCGGCCGGGGTGGGTGCCGCCTTCCAGTGGGGTGAGCAGCTCGGCATCGAACAGCGGGTCCTCTGGAACGCCGCGGAGTGGTTGTGGCAGCACTGGGGAGTGCTGATCGCGGCCCTCGTCCTGCTGCTGCTGATCACCCCGCCCGTCGACATGGCGGTGTACGCGCTGTTCAACTGGGACTTCACCCTGAAGGCCAGGGAGGGCTACCTGGTCGCGGAGCGCGGACTGCTCACCCGCAGGAGCGTGTCGCTGGAACGGCGCAGGGTGCGCGGGTTCGAACTGGTCGAGAGCCTGCTGGAACGGCAGGCGGGCATGGCCAGGGCCTGGGCGATCGTGACCGGCCTGGGCGACTCGCAGACCCGCGGCCAGCTTCTGCCCGTGGTGCCGCGCGGGGTCGCGCTCGACGTGACGGGGGAGGCGGTCGGGCCGATCACGGCGGAGCTGCGGGCGCATCCTCCGGCGGCGCGCAGGCGCAGGCTGTTCCGCGCCGTCTTCCCGTGGCTGCTGGCCGCCGCGTGCGCCCTGCCGCCCGCGGTGGCCTGGTCCGGCCCGTGGTGGGGGGTCGTGGCCGCCGCGCTGCTCCTCGCGCTGCTCGGCGTCCCGCTCGGCCTCGACCGCTACCGCTCGCTCGGGCACGCCTACGACGGGTCCCGCCTGTCGGTGCGCTCGGGGTCGCTGCGACGCTCCCAGGCCGTGGTGGAGCGGCGTGCCGTCGTCGGCTGGACGCTCGGCCAGACCTGGTTCCAGCGCAGGGCCGGGCTGCTGAGCGTGGTGGCCGGCGTGGGGGCGGGCAGCGGGGGCTACACGGCCCTGGACGTCGGTGAGGCGGAGGGTGTCGCCTTCGTCTCCGAGGTGACCCCCGACTGGTTCGCGCCGTTCGTCGTCTCCGACTGACAACCCTGGCCCCTCCCCGCACGGGGCGGCCTCCGGAACCCTCCGCGACCGCCCGGAGGCCCCGTTCCGCCGGACCCCGCAAGGGGCGGCACGGGAACGGGTCCTCCGCGGCCGTGCGGTCAGTCCGGGCGGCGGGCGCCGAACATGATCTCGTCCCAGGTCGGGACGGACGCGCGGCGTCCCCGGCCCCTCTTCGCCGGGCGGGCCGGCGCGGGAGCCGGGGCGGGCTTCGGCGGGTCGGCCGGCTTGTCGGCGGGCTTGTCGGCCGGGCCCTTGTCGGCGGGCTTGTCAGGGACGCTCCGCTGCACCGGCTCGGGATCCTTCCGTCCCGTCTCCCTGACCGGTTCGGCGGGGGTCCTGCCGGGCCGGTCGGCGCTGAGGCGCGCCGCGGGCACGGCGATCGGGGCCTCCGCCCCGTCCTCCTGCGCGGCGCCGGGAGCCGTCTCCCGGGGCTTCTCCCCGCCGTCCCGCTGCCCGGCAGGGCTCTCCGGAGCCCCGGCCTCCTCGGCCTCCTCGGCGGCGGTGTGCTCCCGCGCGCCCGTTCCGGCGGCCGCGGCGGGTCCGATGGCCGCGGCGGGTCCGGTGGGTGAGGAGCCGCCGGGTCCGGTCTTGCGGTCCTCGGAGGTCTCCTCCCGCGGAGCCCGCGCGGCGGGCCCGGACGGCACGGCGGGCCGGATCGGCTCGGGGACGGGCGATCCGGGGGCGCGCAGCGGCGGCACCGCGGGCACGGGCGGTGCCTCGAAGCCCTCCGGGAGCGGGGGCATCGGCGGGCGCACGTAGGCGTCGCCGGACGGCTCGGCCGGAGCCTGCGCGGCGGGGGAGGCCGGGAGGACCGGAGACACCGGGGGCGCCGGAAGCACCGGGGGCGCCGAGGACTCAGCCGGGAGCACCGGTGCCGCCGGAGGCCCGGCCGGGGACGAAGGGGACGACGACAGGGACGCCGGGAACCCGGCCGGGACCGGTCCGGCCTCGGGAGCCTCGGGAGCCTCGGGAACGGAGTCGCCGGCGGGGAGCGCCCCGGCCTCCGGCCGGAGGACCGAGGGGAACGGCACGGGCGGGCGCTCCGCCGGCTGGGGGGCCGACCGGGGGGCCGACTCGAAGGCCGGCTCCGGGGCCGGCGGGGGCACCGGGGCGAGCTTCGTCACCACGCGGGGCACGAACGGCGTGACCGTGGTGTCCTCGGCGGGCTCGACGTACTCGCTCGCCGACAGGCGCCTGGCCTCGTCGTCGTGCGGGGTGATGTGGCGCCGCCGGGGGTCGAAGAGCCACTCGGCGCGCCGCGTGTGGCCGTTCCACACGAATCCGAGCCTGATCCGCCAGAGGTTGTCCTCGCGCTTGGCGGAGTCCCAGTCGATCTCGTCGGCGGGCACGCCGCGGCGGGTCAGCCGCTCGGTGACCAGCTCACCGAGGGTGGGCCCGGGCGCGGTGGCGTCGGGCAGGCGGACGGCGCAGCGCTGCGCCTGCTGGGCCATGTACTCGCGCTCCTGGAGCACGGGGCCTTCGAACCAGCGCACCCGCTCGACCGGGATGCCCGCGGTGGCGGCGATCTCCTCAGCGGTCTCACCGGCGCGGATCCTGGCCTGGATCTCCTTGGGGCGCAACGGGCTCTCCACTTCGATCTCGTACTGGCCGAGACGGGAGAAGTTGCCGCGGACGGCTGCGCGGAGCCGGTCGTCGACGGGGAGGGTGAACCGGGTCCCCCGGCCGGCCGTCGCCAGCACGAGGTAGGTCCCGTCCTCACTCACCGCGACGAGTCGGAGCTCCTGCATGCGAGTCCCTTCGTCGTCGTGCTCAATCTTCCCCCGGACCCTTGAGTGTCTCGCGTGTGCCGGTTGCCTGCCAGCACCGTACCCGGCATGTCCGAACATAGCCTTGCCGGAAGGGGCTCGCATCGATGTGACGCCAGTCACATTATGGGCGTTCGTCCATATAAAGGACATCCGGGTGGAGCAGCAGGTTCGGGTCCTCGACGGATTCTTCCGAATAACCTCCGGTGCCGCCGGGGACTTGGCGGAAGAGCCCGGAACCTCCGGCGCGCCCTCCCCGCCCGGGACGCCTTCCCCGCCCGGGACGCCTTCCCCGCCCGGGACGCCTTCCCCGCCCGGGACGCCCTTCCCGGCCGGCGGGGAGCCGGTCTCCGGAAGGGCCGGTGCGGCGGACGCGTCTGCGCGCTGGGCCGGAGCGGGGCGGCGGAGGAAGGACATCGGCGGCGGGCTCCCTCGGGGTCGGTGCGGCTCGGGCACTGCGCAGTGTGCCGCGCCGGGGATGACACGACGCGCGGCCACGCCGTTCCTTGGCGACGGCTTGGCACGGCCTTGCGCCGGCGGCCCGCCCGCGCGGGAAGCCGGGGGTGGAAGGCCTGCGGTGCATCAGCGCCCGTCCCGGCGGTCCGCCCGCGCGGGGAGCCGGGGTTCCCGGGCACGCCGAAGAGCCCGCCCGCGCGTGGCGTCGAGGCGGTGCCGGGACGGTGCCGTTCAGGGACCCAGGACGGTGTCCAGATAGTCGTTGGCGAACAGCCGCCGGGGGTCCAGGCGGTCCCGTAGCGCCAGGAAGTCGGCGAAGCGCGGGTAGACGGTGGCGAGGTAGGCCGCGTCGCGGGTGTGCAGCTTCCCCCAGTGGGGCCGTCCGCCGAGCCGGGTCATGATCTCCTCGACGCCCTCGAAGTAGGCGGGGTTCGGGGTGGGCCGGTAGACGTGGCAGGCGACGTAGGCCGTGTCCCTGCCGTAGGCGGTCGACAACCACGCGCCGGAGGCCGGGGTGACCCGCACCTCGACCGGGAAGCTGATCTTCCAGCCCTCCGCCGCCACGAGGTCGCGGGTCTCGCGCAACGCCCGGCCGAGGTGCTCGCGCGGGACGGCGTACTCCATCTCCAGGAAGCGCACGCTCCGCACGCTCGTGAAGACCCTGTAGGAGGCGTCGGTGCAGGCGGAGGCCGACAGCGCCGCCGCGGAGAGCGCGTTGAGCCGGGGGATGACGCCGGGCAGGCGGGCGCCGATCCCGCAGAGCGCGCCGAACAGGGTGTTCTCCATGAACACGGCGTCCAGCCAGTGCCGGAGGGCGCCCGGCGGGTCCGCCGGGCCCGGGTTGCGGTTGTTCCGCTTGGTCAGGCAGGTGTCGGTGTGCGGGAGCCAGAAGAAGTCCAGGTGCTCGTTGGCGGCGGTGAGCGCGTCGAGCGAGTCGAGGATCGCGCTCAGCGCCATCGGCTCCCGGACGCTGTGCAGCAGGAACGACGGCTCAACCCGGAAGGTCACGGCGGTCAGCACGCCGAGCGCGCCCAGCCCCACCCGGGCGGCGTCGAACAGGTCCCGCTCGGCCTCCTCGGCGGCGTCCGCGCGGACCGTGACGACCTCGCCGTCGGCGAGCACCATCTCCAGTGCGAGGACCTGGTCGGCCAGGCCACCGACGTCGCGGCCGGTGCCGTGGGTGCCGGTCTGGATCGCCCCGGCCAGCGTCTGGTCGGTGATGTCGCCCATGTTCGCCAGGGCCAGGCCCCGGCGGTGGAGCTCCTCGTTGAGCACCCGCAGGGGGGTGCCCGCCGCCGCCGTCACCCAGCCCTCGCCGGTCTCGCGGATCCCGGTCAGCGCGTCCGGCCGGAGCAGCAGGCCGTCGGTCAGCGCGACGCCGGTGAACGAGTGGCCGGTGCCGGTCATGCGCACCCGCCGCCCGGAGGCCGCGCCGTCCCGTACGGCCCGCACCACCTCCTCCACCGAGGAGGGGGTGCGGATCTCGGCGGGCACGGCGGACTGGTTGCCCGCCCAGTTACGGAACGCGCGCATGAACGTGAACGATACTCATGGTTTCTGCTGAGCGACAGTGGTACGCAGCCATGCCGAGCCCGCGACGCCGACGGCCGCCGCCAGCAGGGCGCAGAGCAGGGAGAAGCCGTAGGCGTTGGAGGCGCCGAACGCGTCGGTGAGCCGTCCCGCGGCCCACGCGCCGAGCGCCACGCCGAACCCGATCGCGGTGGAGAGCCAGGACATGCCCTCGGTCAGCAGGTGGGCCGGGACCAGCCGCTCGATCAGCGCGTAGCCGGTGATGATCGTGGGGGAGATGGACAGGCCCGCGACGAACAGCGCCACGGCCATCACCCGCAGGTCGCCGACCAGGGCCACGGGGGCGAACCCGGCGGCGAACGCGGCCAGCGCGCGGACGAACCGGCCGCGCAGGGAGAGCTTCCAGCGCCGCGCGCCGTACCAGAGGCCGGAGATCAGGCTCCCGGCGGCGACGGCGGACAGCAGCAGCCCGCCGGCGGCCGGCACGCCCCGCTCCTCGGCGAACGCCACGGTGATCAGGTCCATCGAGCCGAAGACCGCGCCCATGCCCAGGAAGACGCACGACAGCAGGGCGACGCCGGGGATCGTGATGGGGGTGCCGGAGTGCGCCTCGCCCCGGCGGGCCGGCGGCTCCGAGCCGCGCTGCAGGGAGAAGGCGAGGGTGCCCACCACCGTGCAGACCAGGACCACGATCAGGCCGACGTAGGGGTTGACCATGGTGGCCAGGGAGGTGGCGAGCGCCGGGCCGGCGACGAAGATCATCTCGTCGGCGACCGACTCGAACGAGAAGGCCGTGTGCAGCCGGTCCGACCCCGCCAGCACGTGGGCCCAGCGGGCGCGCACCAGCGCGCCGAGGGAGACCGCCGACGTGCCCGTCACCAGGGCCGTGGCGAACAGCGTCCAGCGGGGCGCGCCGAACTCCGCGCAGAGCATCAGGGCGCCCAGCGCGCTCCCGTGCACGAGGGTCAGCGGGACGATTACCCTTGCCTGACCGAACTTGTCCACCAGGCGCCCGGAGAAGGGTGCGGCGACGGCATAGGAGACGCTGACGGTGGCTGCGACCGCGCCCGCCATGCCGTACGACCCGGTCAGGGTCTCGATGAGCACGATGATGCCGAGTCCCAGCATCGACATCGGCATCCGCCCGACGAAGCCCGAGATCACGAAACCCTTGACTCCGGGCGTGCTGAACAGCTCCCGGTACGGCCCGACCACCGATGTTCCCCTTCCGCACGCCGCCCCGGGCGTGGATCGCGTCGACGATGTCGCACCGGACGGCAGCCGGGCAAGTGGTTTTCCCCGAGGTGGCATGCTGTACGGCCCGCAGGGGGCAACGTGAACGATCGCCCGCCTCTTCCCGGATCGCGGGTGTTCGTTGTGATTCTGGTGGGACTGGTCGCCCTCATCGCGGCGGCGGGCGCCGTGGTGGTGGCCGTCCGCCCCGCAGGCCTCACCACGGCCGCCGGACAGGAGCCGGGCGGCCCTCCCGGCGCGGCGCCCGGTCCCGGCCTCGCCGACCTGCGGGAGCTCTCCCCGCAGGCCGCGACCGGTCCCACGCACCCGTCCGGGACCGCTTCCACGCACCCCCCCGCGACCGGCCCCGCGCACCCTTCCTCGACCGCTCCCGCGACCGCCGCGCCCTCGCGGCCGGACCGAGCCTCCGGCGGGTCCGGCCTCGCCCTGACCCCGCCCCGGCTGATGGTGGTCTCCCTCTCCACCCTGCCCGAGCGGACCAGGCAGGACATCGCCGGGCTCGAGCACGTCCGGAAGGCCGAGGCGTTCGACGGCGGGGCCGTGCGGATCTCCGGGGTCGCCGTCAACCTCCTCGCGGTCGATCCGGAGCGCTTCCGCTCCTGGGCGCCGGGGGCGGTGGCGCGGGAGCAGGGCGTGTGGGACGCGCTGGCCCGCGGAGAGCTGGTCGCGGACGGCTCGGCGGTCCGGCGCTTCGGGCTGGTCCTCGGCTCGCACTACCAGGTGGACGGCGGCCCCCGGCTCCGGCTCGCGGCCTCGGCCCGCTTCGGCCTGACCGGGGTGGACGGCCTGGTCAGCCGGGAGACCGGGCGGCGGATGGGCCTGCTCCCCGGGGTGGCGCTGCTGGTGCACGGCCCGGCGGAGGCGACGACCGGGCTCGCGACCGGCGCCCGCAAGCTGCTGGGCGAGGGCGCCCAGGTCGTCACGGTGGGCACGGCGGGCGGGCCGGGGGACTCGGGAGCACGGGAGGAGAACCGGACCGGGGCGCGGGCGGCGCGCCGGGCGACGGTCGGGCGGCCCGGCGACTACCTGGAGCTGTACCGCAGGGCGGCCGAGATCTGCCCGGGCCTGTCGTGGACCGTGCTGGCCGCGATCGGCCAGGTGGAGAGCTCGCACGGGCGAAACAACGGCCCGTCGTCGGCGGGTGCGCAGGGGCCGATGCAGTTCATGCCCGCCACCTGGAAGGCCTACGGCGTGGACGGGGACGGCGACGGCGTCGCGGACATCTGGAGCCCCTACGACGCCGTCCCCTCGGCCGCCAACTACCTGTGCGCCAACGGCGCCGGCCAGGGCGGCAAGAAGCTGGAGAAGGCCGTCTGGTTCTACAACCACTCGTGGTCGTACGTCAGGAAGGTCCTGGGCCTCGCCGATGCCTACGCCCGCGCCTACCCGTGAGACGGCGCCGCCGCAGGCCCGCCGGGACGGTGCGGTGACCTACGCCCGCGCCTACCCGTGAGACGGCGCCGCCGCAGGCCCGCCGGGACGGTGCGGTGACCTACGCCCGCGCCTATCCGTGAGACGGCGCCGCCGCCGGAGACCGGACCTCCCGCCCGTTACCGGCCGCCGGTCCGCCCGGCCGGACCGGCGGGACGGTCACGCGTGCGGGCGCCGGCGCGGCGGGGCCGGGCAGCAGTTCGCCGGGCAGGCCGGCGGCTCGGGCTCGGCCAGCATCTCGCCGACCACCGCGACGAAGCTCGGGTGGGTGCCCACGGTGGCGGCCCTGGACAGCGGGAGCCCCATCTCGCGGGCGAGGTCCGCGGCCTCCACGTCGAGGTCGTAGACGACCTCCATGTGGTCGGAGACGAAGCCGATCGGCACCAGCACCACCGCGGGGGCGTCGATCCCGCGCAGGTGGTCGCAGACGTCGGGCTCCAGCCACGGGACGTGCGGCGGGCCGCTCCGGCTCTGCCAGACCAGGTCCCACTCCCGGTCGCCGCCCAGCGCCTGCACGACCAGCCGCGCGGCCTCGCGCAGCTGGGCCTCGTAGGCCCCGCCGGACGGCCCGGACGTCGCGGCCATCGAGAGCGGGACGCTGTGCGCGGTGAAGACCAGGCGCGCGCCGTCGCGGCAGGCGGCGGGCAGCCGCTCCAGCGCCTCGCGGGTGTGGTCCGCCATGGCCGCGACGAAACCGGGGCGGTCGTAGTAGTGCGGGAGCTTGACGACCTCCGGGGCGCCCTCCACGGCCGCGCGGGCCAGCGCGATGTCGTCGAGGTACTGCCGGCAGGCGGAGTAGGAGCTGTAGGCCGAGGTGACGAAGGCCGCGGCCCGCTTGATCCCGTCGGCGGCCATCTGCCGGAGCGTGTCCTCCAGGTAGGGGTGCCAGTTGCGGTTGCCCCAGTAGACCGGCACGTCGACGGTCGGCTCGACGGCCGCGATCAGGTCGCGGCACTGCTGGTTGATCGGGCTGACCCCGCCGAAGCGCTGGTAGTGCGCCTCGACCTCCAGCAGGCGCTCACGCGGGATGTCCCGCCCCCGCACCACGTTCTCCAGGAAAGGCATCACGTCGTCCGGCTTCTCCGGACCACCGAACGAGACGACGAGCAGTGCGTCGTAACTCCCCACAGTCCCCATGGCACTCATCAAACCCCATCACGGGCAGTCCTCCGGCACGGCGGCGCCGGAACCGGGCCGTGGCGGACGGCGCCGTCCGGCGCCGGGTGACGGGACGGCACCGGGCGGTGAGGCGGTGCAGGGGCGGGGCAGGGGCGGGGCGGAGGACAGGTGAACGGTCCGCGTGGTGGAGGTAGGTTCGGTGACGTGACCCCTTTTTCTGACATGCGTGACTATGTCGGCGTGCCGCGGGTGCTGTCCCTGCGGCTCTCCCCGGACGGGACCCGTCTGGTGAGCGTGGTGCAGGCCCTCAACCCGGACGGCAGGTCCTACGGGACCGCCCTGTGGGAGATCCCCCTCGACGGGCGCTCGCCGTACCGGCTGACCCGATCCGTCAAGGGCGAGGCCGGAGCGGAGTTCACCGCGGACGGCGACGTGCTGTTCGGCTCGCGCCGCCCCGACCCCACGGTCAAGGACCCCGACGAGGAGGCGCCCGCGCTCTGGCTGCTGCCCATGGGCGGCGGCGAGGCCCGGCAGATCGCCTCCCGGCCGGGCGGGATCGGCGGCTTCGCCACCGGCGGGTCCGTCGTCGTCTTCGGCTCCGACGTCCTGCCCGGGGACGAGGCCACCGAGGCCGAGCGGCGCAAGGCCCGCAAGGAGGCCGGGATCAGCGCGATCCTGCACGAGAGCTACCCGGTGCGCTACTGGGACCACGACCTGGGGCCCGGCGAGCCCCGCCTGTTCGCCGGCGTCCTCGGCGACGACCGGCTGAGCGGGGTGCGGGACCTCACCCCCTCGCCCGGCAAGGCGCTGACGAACGCCTCCTACGAGGTGGTCCCGGACGGGAGCGCGGTCGTCGCCACCTGGTCGGTCCCGCTGCCGGCCGGGGAGCTCCGCTCCGAGCTGGTCCTGATCGACACCGCCGACGGCGGCGCCCGCCGCGTCCTGGCGAGCCAGGACGGCCACGACTTCGAGGGGCCGCTCGCCGTCTCGCCCGACGGCCGCCGGGCCGCCTGCGTGCGCAGCAGGCACGCCTCCACGACCGAGATCCCCGAGGTCACGATCTGGATCGTGGACCTGGCCACCGGCGAGGGGCACGCCGCGGGCGGCGGGCTGTGGCCCTCGGACATGGTGTGGGCGCCCGACTCGGCCTCGCTGTACGTGGCCGCCGACCACCGGGGCCGCCGCCCGGTCTTCCGCGTCCCGGCCGACGGCTCCGAGCCGGTACGGCTCACGCCCGACGACGCGGCCTACTCTTCGCTCAACGCCGCGCCCGACGGCGCCGTCTACGCGCTGCGCAGCGGCGTGGACCGGCCGGCGGGCCCGGTGCGGATCACCGCGGAGGGGGCGGTCGAGGAGCTGCCGTCCCCGGCCCCGGCGCTGGAGCTGCCCGGCACGCTCCGGGAGGTCACCGCGACCGCCGACGACGGCGCGGAGATCCGGGCCTGGCTGGTGCTCCCGGAGGGCGCCTCGGCCGAGAGCCCGGCGCCGTTCCTGCTCTGGATCCACGGCGGCCCGCTGTCCAGCTGGAACGACTGGTCGTGGCGGTGGAACCCGTGGATCATGGCCGAGCAGGGCTACGCCGTCCTGCTGCCCGACCCGTGCCTGTCCACCGGCTACGGGCCCGAGATGATCCGGCGCGGCTGGGCGGACTGGGGACCGCGCACCCACGCCGACCTGATGGCGATCACCGACGCGGCGCTGGAGCTGCCCGAGGTCGACGCCGGGCGCACCGCCGCGATGGGCGGCTCCTTCGGCGGGTACATGGCCAACTGGGTGGCCGGGCACACCGACCGGTTCCGGGCGATCGTCACCCACGCCTCGCTCTGGCACCTGGACCAGTTCGCCGGGACCACCGACGCGTCCATGTACTGGCAGCGCGAGTTCGGCAGGCCGGGCACCGAGCTGTACGCCGAGCTCTCCCCGCACCTGTCGCTGGAGAAGATCGCCACGCCGATGCTGGTGATCCACGGAGACAAGGACTACCGGGTGCCGATCGGCGAGGGCCTGCGCCTCTGGTGGGACCTGCAGCGCTCCGGTGTGGAGTCGAAGTTCCTGTACTACCCCGACGAGAACCACTGGGTGCTCAAGCCGGGCAACGCCGTCGTCTGGTACGAGACGGTCCTGGCCTTCCTCGCCCAGCACGTCCTCGGCCAGGAGTGGAAGCGGCCGGAGTCGCTCTCCTGACCCGCGCCCGCGGCGATGGCCCCGGCCGTGCCCGGGGCCGCACCGGGGCCGCACCGGGGCCGCACCGGGGCCACGGTCGCGGCCTCGGCCGGGGGAGTCGCGGAACCCGCCGCGGCACGCCGTACGGCCGCGGGGGACGATGGGGGCGTGCACCGGTTGAGGAGTGGTGAGCGATGACGAGTTGGAGCGCCGTGGACTTTCTGGAGCTGGCCGAGCGGATCGCCCGCGAGGCCGGGGAGATGCTCCTGGCCAAGCGGCCGGCCCGGCCCGAGGTGCTGGCGACCAAGTCCAGCCCCACCGACGTGGTGACGGCACTGGACCGGGCCTCGGAGGAGCTGATCCGCGCCAGGATCAAGGAGTCCCGGCCGGACGACGCGATCCTCGGCGAGGAGGGCGGCGCCACCGGCGAAGGCCGGGTCCGCTGGATCGTCGACCCGATCGACGGGACGGTCAACTTCCTGTACGGCGTGCCCGAGTGGGCGGTGAGCATCGCGGTCGAGGCCGACGGCGAGGTCGTCGCGGGCGTGGTGAACATCGTGCCCCGCGGCGAGGTGTTCACCGCGGCCAGGGGCGAGGGCGCCTGGCTGGGCGGTGAGCGGCTGCGCTGCAACAGCGGGGTGCCGCTGGAGCGCGCCCTGATCGCCACCGGCTTCGGCTACGAGCCGGGCCGGCGCGCGGTCCAGGCGGAGGTGCTGGCGCACGTGCTGCCGCGCGTGCGCGACATCCGCCGGGGCGGCTCGGCCGCCTCCGACCTGTGCGCGCTCGCCGCCGGGCGGGTGGACGGCTACTACGAGCGCGGACCGCAGTACTGGGACTGGGCGGCCGGCGGGCTCGTCGCCACCGAGGCGGGAGCCAGGATCGGCGGCCTGAACGGCAGGCCGTGCAGCCCGGAGCTGACGATCTGCGCGGCGCCGGGACTGTTCGAGGAGCTCCACGACCTGCTGGTCCCGCTCGATCCCGAGCGGGACGCCTGAGAGCGCGCCGGCGGGGCTCCGGGACGAGCCCGTGCGATCACGGTCCGGAGAGGCCGAGGTCACGGTGATGCCCGGGTCACGGTGACCCTGCTCGAGGTCCCGGCCGGGTCTTGGAGCGGGAAACGCCGGAGGGCGCCTCCCCCGCCCCGCGGGGGAGGCGCCCTCCGGCGTTCTTCCGTCAGGTTCTGGGGCTTCCGTCAGTGCTGGAGGCAGACGCCGTTGTCCGTGGCCAGCCGGCGCAGGTCCTCGATCTCTGCGGTGAGCGTGTCGGCGAGGTAGTCGTCGCCGGTGGACCGGGCCTCCTGCAGGTGCTTGTAGGCCTGGTCGAGGCGGTGCTCGATCGTGGTGGTGAACTCGCCCATCTCACCTTCTTTCTTACGGGCTCCGAAAAGCATTCGGCGGAAAAGGGGTGCCTACGCCTGTACCCACTGCTTCGCGAGTCCTAAACATGGGTGTGCGGTACATCACCGTCCGGGTGTCTCTCCTGGCGGGGGCCTTACCGCAGGCTTACGGGCGGCGGGGCGACAATGGGGCGATGGCGGGAAACCGTCCCGGCGGTCGTGCGCGCGGGTTTCCCGGACTGTTCCCGGTTTTTCTCAGCGGAGGTGTCAGGGGTCGTGCGGGTGCTTGTGGTGGAGGACGAGCGGGTGCTCGCCGACGCGATCGCGACCGGGCTCCGGCGCGAGGCGATGGCCGTGGACGTGGCCTACGACGGGGCCGCCGCGCTGGAGAAGACGAGCTACATCGACTACGACGTGATCGTGCTCGACCGGGACCTGCCCAAGGTCCACGGGGACGAGGTCTGCCGCAGCCTGGTGGCCGGCCGGACCGCCTCCCGCATCCTCATGCTGACCGCCTCCGGCGACGTCGACGACAAGGTGGAGGGCCTGGGGCTGGGGGCCGACGACTACCTGGCCAAGCCCTTCGTCTTCGTCGAGCTGGTCGCGCGCGTGCGCGCGCTGGGCCGCCGCTCGGCCCCGGCGCTCCCGCCGGTGCTGGAGCGCTCCGGGATCCGGCTGGACCCGGGCAAGCGCCTGGTGACCAGGGACGGGCAGGAGATCAATCTCACCAAGAAGGAGTTCGCGGTCCTGGAGGAGCTGATGCGCGCCGAGGGCGCCGTGGTCAGCCAGGAGGACCTGCTGGACAAGGCCTGGGACGAGAACATCGACCCGTTCACCAACGTGGTACGGGTGACCATGATGACCCTGCGGAAGAAGCTGGGCGAGCCGCAGGTGATCGAGACGGTGCCCGGGGTCGGGTACCGGCTGTGAGCGGCGCTCCGGAGGAACGGCCGGCGTTCGGCCCGGCGGAGGAGGCGGGGAACGCCGTGCCGACGCACCCGATGATCAGCCCGCACTCCGAGCGTGGGGAGCGCCGGGGGCCGCAGGCGGCGCCGGCCGGTCGCCCGGCGGGCCCTCAGCCACCGCCGCCGAGCGGACCCCCCGCCTGGGACGGCCCGCCCCCGGTGGGCGCCGCGCCGATGCAGGTGCCCCTCCTGGAGCGGGCGAAGGCGGTCACGAACAGGATCAGCATCCGGTGGCGGCTCACCCTCACCTACGGCGCGCTGTTCTTCGTCGCGGGCGCGGTGCTGCTGTTCGTCATGTACGTGATGGTGGCCTGGTCCATCGACGTGGCGTGGCCTCCGGCCCGGGACTTCGTCGACTACCCGGAAGAAGACGCCCTGAAGTTCCAGCGGTGGTGGGACACGCACCGCTACGCGGCGATCATCGCCGCCCGCGAGCACATGCTGTCCCGATCCCTGCTCGCTCTGGTCGGCGTCGGCATCTTCGCGCTGATCATCGGTTACGTCGTCGCCGACCGGGCGCTGCGGCCGATCCAGAAGATGACCGCGACCGCCCGCACGCTCTCCGACTCCACCCTCGCCCACGAGCGCATCGACCTGCAGGGCCCCAACGACGAGCTGAAGGAGCTGGCCGACACCTTCGACGCCATGCTGACCCGGCTCAACGTCGCCTTCGACACGCAGCGCAGGTTCGTGGCGAACGCCTCGCACGAGCTGCGCACCCCGCTGACGATCAACAGG
Organism: Planomonospora corallina; assembly: GCF_042650625.1. Taxonomy (NCBI): domain Bacteria; kingdom Bacillati; phylum Actinomycetota; class Actinomycetes; order Streptosporangiales; family Streptosporangiaceae; genus Planomonospora; species Planomonospora corallina. The sequence goes on from NZ_JBHSBM010000077.1 coordinate 31,487, forward strand.
ACGGTCCTGGAGATCGCCCTGGGCGATCCTGAGGCGTCGGCGGACCTCAAGGCGCTGGGCCGTACCCTCCTGGAGGTCAACGCCCGCAACGAGCGCCTGATCGAGGGCCTGCTGCTGCTGGCCCGCAGCGAGCGCGAGCTGAGCGTGCGCAAGCCGGTGGACGTCGAGGACGTGGCCGAGACCGCGGTGGAGCAGCTCGCGCCGCGCGCCGAGGAGGCCGGGGTCGAGGTCGTCACCGAGCTGCGCGGCGCCACGACCGTGGGTGACCCGGTGCTGCTGGAGCGGTGCGTGGCCAACCTGGTGGAGAACGCCATCAAGTACAACATTCCCGAATCCGGAAAAGTCTGGGTGCGAACGGGAATGGTGGAGGGCGCTCTGCTTGTTCAGGTGGCCAACACGGGGCCGCATGTGCCCGCGTACGAGGTGGGCAACCTGTTCGAACCGTTCCGGAGGCTCAGCGCCGACCGCGTCGACTCGGCCAAGGGAGCGGGTCTCGGGCTCTCCATCGTGCGCGCGGTCGTGCGGGCTCACGGGGGCAACGTGACCGCCGTCCCCAGGGACGGAGGCGGTCTCGTGGTCACCGTGAGACTCCAGTCGCGTTGATCCGGCGGGGGGCGTCTCGCTCACGCCGCACATGTGGTTGGATGTGCCGTCGAACACGGTGGTGCATGCCGCTAATGCTGTGGTTCCGGCCATATTTGGCTAACCATGCCCATTGGTGGCGGGTCCCTCGCGTGTGAGGAGGTTCAGCGCTTGTTCAGGCGGGGTACCGAAGCAGGAATCTCTCCGCCGGTTCGGGCACAAGAAGGACCTCTCGGACGTTACAAGGCGCGAGCGGGCGCAGACAGATAGATGAGGGGGAGAGCAGACCGATGGCTACCGACTACGACAGTCCACGCAAGACCGACGACGACCTCAGCGAGGACAGCCTGCAGGAGCTGCAGGCGCGCCGCACCGACAAGTCCTCGGGCAGCATCGACATCGACGAGACCGACCTCGCCGAGTCGCTGGAGCTGCCCGGCGCGGACCTGTCGAACGAGGAGCTCTCGCTCCGGGTGATTCCTCGCCAGGCCGACGAGTTCACCTGTGCGCGGTGCTTCCTGGTGCACCACCGCAGCCAGCTCGCCGTGGAGAAGAACGGCCAGCAGATCTGCCGGGAGTGCGCGGCCTGACGACCGTTCCGACGGCCTGTCCTAAGGTGTGTCCCTTCACCCAGGGGTAGGGGCCGCGACCGAGGACACGCCCTGAGGAGGTTCCGCACATGACGTCGGACAACGACCGGACCGGTGCCGAGCGGGCCGGTTCCACGGCAGGGGAGCCGGCCGGCTCGGCGGAGCGGGAGGTCGCCGAGATCGTCGGCCGGCTCGCCGAGAGCGGTGACATGGACAGGGCCGAGCGGCGCCGGCTGCTCGGCCGTCTGACGGAGGCCCTCTCCGAGGGCGCGAAGAAGGCGAGGCGGACCGGGATCGGCCGGGGCCGCTGGCTCGCCGACGTCTTCATGGCCGTCGCCCCCCGCATCCCGATCCGCGACCTGGCCACCCTCTCCGAGCACCACCACGGGCTGACCGCCGAGCCGCTCGCCGACGACCTCGTGCGCACCGCGGCCAAGGCCACCATGGCGGTCGGCGCGATCGGCGGGGCCCTCGCGGCCGCCGAGTTCGCCGCCCCGCCCCTGCTGCTCTCCGCCCCCGCCCAGCTCGTCGCCGAGACCCTGGTGGTCGCGGCGATCGAGGTCAAGCTCATCGCCGAGCTGCACGAGGTGTACGGCGTGCAGGTCCCCGGCACCGGCGGCCAGCGGGCCGTCGCCTTCGTGACCGCCTGGTCCAAGCAGCGCGGCGTGGACCCCCTCTCGCCCGCCTCCGTCACCCTCGCCCTCGGCACCGCGGCCAAGACCGCCCTGCGCAACCGGCTCATGCGTACGCTCGGCCGGCACCTGACCACGCTCGGCCCGTTCCTGACCGGGGCGGTGGCGGGAGGCGCGCTCAACCGGGCGGCGACGAGGAGGCTCGCGGACACGGTCCGTGACGACCTGCGTCGTAACCGTGCTCTACCGTCCGGAAAGTCATAAAATCGCCGAAATGGGGTAGTTGACGGGGTAAGTCGACTACCTGGAGGATTTTGTGACGAGCACCAGCTCGTTCCTGATCGTCGCCAACCGTCTCCCCGTCGACCGGGTGGGAGACGACATGTGGCGGCGCAGCCCCGGCGGACTGGTCACCGCCATCGCCCCCGTACTGCAGCGCCGGGAAGGCGCCTGGATCGGCTGGCACGGGGCCCCGGACGAGCACCTCGACCCCTTCGACCACGACGGGATGCACCTCATCCCCGTCCCGCTCTCCCGGCAGGAGGTGGAGCTCTACTACGAGGGCTTCTCCAACGCCACCCTCTGGCCGCTCTACCACGACGTGGTGGCCACCCCGGTCTACTCCCGCGTCCTGTGGGACGCCTACCGCACCGTCAACGAGCGCTTCGCCCAGGCCGCCGCCGAGGCCGCCGAGCCGGGCGCCGTGGTGTGGATCCAGGACTACCAGCTCCAGCTGGTCCCGGCGATGCTCCGCAAGCTCCGCCCCGACCTGCGCATCGGGTTCTTCCTGCACATCCCGTTCCCGCCGGGCGAGCTCTTCCAGCAGCTCCCGTGGCGGCGGGAGATCCTGGAGGGACTGCTCGGCGCCGACCTGGTCGGCTTCCAGCGTCCTGGCGGGGCGTCCAACTTCGTCCGGCTCTGCCGGCGCATGCTCGGCCTCAACCACCAGAAGCACGAGATCTACACCGAGGACGGCCGGGTGGTGCGGGCGGGCTCGTTCCCCATCTCGGTGGACTTCGGCGAGCTCGACACCCTGGTCCGCGAGCCGCACATCGTCGCCCGGGCCAGGGAGATCCGCGCGGAGCTGGGCGAACCCGAGTACGTCCTGCTCGGCGTGGACCGCCTCGACTACACCAAGGGCATCGGCCAGCGGCTGAAGGCCTTCGGCGAGCTGCTCGCCGACCGCTCCATCAAGCCGGGCGAGGCGGTCTTCGTGCAGATCGCCACGCCCAGCCGGGAGCGGGTCCAGGCCTACGTGCGGCTGCGCGACTCGATCGAGCTCCAGGTCGGCCGGATCAACGGCGAGCAGGGGGAGATCGGCCAGCAGCCCGTGCAGTACCTGCACCAGTCCTACGGCCGGGACGAACTGGCCGCGCTCTACCTCGCGGCGGACGTGATGGTGGTCACGCCCCTGCGCGACGGGATGAACCTGGTGGCCAAGGAGTACATCGCCTGCCGGCACGACCTGCGCGGAGCCCTGGTGCTCAGCGAGTTCGCCGGGGCCGCCGACGAGCTGCGGCAGGCGTTCATGGTCAACCCCTACGACGTGGACGGCCTCAAGCGGACGATGCTCGCGGCGATGCGGGCCACCCCGCACGACCTGTCCCGGCGGATGCGCTCGCTCCGCCGGCGGGTGGCCACCTACGACGTGGACCACTGGGCGAGGGAGTTCCTGACGGCGCTGGAGTCCTGACGCGTCACCGGCGTCACCGCGGCGACCCGCACCGCCAGGAAGAGACCGGACCTCTTCTCTCAGTCGACGACGTCCTTGGCGGCCTCCTTCAGGGCCTTCCAGGCGTCGTAGCGCTTCCTGGCGGTACGGGCCATCACGATCTGCGCCACCTGCATGCCCACGCCCATCACCACGGCGTACCCGATCGCCTCGGCGAGGCTGACGTCGAGGGAGTCGTGGTCCGCCGGAGGCTTCTTCCCGGTCGTCTTCTCCCAGGCGAAACCGAGGGCCTTCTTGACCGCCCACGCCGTGGCGAACCCCACGAGGCCGCCGACGGCCTTCCAGGCGAGGTCCTGCTTCTCCTTCTCGTCGGGCACGGTGCGTCTCCTCCCCGGGCGGCGCCGCCGCCCTGCGCATGATTCCCCTCAGGTAACGAACACTAGTCTCCCCCGGCGGCGGATCATGTGAAGCCATACCATTGGGAAGCATGACGAATCAGCGACCACGCCATGCGCCCATGCCCGAGAAACCGACTCTCGCCGGCCTGGAGTCCGTATGGGTAGGCCGCTGGGAGGCCGAGGGCACCTACCGCTTCGACCGCTCGCGCACGCGGGAGGAGATCTACTCGATCGACACCCCGCCGCCGACGGTCTCCGGATCCCTCCACGTCGGCCACGTCTTCTCCTACACCCACACCGACACGATCGCCCGCTTCCAGCGCATGCGCGGCCGTGAGGTCTTCTACCCGATGGGCTGGGACGACAACGGCCTGCCCACCGAGCGGCGCGTGCAGAACCACTTCGGCGTGCGCTGCGACCCGTCCGTCCCCTACGACCCGGACTTCCGGCCCCCGGCCGAGCCCGGCAGGCAGCAGATTCCGATCAGCCGCCGCAACTTCATCGAGCTGTGCGAGAAGCTCACCATCGAGGACGAGAAGGCCTTCGAGGAGCTGTGGCGGCGGCTGGGCCTGTCGGTCGACTGGTCGCTGACCTACGCCACCATCGACGGCCGCGCGCGGGCCGCCTCCCAGCGGGCGTTCCTGCGCAACCTCGCCCGCGGCGAGGCGTACGTGGCCGAGGCGCCCACACTCTGGGACGTCACCTTCCGCACGGCCGTCGCCCAGGCCGAGCTGGAGGACCGCGAGCACCCCGGCGCCTTCCACCGGATCGCCTTCACCGCCCCGTCGGGGGAGCGGATCTGGATCGAGACGACCCGGCCCGAGCTGATCCCGGCCTGCGTCGCCCTGGTCGCCCACCCGGACGACGAGCGCTACCGGCCGCTGTTCGGCACCACGGTCCGCACCCCGCTGTTCGGCGTCGAGGTGCCGGTGCTCGCCCACCGCCTCGCCGAGCCCGACAAGGGCTCCGGCATAGCGATGATCTGCACCTTCGGCGACGTCACCGACGTCGTCTGGTGGCGGGAGCTGGACCTGCCCACCCGGGCGGTGATCGGCTGGGACGGCCGGCTGCTCCCCGAGCCGCCGCAGGGCGTGCCCGCCGAGCCGTACGGCGAGCTGGCCGGCAAGACCGTGCACTCCGCCCGTGAGCGGATCGCGCAGCTGCTGCGCGCCTCCGGCGAGATGGAGGGCGAGCCGAGGCCGGTGAAGCGCCCGGTGAAGTTCTACGAGAAGGGCGACAAGCCCCTGGAGATCGTCACCACCCGCCAGTGGTACATCCGCAACGGCGGGCGCGAGCGCGAGCTGCGCGAGGCGCTGCTGGCCCGGGGCGCGGAGCTGTCCTGGCACCCGCCGCACATGAGGGTCCGCTACGACAACTGGGTCGAGGGCCTGGCGGGCGACTGGCTGATCTCCCGGCAGCGCTTCTTCGGCGTGCCGATCCCGGTCTGGTACCCGCTGGACTCGGACGGGGAGCCCGACCGCTCCTCGCCGATCGTCCCGGACGAGTCCATGCTCCCGATCGACCCCTCCAGCGACGTGCCCCCCGGCTACACCGAGGAGCAGCGCGGCAAGCCGGACGGCTTCGCCGGCGAGGAGGACGTCATGGACACCTGGGCCACCTCGTCGCTGACCCCGCAGATCGCCGGCGGCTGGGAGCGGGACGACGACCTGTTCCGGCGGGTCTTCCCGATGGACCTGCGCCCGCAGGCCCACGAGATCATCCGAACCTGGCTGTTCTCGACCGTGGTCCGCTCCCACCTGGAGCACGCCACGCTGCCCTGGCGCAACGCGGCCATCTCCGGGTGGATCCTCGACCCGGACCGCAAGAAGATGTCCAAGTCCAAGGGGAACGTCGTCACGCCGATGGGCCTGCTGGAGGAGCACGGCTCCGACGCGGTCCGCTACTGGGCGGCCAGCGGCCGTCCCGGCACCGACACGGCCTTCGACACCGGCCAGATCAAGATCGGCCGCCGGCTGGCGATCAAGATCCTGAACGCGTCGAGGTTCGTGCTCGGCTTCGGCGGCCCGGACGGCGGTCCCGACGGCGAGATCACCGAGCCGCTCGACCTGTCGATGCTGGCCCGGCTGGACGGGGTGGTCCGCGAGGCCACCGAGGCGTTCGAGGCCTACGACTACACCCGGGCGCTGGAGCGGACCGAGCGGTTCTTCTGGGAGTTCTGCGACGACTACCTGGAGCTGGTCAAGGCCAGGGCCTACGGCGACGGCTCCGGCGGTGGCGCGGCGGCCCGCTCGGCCCGCGCCGCGCTGCGCCGGGCGCTGGACGTCATGCTCCGGCTCTTCGCGCCGTTCCTGCCGTTCGTCACCGAGGAGGTCTGGTCCTGGTGGCGGGAGGGCTCGGTCCACCGGGCCTCCTGGCCCGTGCCGGACGGCTCCGGCGGCGACCCGGACCTGCTCCCCGCCGTGGCGGGCGTGCTCGGCCGGGTCCGCCGGGCCAAGTCCGACGCCAAGCTCTCCATGCGGGCCGAGGTCCGCCGGCTGACCGTCACCGGCGCCCGGGCGGACCTGGTCCGGGCGGCCCAGGACGACCTGTGCTCCGCCGGCGCGGTCGAGGAGTTCGTCCTGGAGACCGGCGAGGGTGACCTGGAGGTGGAGGTCGTCCTGACCTGACGGGTCCCGCGACTGTGTCCTCCCCGCGTCCTCTCCGCCGGCCGGGCCTGCCGTACGGTCGAAGGCACGTGACAGGTGAGGGAGGGCAGAGATGGCGGAGACGACGCCGGGATGCGGAAACTGCAGCTGCTACCTCGAGGACCGGGTGATCACCCGGCCGCCAGAGGAGGGCTGAGCATCCCGAGGTGAGCGAGGGCCGGGCCCTCCGCCCGCACCGGCGGGCGGCCCGGTCCGGCGCTTCGCCCGCGAGGGGCGCCCGCCCCCGGGCCGTTCCAGCGGCCCACCGGAGAGGACGGGCGGGGCCGGGAGCGGCCGGACGGGCGGGGCCGGGCCGGAGCGGATAACCGCGCGCGTTCCCGGGCCGGACATGCCAGTCTGGAACGCGTGATCTCCGACCGGGAACGTCTGACGCAACTGGTGCCGCGCACATTGCTCCGGCTGGCCGCCTGGAGCCTGTGCCTGATCGTCATCGGCTGGGCCGTCTTCTACGCCGCGTCGTTCGTGGCCACCCTGCACATCGTCATGCTGCCGGTGGCCATCGCACTGCTGCTCACCGCGCTGCTCTTCCCGATCACCCGCCGGCTCCGGCGCATCGGCCTGCGGCCGATCTACGCCACATGGGTCACGATGCTGATCGCCCTCGCGGTGCTGGGCGGCACCGGCTGGATCATCGGGGCCCGGGCCAACGAGGAGTTCCCCCGGCTGATCACCCAGGTCCAGATGACCGCCAAGGAGGTCCAGGGCTGGCTCCAGACGGGACCGCTCCATCTGCAGCCGACCCAGATCGACGAATGGATCGACCAGCTCGCCAGGCAGCTCACCGAGCAGCGGGAGCAGATCACCTCGACGGTCCTCACCGGCGCGACCGTGGCGCTGGAGGTGCTGGCCTCGATCGTCCTGCTGCTGTTCGTCACGTTCTTCCTGCTCAAGGACGGCGACCGGATCTGGGCCTGGTTCCTCAAGGCGTTCGGCGGGGCCGCGCCCCGGGTGGACCGGGCCGGCCGGACCGCCTGGGTGACGCTCTCGCACTACGTGCAGGGCACCGTGGCGGTCGCCGCGGTGCACGGCGTCATCATGGGCATCGTGCTGGCCGGGATGGGCGTGCCGCTCTGGGCCCCGCTCGCCGTGCTGATCTTCTTCGCGAGCTTCATCCCGATCGTCGGCATCTTCTTCGCCGGGGCGGTCGCCACCCTGGTCACCCTCGGTGCCCAGGGCCCGATCTACGCGCTGATCTTCATCGGCATCCTGGTGGTGGAGCAGCAGCTGGAGAACCACGTGCTCCAGCCCCTGATCGTCGGCCGGGCACTGCACTTCCACCCGCTCGCCATCATCCTGGTCCTGGCCGTCGGCGGCATCATCGCCGGCATCGGGGGCGCGGTGGTGGCGGTGCCGATCGCCGCGGTCGCCTACCGGGCCCTGCCCGAGCTCATGCGGGACGCGCCCGCCGCACTGCCTCCGCCGCCCGCCCCCGCCGGGGCGTCCGCCCCTCGCGTCGCCGGCCCCGGCTCTCCGCCGCCGGATCCCGCCGCCGCCCGGCCGGCCACGGAAGCCCCGCCGGAGGAGCCGGGCCCCCGTACGGAGGAGCCGGGCCCCCGCGGTGGCGAGCCGGAATCCCTCCCGGAGGAGCCGGGCCCCCGTACGGAGGAATCGGACCTCCGCAGCGGTGGGCCGGACCGCCCCGCGGAGGGCGGCGGACCCGCCGGGGGATGAGCGGTCTCCGCAGTCCAGCCGGTAACGTTCTCCCACGTGACCCGTTCCGCCCTCACCACCCCGCCGCCCGGGGCCGCGCCGCCGGAGCCGCTTCCCGGCGGGCCCGCCCCGGGGAGCCCGCTCGGCCCGCACTACAGCCACTGCTTCGGCTGCGGCCCCAAGCAGCCGACCGGCCTGAACCTCACCGCCTCCACTCCCGACGGGGTCACCGTGACCGCCGAGTTCGTCGTGGGAGGGGTGCACCAGGGAGCCCCGGGCCTCGCGCACGGCGGCGTGCTGGCCACGGCGATGGACGAGGTCATCGGCATGTCCATCTGGCTGCTCCGGCGGCCCTACGTCACCGGCCGGCTCGAGACCGACTACCTGCGGCCGGTCTCGGTGGGCACCACGCTCCACCTGCGCGCCTGGTGCACCGGCGTGTCCGGCCGGAAGGCATATCTTGAAGCGGAGGGGCGGATCGGCGCCCCGGACGGCCCGGTCGCCGTACGGGCCGCCGCCCTCTTCATCGAGGTCGGCATGGAGCACTTCGCCGAGCACGGAGACGCCGATGCCTTCCTCGCCGAGCACCATGACTACGAGGTGAACCCGTGAGCGAGCGAGCCGATGGGCACAGCAGCGTCGCGAACGCGGCCGGCGGAGGAGTCCGCGTGAGTGAGCGGAGCATGAGCACGGCGGCCCGGTTCACGCGGGAGACCGCGTGAACCGCCCGGTCGAGGTGCTGATCCATCGGCTCGACGCCGAGCTGCCGCCGCCCTCCTACGCGCACCCGGGCGACGCCGGAGCGGATCTGCGCACCGTGCAGGACGTCGAGCTGCTCCCCGGGGAGCGGGTGACGGTGGGCACCGGGGTGGCGATCGCCCTGCCCGACGGGTACGCCGCGTTCGTCCACCCGCGCTCCGGCCTGGCCGCTGAGCACGGCGTGACGATCGTGAACGCGCCCGGCACCGTCGACGCGGGCTACCGGGGCGAGATCAGGGTGACCCTGCTGAACACCGACGCCAAGGGCACGGTACGGCTCCGCCGGGGAGACCGGATCGCGCAGCTCGTCGTCCAGAAGGTCGAGCGGGCCGCGTTCTACGAGGTGGAGCGGTTGCCCGGGTCGGCGCGCGGGGACGGCGGGTTCGGGTCCACCGGCCGTTGACGGTTCAGCGGCCCTACATTCGCAAGGAGCGTGAGGAAGATGTTCGGACGTCGCCGTCGCCGTGACGAGGAGACCCCCGCGGTGGCCGAGGAGACCGCCCGGATGCCGGAGCGGGAGTCCGGTCCGTGGGACGCCGAGGAGCCGCACCCCGAACGGGAGCGGGTCGACCTCGGCGGGCTCCGCCTCCCGGTCGGCCCCGGGTTCGAGATCCAGCTCAACCTGAGCGGCGACCGCATCGTGGGCGCGGTCGTGCTGGTGGACGGGAGCGCGCTGCAGGTGCACGCCTTCGCGGCGCCCAAGAGGAGCGGCATCTGGGACGAGGTCCGCGCCGAGCTCGTCGCGGCGGTGAAGAAGGCCGGCGGGGCCGCGGAGGAGGCCCAGGGCCCCTTCGGCACGGAGCTGCTCGCGAGGGTCCCCGCGGAGGAGGGCCCGCAGCCGGTCCGCTACCTGGGGATCGACGGGCCGCGCTGGTTCCTCCGGGCGGTGCTCAGCGGGCGTGCCGCGCAGGACGCGGAGGCCGCCGCGGTCCTGGAGGACGTCGTGCGCGACATCGTGGTGGTCCGCGGTGACGAGCCGATGCCGCCGCACGAGCCGATCGAGCTGAGGCTGCCTCCGGAGGCCAGGCAGGCAGCGGAGGGGCAGGGCCCCGGCAGGCCCGGCCTCGACCCGTTCGAGCGCGGTCCGGAGATCGCCGAGATCCGCTGAGGCGGCGCGGATCGCGTACGCTGAGGCGACACGCGGGTGAAGGAGAAGTACGTGAGTTCGCAGGAGTCGCAGAGACAGCGCGGCCTGCGGGGCTTCTTCCAGCGGCTGGCGGCGGGCAAGGCCGAGCTGGAGGCGGACGAACTGCGGCAGGAACTCGACCGGCAGGAGGACGCCACGCCCATCGTCGCGTGTGCGGGCCGTCGCCGGTTCCTGGTGACGGGTACACTGCGGACGGTGACCCTGCGGCCGCGGGGCGGTGCGCCCGCGCTCGAGGCGGAGCTCTACGACGGTTCGGACGTGATCGACCTGATCTGGCTGGGGCGACGGAAGATCGCGGGCATCGAGCCCGGCCGGATGCTGACGGCCGAGGGACTGGTCAGCGTGCAGGACGGCCGCAAAGTGATGTTCAATCCGCGTTACGAGCTGCGCCCGGCGAGCGGGACGTGATCGATCGATGAGCTCGGAACCGGCGAGCGGGAAAACGGTGAGCGAGAAGATGACCACCACCGAGCAGGCTGCGCACGACACCGTGGAGGCCGCGATCCGGGCCCAGCTGGCCAAGGCGTTCGGCGGGATCCGGGGCGTGATCGAGGCGGCCGTGCCCACGGCGGTCTTCACCGTCATGTGGATCGCCACCTCGAAGCTGCAGCTCTCACTGATCGTCAGCGCCTCGACGGCGCTGGTCCTGCTGGCGGTCCGCCTGGTGCAGCGCTCCACCCCGCAGTATGTGATCAACAGCTTGATCGGCATCGGCATCGGCTGGTTCTTCGCCTCCCGCACCGGCGAGGCCAAGGACGTCTACCTGCCCGGCATCCTCTACAACGCGGGCTACTCCGTGGCGATGCTGCTGTCGATCGTCACCCGCTGGCCGGTGGTCGGCTTCCTGATCGGCTCGGTCACCGGTGACCCGACGGCCTGGCGGCAGGACCCGGCCGTCGTGAGGCTCTGCTCCAAGCTCACCTGGCTGCTGATGATCCCGTGCGTGATCCGGGTGGCCGTGCAGGCGCCGGTCTACCTCATCGGCGGGAACGACGCCGTGGCCGAGCTGGGCATCCTCAAGATCGTCATGGGCTGGCCGCTGCAGATCGCCGCCCTCGGCGCCATGGTGTGGGTGCTGGCCCGGGGCCGCACCCCGGTCCGGCCCGCCGCCTCCTGACGGCCCCTCCCGCCGGGGAGGGGGCCGCCGGAGCGGGTCCCGCCCGTCCTACCGGGACAGGAGCCGGCTGAGCTCCTCCTCGACCTCCTGGTTGGCCACGAACATCAGCTCGTCGCCGGCCTCCAGCGGGTCGTCGGCGCTGGGGACCAGCACCCGGCCCTCGCGCAGGATCGCGACCAGGGCGGTGTCGGCCGGCCACGGCACCGAGCCGGCGCGCTGGCCGACCACCGGCGCGTCCTCGGCGAGGGTGAGCTCGACGAGGTTGGCCTGCCCCTGCCGGAAGGTCATCAGGCGGACCAGGTCGCCGACGCTGACCGCCTCCTCGACCAGCGCGCTGAGCAGGCGGGGGGTGGAGACGGCGACGTCCACGCCCCACGACTCGTTGAACAGCCACTCGTTCTTCGGGTGGTTGATCCGGGCGACCACGCGCGGCACGCCGTACTCGGTCTTGGCCAGCAGCGAGACGACGAGGTTGACCTTGTCGTCGCCGCTGGCGGCGATGACCACGTGGCAGTCGGCCAGGCCCGCCTCGTCCAGCGAGGAGATCTCGCAGGCGTCGGCGAGCAGCCACTCCGCCTGCGGCACAGAGTCGATCTTGATGGCCTTGGGGTCGACGTCGATGAGCAGGACCTGGTGGCCGTTCTCCAGGAGCTCGGCGGCGATGGACCGGCCGACGGCTCCCGCGCCCGCGATGGTGACACGCCTCAGTCCTCCTCCTCCGGCGGCGCGCACAGCACGCCGTTGATGCGCTCCATGTCCTTGCCGGCCGCCATGACGTGCAGGATGTCGCCCTCCTGGACCATGGTGTCGCGCCGGGGCAGCAGGGTCTCGCCCATCCGGTTGACGAACGCCAGGCGCACCCCGGCCGCCTCCTCCAGGTCCCTGGTCCGGGTGCCGATCCAGGCGGGATGGTAGGCGACCTCGGCCAGCACGACCGTCCCGGTCGGGTCGCGCCAGAGCGGCTCGGCCCCCTCGGGGAGCACCCGCCGCAGGATCTGGTCGGCGGTCCAGCGGACGGTCGCGACGGTGGGGATGCCCAGGCGCTGGTAGACCTCGGCGCGCCGGGGGTCGTAGATGCGGGCGACCACGTTGTCGACGCCGAAGGTCTCCCGGGCGACCCGGGCGGAGATGACGTTGGAGTTGTCCCCGCTGCTCACCGCCACGTAGGCGCCGGCGGAGCCGATCCCGGCCTCCTCCAGCACGTCGCGGTCGAAGCCGATCCCGGTCACCCGGCGCCCGCGGAAGCCCGCCCGCAGCTTCCGGAACGCCTGCGGATCCCGGTCGATGATCGCGACCGAGTGGCCGCCGTCCTCGAGGATGTGCGCCAGGGTGGAGCCCACCCGGCCGCACCCCATGATCACAATATGCATGCTCCCCCGCCGGTGGTGTCGAGGCGGATCTTGCTCTCGGATGTACCCCGCCAGTATGGCCCGCTTTCGGGGGCGTCGCGTGAAGGGAGCACATCGGGAGCGACTAGCATCGACAGACGTGCCGAAAACGACGGACCTCGCCAAACGCCTGTTCATCGGGCGGGCACTGCGCAGCACGCAGCTGCACGAGCAACTGCTGCCCAAGCGTATCGCGCTGCCGGTGTTCGCGAGCGACGCGCTCTCCTCCGTGGCCTACGCCCCGCAGGAGATCCTCGTCATCCTCTCCCTGGCGGGCCTGTCGTTCTACAACTTCAGCCCCTGGGTGGCGGGCGGCGTCGTGGTGGTGATGCTGACGGTCGTCGCGTCCTACCGGCAGAACGTGCACGCCTACCCCCGCGGCGGCGGCGACTACGAGGTGGCCACCGTCAACCTCGGCCGGAACGCGGGCCTGACCGTCGCCAGCGCGCTCCTGGTCGACTACGTGCTCACCGTCGCCGTCTCGGTGGCCAACGGCGTCGACTACGTCGGCGCGACCATCCCGTACGTCGCGACGCACAAACCACTGGTCGCGATCATCGTCGTGATCGTGCTCACGCTCCTCAACCTCAGGGGCGTGCGCGAGTCCGGGATGGCCTTCGCCATCCCCACCTACGCCTTCCTGGCCGCGGTCCTCGGCATGATCGTCCACGGGTTCTTCCGGCTGTACGTCCTCGGCGACGAGCTGCGCGCGCCCACCGCCGAGTACGAGATCGTCGCCGAGCAGACCAACCTCACCTCCTTCGCCGCGGCCTTCCTGATCCTGCGCGCCTTCTCCTCCGGCTGCGCCGCGCTGACCGGCGTCGAGGCGATCAGCAACGGCGTGCCCGCCTTCCGCAAGCCCAAGAGCCGGAACGCGGCCAGGACGCTGCTGATGATGGGCCTGATCTCGGTGACGATGTTCACCGGCATCATCACGCTGGGCCTGGCCTCCGGCGTCCGGGTCGCCGACCCCGCCTCCGCCCACCGCGACGTGTTCATCGACGGCCACCCCGCCGGATACGACTACCACCAGCAGCCGATCATCGCGCAGGTGGCCGAGGCGGTCTTCGGCGACGGCTCGCTGCTGTTCTTCGTCATCTCCGGCATCACCGCGCTGATCCTGTTCCTGGCGGCGAACACCGCCTTCAACGGCTTCCCGGTGCTCGGCTCGATCCTCGCGCAGGACCGCTTCCTCCCCCGCCAGCTGCACACCCGCGGCGACCGGCTGGCCTTCTCCAACGGCATCCTCATCCTGGCGGCGGCGGCCTGCCTGCTGCTGTGGGGCTTCCAGGCCGACGTCAGCCGCCTGCTGAACCTCTACATCGTCGGCGTCTTCGTCTCCTTCACGCTGAGCCAGATCGGCATGGTCCGGCACTGGACCCGGCACATGAAGGGCGAGATCGACGCCAGGGCCCGGCTGCACATGCAGCGCTCGCGGGCCATCAACTTCTTCGGCGGCGTCATGACCGGCCTGGTGCTGGTGGTCGTGCTGCTGACCAAGTTCACCCACGGCGCCTGGATCGTCTGCGTGGCCATGCCGGTGCTGTTCGCGATGATGAAGGGCATCCACGGCCACTACGAGAAGATCTCCCGCGAGCTCGCCGTCGACGAGGAGACACAGGTCGACGAGTCGATGCTGCCCGCGCGCAACCACGCCGTCGTCCTCGTCTCGAAGATCCACAAGCCGACCCTGCGCGCCCTCGCCTACGCCCGCGCCACCCGCCCCTCCACCCTGGAGGCGGTCACCGTGGGCGTGGAGGGCGCCGAGGCCCGCAGGCTGGCCGAGGAGTGGGAGCGGCGGGGCATCCCGGTCCCGCTCAAGATCCTCGACTCGCCCTACCGGGAGATCACCCGGCCGATCCTGGAGTACGTCCGGTCGCTGCGCCGCCGCTCCCCCCGCGACGTGGTCAGCGTCTACATCCCCGAGTACGTCGTCGGCCACTGGTGGGAGCACATCCTGCACAACCAGAGCGCGCTGCGGCTGAAGGGCCGGCTGCTCTTCCAGCCCGGCGTGATGGTCATCAGCGTGCCGTGGCAGCTGGAGTCCTCAGAACGGCTCAAGGGCCGCCCCGAGCCCTTCGCCGCCGGTGCGGTCCGCCGCCCGCAGCGCAAGGTGGCACGGGGGCACGACGGCAAGGCATAACCTTGCACGGACGGCTCTGCGAGGCAGGGGAGGCACGGAGAAGGACGGGACACGTGGAGACGACGGCGATCGAGCTGACGGTGGGACCGGTCGCGCACGGCGGATGGTGCGTCGCCCGCCACGAGGGCCGGGTGGTCTTCGTACGGCACGCGCTCCCCGGTGAGCGCGTCATCGCCGAGGTCACCGAGGAGACCACCCGTTTCCTGCGCGCCGACGCCGTGAAGGTCCTCCAGGCGTCCCCGGACCGCGTCGTGGCGCCCTGTCCCTTCGCAGGCCCCGGCCTCTGCGGCGGCTGCGACTGGCAGCACGCCACCCTGCCCGCCCAGCGCCGGCTGAAGACCGACGTGGTGGCCGAGCAGCTGCGGCGCCTGGCCGGCATCGAGTGGACCGGGCAGGTCGAGGAGGTGCCCGGCGCCACCGACGGCCTGGGCTGGCGCACCCGCGTGCAGTTCGCCGTCGACCGCGACGGCGCGGCCGGCCTGCGCCGCCACCGCTCCCACGACATCCAGCCGGTGGACGCCTGCCTGATCGCGCACCCCGGGGTGGAGGACGTCGGCGCCGAGGTCATGAACTGGCGCGGCGCCTCCTCGGTCGAGGTCATCACCTCCTCGACGGGGGACCGGGCGGTCGTGGTGGCGCCCAAGCCCCGCCGTACGGTGGCCGTGCCCGACGTCGACGACGGCGTGGCCGTCATGGTGAACGAGGGCCGGGGCCGCACCCGGACGGTCCACGGCCGCCACCACGTCGTCGAGCGGGTCGGCGGGCGCGACTTCCAGGTCACCGGGAGCGGCTTCTGGCAGATCCACCCCGGAGCCGCCGAGACACTGCTGCGGGCGGTCATGGAGTTCGCCGACCCCAGACCGGGGGAGTGGGCCCTCGACCTCTACTGCGGCGTCGGCCTGTTCGCCGCGGGACTCGCCGAGGCGGTCGGCCCCGACGGCGCCGTCTTCGGCGTGGAGTCCGACACCGTCGCCGTCCGCGACGCCGAGCGCAACCTCCGCGACCTGCCGCAGGCCCGCTTCGCCCGCGGATACGTGGAGAGCGCCCTGGACCGGCACGGCATCGAGCGCGCCGACCTGGTCGTCGTCGACCCGCCCCGGACGGGGCTCGGCCGCGAGGTCACCGACCGCGTCGCCGCCCTGGAGGCGTCCCGGATCGTCTACGTCTCCTGCGACCCGGCCACGCTGGCCCGGGACCTGGCCCGGTTCGGCGAGCGCGGCTACCGCCTGTCCGGACTGCGCGCCTTCGACGCCTTCCCGATGACCCACCACGTGGAGTCCGTGGCGCTGCTGGTCAGGGACGCGGCCTAGGAGACCGCGGCCGGCGCACCTAGCGGGCGGGACCGGCCAGCAGGCGGACGACCTCCGGGACCGGGGTGGCGCCCCGGGTGGAGAGCCAGGCCAGGTCGTGGCGGGAGGCGAAGCCGGCGAGCTTGCGGGCGTCGGCGGAGGACAGGTCCGTGGGCCCGGCCAGGACGGGGGTGAGGGCGATCCGCTCCCAGGCCGAGGGCTCGCCCAGGGCGCGGGCGATCTGGGGCTGGGCGGTGCGCACCGCCGAGGCGACGGGCCGCAGGCGGCCCCGGGCCGTCTGCGCGGCCCGCAGCGGCACCAGGAGGTTGACCGCGGTGATCCGCACCCCCGTCTCGCGGGTGGTCCGGAGCATCACCTGGTCCTGCGGGGACAGGCCCCTGCCGGTCAGCGGAAGGGTGAAGCTCACCGCGAGGGGGCGGCCGGTCCCGGCCTTCTCCCGCTGGATCGTCGCGAGCGCGGTGGCGCGGCGCCGTACGGCGTCCAGATCGGCCGGGTCCCGGATCTCGAAGTCGACGTGGGCGGCGTCGAAGGCGCCCACGGCCTGGCGGTAGGCGGCGGTCAGGAGGCCGGGCACGAGGCAGGCCGAGGCGAGCTCCCGCCCGGCGGAGCCGCCGAAGGAGAGCCCGGCGTCGCCACCGGCCGTGCGGAGCCGGCCCAGGTGGTTGGCGACCGGGTTGTCGCCCAGCGCCTGACGCCCGCCCCACTTGGGCGTGCAGCCGCCCTGCCCGGCGGTGAGATGGCCGAGGGTGAACCAGCGCACGCCGCTCTGCTGGGCGGCCCGGGGCAGGCTGGCGCGGGGGTCGTGGACGGCGTCGACGAACGTCACGAACCCCGACGGGGCGCCGGTGGCGCGGACGGGCGCGGACGGTGCGGCGGCCAGGCCGGAGGAGGCGGCCCGGGTGGCCGGCAGGGAGGCCGAGGTCTGGGCGCGGGCCTGGGCGGGCCGCATCCAGTCGTCGGTCTCGGACGGCAGGAGCCAGAGGGCCGCGCCGGTGGCGACGGTCAGCGCCACCGAGGCGAGCACGATGACGGAACGGGGCGGGGTGCCCGGCTCGCGAGCGTGGCGAGCGGCGGAGGGGTCTGCCACCACGGACATGTGATCCACCTTCTCGACGGCGGCGAGTCATCGCTCAGAGTGCCCGTTCGCACACCCTTCGCATCCGGAGACTCGAACGTTAGCAAGGGGGCGTGCCACGAGGCGAGCTTTCCGCGGATGCCGGGCGGGGCGCCCGGATAATAGGGCCATGAAGTTGAGGATCTTCACTGAGCCGCAGCAGGGCGCCACCTACGACGAGCTGCTGGCGGTCGCGCGGACCTCGGAGCGGCTGGGGTTCGACGCCTTCTTCCGTTCCGACCACTACGTGCGGATCGGGCCGGGCGACCCCGGCCCCGGCTCCACCGACGCGTGGGTGACCTTGGCGGGCCTGGCCAGGGAGACCTCCACGATCAGGCTGGGCACGCTGGTCACCCCGGCGACCTTCCGGCTGCCCGGGCCGCTGGCGATCAGCGTGGCCCAGGTGGACCGGATGAGCGGCGGCCGGGTGGAGCTGGGGCTGGGCACCGGGTGGTTCGACGCCGAGCACGCCGCCTACGGCATCCCGTTCCCGCCGATCGGTGAGCGCTTCGCCCGGTTCGAGGAACAACTGGAGATCCTCACCGGGCTCTGGACCACGCCCGTCGGCAAGACGTTCTCCTTCGAGGGCGCCCACTACCGGCTCGCGGACTCGCCCGCCCTGCCCAAGCCCGCGCAGAGCCCCAGACCGCCGATCATCATCGGCGGGTTCGGCGCCAGGCGCACCCCGCGGCTGGCCGCGCGCTTCGCCGACGAGTACAACCTGCCGTTCCGCACCCTGGAGGACACCGCCCTGGGCTTCGCCCGGGTGCGGAAGGCCTGCGAGGAGGAGGACCGCCCGCAGATCACGCTCTCGGTCGCGCAGGTGGTCTGCGTCGGCGCCGACGAGGCCGAGATCGCCCGCCGGGCGGCGGCCATCGGGCGGGAGCCCGCCGAGCTGCGCGAGAACGGGCTGGCGGGCACGCCGGCCGAGGTGCTGGAGAAGATCGGCCGGTTCGCCGAGCTGGGCGCCGAGCGGATCTACCTGCAGGTGCTCGACCTGGGCGACCTGGAGCACCTGGAGCTCATCGCGGCCGAGGTGCTGCCCCGGGTGTAGTCCCCGCGCAGGGACCCGCGCAGGGATCCCGCGGTTCCGGGACCCGTCCGGCCGGGCGGGCCCCACCGGTTCGCCGGGCCTGTTAATCGATGGCCCGGCGAATCGGACATACGGCAGAATATCCCGGGTGTTACTGACGATCTCCACGACCCTGCGGCCCGCCACCGACCTCGGCTTCCTGCTGCACAAGCACCCGGACCGGGTCCAGGAGTTCGGCCGGTCGTACGGCACGGCCCGCGTCTTCTACCCGGAGGCGGGCGAGGAACGCTGCACGGCGGCGCTGCTGCTCGACGTCGACCCGGTCCGCCTGGCGCGCTCGCGCGGCCGCTCCACGCCCGACCACACCCTGGCGCAGTACGTCAACGACCGGCCGTACGCGGCCTCGTCGCTGCTGGCCGGGGCACTGGCCGACGTCTTCCGCACCGCCCGCGCCGGGCGCTGCGCGAGCCGGCCCGAGCTCGCCGCCGGGCCCATCCCCCTGGAGATCACGCTGCCCGCCCTGCCCTGCCGGGGCGGCCCCGACCTGGCGCACCGGCTCTTCGCGCCGCTGGGCTGGGAGGTCGAGGCGCACGCCGTACCGCTGGACGAGGGCTTCCCGGAGTGGGGCGACTCCCGCTACGTGCGGCTGACGCTGCGCGGCGAGGTGCGGCTGGCCGACGCGCTGAACCAGCTCTACGTGCTGCTGCCCGTCCTGGACGACGCCAAGCACTACTGGATCGCCCCCGACGAGGTCGACAAGCTCGTCCGCGCGGGCGAGGCCTGGCTGGTCGCCCACCCGGAGAAGGGCCTGATCACCCGCCGCTACCTGGGCCGCCGCTGGTCCCTGGCCCGCGCCGCCTTCGCCCGCCTGGCGGAGCTCGGCGACGACGTGGAGGAGGCGCTGGAGCCGCCCGCCGAGGAGGAGACGGGCACGCTCGCGGGGGAGGAGCCGCCCGCCGAGGAGGAGACGGACAGGCTCGCGGGGGAGGAGCCGCCCGCAGCCGGGGACGGCGGGACCGCCGCGGACCCGGAACAGGACGGGCCCGGCACGGCAGGCCGGCAGACGGCCACGCCGCTGAACGTGCGGCGCCGCGAAGCCGTGCTCGCCGTCCTGCGCGAACTGGGCGCGCACACCGTCATCGACCTGGGCTGCGGGACCGGGCAGCTGGTCGGCGCCCTGCTGGCCGACCCGTCCTTCACGAAGGTCGCCGGGACGGACGTCTCGGCGCGGACGCTCGCCGTCGCCGCCCGCAGGCTCCGGCTCGACCGCATGCCCGACCGCCTCAGGGAGCGGCTGGAGCTGTTCCAGGGCGCGCTGACCTACACCGACGAACGGTTCGCCGGCTACGACGCCGCCGTGCTCATGGAGGTGGTCGAGCACGTCGACCCGCCGCGCCTCGACGCCCTCGAGCAGGTCGTCTTCGGCGCCGCGCGCCCCGGCCACGTCATCGTGACCACGCCCAACGCCGAGTACAACGTCCGCTACCCGTTCCTGACCGGCATGCGCCACCCCGACCACCGCTTCGAGTGGACCCGGGCCGAGTTCGCCGCCTGGGCGGAGAAGGTCTGCGCCCGGTACGGCTACACCGCCGCCTTCCGGCCGGTCGGGGACGACGACCCCGAGGTGGGCCCGCCCACGCAGCTGGCCGCCTTCACCCTTGCAGGAACCGAGACCCCCGGAGGGACCGGATGACCGAGACCGCCGTTCCGGACGGCGCCACCGACGAGCGGGCGCCGGGCGGGACATCCGAGATCACCGTGCCGGAGATGTCGCTGGTCGTGCTCGTCGGCGTCTCCGGGAGCGGGAAGTCCACCTTCGCCCGGCGGCACTTCCGGCCGACCCAGGTGGTCTCCTCCGACTTCTGCCGCGGCCTGGTGGCCGACGACGAGAACGACCAGGCGGCCACGCCGGACGCCTTCGACGTGCTCCACTACATCGTCCGCACCCGGCTGCGCCGCGGCCTGCTGACCGTCGTGGACGCCACCAGCGTGCAGTACGAGGCCCGCAGGCAGCTCATCGAGCTCGCCAAGGCCGAGAACGTGCTGGCCGACGCGATCGTCCTCGACGTGCCCGAGGACGTCGCGATCGAGCGCAACGCCGCCCGGCCCGACCGCGACTTCGGACCGGGCGTGGTACGGCGCCAGCGCAAGGACCTGCGCCGCTCCCTGGGCAGGATCACCAGGGAGGGCTTCCGCCGGGTCCACGTGCTGCGCGGCGCCGAGGAGATCGAGGCGGCCACGGTCGCCACCGAGCGGGCGTGGACCGACCGGCGCGAGCTGACCGGGCCGTTCGACATCATCGGCGACGTGCACGGCTGCCGCGCCGAGCTGGAGGCGCTCCTGCGCGAGCTCGGCTGGGAGGTCACCCCCACCGGCGCGACCCACCCCGAGGGCCGCACCGCGGTGTTCGTCGGCGACCTGGTGGACCGCGGTCCCGACACGCCGGGAGTGCTCCGGCTCGTCATGGGCATGGTCGCCGCCGGGACCGCGCTGTGCGTGTCCGGCAACCACGAGCAGAAGCTCGCCCGCGCGCTGAACGGGCGCAAGGTGCGCGTCGCGCACGGGCTGCAGGAGTCGCTCGACCAGCTCGCCGCCGAGCCGGAGGAGTTCCGCCGGGCCGCCCTGGAGTTCATGGACGGCCTGATCAGCCACTACCAGCTCGACGGCGGCCGGCTCGTCGTCGCGCACGCCGGACTCAAGGAGGCCTACCACGGCCGCGCCTCCGGCCGGGTGCGCTCCTTCGCGCTGTACGGCGACACCACCGGCGAGACCGACGAGTACGGCCTGCCGGTCCGCTACCCGTGGGCCCGCGAGTACCGGGGCCGGGCCATGGTCGTCTACGGCCACACGCCGGTCCTGGAGCCCGAGTGGGTCAACAACACCATCTGCCTGGACACCGGCGTGGTCTTCGGCGGGAAGCTGACCGCGCTGCGCTACCCGAGCCGGGAGATCGTCTCCGTCCCCGCGGAGAAGGTCTGGTACGAGCCGGCCCGGCCGCTGGCCCCGGTGGACGGCGGCACGGGACGCCGGGACCCGGGACTGCTCTCCATCGACGACGTGCGGGGCACCCGGCACGTCGAGGTGCGCCACGGCGGCGGCCGGATCAAGATCCGCGAGGAGAACGCCGCCGCCGCGTTGGAGGTCATGAGCCGGTTCGCGGTGGACCCGCGCTGGCTGGTCTACCTGCCGCCGACGATGGCCCCGCCGGAGACGTCCCGGCTGGACGGCTTCCTGGAGCACCCGGCCGAGGCGTTCGCGGAGTTCGCGGCCGCCGGGGTGACCCGCGTGGTGTGCGAGGAGAAGCACATGGGCTCGCGGGCGGTGGCCGTACTGGCCAGGACGCCCGAGGCCGCCGCGGCGCGGTTCGGGGTCGCGGACGGGAGCTCGGGCGCGGTGTACACCCGCACCGGGCGGCCGTTCTTCGCCGACCCCGCGGTGGCCGGCGAGCTGGTGGACCGGCTCCGGCGGGCATGCGCGCCGCTCATGGACGAGCTGGCCTCGGACTGGCTGGTCCTCGACTGCGAGCTGCTGCCGTGGTCGGCCAAGGCCGAGGGGCTGATCCGCGAGCAGTACGCGTCGGTGGGGGCGGCGGCCCGCACCGCACTGCCCGAGGCGGTCGCGGCGCTGGAGGCGGCGGCCCGGCGCGGGCTCGACGTGGGGGACCTGCTGGCGGACACCCGGCGCCGGCTGGGCAACGCCACCCGGTTCCGGGACGCCTACGCGCGCTACTGCCGGCCCGTCTCCGGACTGGACGGCATCAGCCTGGCCCCCTTTGCGATCCTCGCCTGCGAAGGCCGGGCGACGGCCGTGACCGAACCGCACCCCTGGCACCTGGAACTGCTCTCCCGGCTGGACGACCCGCTGATCACGCCCACCCGGCACGTCTATGCGGACCTGGACTCGGCGGAGTCGGTGCGGGCGGCGACCGAGTGGTGGTCGGAGCTGACCGGCGAGGGCGGCGAGGGCATGGTGGTCAAACCGGTGCTCGGCCCTGCGGCGCCCGCTGCGCCCGCTGCGCCCGACGCGTCCCCGGGGTCCCCGGGGCCCACGAGGTCCCCGGGGCCCACGAGGTCCCCGGCGGACCCCGGGCCGTCCGGGGAGGGGCCGGAGACGGGCGGGCGCGCCGCGAGGACGGAGGCCGCCCGGATCCAGCCGGGGATCAAGGTGCGCGGGCGCGAGTACCTGCGGATCATCTACGGTCCCGACTACACCGAGAGCCTGCCGGTACTGCGCGAGCGCTTCCTGGGCCGCAAGCGCTCACTGGCCCTGCGCGAGCACGCACTCGGCCTGGAGGCGCTGTCGAGGCTGGCCGAGGGCGAGCCGCTCTGGCGGGTGCACGAGGCGGTCTTCGCCGTGCTCGCACTGGAGTCGGAGCCGGTGGACCCCAGGCTCTGAGACGCGTTCCCGGCCCGGAGCCCGGGCAGGGCCGGGGGCCTGGGATCCGCAGCGGATCTCAGGCCTCCGGCTCCGCGGCCGATCCGGTGATCAGCGCCTTGACCGTGAGCACCTCCTCGCCCGGGGGCCCGGTCAGGCGGATAGCGAGCTCCCAGACCCCGGCCATGGAGAAGAGCTCGCCTTCGGCCAGGAAGCGGCCGGGCTCCGGCTCCCGCGCGACGACCTCCGGAGTGGCGTGCCCCATCTCGGGCATCACGGCCGACAGCACGACGGTGTCCGCGTCACCGGAGTCCAGCACCACCTCGACCGCGCCCTTCCCGGCCGCGGGTTCGCCGATCAGCACGGTCACGGCGTAGTGCGTTCCCGCGACGGTCAGCCGGAGGGGCTCGCCGCGGCCCCGGCCGAGGACGAAGAACGCCGCGGCGGCCACCACCAGGCAGACGGCGGCGACGAGGGCGCGTCTCATCGGGCCGTCTCCGGTGCCGCGACGTCGACGGTGAACGGCACGGTGACGATCCGGTCGCCGGTGGCGTACTGCGCCCAGGCGAGATAGCGCCCCGCGGCGGGGAAGCCGAAGGTGAAGCGGAGCCTGCCGCTCCCGGCCGACCCCATCTCGTGCACGTGGCCCAGGAAGGCCCCGTCATGGCTCCGTACGATCAGGTGGCCCGCCATGCCCAGCCAGGGGCGTACGGCGCCCGAGGTCTCGAGTTCGATCGTCGCGGGGCGCCCGGCGACGGGAACGGCCGGCTGCAGCCTCGGTGAGCCCTGCCGTCCGGCGGGTCCGGCGGCGGGTCCGGCGGCGGGCTCGGCGGTGGGCTCGGCAGGGGAGGGCCCGGCGGGGGAGGGTTCGCCGCCGACGGTGAACTCCCCGGTGACGAGCTGCCCGCCGGAGTCCTGCCGCTCCAGCTCGGCGTAGGCCAGATGGCGGCCCGGCCGCTCGGCGCGCATCCTGACCTCCAGCCGCCCGGGAGCCGTCCGCAGCGGATGCAGGTGGTGGAAGGCGCGCCCGTCCTCGCTGGTGACGACCAGGTGGGCCAGCGCCTCGTGATGCACCGCGAGGTCGTCCAGCGGCAGGCCGGTGGACCCGTCGACGAGGTCGATCCGCAGGGTGAACTCCCCGCCCGCCGCCGGGCGGGCGGGCACCGTCATCACCCGTCCCTGCGCGAACGGGCGCCCCACCGTCCCTGTCTCGGCCGTGGGGGCGGCGCCGTCCGGCGGGCTCGGCGGCAGCCACGGTTCGATCACGACGACCGCGAAGGCGATCGTCACCCCCGCCGCGGCACCGCCGGCCAGCAGCATCGCCGGTCTCGGCCGGGACAGCGCCCCGGTGAGCAGACCGCCCACCATCAGCAGCCCCGCCACGAACAGGCCACCGTAGATCAGCGGCTCCCAGACCGACGCGCGCTCCACCAGGACGCGGAACGGCACCACGGCGACCTCGTCCCCGGCGCGCAGCCGGAGCTCGTGGGGGCCGGTGCGCTCCACCCGCAGCGGCGTGTAGCGGGGCTCCCGCCCCGCGTGCGCCGTGCCGGTCACCGTACGGCCGTCGGCGACCGAACGGAGCTCCAGGCCGACGGGCACGCCGGCGACCGGCTGGTAGGAGACGACACCGATCCGCAGCGAGCCCGGCACCCGCTCCACTCCCTTGACCACCACGGTGAGCTCGGTGCCGGCGATCGTCTGGGCGACCCGCAGGTCCGCTCCGGCCGCCACGACGTGCGCCTCGGCCGGAGCGGGGAACACCGTCACGAGGACGGCGGCCAGGCAGGCGATCCACACCGGGAGCAGACGTACCGGGCGGGCCCGCGCCGGGTCCCGCCGCATCACGCGCGGCGTGCTTCGGGCAGGAACAGCACCCCGAGCGCCACGCCGATCAGCCCGGCCACGATCGGCGCACCGGTCCACAGCTCGGGTACGGCGGGCAGCCCGCCGCCCGCCACCGACGCGACCGCGATGTACAGCGACCAGGTCGCGAGGGCCGACAGCCCGGCGAACGCCCAGTAGGCGGCCCGCCGCTCCGCCGACGGGCGCAGCCACCGGATCAGCAGGTCGCTCGTGACCCCGGCGACGACGAAGGAGAGCAGGATCGGCAGGTTCTCGAACGCCGTCTGCGCTCCCGGCATCAGGACGCCCACCAGGTACAGCACGGTCACGCTGCCGAAGGGCAGCCGCCACCTGCGGGCCAGCAGCAGCACGGGGGCGAGCAGCACGACGTTGGTGATGACGATCGAGGCCGCCAGGTCGCCCGCGCCTCCGCCGTCCGTGGCGGAGAACGCCCTGACGACGGCGCCCGCGCGGTACTGCATGGCGTTGCCGTACGACACGAACAGCGAGACCAGGGTGGTCGCGAACGCCAGGCCGAGCAGCGCGGGGAGCAGCCGGCCCAGCGAGGGGCGGTCGCCCACGTCGGGGGCGCGCCAGGCGGAGCGCAGCGGCGTGGTGATGATGAGCGACATCGTCGCGATCAGCCCCAGATGGGAAGGGCTGAACAGGATGTCGATGTCCGTCTCGATGCCGAGGAACGTGTGCCACATCATGTCGGCGAAGCCGAAGGCGGCGAACGCGGGCACCGCGACGAGGCCCGCCAGGTAGCCCATCGGCACGGCCGCCAGCCCCTGCCGGCCCGTCCGGGTGCCGCGCAGCACCTGCCAGATGATCCAGCCGGAGACCGCGGCGAACCCCGAGTAGAACACCGCGTGCCAGGGGGTGAAGAACGTCTCGAGCTCCGCCAGGTTGCTGTGCGCCCAGGCGTCGATCATCAGGCCGATGCCGAACCAGACGCCCAGCAACGCCGTGACCATGTCCGTCCGGGGGGCCACCCATTCCCGCGGCTCCCCCGAGTCCGCCAACAACCGCCGTACGTCCGCACCAACCACAGCCACCGTCGGGCTCCTTCCGCCGGCTGGCATTCTGCCCTCCCGGGCGGGCCCTGGGAAGCCGGGCAGCACCCCTCCCGCCGGTGCGGCTAGCCGCACCTAGGCGTTCAGGTAGCGGAGCACGGCCAGCACCCGGCGGTGGTCGTGCGGGCCGGCCTCCAGGCCGAGCTTGCCGAAGATGTTCGTGCAGTGCTTCTCCACCGTGCGCTCCGCGATGGCCAGCCGCTCGGAGATGGCGAGGTTCGTCCGGCCCTCCGCCATCAGCCGGAGCACGTCCCGCTCGCGCCCGGTGAGCTGGATCAGCGGGTCGTCGGGCTGCCGGTGCCGGCTCACCAGCTGCTCGACCACCACGGGGTCCAGCGCCGAGCCGCCGGAACCCACCCGGCGGATCGCCGCGGCGAACTCGGCGAGGTCCGACACCCGGTCCTTGAGCAGGTAGCCGACGCCCTCGACGCCGCCGCCGAGCAGCTCGACCGCGTAGCTCACCCGCACGTACTGGGAGAGCACGAGCACGCCGATCTCCGGGTGGCGCCGCCGCAGGGTGCGTGCCGCCCGCAGTCCCTCGTCGGTGTGCGCGGGCGGCAGGCGGATGTCGAGGACGGCGACATCGGGCGGGTCCCCGCCGGCCAGGGCCAGCAGCTTCTCCGCGTCGTCCACGGCCGCCGCCACCTGGAAACCCGCCTCGGACAGCAGCCGGACCATGCCCTCCCGGAAGAGGGCGGAGTCCTCACAGATCGCTACTCGCACGGCATCGTCACCCGGAGCACCGTTCCCCCGTCCTTCCGGCTGTCGAGCCGGAGCCGGCCGCCGTTGGCCTCGGCGCGGTGGGCGAGTCCCCGGAGCCCGGAGCCGCGCGCCGGATCGGCGCCTCCGCGGCCGTCGTCGCCGATCTCCACCACGAGGTGGCCCTCGCTCCGCGCCAGCCGTACCCACGCCCGGTTCGCCCGCGCGTGCTTCGTCACGTTGGCCAGCGCCTCGTTGACGATGTAGTAGGCCGCGCTCTCGACCGCCGCGGGAAGCGGCTCCACCATACCGATCACGCACTCGACGGGGACGGCCGTGACGGCGGCGAGCTCCTTCACCGCTCCCGGCAGCCCGCGTTCGGTGAGCACCGGCGGGTGGATCCCGTGGCTGACGGCGCGCAGGTCGTCGAGCGCCGCCAGCACCGAGGTCTTCGCCTCGCCGATCAACGCGTTCCTCCTGTCCGGGCGGGAGGTGGCCTCGGCGAGCCCGAGCGTCATCGCCACCGACAGCAGCCTCTGCTGCACGCCGTCGTGCAGATCGCGCTCGATCCTGCGGCGTTCCGCCTCGCCCCACCGCAGCATCCGGGCCCGCGACGCCGCGAGCTGCCGCAGCCGGGCCTTCAGCTCGGCGGTGAGCCGTTCGTTCTCCAATGCGAGCGAGGCGGCCGCGCACGCCGCCTCGACGAGCAGCGGCTGCTCCAGCAGCGCGGCGTCGTGCAGGAGCACGGCGAGCCGCGCGCCGCCCTGGTCCACCCGGGTCATCACCCTGCCGCTCTCCGCCGGCGGGAGTTCGACGGGACGGCCCTCGGCGTCGACGTACCGGTCCTGGTCGGCCGTCCAGTAACCGACGCGCAGCGTGGGATCGTGGAGCACCGCCGCCAGCGCGCGCTCCAGGCCGTCGGGCTGCTTCCTTCCCCTCAGCCTCACCACGAGATCCGCCACCCGGCCGCGGTCGATCCTGCGCCGGATCAGGCTGCCGAGGTAGGCGAACGGAACCGCGATGAACGCCCCGAACATGGCGTGGACGAACAGCGGCTGCGGCCCCCAGCCCCACCCGGCCACCACGTGATCGGCCACGAACGCGACCGTCGCGACCAGTGAGGCGGCCACCACCGGCGTCACCGCGTGCCGCTGGGCGGCGCTTCCCGTGCGCCACCGCGCCACGGACAGGCCCACCACCAGGACGCCCGTGACCACGACCGCCTGCCAGCGGATCCCGTCGACGAAGTGCGGAACCGACCTGAGCGGCTCCGGGAGGTCGGCGCGGTCGACCGCCGTCGCCCCCGGGAGGATCACCGACTCGGCGTAGGCGGCACCGACGACGACCCTCGACGGCAGGCCGTCGAGCCGGCCGGTGGGATACGCGAGGAACAGGTGGCAGGCCAGGCCCGCCCACAGCCCGCAGGCGCCCAGCCAGATCACGACCGGCGACGGCGCCCCGTCGCCGATCAGGAACTGCTGGGGGATCCACGCGATCCCGATGGCGACCATGAGCGGGCCGACCCGGTTGAGCGGATGGAGCCGCCAGGCCACGATCCCCGTGCCGAGGAACGACGCCCCCACCACGGCCCCGAGCGCCCACAGCGGCCCGCGGCGCGCCTCGGGCAGCGCCACCAGGAGCAGCCAGGCCGCCACCGCCGAAGCGGCGATCACGGCGGTGCTGATCCACGGTCGGCCGGTCATCCCTCACCCCTGGGGGATTCTACGATCGATCACCCGGATCCGGGCGGGCCCGCCGGCCGTGAGGGCCGGGCCGGCGCCCCGGCCCCCGGATCCGTCCCGACCGGGCCGCGATCGGCGCGATAAAACGGATATATATACTTAAAGTTCGCACGAGGGAAGAGACCGTCATGGTCGATACCACGTCCTCCGGACCTACGGGCACGCGCGGGGAACACCTCGGACATGTCGTCTTCATCACCGCGGCGGCGGCGATCGGCGGCTTCCTCTTCGGCTACGACAGTGCCGTGATCAACGGCGCCGTCACCGGCATCCAGCGCCACTTCGCGGTCGGGCCGGTCACGACCGGCTTCGTGGTGGCGATCGCACTGCTCGGCTCGGCGCTCGGCGCCTGGATCGCCGGAGGGCTGGCCGACCGCTGGGGGCGGACCCGGACGATGCAGGTGGCCGCGCTCCTGTTCGCGGTCAGCTCCGTCGGCCAAGCGCTGCCGTTCGGCGTCTGGGACCTGGCCGGCTGGCGGGTGCTGGCCGGCGTCGGGATCGGCATGGCCTCGGTCCTCGGCCCGGCCTACATCGCCGAGGTCTCGCCGCCCGCCTACCGGGGCCGCCTGGGCTCCTTCCAGCAGCTCGCGATCGTGCTGGGCATCGCGGTCTCCCAGCTGGTGAACTACGCGATCGCACAGGTCGCCGGGGGCGACGTCAACAACGAGCTGCTGGGGATCCAGGCATGGCAGTGGATGCTCGGCGCCTGCCTGGTCCCGGCCCTGCTGTACCTGCTGTTCGCCTCGGTCATCCCCGAGTCGCCGCGCTTCCTCGTCGCCGCGGGCCATGACGAACGGGCCCGGAGGGTGCTGGCCGAGGTAGAGGGCGGCGGCGCCGACCTGGACGCCCGGCTGGCGGACATCCAGCGCTCGCTCCGCCTGGAGCATCGGCCCCGATTGCGCGACCTGCGGGGCTCGGCGTTCGGGTTGCTGCCGATCGTCTGGATCGGCATCACGCTCTCGGTCTTCCAGCAGTTCGTCGGGATCAATGTCATCTTCTACTACTCGGCGTCGCTCTGGCAGTCGGTCGGCGTCAACCAGAGCGACTCGCTGCTGATCAGCTTCTCCACCTCGATCATCAACATCGTCGGCACGTTCATCGCGATCGCGCTGGTCGACCGGATCGGCCGCCGCCCGCTGCTGGTGATCGGCTCGGCGGGCATGGCGGCCGCGCTCGCCACGGCGGCCTGGGCGTTCAGCGCGGGCGTGCCGAGCGGGGAGACCGTGACGCTGCCGGAGCTGCAGGGCTCCGTCGCCCTGGTCGCCGCGCACGTGTTCGTGCTGTTCTTCGCCCTGTCGTGGGGTGTGGTCGTCTGGGTGCTGCTGGGCGAGATGTTCCCCAACCGGATCCGGGCCGCCGCGCTCTCGGTGGCCGCGGCCGCGCAGTGGCTGGCCAACTGGCTGATCACGGTCTCGTTCCCGTCCCTGTCGGAGTGGAACCTGGCCGGCGCCTACGTCGGTTACGCGGTCTTCGCGGCGCTCTCCCTGGTGTTCGTGCTGGTGAAGGTGAGGGAGACCAAGGGACGCAGGCTCGAGGAGATGGGCTGAGGCGCAGGGTCGGTCCTCCCGCCCGCCGACGGGGAGCGGGGTCCGCCGGGCCGTCCGCCGCGCGGGACCGCCGGACGGGTTAGCCCGCGCCCGGAGCGGTCAGATATCCGATCATGCCTCCCACGAGAGCCGAACTCGAGGCGGCGCGGGACCGGGTGATCGACGACGTGCTCGGATCCTCGCTGGACATCCTGTTCTGCGGCATCAACCCGGGTCTCTACTCCGCCGCGACCGGCCACCATTTCGCCCGGCCGGGCAACCGTTTCTGGCCCGCGCTGCACCGCTCCGGCCTCACCCCCCAGCTGCTGGCGCCCGCGGAGCAGGGCCTGCTGCCCTCCTTCGGGCTGGGGATCACCAATGTGGTGGCCCGCGCCACCGCGCAGGCGGCGGAGTTGTCGGCCGAGGAGTTCCGCGCGGGCGGCCTGCGCCTGGCGCGCCTCGTCACCGAGGTCCGGCCGCGGGTGCTGGCGGTGGCGGGGGTGACCGCCTACCGGACGGCGTTCGGGCGGGCGAAGGCGGTGGTCGGACCGCAGGAGGAGCAGGTGGGCGGCACGGCGGTGTGGGTGCTGCCCAACCCCAGCGGCCTGAACGCGCACTGGACGCTGGAGCGGATCGCCGGGCAGATGCGGCTGCTGCGCGAGTCCATCGGCCGGCCGCCGCTGTGAGCCCGCCGGGTCAGGTCGCCGCTCGCCGGGGGCGGCGGGGTCGCCGGGGGGCGGCGGACCCGCCCACTCCGCTGTGGCTTCCCCGGGCCCGCTCACTCCGCTGCGACTTCCCCCGGGCCCCCGCCCCGCTCATTCCTCGCCGGGGTCGCCGTCGGCGAGGATCTGGTAGAGCCTGCGCCGCGTCTCGACCAGCTGCTGCCGGGCCTGCCGGATCTGTGCCTCGCTCCCGGTCTGCAGGATCTGCATCATGGCGAACCCGGCCTGCCGGGCCAGGTCGACCAGCTCCCAGGTGCTCTCGTCGACGTCGGGCGTCATCTCCTCCCAGGGAGCGCGCGTCTCGTCCGCGTGCTCGGCGACGTAGGCGCGGCCGGCCTCGGTGAGCCGGAAGGTCTTGCGCCCGTCGCTCTCCTCCGCCAGGACCAGGCCCTCGTCGGTGAGCTGCTGCAGGGCCGGATAGACCGCTCCCGGGCTGGGCTTCCAGCCGCCCTGGCTGCGCTGGGCGATCTCCTGGATGATCTGGTAGCCGTTGCGGGGCTCCTCGGCGAGGAGCGCGAGGATCGCGGCGCGCACGTCGCCCCGCTTGGCCTTGCGTCCCCGGCCGAAGGGCGGGCGCCCCCCGAAGGGCCCGCCCCGGCCGCCCCACGGGCCCTGGCCCCAGTCCAGGGGGAAACCGCCGCCGAAGGGCCCGCCGCCCCGCCGGCCGCGCGACCCGCCCCGGTGCGGCCGGGGCGGGGTGGGGGCGCCGGGCGGGGTGGGCGGGAGGTGCGGCCCGGGCGGCCCGTAATCGCCGCCGCGCCCGCCGCGCCGCCCGTGCTCGGGGCCGGGCTCGGGGCCGGGCTCGGGGCCGGGCTCGGGCCCGGTCGGCCCCTCGGCCATCGCGCGCCAGGCGCGCCGGGCGGCGCGCCTCATCTGGCGGCGGAGCTCACGCGGGTCGGCGCTCTGCCAGCCGCCCATCGCGTCCGCGTACGTCATGGTCCTTCTCCTTCTCAAGGTCTGCGATCGTTTTTCGATCACTCTCGACTATTCAAAGATATATCGAGAACATTCTGAAGACAAGACTGTCTCCGGACCCGGAAGCATGATCACCCGGTGTGACCGAACGGTGACCCAGTGGAAAAGTGAGATAGATCACGAGATTCTCGCCGGATTTCGGAACAAGCACTGAGACCTAGGCGTTACAAATGACATAGACGGGATTCGTTCCGTGCCGGAAGGGCTGGGGGGTGCTTTCGGCGCGGAACGGTCCCGTCTGTCGTTTTCCGGCCCCGTGTCACCCGGCGGCCCTCTTTCGGCGGCTTCCCCTGCGGTGATCACCCCGGGGACAATGGATCGGTCCGCCGCTCCGGGCGGTCATGCCGTACGCTCACCAAGTGTGATCTTGATGGTGGTGGTCGACCGATGATGGGGCACACGCACGCGCTGACGGGGGCGATCGCCTGGCTGGGCGTGGCGCCGAGCCTGGCCGCGCTCCCGCTGCTCACCGAGTCCTCCCGGTACATCGAGACCGGGGTCATGGTGAACGCGCTGACCCCGGCCGAGTTCATCGCGGGAGCCCTGGTCTGCGCCGGGGCCGCGATGCTGCCGGACCTGGACCACCCCAGCGCCACGATCGCGCAGACCTTCGGGCCGGTCACCTGGGTGCTCAGCAAGGGCGTCAACTGGCTGGCCGGCGGTCACCGCAACGCCACCCACTCGCTGCTGTTCGCGATCGCCGCCGGGTTCGGCGCCCACTACCTGGCCGCCGCCCAGCCGCTCGGCCGCGACATCATGGTGGTGCTGCTGATCGGCCTTGCCCTGAGGGCGATCGGGATCGGGGTGCCGGGCAAGAAGTTCGCCTCGGCGATGGTGAACGTCGCCCTGACGGCCGGGCTGTTCCTGGTGTTCCGCTCCGACGGGGTGGGCTACGCCTGGCTGGGGGTGGCGGTGGCGATGGGCTGCCTGGTGCACGTCGTGGGGGACTGCTGCACGGAGAAGGGCTGCCCGGTGCTGTGGCCGATGAAGCAGCGCTGGCTGCTGCCGTGGAAGATCGGCATCAAGACGGGCCGGGCCTTCGAGCAGAAGTTTCTCGCCCCGGTACTTTCCGTCGTCGTTCTCGGGCTGGTCTACTGGCGCATCCTCCCCGTGTGACCATACTGGTCGGTAACTTGATGTCGAGATATCTCTGGCGATATCTTGATGTCGAGACATCCGCTGCAACCCAGCCGGTGACGTGCCGGTTAGGCAGACCTAACCGACATGGCCACTCCCGCGGTGCGGCAGGATTTCAGTTGCGCCCGGATCTGCGGCGCACAAGACGACATGGTGATGAGGGAGGCGAATCGTGTCCGCGAACAGCTTCGGCAGCCGTGACACGCTCCGCGTCGGTGACGCGGCATACGAGATCTACAGGCTGGACGCCGTCGAGGGGTCGGCGCGCCTCCCGTACAGCCTGAAGATCCTGCTGGAGAACCTGCTCCGCACCGAGGACGGCGCCAACATCACGGCCGACCACATCCGCGCGCTGGGCCAGTGGGACCCGGCCGCCGCGCCGAGCGTGGAGATCCAGTTCACGCCGGCCCGCGTGATCATGCAGGACTTCACCGGCGTGCCCTGCGTGGTGGACCTGGCCACCATGCGCGAGGCCGTCCGCGACCTCGGCGGCGACCCCGCCAGGATCAACCCGCTCGCCCCGGCGGAGATGGTCATCGACCACTCCGTCATCGTCGACTTCTTCGGCGGGCCGGACTCGTTCCAGCGCAACGTCGACCGGGAGTACGAGCGCAACCGCGAGCGCTACCAGTTCCTGCGCTGGGGCCAGACCGCCTTCGACGAGTTCAAGGTCGTCCCGCCGGGCACCGGCATCGTGCACCAGGTCAACATCGAGCACCTGGCCCGCGTCGTCATGACGCGTGACGGGAAGGCCTATCCGGACACCTGCGTGGGCACCGACTCCCACACCACCATGGAGAACGGCATCGGCGTGCTCGGCTGGGGCGTCGGCGGCATCGAGGCCGAGGCCGCGATGCTCGGCCAGCCGATCTCCATGCTGATCCCGCGCGTGGTCGGCTTCAAGCTGACCGGCAAGCTCCCCGCCGGGGCCACCGCCACCGACCTGGTGCTCACCATCACCGAGATGCTGCGCAAGCACGGCGTCGTCGGCAAGTTCGTCGAGTTCTACGGCGAGGGCGTCTCCAGCGTGCCGCTGGCCAACCGTGCCACCATCGGCAACATGAGCCCCGAGTTCGGCTCCACCTGCGCGATCTTCCCGATCGACGGCGAGACGATCAACTACCTGCGCCTCACCGGCCGCTCCGACGAGCAGGTCGCCCTGGCCGAGGCCTACGCCAAGGAGCAGGGCCTCTGGCTCGACCCGTCGGCGCCCGAGCCGGTCTTCTCCGAGTACATCGAGCTGGACCTGTCCACCGTCGTGCCGTCGATCGCCGGCCCGAAGCGCCCGCAGGACCGCATCGCGCTCTCGACGGCCAAGGAGACCTGGCGGCGCGACGTGCGCAACTACGTCACCGACTTCGAGGACGACGGCGTGGACGAGGCGAGCAAGGAGAGCTTCCCGGCCTCCGACGCCCCCGCCTCCAACGCCAGCGCGAACGGCGTGCGCCCGCACAAGCCGGTCCCGGTCACCCTCGCCGACGGCACGAGCTTCGAGATCGACCACGGCGTGGTGACGATCGCGGCCATCACCAGCTGCACGAACACCTCGAACCCGTACGTCATGCTCGGCGCCGCGCTGCTGGCCAAGAAGGCGGTCGAGAAGGGCCTGACCCGCAAGCCGTGGGTCAAGACCTCCCTCGCCCCCGGCTCGCAGGTCGTCACCGGCTACTTCGAGCGCTCCGGGCTGCAGCCGTACCTCGACAAGATCGGCTTCAACCTGGTCGGCTACGGCTGCACCACCTGCATCGGCAACTCCGGCCCGCTGCCGGAGGAGATCTCCGCCGCGATCCAGGAGAACGACCTGGCGGTCACCGCGGTGCTGTCCGGCAACCGCAACTTCGAGGGCCGGATCAACCCCGACGTCAAGATGAACTACCTGGCCTCGCCGCCGCTGGTCGTCGCCTACGCCCTCGCGGGCACCATGGACATCGACCTGAACAACGAGCCGCTCGGCGAGGGCGCGGACGGCCCGGTCTACCTGAAGGACATCTGGCCCTCGCCGGAGGAGGTCGCGGAGGTCGTCAACTCCTCCATCGACCAGGAGATGTTCCTGCGCGACTACGCCGACGTGTTCAAGGGCGACGAGATCTGGCAGTCGCTGCCGATCCCGACCGGCGACACCTTCGAGTGGGACCCGGCCTCGACCTACGTGCGCAAGGCCCCCTACTTCGACGGCATGCCCGCGCAGCCGGAGCCGGTCAAGGACATCGCCGGCGCCCGGGTGCTCGCCAAGCTCGGCGACTCGGTCACCACCGACCACATCTCGCCGGCCGGCTCCATCAAGGTCGGCACCCCCGCCGCGGAGTACCTGCGGGCCAACGGCGTGGAGGTCAAGGACTTCAACTCCTACGGCTCCCGCCGCGGCAACCACGAGGTGATGATCCGCGGCACCTTCGCCAACATCCGGCTGAAGAACCTGCTGCTCGACGGCGTGGAGGGCGGCTACACCCGCGACTTCACCCAGGACGGCGGCCCGCAGAGCTTCATCTACGACGCCTCGGTCAACTACCAGGCCGCCGGCGTTCCGCTGGTCGTCCTGGCCGGCAAGGAGTACGGCTCCGGCTCCTCGCGCGACTGGGCTGCCAAGGGCACGGCGCTGCTGGGCGTGCGCGCGGTCATCGCCGAGTCCTACGAGCGCATCCACCGCTCCAACCTGATCGGCATGGGCGTGCTGCCGCTGCAGTTCCCCGAGGGCGAGACGGCCGACTCCCTCGGCCTGACCGGTGAGGAGACCTTCGACATCACCGGTGTCGAGGAGCTCAACTCCGGCGGCATCCCGCGGACCGTGACGGTGAAGGCCGGGGACAAGGAGTTCCAGGCGGTCGTGCGCATCGACACGCCCGGCGAGGCGGACTACTACCGCCACGGCGGCATCATGCAGTACGTGCTGCGCTCCCTGCTGGCCAAGAGCTGAGACAGGGGGGCGGGGGCCCGCACGGCAGGCCCCCGCCCGCACCCGGGGCGATCCCCCGCGACCGGAGCCGCCCGGCGGGA
>NZ_JBHSBM010000077.1:66801-75275 GCF_042650625.1 Planomonospora corallina
CACATCCCGCCGGGCGGCTCCGTCGTTCCCGCCGGGCGGGCGGAGGCGTCCCTGGAGGGGCACGCGGTCCGGGCCGGGAGGAGGCCCGGCAGTACGGTCTCCTCCATGAGTGACGAGCTTTTCGTACTTGTCATCGCCGGTCTGTCGGTTTTCGCGGGGGCGGTCGTCCAGGGGGCGGTCGGGTTCGGGCTCGCCCTGGTCGCGGCGCCGGTCGTCATGATCCTCGACCCCGGGCTGATGCCCGGCTCCCTCCAGCTCGTCTCGGCGGTGCTGCCGCTGTTCACACTGGTCAAGGAGTGGCGGCACGTCGACTGGCGGGGGATCTCGTGGGCGCTGCTCGGCCGTCTGCCCGGCATGCTCGCCGGGCTCTGGATCCTCAAGACGGTGCCCCGGGACGCGCTCGGGGTCGGGGTCGGGGTGATGGTGCTGATCGCGGTCGCGCTCACCGCGTGGTCGGTGTCGCTGCCGCGCACCCCGCGCACGCTGGCGGCGGCGGGGCTGGTCTCCGGGTTCACCGGGCAGGCCACCTCGATCGGCGGGCCGCCGATGGGGCTGGTCTACCAGCACGCCCGGGGACCGCAGATCCGCGCCACGCTCGCGATGTACTTCGCCGTCGGAGCCCTGGCGTCGATGACGCTGAACGCCGCGGGCGGGGAGATGCCCGCCCGGGCCGCCCTCGCCGGGCTGGCGCTGGTCCCGTTCCTGGTGGCGGGCTTCCTGGCCTCGGGCCCCCTGCGCCGCTATCTGGACGGCGGGCGCATCAGGGCGGGGGTCCTCTGCGTGGCCGCGCTCTCCGCGCTGGCCCTGATCACGCAGAGCGCCTGGGGTTAACCCCGCGTTTCTGGATTGTTACCGCCCACAACAAACTTTCCCCGGATGAGGTCTGGCATTCCTGGCCAAGCCGGAATACGTTGCCGCAAACAACATTCAACGGCACGGTGATCCGCGACCCGGAGACCCTGCCGCTGGATTCGGCATGCCGTACTTCCCCGACCCCCCACTTTCGAAAGCTCTCGAAGAAAGGACCCGTGCACCATGCGCAAGGGGATCCTCAGCCTGTCCGCCGCCGCCGCGGCCCTGACCCTCGGTCTCACCGCCTGCGGGGGCGAGGGCGACACCAGCGCCGCCAGCAGCGCCGCTCCCTCCGGGGCCGCGAGCCAGGCCCCCGCCGGGAAGATCGGCGTCATCCTTCCGGACAGCAAGTCCTCCGCCCGCTGGGAGACCGCGGACCGCAAGTACCTGGAGGAGGCGTTCAAGGCCGCGGGCGTGGCCTACGACATCCAGAACGCCCAGGGCGACAAGAACCAGTTCCAGACCATCGCCGACCAGATGATCACCGACGGCGCCACCGTCCTGATGATCGTCAACCTGGACAGCGGCACCGGCAAGGCCGTGCTCGACAAGGCCAAGGCCCAGGGCGTGGCCACCATCGACTACGACCGCCTCACGCTGAACGGCGGCGCCTCCTACTACGTCAGCTTCGACAACACCAAGGTCGGCACCCTGCAGGGTGAGGGCCTGGTCAAGTGCCTGACCGACAAGAAGGCCGAGAAGCCCATTGTCGCGGAGCTGAACGGCTCGCCGACCGACAACAACGCCACGCTGTTCAAGAACGGCTACGACGGCGTGCTGCAGCCCAAGTACGACTCGGGCGAGTACGTCAAGGGCCCGGACCAGTCGGTCCCGGACTGGGACAACGCCCAGGCCGCCACGATCTTCGAGCAGATGCTGACCGAGCAGCCGAAGATCGCCGGCGTGCTGGCCGCCAACGACGGCCTCGGCAACGCCGCCATCACGGTGCTGAAGAAGAACAAGCTCAACGGCAAGGTCCCGGTCACCGGCCAGGACGCCACCGTGCAGGGCCTGCAGAACATCCTCGCCGGCGACCAGTGCATGACGGTCTACAAGGCCATCAAGAAGGAGGCCGACGCGGCGGCGGCGCTGGCCATCGGCCTGGCCAAGGGCGAGAAGCCCGCGGCGACCGGCACGGTCAAGGACACCGAGAGCGGCGCCGACGTGCCCGCCGTCCTGCTCGAGCCGCAGGCGATCTTCTTCGAGAACGTCAAGGACGTCGTGGCCGACGGCTTCGTCACCAAGGAAGAGCTGTGCACCGGCGAGTTCGCCGCCAAGTGCACCGAGGCCGGAATCCAGTAACGCGCCGAGGGCACGGCCGGCCGGCTCCCATCTCCCCGCCGGCCGGCCGTGCCCCGCACCCGAGGAGCACCGTATGACCCCCGTACTGGAACTCCGCGGGATCGACAAGAGCTTCGGTCCCGTGCAGGTCCTGCACGACGTCGCCCTCTCCGTCTATCCCGGAGAGGTGACGGCGCTGGTCGGCGACAACGGCGCCGGCAAGTCCACGCTCGTCAAGTGCGTCGGCGGCATCCACCCCATCGACTCCGGCGAGTACCTCTTCGAGGGCAAGCCCGTCCAGGTCGGCTCCCCGCGCGACGCGGCCGCCCTGGGCATCGAGATCGTCTACCAGGACCTCGCCCTCTGCGACAACCTGGACATCGTCCAGAACATGTTCCTCGGCCGCGAGCACAAGCGCGGCATCGTGCTCGACGAGGACACCATGGAGGAGATGGCGGCCAAGACCCTGGAGGGCCTCTCCGTCCGGACCGTCAAGTCCATCCGGCAGCACGTCTCCAGCCTCTCCGGCGGCCAGCGGCAGACCGTCGCCATCGCCAAGGCGGTGCTCTGGAACAGCAAGGTCGTCATCCTCGACGAGCCCACCGCGGCGCTCGGCGTGGCCCAGACGGCGCAGGTGCTGGAGCTGGTCCGCCGCCTCGCCGACCAGGGCCTGGCCGTCGTGCTCATCTCGCACAACATGAACGACGTCTTCGCGGTCTCCGACCGGATCGCCGCGCTCTACCTCGGCCGGATGGCGGCGCAGGTCAAGACCTCCGACGTCACCCACGCGCAGGTCGTCGAACTGATCACCTCTGGCCGGAGCGGGGACCTCGGCCTCACCAACGGAGTTCCGGCATGACCGCCACCCTCAAGCCGGCCGCGGCCGCGGCCCCGGCCCCCTCGATCGGCGCGAACCTCCGCGGCTACGCCGAGCGGGTCCGCGGCGGAGACATGGGCGCGCTGCCCGCGGTCTTCGGCCTGGTCGTGCTCTGCACGGTCTTCTCGATCCTCCGCCCCTCCTTCCTGACCCCGGGCAACTTCGCCAACCTGTTCACCCAGGGCGCGGCGGTCACCGTGATCGCCATGGGCCTGGTCTTCGTGCTCCTGCTCGGCGAGATCGACCTGTCGGCCGGTTTCGCCAGCGGCGTCTGCGCGGCGGTGCTCGCGATCATGCTCACCGAGCAGGGCCTGCCCTGGTACGCCGCGGTGGCCGCGGCCATCCTCACCGGCGTGGTGATCGGCACCGTGCTCGGCACGCTGGTGGCCAAGCTCGGCATCCCGTCCTTCGTGGTGACGCTCGCCGCCTTCCTCGGCTTCCAGGGCCTGGTGCTGCTGCTGGTCAAGGGCGGCACCAACATCTCCATCCGGGACGAGACGATCCTGGCGATCGCCAACAAGTACGTGCCGCCCGCGCTGGGCTGGGGGCTGCTGGCCGCCTGCGTCGCCGCCTACGCGGCGCTGCAGCTGCTGCGCGCGCGCAAGCGGGCCGGGCGCGGCCTGGCCGCCGACCCGCTCTCGCTGATCGCGGTCCGGGTGGGGGCCCTGGCGGTCCTCGGCGGGCTCGCCGTCTACGTCCTGAACCTGGAGCGCAGCCGCAACGCCGCGGTCGTCTCGCTCAAGGGCGTGCCGATCGTCGTCCCGATCATCGTCGTGCTCCTGGTGGTCCTGACGTTCGTGCTGCGCCGTACCGGGTTCGGCCGCCACCTGTACGCGGTCGGCGGCAACGCCGAGGCCGCGCGCCGGGCCGGCATCAACGTGGACCGGATGAAGATCGCGGCCTTCATGATCTGCTCCACCATGGCCGCGGTCGGCGGCATCATCGCGGCCTCCCGGGCCAGCTCGGTCGACCCCAACACCGGCGGCAGCAACGTGCTGCTCTACGCCGTGGGCGCGGCCGTCATCGGCGGGACCAGCCTGTTCGGCGGCAAGGGCCGGGTGCTGGACGCCATCCTGGGCGGCGCGGTGGTCGCGGTCATCGAGAACGGCATGGGCCTGATGGGCTACAGCTCCGGCGTGAAGTACATCGTCACCGGGAGCGTGCTGCTGCTGGCGGCGGGCGTGGACGCGCTCTCCCGCAAGCGCGCGGCCGCCACCGGTCTAAGGTGACCGGTGATCCCGACGATCTGAAGGAACACCACGCGATGCGGGCCGGTCCCTCCCAAGAGGAGATCAGGCGCCACAACCTCGGCGCCCTGCTCCGCCATGTCCACCTGAGCGGGCCGACCTCGCGCGCGGAGCTCACCAGCCGGATGGGACTCAACCGCAGCACCATCATGGCCCTCACCGCGGACCTGACCGCCGCCGGCCTGGTCCGCGAGGAGCTGCCCAGGGAGACCGGCCGTGCGGGCCGCCCCTCCCTGGTGGTCCGCCCCGAGTCCGCCCGGGTCTACGTGTTCGCGCTGGACGTGGGCGTCGACCGGCTGGTCGCCGCCCGGGTCGGCCTCGGCGGGACGGTCCTGGACCGGCGCGAGGCCGTACGGCGGCGCGGCCCCTTCTCCCTGGAGGAGGTCGTCGGGCCGCTGGCCGGCTTCGCCCGGCAGATGCACCGCAAGACCCGGCCGGACACGGTCTGCGTCGGGGTGGCGGCGGCCTTCTCCGGCGGGGTGGCGCGCGAGGACGGCGTCGTGCGGTTCGGGCCCAACATGGGCGCGGCGGACGTGCCGTTCGGCGAGGAGATGTCCCGCCGCCTCGGCCTCGGCCTGCCCGTGGCGGTCGGCAACGACGCCAACCTCGCGGCGATGGCCGAGCACCTGCGCGGGGTGGGCGTCGGCTGCCGCGACCTGGTCTACCTCCACGGCGACGTGGGCGTCGGCGGGGGAGTGATCGCGGGCGGCGCCCTGCTCGGCGGCCACCAGGGCTTCGGCGGCGAGGTCGGGCACATGGTCGTCAACCCCGGCGGGCGGCCCTGCGGCTGCGGCTCGCACGGCTGCCTGGAGGCCGAGGTGGGGGAGCGGGCCCTGCTGGAGGCCGCCGGGCGCTTCGGCTCGCAGATCGGCAGGGAAGCGGTCCGCGCGGTGG
This sequence comes from Planomonospora corallina, assembly GCF_042650625.1. NCBI lineage: Bacteria > Bacillati > Actinomycetota > Actinomycetes > Streptosporangiales > Streptosporangiaceae > Planomonospora > Planomonospora corallina. Next base: position 71,953 of record NZ_JBHSBM010000077.1, read on the forward strand.
TCGGCGCCGCCGACCGCGGCGACATCGTCGCGCAGGCGGCGCTGAACCGGGTCGGCGACTGGCTCGGTCTCGGCGTCGCCAACCTCGTCAACGTCTTCAACCCGGAGCTGGTCGTCTTCGGCGGCATGCTCCGTGAGGTGTATCTCGGCGCCGCGGCCCAGGTCCGCAGCCGGCTCACCGTCGACGCCCTCGGGCCGGCCCGGGAGCACCTGCGGCTGCGGACCTCGGCCCTCGGCGACGACGCCACCCTCGTCGGCGCCGCCGAGCTGGCCTTCGCCCAGGTCCTCGCCGACCCGCTGGAGGTCCTCACCCGCGCAGGCTCCTGACGGGAACCACCGGGCCGGGCCTGAAGGGAGCCACCGGGCCGGCCTGACGCAGGTGCCGGCCCCGGGCGCGCGCCAGGCTCCCGGCCCCGCACGGGCGGGCCCGTGCCCCGGTCAGTCGACCAGGCGGGCCGGGGCGGTGAAGGTGTTGCAGGCGGCGGGGCCGCGGCGGTCGAAACCGCGTTCCATCCAGTGCGCCTGGCTGTCGCCCCTGCCGTGGTCGTTCTTCGGCCAGGTCTTGTGGCCGTTCTCGGTCGTCCACTCCAGCATGGCGTCCCAGTGCTCCCGGGTGACCCGCAGGTCGTCTGCGGTCACGCCGAGGAAGGCCGAGGCCAGGCAGTCGGCCTGCAGTTCCAGGCGGCGGGAGAGCGCGAGCTTGGCCGAGGGGGCGGAGCGCCAGGCCGTCCGGCCGTAGTAGGGCAGGATGCCGGCGAGCTGCTGGACGTGGTGGGCGTACTCGTGGGCCATGAACTGCGCGTGGTTCGGCCCGTAGGGGTTCTTCAGGACGGCACGGGTGACGCCGATGTAGATCGTGCGGTCGCCGGAGCAGTAGTAGCCGCCCGCGCCGGCCGGCCACCTCCCGCAGGCACTGCTCACCCGCGAGGTGACGAAGCGTATCTCCGGCGGGGAGAACGCGAGCCCGGCCTTGCCGAACTGGATCGCCCAGGCCAGCCCCAGGCAGTGGCCGACACGGGTCATGAAAGCCTTGTAGGAGGCCGCGCTCCCCGCGCGGATCCGTCCCGCCGCGCAGGACACGGAGGGCAGGGCGCTGGTGCCGTACAGGGGGTTCGCGGTGGCCACGGCCCTGCCCTGCACGGCGCGGACCTCCGGGGCGGACCGCTGGGCGGCGGCCAGGGGGACGGCGCCGGCCTGCCCGGCGCCCGCCGCCGGGGAGAACGCCAGGGAGGCGCTGACGAGGGACGACAGGAGTCCGAGGGCGGGCGAGCTCATGATGAGGGAAAGGGTAGGGCAAGTGTGGATAAAACGTATAGATTGCCCGTCTTTGCGGGCAGCGCGCTAGAGGCGAACTAGACTCGCCCTGTTGCGACAGGACAGAGGGGAATGATTCCGTGAGCGAGCGGGCCGGACGGCTGGGCGGTCTTCTGGAGTCGGTCAAGGGACCACGGGACCTCAAGGAACTGGGCGCGGAGGAGCTGCCACGGCTCGCCGCCGAGATCAGGGACCTGCTCGTCAGCGCCACCGCCCGCACCGGCGGCCACCTCGGCCCCAACCTGGGCGTGGTCGAGCTGACCATCGCGCTGCACCGCGTCTTCGACTCGCCGCGCGACCGCATCCTGTGGGACACCGGGCACCAGGCCTACGTCCACAAGATGCTCACCGGGCGCGCGGACCGCTTCGGCACGCTCCGGCAGGAGGGCGGCCTGTCCGGCTACCCGAGCCAGGCCGAGTCCGAGCACGACGTCATCGAGAACTCCCACGCCTCCACCGCGCTGTCGTACGCCGACGGCCTGGCCAAGGCGTACAAGCTGCGCGGCGAGAGCGACCGCACGGTCGTGGCGGTGATCGGCGACGGCGCCCTGACCGGCGGCATGGCCTGGGAGGCGCTGAACAACATCGCCGCGCACCGGGACCTGCCGCTGATCATCGTGGTCAACGACAACGGCCGCTCCTACTCGCCGACCATCGGCGGCCTCGCCAACCACCTGGCCTCGCTGCGCACCAACCAGCGCTACGAGGACGTGCTGGAGTTCGTCAAGGACAACCTGAACAAGGTGCCCGTGGTCGGCGCCCCGGTCTACGACGCGCTGCACGGCATGAAGAAGGGCATCAAGGACGTCCTGGCCCCCCAGGCGATGTTCGAGGACCTCGGCCTGAAGTACATCGGGCTGGTCGACGGCCACGACACCCAGGCCGTCGAGGCGGCGCTGCGCAAGGCCCGCGGTTTCCGCCGCCCGGTCATCGTGCACGTGCTCACCAAGAAGGGCTTCGGCTACTCCCCCGCGGAGAACCACGGCGAGGACTGCTTCCACTCGCCCGGCGCCTTCGACCCGCTGACCGGCGAGGAGAAGCCCAAGCCGCACGGCTGGACCAACGTCTTCAGCCAGGAGATGGTACGGCTCGGCGCCGAGCGGCAGGACATCGTGGCCATCACCGCCGCGATGCTCGGCCCGACCGGCCTGATCCCGTTCTCCGAGGCATACCCCGACCGCCTCTACGACGTCGGCATCGCCGAGCAGCACGCGCTGACCAGCGCCGCCGGCCTGGCGATGGGCGGCCTCCACCCCGTCGTGGCGGTCTACGCGACCTTCCTCAACCGGGCCTTCGACCAGCTGCTCATGGACGTCGCCCTGCACCGGCTGCCGGTCACGGTCGTCCTCGACCGGGCGGGCGTCACCGGCGACGACGGCGCCAGCCACAACGGCATGTGGGACCTGTCGATCCTGCAGGTGGTCCCCGGCCTGGCCGTCGCGGTCCCGCGCGACGAGCCCCGCCTGCGCGAGCTGCTCGCCGAGGCGGTCGCGGTCGACGACGGCCCGACCGTGGTGCGCTACCCCAAGGGCCCGGTCGGTCCCGAGATCGAGGCCGTCGGCAAGCTCGGCGAGATGGACGTGCTCCGCACGGGCGAGCCCGACGTGCTGGTCGTCTCCGTCGGCCCGATGGCCGAGATGTGCCTGGAGGCCGCCGCGCTGCTCGACGCCCAGGGCATCTCGGCGACCGTGGTGGACCCGCGCTGGGTCAAGCCGCTGGACGAGGCCCTGGTGGCGGCCGCCCGGGTGCACAAGCTCGTCGTGGTGGTCGAGGACAACGGCCGGGTCGGCGGTGTCGGCGACGCGGTGGCCCGGATGCTGCGCGACGCCGACGTCGACGTGCCGGTCCGCACCTACGGCATCCCGCAGCGCTTCCTGGACCACGCCAAGCGGGCGAAGATCCTCGCCGACATCGGCCTGACCGCCCAGGACATCGCCCGCGAGATCACCGAGGCGGTCGCCAGGCGCTCCCCGGTCCTGGAGAACCACCCGGCCCGCTGACCTCGAAGGG
>NZ_JBHSBM010000077.1:75284-92712 GCF_042650625.1 Planomonospora corallina
CCGCCCGCCCGGAGGGGCGTCGCCCGGGCCGCCTGGGCCGTCCGCGGCGCTCCGGCCTTCGGGCCGGGGCGGAGCACCCTCCCCGCTCGGCGCGCTCCGGGGGCTGAGGCCCGCGGAGCGGGTCAGAGGCACAGGCCGACACCGAGCAACGCGATCTTCACCCCGGCCTGCACGCGGCAGTTCCGGGTGGGCTCCGGAGCCTCCGGCGGGGGTGCGGGCGCGGGTGCGGGCGGTCGCGGCGGCGCGGACTGAGACGGGGGCGGAGGCGGAGCGAGCGTGGGACGTGGCGGCGCGTCCGGCCCGCGCTCGTGCTCCCGTACGGGTTCCCGCTCCCGCACGGGTCCCCGGTCGGCGCCGGAGACCGGCCGCGGCGCGGACGTCTCCTCGTGGACCGGCGGCCCGGTCCTGCGTGACGGGGAGGCGGCCGAGCGCGTGGAGGACGAGGTCCTCCTCGGCGCGGACGCCGACGGCCGGGGCCGGTCCGCCTCCTCCGGCGAGGCCTTGGGAGCGGCGGGGCGCAGGGCGTGGGCGGGCGCCGCCGGCGCGGTGGCCAGGATCATGGGCCGGCGCTCCCGGGAGACCGTACCGGGGGACGGCGGCGCGGAGGCGGCGGCCGTGGCGGACGGCGGCGCGGGCGTCACCGGCCCGGACGCCGCCGGGCCCGAGGCGCCGGGGAGGGGGAGCGCCGCCGGGCCGGAGGAGGCCGGGGCGAGGACCGCTCCCGGCGCCGGTCCGGCGCCGGAGGGGGAACCGGATGAGGAGGAGGCGCCCGAGTAGGCGGCCAGCGCCCCGACCAGGGCGGTGACCGCCGCGACGGCGACGGTCGCGCGGGTCGGACGCAGGCGCGCGCCGGCACCGGCTCCCACCGGAGACGGGTATTGGAACGTTCCCTTTCGCAGGGCCCGGAGCGCGGTCCGGGTCGCGGCGCGTCCGAGAAGGGCGTTCAGGACGAGTACGGACCGGTCGGTGATCTCGATGACGGAGATCTCCGCGGCCGCGGGGCGGAGCCGTACACCGGGGGCCGTGCAGGCGGTGACCGCGGCGACGAGGTCGTCCCAGACGGCGGCCTCCCGCCCGGCGTCGGGGCGGCCGATCGGCGTGACCACCACGCGTACGCGGTGCCCGTCGACGTCGAGCGGGACGACGCGCACGGCGGCGGCCGATGCCTCCAGGGCGCCGCGCAACGTGGCCGGCACCCTCCGCGCGACCGGCACGGGGCCGGAGAGGCGCCCGGTGGCGCTCCGTCCGCGCGGCGGGGACGGCGAGAGCTCTTCCGCGGAGCCGCCGCCAGGGGAGGCGCCGTGCCGGGGGTGCCGCGGCCGGGCGGCCCGGATGTCGTCGGCAGCGTCTCTACCAGGGGAATCGGACATGAGACCACCTCGGGACCCGATGGGCGATGGAGCGGTTTCACTTTCGCCCCGTCGCGGGATCACCGCTCCCCAAGAGGACCTTTCGTGACCAGATGGTTACACCAAGTGGAACATATGGGGCCTATCGCAGGTCACGGGGGTGGCCGACTGCGCATGACGCGCGCGACGGCGGGGGAGGACCCGGTGTGGTCGGGAGAATCGGGGGAAGTGCCGATGGGCATGTCGCGCGTCAACAACCCCACGGGCGTGTTCCGTGTCAAGCCGGTCGAGCAGTCGATCCGGGACACCGAGGCGCCCGAGCACCGGCTGAAGAAGGATCTGTCGGCCCTCGACCTGACCGTGTTCGGCATCGGCGTCATCGTCGGCACCGGCATCTTCGTGCTCACCGGCCAGGTCGCCAGGAACCTCGCCGGCCCGGCCGTCGCCCTGTCGTTCGTCGTCGCCGCCGTCGCCTGCGGGCTGGCCGCCCTCTGCTACGCCGAGTTCGCCTCCACCGTCCCGGTGGCCGGCTCGGCCTACACCTTCGCCTTCGCCACCCTGGGCGAGTTCCCCGCCTGGGTGATCGGCTGGGACCTCGTCCTGGAGATGATGCTCGGCTCGGCGGTCGTCGCGGTCGGCTGGTCGGGCTACCTGACCTCGCTGCTGGCCTCCATGGGCCTGCACCTGCCCCCGGCGCTGGCCGGGGAGGACCCGGTCTTCAACCTGCCCGCGGCGCTCGTCGTGCTGGCCCTCACCGCGGTGCTGGTCGCCGGGATCAAGCTCTCCTCCCGGCTCAACCTCGTCGTCGTCACCATCAAGGTCGCGGTGATCCTGCTCGTCATCGTGGCCGGGCTGTTCTTCGTCAGGGCGGCCAACTACACGCCGTTCATCCCGCCGGCCGAGGCCACGCCCGCCGTCGGGGGCCTGTCGGCGCCGCTGATCCAGGTGCTCTTCGGGATCACGCCGGTGGCCTACGGCGTCATCGGGATCTTCAGCGCCGCCGCGATCGTGTTCTTCGCCTACATCGGCTTCGACGTGGTCGCCACCGCCGCGGAGGAGACCCGGAACCCGCAGCGGGACCTGCCGATCGGCATCATCGCCTCGCTGGCCGTCTGCACGGCCCTGTACGTCGCGGTCTCCGTGGTGGTCGTCGGCATGCAGCCGTACCGGGAGCTCAGCGTGCAGGCCCCGCTCGCCGACGCGTTCAAGGCGGTGGGCCAGACGTGGGCCGCGTCGCTGATCAGCATCGGCGCGCTGGCGGGCCTCACCACGGTCGTGATGATCCTCATGCTCGGCATGTCGCGGGTGATGTTCGCGATGTGCCGGGACAACCTGCTCCCGCGGGGCCTGGCCACCGTGCACCCCCGGTACGGCACGCCGTACCGGATCACGGTCCTGCTGGGCGCGGTGGTCGCGGTCCTGGCCGGGCTGGTCCCGCTGGCCGAGATCGCCGAGCTGGTCAACATCGGCACGCTCTTCGCGTTCGTGGTCGTCTCGCTCGCGGTGGTGGTCCTGCGCCGCACCCGGCCGGACCTGCCGCGCTCGTTCCGGACCCCGCTGGTGCCGCTGGTGCCGATCCTGTCGGTGCTGTCCTGCGTCTACCTGATGCTCAACCTGCCGGTGGAGACGTGGGTGCGGTTCGTGGCGTGGATGGTCCTCGGCGTCGTCGTCTACTTCGCCTACGGCCGCCGGCACAGCGTCCTGGCGCGGGGGGTCCCCACGCGCCGGTGAGCGGAAAGGGGTCCGCCCCGTGCCCGTCCGGGCGACGACGCTGACCACAGCCGGACCGAGGAGACGGTCCGCCCCCGTGCCCGTCCGGGCGACGGGGGCGGACGCGGGGGCCTCGAGCCCCCGCAGGACGACGTCAGGCGGGCACGGAGGCGACGCCCGGCTCCAGGAAGCGCGGCCGCGCGACGCCGGCCCGGTCCAGGAACGGGGTGATGCCGCCCAGGTGGAACGGCCAGCCCGCGCCCAGGATCATGCACAGGTCGATGTCCTGCGCCGCCGCGACCACGCCCTCGTCGAGCATGATGCGGATCTCCTGCTCGAGCGCGCGCAGCACCCGCTCCCGGACCTGCTCCGCGGTCGACGGGGAGGCGCCGCCGGAGAAGATCTCCACGGCCTCCGGGTCGAGGGAGAAGTCGGCGCGGTAGACGCCGGGCTTGCCCGCCGCGACCAGCTTGGCCATGTTCTCCGAGACGCCGAAGCGGTCGGGGAAGGCCGTGTGCAGGGTCTCGGCGACGTGCAGGCCGACCGCCGGGCCGACCAGCTGGAGCAGCGCGAACGGCGTCATCGGCAGGCCGAGGTCGTCGAGCGCGTGCTCGGCCAGCTCCAGCGGGGTGCCCTCGTCCACGGCGGCGATGACCTCGCCCATGAAACGGGTGAGCAGCCGGTTGACGACGAACGCCGGGGCGTCCTTCACCAGCACGCTGGACTTCTTCAGCGACCTGCCGACCGCGAACGCGGTGGCCAGCGCGGCGTCGTCCGTGGCGCCGCCGCGGACGATCTCCAGCAGCGGCATGACCGCGACCGGGTTGAAGAAGTGGAAGCCCACCAGGCGCTCGGGGTGCGCCAGCTTCGAGCCCATCTCCGTCACCGAGAGCGAGGAGGTGTTGGTCGCCAGCACGCACTCGGGCGAGACCACGGCCTCGACCTCGGCGAAGACCTGCTGCTTGACCTTCATGTCCTCGAAGACGGCCTCGATGACGAAGTCGGCGTCGGCGAACGCGTCCTTGGTCAGCGAGCCGGTCACCAGGGCCTTGAGCCGGTTGGCCTGGTCGGCGGAGATCCGGCCCTTGCCGAGCAGCTTGTCCACCTCGGCGTGGACGTAGCCGACGCCCTTGTCGAGGCGGGCCTGGTCCAGGTCGGTCAGCACGACCGGGACCTCCAGGCGGCGGGCGAACAGCAGCGCCATCTGCGAGGCCATCAGGCCGGCGCCGACGACGCCCACCTTGGTGACCTTGCGGGCCAGGGCCTTGTCCGGGGCGCCGGCCGGCCGCTTGGCGCGGCGCTGCACCAGGTCGAAGGCGTACAGCCCGGCGCGGAGCTCGTCGCCCATGAGGAGGTCGGCCAGGGCCTCGTCCTCGGCGGCGAAGCCCTCGTCGCGGGAGGCGGTGCGGGCCAGCTCGACCAGCTCCAGCGCCCGGTAGGGGGCGGGGCTGGCGCCGTGCAGCTTCATGTCGACCAGGGCGCGGGCGCCGCCCACCACCTCGGACCAGTCCTCGGCGGTGTGGTCGGTGCGCTCCACGGCCACCTCGCCGCGGAGCACCTGGGCGGCCCAGCGCAGCGACTCCTCCAGGAAGTCGGCCGCCTCGAACATCGCGTCCGCGACGCCCAGCTCGAAGGCGTCCCGGCCCTTGATCATCCGGTTCTGGGAGAGCGGGTTCTCGATGATCAGCTTGATCGCGTTCGCCGGGCCGATCAGGCGGGGGAGCAGCTGGGTGCCGCCCCAGCCGGGGACCAGGCCGAGGAAGCACTCGGGCAGCGCCACCGCGGGCACGCCGGAGGAGATGGTCCGGTAGGTGCAGTGCAGGGCGACCTCCAGGCCGCCGCCCATCGCCGCGCCGTTGACGAACGCGAACGACGGCACGCCCAGCTCGCCGAGGCGGCGGAAGACGTCGTGGCCCAGCTTGCCGATGGCCAGGGCCTGCTCGCGCTGCGAGACCAGGGCCGCGCCCTTGAGGTCGGCGCCGACCGCGAAGATGAACGGCTTGCCGGTCACGCCGACCGCGACCAGGTCGGTGCGGGCCGCGACGGAGTCGATCGCCTCGTTCAGCGAGGTCAGGCCGCCCGGGCCGAAGGTCGACGGCTTGGTGTGGTCGAAGCCGTTGTCCAGCGTGATCAGGGCCATCGTGCCCGCGCCGTACGGCAGCTCGACGTCGCGGACGACCGCCTTGGTGACGACCTCGTCGGCGAACAGTTCCTTGATCTCCGTCACTTCGCACCTTCCCAGGCGAGGTTCTCCCAGATGACCGTTCCGCCCATGCCCATGCCGACGCACATGGTGGTGATGCCGTAGCGCACGTCGGGGCGCTCACCGAACTCGCGGGCGAGCTGGGTCATCAGCCGCACGCCGGAGGAGGCGAGCGGGTGGCCGAAGGCGATCGCGCCGCCGTACGGGTTGACCCGGGGGTCGTCGTCGGCGATGCCGAAGTGCTCCAGGAAGGCGAGCACCTGTACGGCGAAGGCCTCGTTGATCTCGAACAGGCCGATGTCGTCGATGGAGAGCCCGGCCAGGCGGAGCGCCCGCTCGGTCGACGGGATCGGGCCGACGCCCATCACCTCGGGGTCGACGCCGGCGAAGGCGTAGGAGACCAGGCGCATCTTGGGGGTCAGGCCGAGCTCCTCGGCGACGTCGGCGGCGGCCAGGACGCAGCCGGTGGCGCCGTCGTTGATGCCGGAGGCGTTGCCCGCGGTGACCCGGCCGTGCGGCCGGAACGGCGTCTTCAGCGTGGACAGGCCCTCGATCGTGGTGCCCGGGCGGGGCGCCTCGTCGGCCGTGGCCAGGCCCCAGCCCTTCTCGGCGGAGCGCACGGCCACCGGGACCAGATCGGGCTGGATCTTGCCGTCGGCGTAGGCCTTGGCGACCTTCTCCTGGGAGGCGAGGGCGAAGGCGTCCGCGCGCTCCTTGCCGATGGTCGGGTAGCGGTCGTGGAGGTTCTCCGCGGTCATGCCCATGACCAGGGCGGAGCCGTCCACGATCTGCTCGGCCACGAACCGGGGGTTGGGGTCGACGCCCTCGCCCATCGGGTGGCGGCCCATGTGCTCGACACCGCCGGCGATGGCGACGTCGTAGGCGCCGAAGGCGATGCCGCCCGCGACGGAGGTCACGGCGGTCATCGCGCCGGCGCACATGCGGTCGACCGCGAAGCCGGGCACGCTCTTGGGCAGGCCCGCCAGGACGGCCGCGGAGCGGCCGATGGTCAGCCCCTGGTCGCCGATCTGGGTCGTGGCCGCGATGGCCACCTCGTCGACGCGCTCCGGCGGCAGGTTCGGATTACGCCGGATCAGCTCGCGGATGACGCGGATCACCAGGTCGTCGGCGCGCGTCTCGGCGTACAGGCCCTTGGGTCCCGACTTGCCGAAAGGCGTGCGCACTCCGTCGACGAATACGACGTCACGAGAGGAAGGCACGGGTTCGCTCCTCGTTGATGGGTAGCTTCGGCCCCCATGCTACTGGTCAGTAACAACATGTGGCGCGGACGGGTCCGCCCGCGGACCGGTCGCGTCCGGCCCGCAGGTCGTCCGCGGGTCGTCCGCGGGTCGTCCGCGGACCGGCCGGGAGCACGGAGGGGATCCTTCCCCCGGACAGGGACATGCCCCGCGGAGGTGCGCGCCAGTGCCCGGTCTGGCAAGATTGGCAATCGTTTTCCGGGAGGTCGCCGTTGGTCACGCTCGAGGATGTCGCCAGGCACGCGGGGGTCTCCCTCGCCACCGCCTCACGGGTGCTCAACGGGAGCACCCGGCAGGTGGGCGCGTCGCTGCGGGCCAAGGTCGAGCAGGCCGCCCAGCAGCTGGGCTACCGCACGAACGTGGCCGCGCAGACGCTGGCCCGCGGGGCCAGCAACGTGATCGGGCTCGTCGTCCACGACCTCACCGACCCCTACTTCGCCGCGCTCGCCGACGGGGCGATGCGGGTGGCCGAGGACCGGGGGATGATGGTCATGGTCGCCACCACGCACCGCGACCCCGAGCGGGAGATCGCCTACGTCGCGACCCTCAACGCGCAGCGCGTGCGCGCGGTGCTGCTGTCCGGGTCGCGGATCGCCGACCCCGCGGTGACCCGGCGGCTGCGCGAGGAGCTCGACCGCTACCGGCAGACCGGCGGCCGGGTGGCCTGCGTCGGCCAGTCCCTGCTCGGCACCGACACGGTGGCGCCCGGGAACGCCGAGGGCGCCGCCGATCTCGCCCGCGCCCTGGCCGGGCTGGGGCACCGGCGCTTCGCGGTGCTGGCCGGGCCGCCCTGGCTGCTCACCGCGCAGGACCGGGTGTCCGGCTTCGCCGGCGCGCTCGCCGAGCTGGGCCTGCCCGCGCCGCAGCTCGTGCACGGCACCTTCGACCGCGACGGAGGCTACAGCGCCGCCGCCGAGGTCACCGACGCCACGTGCGTGTTCGCGGTCAACGACGTGATGGCGGTGGGGGCGCTCGCCTCCTTCCGGGAGCGCGGGATCCGGGTGCCGGAGGACGTCTCGGTCGCGGGATTCGACGACATCGCCACGCTGCGCGACCTCGTCCCGGCCCTGACGACCGTACGGCTCCCGCTGCCGGACATGGGCGCGCGCGCCCTGGAGATGGCCCTGGACGAGACCGGGGAGTCCGCGGAGCCCAGGACCGAGCGGATGGCCGGCCGGGTGGTCCTCCGGGAGAGCACCCGCCCGCTGTGAGCCCGTCTCCCCGGGGCCCGGCGCGGAAAAGGAGAAGGGTGGGTGCGCGGTCCGGCCGGACCGCGCACCCACCCTCCGGGGCTCTTCGGGACGGTGCGTGGGGAGCGCTCCCACCGCCTGTCCGGAGCACCGCCCCCGAAGGCCCCGCCCGGGCCCCGCGTTCACCTCGCGGAGCCCGGCGGTCAGGCGGCGACGAGCTCGCCGAACCGGGCCTTCACCCGGGCCAGGACCTCGTCGGGGTCGGCGGCCCACACCTCGGCGTTGAAGATCTCCACCTCGATGTCGCCGGTGTAGCCCGCCGCCGTCACGGCCGCGGTCAGCGGGGTGAAGTCGATCACGCCGTCGCCCATCACCCCCCGGCCGAGCAGCACGTCCGCCGGGAGCGGGTGCAGGAAGTCGCACACCTGGTAGGAGGCGATCCGCTCACCCGCCCGGGCGATCTGCTCCAGCACCCGCGGATCCCACCACACGTGGAAGGTGTCGACGACGACCCCGACCTGCTCGGCCGGGTGCCGCTCGGCCAGGTCCAGAGCCTGGGAGAGGGTGGACAGCACGGCCCGGTCGGCGCAGTACATCGGGTGCAGCGGCTCCAGGGCCAGCCGCACCCCGCGCTCGCCCGCGTACGGCGCGAGCACGTCCAGCGCCTCGGCGACCCGCTCCCGCGCCCCCGCCAGGTCCCGGTCGACCGTGCCCAGCGGCTCGCCGGGCACCACGCCGGGCAGCCCGCCGACCACCATGACCAGGCACGGGGCGCCCAGCGCGGCGGCCTCGTCGATCGCCCGGCGGTTGTCGTCCAGGGCGGCCGCGTCACCGGAGGTGAGGAAACCGCCCCGGCAGAGCGACGAGACGCGCAGCCCGGCGTCGGCCACCAGCTTCACGGTCTCGTCCAGGCCCTGCGCGGCGACGTCCTGCCGCCACAGGCCGATGGCCTCGACGCCGTGCCGTACGCACCCGTCGACGGCCTCGGCCACCGACCAGCGCTTCGTCGTCCACTGGTTGAGCGAGAGCCTGCTCACAGTCCGTGCACCTCCAGCAGCGCGCGCATGCGGCGCACGGCCAGCTCGGGGTCGGCGAGCAGGCCCGCGGCGTCGGCCAGCCGGAACACCTCGGCCAGGTGCGGCAGCGACCGGGCCGCCTGGGCGCCGTTGACCATGGTGAAGGCGTCCTGGTGGCCGTTGAGCCAGGCCAGGAAGACGATGCCGGTCTTGTAGTTGTAGGTCGGCGTCTCGAAGATCTTCCGCGAGAGCGGGACCGTCGGCGCCATGATCTCGTCGTAGCGGGCGAGGTTCCCGGCGTCGAGCGCCGCCAGGGCCGCCGCGGCCGCCGGGGCGATCGCGTCGAAGATGCCCAGCAGCGCGTGGCTGCCCGAGGCGATCAGCGACGGGTAGTTGAAGTCGTCGCCGGTGTAGAGCTTCACGCCCTCCGGCAGCGCCGCCCGGAGCGCGATCTCGTGCTCGGCGTCCAGCAGCGAGACCTTGACCCCGTCGACCATCGGCGCGTGCTCGCGGATCAGCTCCAGGAACGACGCGGTGGCCTCGGTCACGTCCCGCGACCCCCAGTAGCCGGCCAGGTTCGGGTCGAACATCTCGCCCAGCCAGTGCAGGATCACCGGCCGGTCGGCCTGCGAGAGCAGCTTGCCGTAGACCGTGTGGTAGTCCTCCGGGCCGCGCGCGATCCGGGCGAGCTGCCGGCTGGCCATGATGATGACCCCGGCGCCCGCCTCGCGCACGGTCTCGATCTGCTCGGTGTAGGCGGCCGTGACGGCCTCCAGCGTGCCGGCGCCGGGGGCGTGGTCGGTGCCCGCGCCGCAGGCGACCAGCGTGGCGGGGTCGCCGAACCCGGCGGCCTCGGCCGCGCTGCGCCGGATGAGCTCGCTCGTGGCGGCCCAGTCCAGGCCCATGTTCCGCTGGGCGGTGTCCATGGCGTCGGCGACGCGCAGGCCGTGCGACCACAGGTGGCGGCGGAAGCGGAGCGTGGCGTCCCAGTCGACGACGGCGGGGGAGCCGGGGGTGTTGTCACCGAGCGGGTCGGCGACCACGTGGGCGGCGGCGTAGACGATCCGGCCCCGCGGCGGTCCGGCGGGCCGCTCCCAGGCCACCGGCTCGCGCAGGGTGTACTCCCCGCCGGGGAGGACGATCGACGTCACGCCCCGACCTCCAGGCGGCGGCCCTCGGCGGAGGAGCGCAGCCCCAGCTCGGCGAGCTGCACGCCGCGCGCGCCGGAGGCGAAGTCGTACGGGAACGGCGCGTCCTCGACCACGTGGCGGACGAACATCTCCCACTGGATCTTGAAGCCGTTGTCGAACTCGTCGTTGTCCGGCACCTCCTGCCAGTCGTCGCGGAAGCGCGCGGTGACGGGCAGGTCGGGGTTCCAGACGGGCTTGGGCGTGCCGGCCCGGTGCTGGAAGCGGCAGTTGCGCAGACCGGCGACGGCGCTGCCGTGCGTGCCGTCAACCTGGAACTCCACCAGCTCGTCGCGGTTGACCCGGACGCACCAGGAGGAGTTGATCTGCGCGATGATCCCGCCCTCCAGCTCGAAGACGCCGTAGGCGGCGTCGTCGGCGGTGGCGGCGTAGGTCTCGCCCCGCTCGTCCACGCGCTCGGGGATGTGCGTGACGGTCTGGGCGTAGACCGAGCGGACGCGGCCGAACAGGTTCTCCAGCACGTAGGCCCAGTGCGGGAACATGTCGAGCACGATGCCGCCGCCGTCCTCGGCCCGGTAGTTCCACGACGGGCGCTGGGCGGACTGCCAGTCGCCCTCGAACACCCAGTAGCCGAACTCGCCGCGCACCGACAGGACGCGGCCGAAGAAGCCGCCGTCGATCAGGCGCTTGAGCTTGAGCAGGCCCGGCAGGAACAGCTTGTCCTGCACCACGCCGTTCTTGATGCCCCTGGCCTCGGCGGCCTGGGCCAGCGCCGCCGCCTCCTCGACGGTCTCGGCGGTGGGCTTCTCGGTGTAGATGTGCTTGCCGGCCTCGATCGCCTTGAGCACGGCCTTGACGCGGGCCTGGGTGACCTGCGCGTCGAAGTAGATCTGGTTCTCCTCGGCGGCCAGGGCCGCGTCGAGGTCGGTGGTCCACTCGGCGATGCCGTGGTCGGCGGCGAGCTTCGCCAGCTTCTCGGGGTTCCGGCCCACCAGCACCGGCCTGAGCAGGACCCGGCTCCCGTCGGACAGGGTGACCCCGCCCTGCTCGTTGATCGCCAGGACCGACCTGACGAGGTGCTGGCGGTAACCCATGCGGCCGGTGACACCGTTCATCACGACGCCGATGCTTCGGGGGGACATTCTCTGCGAGCCTCCTGTGGAAAGCGCTTTCCGAATCACTGTACGGCAGCCACCACCACCGGGGCAACCACTTGCCGGGTCGGTGGGAGGCGGAACGGGCGAGGCGCCCCCGCCCGCCGGCGATGGGACCGTACAGTCGTGCTCAGGAGCGGTGTTCCCAGCCCGGTCCGGATCGCAACCCGCCGACCGTCCCGCCAGGAGGAGGCATGCCGGTCTTCATAGTCCGTCTCCTCGCCCGGATGGGACTCCTGGGCACGTGGTGGACGCCGGCCGTTCTGCTCGCGGTGGTCTACCTGACGAGCTGGCCGCTGATGGTGCTCGCCGAGCCGGAGGGCAGCGCGGTCGCCGCACCGGCCGACTACTGGTGGTACTTCGTCGTCACCACCGCCACCGTCGGGTACGGCGACCTGCGCCCGGAGTCGGCCGCGGGCCGGGTGGTCGGCACGTACGTCATCGTCGGCGGCATCGCGACGCTGACGATGGTCTTCACCGAGCTGGCGAAGACGCTGGAACGGAAGAAGGGGAGGCGGATGCGGGGAGCCGTCACGGCGGACGCCTCCGGTCACGTCGTGCTCCTCGGCTACACGCCGGGCAGGACCGAGCGCATCGTGGACGAGCTGATCGCCGACGACCGGAGCGTCGTCCTGTGCGCCTGGGACGACGTGCCGGCCAATCCCATGCCCGACCGCAGGGCCGTGTTCGTCCGGGGGGACCTGAGCGACGGCGCGGTGCTGCGCCGGGCCGGGGTGCAGCGGGCGCGCAGCGTGCTCGTGGACGTCCGCGACGACAACGAGGCGCTGGCCGTCGCGGTGACCGTCGGCCACGTCGCCGGGCACGTCCACCTGGTCGTCACCCTGCGCGACCCCGGCAGGGAGCGACACCTGAGGTACGTGGACGAGACCGTGCGCTGCGTCCAGTGGCACAGCCCTCACATGATCACGGAAGAGCTGAAACACCCCGGCATCACCGAGGTCTACGCCGAGCTCATGACCCACGGCGGCGCCGGCACCTACTCGGTGCGGCTCCCCGAGTCGCTGGGGCCGGTCCTGGTCGAGCACTGCCAGACCGTGCTCGGCCGCGCGGGCGGCGCGACCATGCTCGCCGCCCGCGCCGGCGGTGAACTGCTGGTCAATCCCGGCTGGCGGATCGAGCTCCCGCCCGGGGCCGTGCTCTACTACATCGGCTCGCGCCGGCTGACCCCCGAGTGGGCCGCCCAGGCCCTGCGCGGGCGGCGGAAGGGGGACGGATGAGACGGTGGTGGCCGCTGGTCGCGCTGGCGGCCGCCCAGTTCGTCATGGTCCTCGACCAGTCGGTGATGAACGTCTCGATCAGCACCCTGGTGGACGACTTCGACACGACGGTCCCCACGATCCAGGCCGTGATCACTCTCTACTGCCTGGTGATGGCCATGTTCATGCTCACCGGCGCCAAGATCGGCGACATCGTCGGCCGCCGCCGGGCCTTCGTCGCCGGTCTGGTGATCTACGGCTGCGGATCGGCCGTGACCGCCGTCGCGCAGAGTGTGGCGACCCTGGCGCTGGGGTGGTCGATCCTCGAGGGGGCCGGCGCGGCACTGGTGCTCCCGGCGCTGGCCGCGCTGGTCGCCGGGAACTTCGAGGGACGCGAGCGCAAGGCCGCCTTCGCCGTGATCGGAGGCGTCGGGGGCGCCGGCATCGCCGTCGGGCCGATCCTCGGCGGCTGGGCGACCACCGCGCTCACCTGGCGTGTGGTCTTCGCCGGAGAGGTCGTCCTCGTCCTGCTCATCCTCCTCATGACCCGCATGCTGGCGGACGCGGGTCGCAGCGGCCCGGCGCCCCGCCTCGACGTCCTGGGCGCCGTGCTCTCCGCCACCGGTCTGGGGACGATCGTCCTGGGCACCCTGCAGTCGAGCAGCTGGGGGTGGGTCCGGCCGAAGAACCCGCCTGTCGAGCCGTTCGGGTTCGCGCCGACGCTCTTCGTCATCGCGTTCGGCGGGGTGCTGCTGTGGGCCTTCACCGGCTGGCAGCGCCACCGCGAGAAGACCGGCCGCGACCCGCTGGTGCACCTCGGCCTGATGGGCCTGCCGCCGCTGCGCGCCGGGGTGGTGGGCCTGCTCACCCAGAACCTCATCCTCATGGGCGTCTTCTTCGTCATCCCCCTGTACCTCCAGCTCGTCCTCGGCCTGGACGCACTGGAGACGGGGATCAGGATGCTGCCCGCCTCCGCGGCGATGTTCGTCATGGCCGCCGCGGGCTCCCGGTTGTCGTCCCGGTACCCGGTGCGCTCGATCGTCAGGACCGGCCTGGTGATCGCCGTCGTCGCCGTCCTCGCCCTGCTCGCCACCGTCCGGCCCGACCTGGCCGGCACCGTCTTCGCCGTCTCGATGGCCCTGCTCGGGGTGGGCATGGGGCTCGTCGTCTCGCAGCTCGGCAACGTGGTGCAGTCGTCGGTCGACGCCTCGGGCCGGAGCGAGGCCGGCGGCCTGCAGTACACCGGCTGCCAGCTCGGCTCCTCCCTCGGGGTGGCCCTCGTCGGTGCGATCGTGCTGGCCGGCCTGACCGGTGTGTTCGTCTCGAACATCCGGGCCGACGACCGCATCGCCCCCGAGGTCTCCGCCCAGGTCGGCGTGGCAGTCGAGTCGGGCCTCGACTTCGTCGCCACCGACCGGATCCGGACCGCCGCGCAGGAGGCCGGCCTCGACCGGGCCGCCGCCGAGGCGCTCGTCGACGACTACCAGGACGCCCAGATCCAGTCGCTCAAGGCCGGCCTGCTCGCCGCGGCGCTCCTCGCCCTGGTCTCCCTGATGTTCACCCGGGAACTGCCGCACGCGACGCCCTCCTCCGCCGGGACCGGCGCGGGTGCCGCCGCGGAGCCGTGACGGTCCCGGCGAGCCGGAGGCGATCCCCACGGCGCGGCCGTACGGCGCCTCGCGCGGCCGGGAGCGGGGCGGTCAGGCGCCGCCCGAGACCTCCAGGCTCGCCAGCGCGTCGGCCAGCGGGTGGGCGGTCAGCGTGATCTGCCACTCGCGGGCGCCGAGCTCGCGCAGCCGGGCCGCGATGGTCACGTCGTCGAGGACCGCGGGAGGCTCCCAGGTCAGACGGCGGACGGCGTCCGGCTGCAGGAGGTTCTCCGTCGGCATGTGGTGCTCGTCGGCGAGCGCGGCGACGGCGGTCCTGGCCGCGGCGAGCCGCCGGGCGGCGGCCGGGTCGCGGTCCATCCAGCGGTTGGCGGGCGGCGGGCCGTCCCCGGGGGTGCTGGGCTGGGGCAGCTGGGACTCCGGCAGCCCGCGGGCCCGGGAGATCGCGGCCAGCCAGTCGCGCAGGTGGCGGCGGGCGCTCCGGCCGGTGAAGGCGGGGATCTCGGTGAGGGTCTTGGTGGTGCGGGGCAGCTCCAGGGCGGCGGCGACGATCGCCGAGTCGGGCAGCACCCGGCCCGGTGCCAGGTCGGCCTCGCGGGCCAGGGAGTCGCGGAGCGTCCACAGCTCCCGGACCACGGCAAGCCCGCGCAGCGAGCGGACCTTGTGGATCCCGGAGGTGCGCCGCCACGGGTCCGCGCGGGGGCCCGGCGACCGGTGCGCCAGCACCGAGGCGAACTCCTCCTGGGCCCAGGCGAGCTTCCCCGCGGCCTCCAGCTGGCCGTACAGGACGTCCCGGAGCTCGATCAGGACCTCGACGTCGAGCGCCGCGTAGCGCAGCCAGTCCTCCGGGAGCGGGCGGGTGGACCAGTCCGCGGCCGAGTGCCCCTTCTCCAGCCGGAGCCCGAGGACGTTCTCCACCATCATGCCGAGCCCCACCCGCTCGTAGCCGAGCAGCCGCCCCGCCAGCTCGGTGTCGAACAGCGCGCGGGGGCGGAAGCCGAGCTCCGCCAGGCAGGGCAGGTCCTGGGAGGCGGCGTGCAGGACGACCTCGGCGCCGGCCAGCGCCGCGTCCAGCTCGGACAGGTCGGGGCAGCGGACCGGGTCGATCAGGGCGCTGCCCGCGCCCGCGCGGCGCAGCTGAACCAGGTAGGCCCGGCTGCTGTAGCGGTAACCCGAGGCCCGCTCGGCGTCCACGGCGACCGGCCCGGTGCCCTCGGCGAAGGCGCGCACCACACGCGCGAGCTCGGCCGGGTCCTCGATGACGGGCGGGATGCCCTCCCGGGGTTCCAGCAGTGGAACGATCGTCGTCTCGTCGGTCACGTTCTGAAGGACTCCGGATCTTCGCGACGGCGCGGCGGCAGGGTCGCCACGCCCGGGGGTAGGGGGGGAATGCCCGCCGCCAGGCACATCAGGTCGCACCAGGCGGCGACATGGCCGGAGAGGTCCTCCTCCCGGGGGGACCAGGAGGCGCGCAGCTCGAGCTCGGTGGTCACCGGGTCCTCGGACTTGTTGCCGAAGCCCTCGGAGACCGCCCGGGTGACGGTGCCCCCGGCGGCGGCGTATCCGGCGGCGTGCGCGTCGAGCGACTCGGTGAGCCAGCTCCACGCGACGGGGCCGAGCAGCGGGTCCTCGGTGATCTCCGGCTCCATGTCCGCCCGGACGTAGGCGACCAGCCGGAACTGGCCGTCCCAGCCGCGCTGGCCGTCCGGGTCGAAGAGCACGATGAGGCGTCCGACCGCGAGCTCGTCGTCGTCGCGGTAGACCGACGCGCCGATGGCGGCCGCGTAGGGGGCCAGGCGCTGCGGCGCGGGGATGTCCTCCAGCTCGATCTCCGGCCTGACCTCGGTGAGGCGCAGGCTGGCCACCGCACGCCGGAAGGCGGCGGGGGCGGGCGCATCATCGAGGGTCATATCGGAAGAGTAGGTCGAAACTGAGCGCATGGGGACCATCGGGGTGTTCGTAGGTGCCATCGGAGCCGATCAAACCGATGCCGTGGGCCGGGGGAGGAACGCGCCGGAACCCGCCGGGCCTCCCAGGAGCAACGCGTGGCCGCACTCGGCGCAGACCCATTCGGGGCACTCGCCCGGCTCGTGACCGTCGGAGCATGGAGGCTGCTCGAAAACCCGCTCGGCGGCACAGGAAGCGCAGTGCTCACCGCGGCGTTCGGGTGAATTCCACATCGTGGTCATCGCACACGGCCTTTCGTCGGGTCGTGGTCCGACGTTGGCACGTCGCGCCGACAATTCCGCGCAACGTGCTCGGCGTGTCCCCAAAGTGGTGCCGGAATCGATGCCGCGCGGTGATTGGCGAACATTTGGACCGGCCGGGGGCCGACCCTGGTCCACCGATGGGAGGAACTGTACCCGCAAACATGATCGCTCCGCGCCGTCTCGCGGGATCCGGAACCCCCCGCCGTCGCGCCTTTTCGGACAGAAGGCTCGAATGGGCAAAAATTCATCAGGGCGTCCTTCGGTGAACCGCGGCTTTCCACCGCGGGCGCGGTGCGCGGACCGCCCGGGGGGCATGGCACCCTGGGAGGGTGAATCCCGAGCTTGCCGACTCCCCGTTCCTGCGCGCCTGCCGTCGCCAGCCCGTCCCCCGCACGCCGGTGTGGTTCATGCGCCAGGCGGGTCGTTCGCTGCCCGAGTACCGGGCCGTGCGCGAGGGGGTGCCCATGCTCGAGGCCTGCGCCACCCCCGACCTGATCGTGGAGATCACGATGCAGCCGGTCCGCCGCTACGGCGTGGACGCGGCCATCTTCTTCAGCGACATCGTGGTCCCGCTCAAGGCGATCGGGATCGACCTCGACATCAAGCCCGGCGTCGGCCCGGTGGTCGCCACCCCGATCAGGGACGCCGGCGCGCTCGCCGCGCTGCGCCCGATCGAGCCCGACGACGTCGCCTACGTCACCGAGGCCGTGCGGGCGCTCACCGGCGAGCTGGGCGCCACCCCGCTGATCGGCTTCGCGGGCGCGCCGTTCACCCTCGCCTCCTACCTCATCGAGGGCGGGCCCTCCAAGAGTCACGACCACACCAAGGCGATGATGTACGGCGAGCCGCGGCTCTGGCACGCCCTGATGGAACGGCTGACCGAGATCACCATCGGCTTCCTGCGCATCCAGGCCGCCGCCGGGGCCTCGGCCGTCCAGCTCTTCGACTCCTGGGTCGGCGCCGTCGCACCCGACGACTACCGCGAGTTCGTCCTGCCGCACACGGGCCGCATCTTCGCCGAGCTGGCCGACCTGGGCGTCCCGCGCATCCACTTCGGCGTCGGCACCGGGGAACTGCTCGCCCTGCTCGGCGAGGCCGGAGCCGACGTGGTGGGCGTCGACTGGCGGGTCCCGCTCGACGAGGCGGCCCGCCGGATCGGCCCCGGCAAGGCGCTGCAGGGCAACCTGGACCCGGCGATCCTGCTCGCCCCCTGGGAGGTCGTCGAGCGCCGCGCGGCCGACGTCCTCGCCCGCGGGGCCAAGGCCGAGGGCCACGTCTTCAACCTCGGTCACGGCGTGCTCCCCGCCACCGACCCCGACCAGCTGGCCCGCCTCACCGACTTCGTGCACCGCGCCTCGGCCCGCT
>NZ_JBHSBM010000077.1:92723-108208 GCF_042650625.1 Planomonospora corallina
CCCGCCCCTCACCGGGCCGATCACTGGGCCGATCACCGGGCCGATCACTGGGCCGATCACCGGGCCGATCACTGGGCCGATCACTGCGCCGAGGCGCCGTGCGCGGGGCCGTCCTCGGGCCTGTGCGCGGGGCCGCGTCCAGGGCCGTGCGCGGTGCCGGGACCGGGCGCCACGTCGGGACCGGGCGCCACGTCGGGACCGGAGCCTGGGCCGGAGACGGGGCCGAGCCCGGGGATCACGCCGGAGCCGGAAGCCGGCTCCGGCGTGCCGGACCCGGGCACGCCGCCCGGGGCGGACGGGGACGGGACCGCGGTCCGGCGCCGCCTCCGGCGCCAGAGGGCCGCCGCCGCCCAGAGCGGAGCGATCACCAGCAGCCAGGGGAGCAGCACCCCGAGGAGCGTCAGGCCGATCCGCACGGCGGTGACGAAGGCGTCCCAGCCCGCCTTCAGACCGCTGAGGAAGCCGCCGGTCTCCTCCTCCGGAGGCTCGGGCGCCTCGGCCGCCGGGCCGATCAGGTTCAGGGTCAGCGTCGCCATGCCGGTCAGCGAGGCCAGCTTCCGCTGCCGGGCCTGGAGCGACTCGAGCTCCGCCTCACGGTTCGCGATCTCCCGCTCGACCTCGAGCACCTGGCCGATCGTCTCGGCCCGCTTCAGCAGCGTGCGCAGCGAGTCCAGCGCGGACTCCGCCGACTTCAGCCGGCTCTCGACGTCGGCGACCTCCTCGGTCACGTCCTCGGTGTTCTGCTGGAGCGACTCCCGCTCGCCCAGCTCCTTGCCGAGCCGGTCGACGACGCGGGAATAGCCCGCCGGCGGGATCTTGAAGACGATGGTGGAGGAGGCCTCGCCGCCGCGGAAGGCGTCCGAGCGCTCCTGGGCGAGATAGCCGCCGGCCGAACCGGCGATCCGCTTGGCCGCCTCGGACGCGACGGCGACGTCCTTGACGCGCACCGTCATCTCCCCGGTGTAGACGATGGCCCGCTCGGTCGGGACCGCCTTCACCCGCTCGGTCCGCCGCTCGCCGTCCCCGGCCTCCGCCGGGGCCTCGGCGGGGGCCGGGGCCCGGTCGAACCCCGCCTCGCCGGAGCCGCCCGCCGGGGCGGAGGCGGCCGGGGCCGCCTCCGGGGCGGCGCCGTCGCCCGCGCTCCCGGAGCCGCCGCAGGCCGCCGTGAACACTGTCAGGCCCACGAGGGGGATCGCCAGGCGCGGGCCGTACCGGAATGTGGTCATGCTCTGGGAGACGGCGGCTTTCCGGGGCGGGTTCTGCGGACGGGGTCACGATGGCGTCACGTTCTCCGCCCGGCCGGGGCGGGGCACGATACGGACGGGCCCGCGGGGGCGGTACGGTCAGGAGTCATGGAAGGGAAGCGGAGCCATGTGGTGGTGGTCGGCGGCGGGATCGCCGGTCTGGCCGCGGCGTGGCACTTGCGGCAGGGTGACGCGGACCTGCGGGTGACCGTCCTGGAGAGCGCCCGGGGGATCGGCGGCAAGCTCCACGCGAGCGAGGTGGCCGGGGTCCCGGTCGACGCCGGGGCCGAGGCGATGCTCGTGCGCCGGCCCGAGGGCAGGGACCTGGCCCGGGCGGTCGGGCTGGCCGAGGAGCTGAGGCATCCCGGGGACGCCCAGGCGAGCCTGCTGGTCGGCGGCAGGCTGCGTCCCATGCCGAAGGGGCAGATCATGGGGGTCCCGGGCGACCTGCTCTCACTGGCCAGGTCGGGTGTGCTCACCCCCGCGGGCCTCGCCCGGGTGCCGCTGGACCAGGTCCTGCCGCCCACCCTCGTCACCACCGACGTCTCGGTGGCCGCCTACGTCCGCGCCCGGATGGGGAGCGAGGTGGTCGACCGGCTGGTCGAGCCGCTCCTCGGCGGCGTCTACGCGGGCCGGGCGGAGGCGCTCTCCCTCGACGCGACGATGCCGAGGATCGCCGCCGTCGCACGCTCCGAGCGCTCGCTGCTCGCCGCCGCCCGCAG
Source organism: Planomonospora corallina (assembly GCF_042650625.1). NCBI lineage: Bacteria > Bacillati > Actinomycetota > Actinomycetes > Streptosporangiales > Streptosporangiaceae > Planomonospora > Planomonospora corallina. The sequence continues at coordinate 94,690 of NZ_JBHSBM010000077.1, forward strand.
GCTCGGCGCGGAGGCGCCCAAGGACGCCGGGCCCGTCTTCGCCACCCTGCGCCAGGGCATGGGCGGCCTGCCCGAGGCCGTCGCCGCCGCCTCCGGCGCGGAGATCCGGACCGGGGTGACGGTCCGTGAGCTGCGCCGGGCCGGGAGCGGCTGGAGACTGGTCACCGGGCCGGTGCCCGAGCCGGAGATCGTCGAGGCCGACGCGGTGGTCGTCGCCGCACCGGCGACCGCGGCGGGCCGGATGCTCGCCGACGAGGTGCCCAGGGCCGCGGCGGAGCTGGCCAGGATCGAGTACGCCAGCATGGCCATCGTCACCCTGGCCTACCCGAGGGCGGCGTTCCCGCAGGCGCCCTCCGGGACCGGCTACCTCGTCCCGCCGGTCGAGGGGCGCCAGGTCAAGGCCGCGACGTTCAGCTCGGTCAAGTGGCCGCATCTGGCCGAGGCCGACCCCAACCTGGTCCTGCTGCGCTGTTCGATCGGGCGGCTCGGCGAGGAGGCGGTGCTCCAGCGCGACGACGCCGAGCTGGTCGCCCTCGCCATGGCCGAGACGGCCGAGATCCTGGGGGTGCGCGGGCTGCCCCTCGACTCCCGGGTGACCCGCTGGGGAGGCTCCCTGCCGCAGTACAACGTCGGCCACCTGGACCGGATCGCCCGCATCCGCGCCGCGGTCGCCGAGCAGCCGGGCCTGGCCCTGTGCGGCGCCGCCTACGACGGCGTGGGCATCCCGGCCTGCATCGCCACCGCGCGTACGGCGGCGGCCCGGGTCCTGGACCATCTGGCCTCCCGCGAGAGCGGCTCCTCGGTGGCCTGAGCCGAGCCCCTGGCCCCTGAGCCGAGCCCCTTGGGCTCTCTGAGCCCTCCGGGGCCCGGGTGAGGAGACCGCCGGGGACGGGACCGGTCCCCCGCGCCGATAGATTTGGGGTGCGGGGGATGCCGAACTCTTCACGAGAGGGTGAGAACGACGGACGCCAACCAGCGGCCCAAGGCGCGTGACCTGAACCAGGTGATCCGCTACACGATGTGGTCGGTCTTCCGGCTGACCGACGCCTGCCCGGGCAACCGGGAGGCGGTGGCCGGCGAGGTCGAGGACCTGCTGGTCCAGCTGGCCGAGAAGGACGTCGTGACCCGCGGCGTCTACGACGTCGCCGGTTTCCGGGCCGACGCCGACCTCATGTTCTGGTGGCACGCGCCGACCGCCGAGGACCTGCAGGAGGCCTACTCGCGCTTCCGCCGCACCGACCTGGGGCGGCTGACCGCGCCGGTCTGGTCGGCGATGGCGCTGCACCGCCCGGCGGAGTTCAACAAGTCGCACATCCCGGCGTTCCTCGCCGAGGAGGAGCCGCGCGGCTACGTGTGCGTGTACCCGTTCGTCCGCTCCCTGGAGTGGTACCTCCTGCCCGAGACCGACCGCCGCCGGATGCTCGCCGAGCACGGCATGATGGCCCGCGACTACCCCGACGTCCGGGCGAACACCGTCTCCTCCTTCGCGCTGAACGACTACGAGTGGATGCTCGCCTTCGAGGCCGACGAGCTGCACCGCATCGTCGACCTGATGCGCACCCTGCGCGGGGCCGAGGCGCGGCGGCACACGCGGCTGGAGGTCCCCTTCTACACCGGTGTCCGCAAGCCCGTGAGCGAGCTGGTCGCCGCGTTGCCGTAGAAGGCAAAGGCCTTTCCGAAACAGGTGGCCCTGCGTCAAATCTTTGTCATACTCGGGAAAAATCTCCTGTCCTGTGAAGGGTCCCTCCCAGAGCGCTGCGAGGGCGCTGTGAGGGGCGAGATGACGAGAGGCGAAGGTCTGGTGCGTTCCGGGCGACGTCGGGGCGGGCATCGCAGGAAGAGGGCCCGCTCACGCGCGTTCGAGCTGTACGTCGGCGCCGCGGCGCTCGCGGTCGCGGCCGCGGGGGTCGCCGGGATCACGGCGATGGGCGCGAGGTCCGGGGCCGAACGGGCCCCGGCCGCCCGGGCCGCCGGGCCGGTGGGTGCGGGCATGCCGGAGGCGGCGCCGCTCCTGCGGGAGGGGGCGCCCGGCACGGCGCCCTCCCCTCCGCCGGAGGGAGGACGGCGCTCCCCGATGGTGACCGCCGAGTTCGACGGCACGGGCTCCGGCGCCCGGCGGACCCCCGCCCCCGGCGGCTCCGGGGCCAGGGAGACCACCGGGAGCGCGAGGCAGGGCCGGACGGGCAGGTCCGGGGCGGCCGAGCCCGGCGCCGCGGCTCCCGGGGCGGGGAGGGATACCGGGGACGGGCCCGGCGTCGTCGGCCCGGTGACCGGTCCGGGGACCGGGGCGTCCGGTGACGAGGAGACCGGGGCGTCCGGTGACGAGAAGGAGACCGGGGCGTCCGGCGGCGGGGAGAAGGAGACCGGGGAGAAGGAGACCAGGGCGTCCGGCCGGTCGAGGTACACCGACGGCCGGGCGATCGCCTACTTCCAGCGGAGCGGGGCGATGGACCGGGTGAAGGACATCCGCACGACCGGGGGCTATCTGCGGATCTACACGGACCTGCCGGAGTCCGCGGACGACTCCCGGCAGGCGCTCAGGCTCTGTGAGACGGGCCTGGACTATCTCACCGAGGAACTCGGCGAGGAGAACCCCGTGGTCTTCGTGCAGGGGAGGTTCGGGGAGAACGGCAACCCCGTGCTCGCCAACGTGCTCGGCCCGGACGACTCGAGCTGCCGGGTCACCCATCCCGAGCCGGGAGGGTGATCCCGCCGGCGGCGTGACCTCCGCGGACCCGCCCGCGGGGAGGTCACCGTACTCTGACGCGGGTCTTTCCGCACACGGCGCAGCGCTGGGTGACCACTCTGCCGATGGTCTCGATGATCTCCCACCTGTGGCGGAGATGCACGGGGGCTCCTTGAAAGATCACAGCGAGAGGATCTTCACGCACTCTGTGTAGTTGTTTTACCCGTGCTGGAGCGTGCCGTCACTCTGCCGCGCGGGCGGAGCGCGGGCGAATGCGGGCTCTCACGGGCGGGTCCGGCAGGAGCGGGCCGGACCCGTGCCTACTCGGCCGGCTCCAGCCTCAGCGAGACGGAGTTGATGCAGTAGCGGTCGTCGGTGGGCGTGCCGTAGCCCTCGCCGTGGAACACGTGGCCCAGGTGGGAGTCGCAGCGGGCGCAGCGGACCTCGGTCCGGACCATGCCCAGGGAGCGGTCCTCGATCAGGGTGACCGCGTCCGACTCGGAGGGCTCGTAGAAACTGGGCCAGCCGCAGTGGCTCTCGAACTTGGTCTCCGACCGGAACAGCTCGGTGCCGCAGGCGCGGCAGCGGTAGACGCCGACGGTCTTGGCGTCGACGTACTCACCGGTGAAGGGGCGCTCGGTGCCCGCCTCGCGGAGCACGTGGTACTCCTCGGGAGAGAGCTGCGCGCGCCACTCGGCCTCGCTCTTGACCACCTTGTCCATGCCCCTGACTCTACGCGACCTCCCTGGAAGGGAGAAAAATCTTGGCGGGTGGAGCATCCTGGGACGCCTCATCCGGCGTCTCTGCAGATGTGGGGGGTTTTCACCTTCCAGATAAGGGATGAGGTCATCTGTCCGGCCGTCGCGAGGACCAACGGGACGGCCGGGAGGCCGCCGGCCGGGTGGCGCGCCAGCGCCCGGACCGGAGAGCGACGGATGGCCGTGGTCCGTCCCGTCGAGAGCCCGGTCCCGCCGCCGCGGTGACTCCGGGACGGACCCGTCCCCTCCGGCGGACCGGCTCCGCCGTACCCGGTGGACCGGTCCGGCCGGTTGAAACGGCGGACCCGGCAAAGACTGTTCCGGCCCCGGGTAAGCGATCGTCCCTTCCCCGGTCGCCCCGCTTGTCTCCTGCTCCAATGGTCGCGAAGCTCAGCCGTGCATCAGAGCACGCGGACACATCGGCACCGGGGGAGAGCTGTGGCGGGTATCGCGGGAGTGCGTGGTTTCGCGGTGGTAGGTGCGGCGGCGGCGTTCTCACTCGGAGGCGTCTGCGTGCTGGCGGGGATCGGCATGTCCACCGCGCAGGCGTCGCCGAGGGACGGGAACGCCCCGGCCGTGAGGTGTGAGACGGTCCTGCCGCCGTGCGGGGGCGCGACGGGGACCCCGGCGGCGTACGGCGACGCGGGCACGCACGGCGGGGGCGGTGCGTCGAGCGCGCAGGGCGGGTCGTGGGCGAACGGGTCGGGCGCCGGCTCGACCTGGTCCGAGGCGTCCGTCGCCGACAAGGACGTCGCCGACAAGGACGGCACGGGCAAGGACGGCACGGGCAAGGACGGCGCCGACAAGGGTGACGCGGGCGACGTGTGGCCGGAGAAGGGGGCGCCCGGCGAGGGGCCCGGCGAGGGGCCCGGCGAGGGCTCCGGCAAGGGCTCTGACAAGGGCTCCGGCAAGGGGGAGCTCCCGGAGAAGGAGACGCCGGGCGGCATCTCGGCCACCTCCGGCACTCTGCCCGGCGGCGGTCCGGGCGGCGCCGCCCCAGGGGGCGGGACGGGCGACCCCGGCCCCCGCACGGTGGACGAGCGGCGCAGGATCCCCGAGGGCGCCCCGCAGACCGGCGGCGGCGGTCTCGCCCAGGAGCCGCCCCGCTGGCCCTTCGCCGTGGGAGGCGCGGCGCTGCTGCTGGGAGCCGGGCTGACCGGCATCGCCGTGCGGTGGCGGCGGCCGGACGAAGCGTAGCCGGTGCCGGGGCGTGCGCGGCGGCCCGCCCTCGGCGCGGCCGCCCTCGCCGCGGGGTTCGGCCTGCTGCTGTGCGGGCTGGGCGTCGGCCGCATCGTCGCGGAGGGGAACGCGGCCCCCTCAGCACGGGGAGCCCTCCCGGTGGAGGCCCAGCGCCCGGCGGTGCGGACGGCCCTGCCGCAGGGCCCCATCGTGCCGGTCGAGGCCGGCGGCACGCTGGTCGACACGTTCGCCCCGCCCATGCCGGCCTCCCCGCCGACGGCCCTGCACATCCCGCGGATCGGGGTGACCGCCCCGCTGATGCGGCTCGGCCTCGACGGGACAGGCGCCATCGAGAACCCGCCCCTGGACGAACCCGGGCTCGCCGGCTGGTACGTCCACGGACCCACCCCGGGCGAGGCCGGGCCCGCCGTGATCACCGGCCATCTCGACACCCGTACCGGTCCCGCCGTCTTCGCCCGCCTCGACCGGCTCCGGCGTGGTGACCAGGTCCAGGTGCTGCGCACCGACGGGTCCGTGGCGGTCTTCGTGGTGGACCGGCGCGAGCACGTCACCAAGGACGCCTTCCCCACGGCCCGCGTCTACGGCCACGTCGACCGCCCCGAGCTCCGCCTGATCACCTGCGGCGGCGTCTTCGACCACGCGGCCCACAGCTACAGGGGCAACACGATCGTCTACGCGCACCTCGCCCGCGCCCATCCGGCCGGGGAGCAGGCGGAGCACGGCGCGGCCGGAGCCGTCACGGGTCGCGGGGAAGCCCGAGAGCCCGCTCGGCGATGATGTTCAGCTGGATCTCGGTGGTGCCGCCGCCGATGGTGAAGGCCCGGGTGGCGAGGACCATCCGGTTCCAGTAGCGCGAGGCGGGGTCGAGCGACCAGCAGAATTCGGAGATCGCCTGCGAGTGGCGCATGCCGAGGAGCTTGCGGACGCTGGAGGCGGTCCCGGAGTCGCCCCCGGACAACTGGGAGAGGGTGACGCGCAGCCCGAGGGCGGAGACCGCCTGTCCCTCGGCCCACAGGCGCCCGGCCTGCTCCACGGCGGCGGGGCGGAGCGCCTCCGGGCCGCCGAGCCTGCCGATCAGCTTGACCATGTCGGTGTGCTGCGAGCCGGGCCCCCAGGAGTCGCCGAGGGCGACGCGCTCGTGGGAGAGGGTGTCGCGGGCGACCTGCCAGCCCTGGCCGACCCGCCCGACGACCAGGTCGTCGGGGACGAAGACGTCGTCGAGGAAGACCTCGTTGAAGATCTCGTCCCCGTTGATCTCCTTCAGCGGCCGGACCGTGACGCCGGGGGAGGACATGTCGACCAGGAAGTAGGTGATGCCCTCGTGCTTGGGGGCGTCGGGGTCGGTCCTGGCCAGGCAGATGCCCCAGTCGGCGTACTGGGCCAGGGAGTTCCAGATCTTCTGCCCGCTCAGCGACCAGCCGCCCTCGACCCGTACGGCCTTGGTGGACAGCGAGGCGAGGTCGGAGCCGGCGCCGGGCTCGCTGAAGAGCTGGCACCACTTGATCTCGGTGGTGAAGGTCTTCGGCAGGAAGCGCTCCCGCTGCTCCGGCGTGCCGTACCGGACGATGGACGGCACGGCCCAGGCGGCGATGCCCAGGTTGGGGCGCCCGACCCCGCCGGCGCGGAACTCCTGGTGGATGACGACCTGCTCCAGCGGGGAGGCCGCGCGCCCCCACGGCCGGGGCAGGTACGGCATGAGCCAGCCCTCCGAGGCGAAGCGGGCCAGCCGGGTCAGCGGCTCCTCCGCGGTCAGGGAGGCGACGGCCTCCCGGATCTCCCGGCGGAACTCCCCGGCCTCCTCCGGCAGGTCGGGTTCCATCGCCCGGCGCGTCCCGGTGGAGGCCAGGGCGGTGACCCGCTCGGCCCACTCGCCGGGGTCGCCGCTCAGCGCCCGCAGCGAGAGCGCCCGGCGGTAGTAGAGGTGCGCGTCGTGCTCGTAGGTGTAGCCGATCCCGCCCAGGACCTGGATCGCGTCCGCCGCGCACCGCACGGCGGCGTCCGCGGCGAGCACCCCGGCCACGGCCACCGCCAGGGCGGTCTCCCCGGACGGCTCCCCGGCCGGTGCGGAGCCCGCGCCGGCGTCCGCACCCGAGTCCGCACCGGCGTCCGTGACGGTGTCCGCGGAGGCGGAGGCGGAGGCGTCGAGGGCGCGGGCGGCGTCCCACACGGCGGCCCTGGCCTGCTCCAGGGCGACGAGCATCGCGGCGCACCGGTGCTTGACGCCCTGGAACTGGCCGATCGGGCGGCCGAACTGCTCGCGCACCTTGGCGTGGTCCGCAGCGGTGGCCACCGCCCAGGCGGCCACCCCGCAGGCCTCGGCGCCGAGGAGCACGGCGGCCAGGGAGGCGACGAGCCCGGAGTCCACCCCCTCGAGGACCCGGTCCTCCGGCACGGCGCGCGCCGCCACCGCCGCCAGCGGCCGGGTCGGGTCGACGCCCTCCAGCGGCGCGCTCACGCAGTCGGCCCGGTCGAGGGCGGCCCACCTGCCGTCGGGGAGCGGCAGGACGACGAGGTCCGCACCGGGGGAGCCGAGCGCGGTCAGGAACCCGCCGGGACCGGCGTCCCCGGCGTCTTCGGCGGCCCGCGCCGGCTGCGGGGCGGCGGCCCGGGCGCCGCCGGGCAGGGCGACGGCGGCGGTCAGGGCGCCGGAGGCCAGGGGGGCCAGCAGGTCGTGCGCGACCCCGGAGCGGGCGATGACCGCCGAGGCGAGGACGGTGGGCAGGTGCGAGCCGGGGGTGCAGTGCTCCCCCAGGGCCTCCAGCGCGACGGCCAGCTCGGTCAGGCCGCCGCCCTGCCCGCCGTGCTCCTCGGGCAGGTGCAGTCCCAGCAGGCCCTGCGCGGCCAGGGCGACGCGGAAGGGCTCGTGCTCCATGCCGCGCGCGGTGACGTTCCGCTCGGCGAAGCCGTGGACGGAGGAGGCGAGGGCCCGGTGCTCCTCGGTGATCCCGATGCTCATGGGCAGACTCTAGAACGGCATTCGGTTTCACGTAAGGGGTGTGACCGGACCGTCACCCCTAACCTGCCGGGACTCGCCGGATCCACCGGGCCGCGGTTCCGTCCGGGGGAACGCGGGAGCGGCGGGCCCGCCGGGACAGGGGCGGGTTACCGCTGGGGGTCGTGGTGGGGCGCGGGCGGCTGCCCCGCCCTGGCGAAGACAGAGTTCACCACGGCGATGCCGATCCAGATGACCGCGATCACGAAGAAGGGGTTGTCCAGGGCGATGGCGAGGCCCACCGTCGCCGGAACGCCCAGGCCCAGGGAGACGATCGCGAGCGCGAGCCGCTGTCCGGCCGCCACGGTGGGCCGGACCGCCGGAGCGTGGGCCGCCACGCGCCGGTCCACCCGCCGCTCGATCTCGGCGTCCATCTTCTCCAGGAAACCCTCGACCAGGGAGTCCTCGAACTCGGGACCGAGTTCGCGGCGCGCCTCGACCGCCGCGCGCAGCTCATCGCCGGGTGATCTATCCATAAAACGAGATATATCGCTTCTTTCCGGCGGTGTCCAGTGGATCCGCTACGAAGACCGGACGTATCTGGTGAACAGGAAACCGTCCTCCTCCAGGACGTGGACCAGGCGGAGACCGGTCAGCACGTCCGGCCCGTCGAGGACCCGGACCGCGCCACCCCCGACCAGCAGCGGGCTGACCGTCAGGCAGAGCTCGTCGATGAGGCCCGCCGCGGCCAGCTGGCCGTTGATCCTCGCCCCGCCCTCGCACAGCACCCTCTCCAGGCCCCGTTCGGCGAGCGCCTTGACCGCGGCGGCCAGGTCCACGCGCTCGTCCCCGGCCACGATCACGTCGGCGTGCCGGGCGGCCTGCGCGCGCCGGTCCGCCGGGGCGGCCCCGCAGGTGACGACGATCGTCCGCGCGCCCGGCTCCGCCTCCGTGAACAGCGGCGAAGTGAAGTCCAGCTCCAGCCGGCCGCTGACCACGGCGATCACCGGGGCCGCCGGGCGGCCCTCGCGCAGCGCCCGCCACGACTCCCGGGGCCGGGCCGGGCCGTACCCCTCGCTGCGGACCGTCTCGGCCCCGGCCAGGATCACGTCGGCCAGCCCGCGCAGCACCCCGAAGACCTTCCGGTCCCCCTTGCCGGACAGCCCGCCGGACAGTCCCGCCAGCCAGGTCGCGCCGTCGGCGCTGGCCACCATGTTGACCCGCAGCCAGGGGCCGCCGGGATAGGCGTAGGCGTGGGCGAGGCCGGCGAGGTCGAGGTCCCCCCCGTCCCTTGAGGAGATCCCGGCGGACTCGGCCGCGGGCTCGGGGACGGCGGGGACGCGGGGATGGATCAGGCGCATGCCACCACCCTGGCACAACCGCCGGCGGACGTGAGCGGACGAGCCCCGCCGGGACCGGTGCGCGGGTCCGGCGCGCGGGCCCGCCGGACCCGCCGGGACGCGCCCTCAGGCCCGCGGGCAGCGGAGGATCTGCATCGAGCGGCCGGTCACCCGGACCACGGCCTCCGGCGGCCACGGCTCGTCGGAGTAGGGCTCGGCCGACACGACCTCGTCCGCGGTGTCCAGCACCGTCCGCCACGCCGCGCCGTACTGCGCGCCGGGCAGGGTGAAGGCCATGTCCTCGTGGTGGCCGTTGATCAGCAGCAGGAACGAGTCGTCCACGATGCGCTCGCCGCGCGGGCCGGGCTCGGTGATGGCGTCGCCGTTCAGGAAGACCGTCAGCGACTTGGCGTAGCCGGTGTGCCAGTCCCCGGCCGACATCTCCGCACCGGCCGGGGTGAGCCAGACGATGTCGCGCGCACCGTCGGGGGCCACGCGCCCGCGGAAGAACCGGCGCCGCTGGAAGACCGGGTGCTCGCGCCGGAGCGCCGACAGGGCCCGGACGAAGTCGAGCAGGTCGCCCTCGGTCCTGGCCAGCGACCAGTCGATCCAGGAGACCTCGTTGTCCTGGCAGTAGGCGTTGTTGTTGCCGCCCTGCGTCCGGCCGATCTCGTCGCCGGCCACCAGCATCGGCACGCCCTGGGAGATGAACAGGGTGGCCAGGAAGTTGCGCCGCTGGCGGCGGCGGAGCCGCACGATCGCCGGGTCCTCGACGGGGCCCTCGGCGCCGCAGTTCCACGACCGGTTGTCGTCGGTGCCGTCCCGGTTGTTCTCGCCGTTGGCCTCGTTGTGCTTGCGCTCGTAGGAGACCAGGTCGGTGAGGGTGAAGCCGTCGTGCGCGGTGACGAAGTTGATGGAGGCGACCGGGCGGCGGCCGGAGGTGGCGTACAGGTCGGCCGAGCCGGTCAGCCGGGAGGCGAACTCCGGCAGCGCGGAGCCGCTGCCCCGCCAGAAGTCCCGGACGACGTCGCGGTACTTCCCGTTCCACTCGGTCCACAGCGGCGGGAAGTTGCCCACCTGGTAGCCGCCCGGCCCCACGTCCCACGGCTCGGCGATCAGCTTCACCTGGGAGATCACCGGGTCCTGCTGGATCAGGTCGAAGAAGGCGCTCAGCCGGTCGACGTCGTGCAGCTCGCGGGCGAGCGCGGCGGCCAGGTCGAAGCGGAAGCCGTCCACGTGCATCTCCAGCACCCAGTAGCGCAGGGAGTCCATGATGAGCTGGAGCGCGTGCGGGGAGCGGACGTTGAGGGAGTTGCCGCAGCCGGTGTAGTCGAGGTGGTAGCGGCGGTCGCCGTCGTGCAGCCGGTAGTACGCGGCGTTGTCGATGCCGCGGAAGCAGAGCGTGGGCCCCATGTGGTCGCCCTCGGCGGTGTGGTTGTAGACCACGTCGAGGATGACCTCGATGTTCGCCTCGTGCAGGGCCTTGACCATGGCCTTGAACTCCAGCACCTGCTGGCCGCGCCGGCCGCCGGCGGCGTAGCCGTTGTGCGGGGCGAAGAAGCCGATGGTGTTGTAGCCCCAGTAGTTCGTCAGCCCCCGGGCCACCAGCGCGTGCTCGGGCACGAACTGGTGCACCGGCATCAGCTCCACGGCCGTGGCGCCCAGGTCCAGCAGGTGGTCGACGACCGCCGGATGCGCCAGCCCCGCGTAGGTGCCGCGCTGCTCCTCGGGCACCGCCGGGTGGCGCATGGTGAGCCCGCGCACGTGCGCCTCGTAGATCACCGTCTGGTGGTACGGCGTGCGCGGCGGCCGGTCGGTCCCCCAGTCGAAGAACGGGTTGATCACCACGTTCTTCGGCATGAAGGGGGCGCTGTCGTAGTCGTTGCGCGCCGCCGGGTCGGTGAACCGGTAGGAGAACAGCGCCTCGTCCCAGACCAGCTCGCCCTCGACCGCCTTGGCGTAGGGGTCGAGCAGGAGCTTGGCGGGGTTGCAGCGGTGCCCCTGGGAGGGCTCGTAGGGGCCGTGCACGCGGTAGCCGTACCGCTGTCCCGGCATGACGCCCGGCAGGTAGCCGTGCCAGACGAACCCGTCCACCTCGGGCAGGTCGACCCGCTCCTCGCGGCCGTCGTCGTCGAACAGGCACAGCTCGACCCGCTCGGCCACCTCGGAGAACAGGGTGAAGGAGGTGCCCACACCATCCCAGGTGGCACCGAGCGGATACGGCTCTCCCGGCCAGACTTCGCGCATATGTCCCTATTCTCTCCCAGTCGGGCTTCGCGTGCAGGGGGATGTCGTGCTTCGTCGCCCGGGCCTCCCGGGAGGCGGGGCGCCCGGGGACACCGCGGGGGTGGCGGGGAGGCCGCCGGGAGGTGGTGCGGAGACGGTGCGGATACGGGGTCGTCGCCGCCCGGGGACGGGACCACGCGCACCCGCGGAGCGGGCACGCGTGGTCGCGCGGGTGCGGCGGTCAGCCCAGCAGCTCGGCGTCGAGGGTGATCGTGGTGCCCGCCAGGGCCTTGCTCACCGGGCAGTTGGCCTTGGCCGTCTCGGCCGCGGCCCGGAAGTCCTCGGCGCTGATGCCGGGGACGTGGGCGCGGACGGTGATGACGATCCCGGTGATGCCCTCGCCCGGCTGGAAGGTCACGTCGGCCTTCGTCTCCACGGACTGCGGCGCCGTGCCCGCCTGGGCCAGGCCGTGGGAGAGGGCCATCGAGAAGCAGGCCGAGTGGGCGGCCGCGATCAGTTCCTCCGGGGAGGTCTTGCCGCCCGGCTGCTCGGCGCGGGAGGGCCAGGACACGTCGAACGTGCCCACCCCGGAGGAGTCCATCGAGACCGTGCCGGAGCCCTCCATCAGGGAGCCCTTCCACTGGGTCGTCGCGGTACGTGTCGTCGCCATGGGCGATATCCCTTCGGTCGATCAGCTGTTCATGAGCGAACATACGCCGTTCAGGGGCCGGGATGCGTGATCCTGCCGATGACGGCGTCGAGGTCCAGCCCGGAGGGGAGCGTGCCGAGGGCACGCCCTCCCTCACCGGTCAGCCGGGAGGCGCAGAAGGCGTCGGCGACGGCCGCGGGCGCGTGCCGCACCAGCAGGGAACCCTGCAGGACCAGGGCCATGTCCTCGGCCAGGCGGCGGGCGCGGGACTCGATGTCCGTCAGGTCCCCCAGCGACTTGCGCAGCCGGTCGGCGGCCTCGTCCAGGCGCCGGTCGGCCCCGGCGGCGAGGCCGACCTCGTCCGTGAACGCCTCCAGCGCGCCGGGCTCGCGGCCCAGGGCGCGCAGCACGTCCAGCGCCGCCACGTTCCCCGAGCCCTCCCAGATGCCGTTCAGCGGCGACTCGCGGAAGAGCCGGGGCATCTGCGAGTCCTCGACGTAGCCGTTGCCGCCCAGGCACTCCATCGCCTCGGCGGCGTGGACCGGCGCGCGCTTGCACACCCAGTACTTGCCGACGGCCAGCGCGGTACGGCGCAGCGCGGCCTCTGCGGGGTCCCCGGCGGCGGCCCGGTCGGTCGCCCCGGCCAGGCGCGTCATCAGCGCGGTCGCGGCCTCCGACTCCACGGCCAGGTCGGCCAGGACGTTGCGCATCAGCGGCTGCTCGACCAGGCGGCGGCCGAACGCGCTGCGGTGCGCGGCGTGGTGGACGGCCTGGCGCAGGCCGTACCGCATGCCGGCGGCCGAGCCGATCACGCAGTCCAGCCGGGTCATGTTGACCATCTCCAGGATGGTCCGCACGCCCCGGCCCTCCTCGCCGACCCGCCAGGCCACGGCCCCGTGGTACTCCACCTCGGAGCTGGCGTTGGACCTGTTGCCCAGCTTGTCCTTCAGCCGCATCAGGCGCATGGCGTTGCGGGTGCCGTCGGGCAGCACGCGGGGGAGCAGGAAACAGGTCAGGCCACCGGGCGCCTGCGCCAGGACGAGGAACACGTCGCACATCGGGGCGGAGTTGAACCACTTGTGGCCGGTGAGGGCGTAGGTCCCGTCACTCAGGGGCTCGGCCCGGGTGGTGCCGGCGCGCACGTCGGAGCCGCCCTGCTTCTCGGTCATCGCCATTCCGGCCAGCACGCCGCGCTTGCCCGCGGCCGGCCGGAGCCCGAAGTCGTACTCGCGGGAGGCCAGCAGGGGCTCCCACTCGGCGGCCAGCTCGGGGGCGTGGCGCAGCGCCGGGACGGCGGCGTAGGTCATGGAGATCGGGCAGCCGTGCCCTGCCTCGACCTGGCTCCAGACGTAGAACCCGGCCGCCCGGGCCACGTGCGCGCCCGGCCGGGCGTCGGCCCAGGGGGCGGCGTGCAGGCCGCCGCCGACGGCGACGGTCATCAGCTCGTGCCAGGCGGGGTGGAACTCGACCTCGTCGACGCGGTGGCCGTAGCGGTCGTGGGTGCGCAGGACCGGCGGGTACTCGTTGGCCAGCCGTCCCCACTCGGCGGCCCGCTCCGAGCCGGCGAGCGTGCCGAGGCGGTGCAGGTCGCCGGCGTACCAGCCGGCGCCCTCGCGCTCCAGGCCCTCCAGCAGGGCCGCGTCCGCGGACACGTCGTGACCGGTGAGCGGGGGGACCTGGTTGAAGACGTCATGCGTGGTCACGTGCGGCCTCCGGGTCGGCGGGCCG
>NZ_JBHSBM010000077.1:108213-180560 GCF_042650625.1 Planomonospora corallina
CCGGCCCCCCCGCCCGCCGGGATTCCATCTACCTCAACATTTCCCGCACATGGTCGCATGTCGCAATAGAGATTGTTTGTCCTGTTACTGAGGAGTAATGGAGCGCCGCCGGGACCGTCAGAGACCGGCGACGATGTCCCTGGCGTAGTCGTCGTCGCTCTCGGCCAGGACCCGCTCGATCCCCGCCCGGCCCCGGGGATCGCCCCGCCGCGCCAGTCCTCGCGCGGCCTCGGCCACCGTGCTCAGGTCCTCGTCGCCGAGGCGCGCGGCCAGCGCGTCGCGGATCTGCGGAGTGTCCTCCTCCAGCCCGGCCAGGCCCATGGTCGCCCAGTCGCGCACGTCCGGATCGGGATCGGTGGTCATGGAGACGAGCAGCGCCAGCCCCTCGGCGTGCCCGGCGGGCAGGACCGCCGCCAGCGCCGCCGGATCCGCCTCGGTGCGGGTCCAGCCCTCGGCCTTGATGATCTCCAGCACCTCGGGCAGGGCGCGCGGGTCGGCGTGGTGGCCGAGCGCGCCGAGCACCGAGCGCAGCACCCGCTCGTCGCCCTCGGCGGCGGCCATCCGCCGCAGCACCGGCAGGCTCTCCTCCGCGAAGGGCCGCTCACCGTCGGCGGAGCCGAACTGGGAGAGCAGGTCGACGGCGAGCTCGCGCCGGCGCGGGTCCTCGGCGGCGCACAGCCGGACGGCCTCGTCGAAGGTCTCCCGGTCGCCGCGCCGCTGCAGCGACTCCACGATCGTCCACCAGGTCTCGGCCTCCTCGTCGAGGTCCCGGTACGGCAGCGCCCGCTCGACCAGCTCCTCGAAGGGCAGCCGCTCGCCGGTCGCGTCCTCCAGCAGGGTCGCGACGGCCGCGTGGCCGCGCTGGCACTCGACCACGGAGGCCGAGCCGCCGGGCCGCACCGCCGTGACGGTCACCAGGTCGGTGCCGTCCTCGGCGCGGGAGCGCTCCACGACGAACTCCGCGTCCTCGGGGGCCTGTTCGGCGACCTGCTCCAGCAGGGCGGTCTCCAGGTGCGTGCCGAGCCAGTCGTAGGCGATCGCCAGCGGCGTGTCACCCTCGCCGTCCGGCCGGGCGGGATCCGCCCCGGCGTCCAGCAGCGCCCGCACGGCGCCCAGTGCACCGCGCCGGACGGCCAGGGTGAGGGCGGTCGTCCCGCCCTCCAGGACGTCCTCGGCGGCGGCTCCGGCGTCCAGGAGCACGCGGAGCGCGCCGGCGTGGCCGTTGGCCGCGGCCCAGAGCACCGGGGTCCACCCGTGGCTCTCGCGCCGGGCCGGGTCGGCCCCGGCGGCCAGCAGCGCCTCGACCGCCTCCGTGTGGCCCCAGGCCGCGGCCGCGCAGAGCGGCAGCCCTTCCGACTCGTCGCCGCTCAGCCGGTCCGGGTCGGCCCCGGCGGCCAGCAGCGCCCGCACGATCGCGGTCCTGCCGCCGACCGCCGCCCGGTAGAGGGCGGTGCTGTCCGCCTCGCCCGGCGGATCGGCGGGTGTGCCCTTCCCGAGCAGGATCTCCACCCGTTCGACGTCGTTTTCGACCACCGCGTCCAGCAGCTCTGCGTACATGCCTCGAAATCATAGGCGGGGCGGGTCCGGCGCCGGCGGAGCCGTACCGGGAAGGCGGCGGCCCGCGCCGGCGGAGCCGTACCGGGTGGAAGGCGGCGGCCTGGGCCGTGCCGTCCCGGGGACGGCGGACGGCGGACGACCGGTCTCCTCCCGCAGGAGGAGACCGGCCCGGGACGGTCGAGATATGTTGTGACCCGTGAGCGAACCAGGTGGAATTCGGGCATCCGACGCCGAGCGGGAAGCCGTCGTCGAGCAGCTGCGGGTCGCCTCCGTCGAGGGGCGGCTGACCCTCGGCGAGCTGACCGAGCGCACGGAGGCGGCCTACAGCGCCGTCACCCGGGCCGAGCTGGACGTCATCACCTCCGACCTGCCGGCGGCCGGGCAGGCGCCCGCACCCGCCTACGCGCCCGCGCCGGAGCACAGGGGCGGCCGGGCCCGGCGCTGGTTCGTGGCCGTCATGGGCGACTCCAAGCGGCGCGGCAAGTGGCGCATCGACGGAGAGCTCGGCGCGGTGGCCGTGATGGGCGACGTCGTCCTCGACCTGCGCGAGGCCGAGGTCCGCACCGGCGTGGTGGACATCGCCGCCACCGCGGTCATGGGCGACGTGAAGATCATCGTCCCGGACGGCGTGGACGTCGAGCTCGAGGGCGTCGCGATCATGGGGGACAAGAAGGTCGAGGTGCTCGAGGCGCCTCCCGGGGCGAACGTGCCGCTGATCCGGGTCAAGGCGTTCGTCCTCATGGGCGACGTCAAGGTGATCGGCGACGCCAGGGCCGGGCGGACCAAGAAGGCATGGGCCGCCTGGCGGGAGCAGTGGCGCGAACTGCGCGGGGAGCTGACGGGCGAGCCGTACCGGCGGCTGCCGCCGCCCGCCCCGCACTGGGAGGCGCACTCCGGCCACGGCGCGCACGGCTGGGCGCACGGCGAGCAGGCCCTGCGGCCCCCGCAGCCTCCGCCCCCGCCGCAGGCCCCGCTCCCTCCGGAGCCGCCCCGCCCGCCGGAGCGCTGACGCATCCCTCTCGAACCGCCCCGCCCGCCGGAGCGCTGACGCATCCCTCTCGAACCGCCCCGCACACCAGAGCGCTGACGTATCCGGAGCGGATCTCCCGGCGCGTGCAACGCCCCGCGGGGTCCGGGCGGTAGAGATCGGTGACCATCACCGAACAGTAAGGACTGCCGCATGCGTGACCGGGCCGACTTCGAACGCTATGTCGAGCAGCGGTCGGCCCGTCTGCTGCGCACCGCGTACCTGCTGTGCCGCGACTGGGGCACGGCGGAGGACCTGCTGCAGACGGCGCTGGCCAAGGCGTGGTTCGCCTGGCGCAGGGTCGGCGAGAACCCCGACCCCTACGTGTACCGGATCCTGGCCAACACGCACGCCACCTGGTGGCGGCGGAAGTGGAGGGGAGAGGTCCCGACCGAGACCCTCCCCGAGGAGGCCGGCCGGGACCCGGCCGCCGAGCTGGGGGTCCGCGACGAGGTGCGCACCGTGCTCGCGGCGCTGCCCCGCAGGCAGCGGGCCGTGCTGGTGCTGCGTTACTTCGCCGACCTGCCCGACGCGGAGATCGCCGGGATCCTCGGCTGTTCGGTGGCCACCGTACGCAGTCAGGCCGCCAGGGCGCTGGCCAAGCTGCGCGTCGACCCCGCGGCCCGGGCCGCGCTCACCTCGGAGCTGACATGACGATCACCGAATCCGACCTCCGCGAGTTCCTGGAGTCCGACAGCGGCGGCGGTCCCCGCGGGGGCGTGACCGTGGCCGACGTCGACCGGCGCGTCCGCCGCATCCGGCGGCGCCGCCTCGGCGCGGCGGGCGGCGCGGCGGCACTCGGCCTGGCCGTCGCGGCCGCCCTCACCCTGCCCGCCGGACCCGCCGGCACGGCCCCCGGCGACGACGTCTGGACCGGCGCCATGTCCCGGCCGGACGGCTCTCCCCGCGTCGTCGCCACGCCCCTGGGCGACCCGATCCCCAAGGAGACGCTCCTGGAGAGGAGGTTCACCGCAGGCGGTGCGCGCGAGGAGGTCACGGTCCCGACCGGTGGAGCGCAGATCAGCGTGAGCCTGTGGTGCAGTGGGCCGGTGGCCAAGGCCGCCCTCTGGATCGACGGGCGCCTGGTGACGGCGGGGCCCTGCGGTCAGGGGATCGGCGAGCGCGTGCCGATGGGGACCGACGTCATGGAGAACCCCTACTACGTGGTCCGGTGGACGGCGCCGCCGGATGACCACCACCCCATCGAGCACACCGTGGCCGCCGCTCTGCTGAAGCCCGCGGACACCTCCGGCGGACGGGCGGCCCCGGAGGAGATGACCGGGACGGAGGACGTCGAGGAACGCCTGGCGGAAGGCGGGCGCTTCGACGCCGGGTGGCGCCTCGTGGTGGAGAGGATGGGCGGGCCCGAGTGCAGGGACGGCGCCCGGCAGGTCGACCCGGCCACCGGGGAGGTGGTCGTGCTCGACTGCGCGAACCCGCCCGCCGCACCGTCGGCGGCCCCCTGACCGGACCCCGCCCGGGACCGGCCGGGTGGTCCTCCGGCGACCTTCCCGGGCCGCCAGGTGGTCTTCCAGCCGCCGGATGGTCCTCCGGCGGCCGTCAGGCGGTGGCGGCGGGGGCCCGCATGCCCTGTACGGCCTGCTCGTACCGCTCCAGCAGCACGGCGGCGACCTCGGGGGCCGCGCCCAGCACGTCCGCGACGGCGCACGCCCCCGCGGCGAGGGTGCTGGTGCGCACCCGGTCGGCGAACAGGCCCGGGGCCAGCAGGTAGGGGGCCACGGCCACCCGCGGGGCTCCGGCGGCCAGCAGCCGGCGGACCTCCTCCTCGGGGGCCGGCGCGGCGGCCGAGGCGTAGGCCGCGGTCGCCGACCACCAGCCGCGCCGCGCCCAGAGACGGGCGATCCGGGCGACGGTCGCGTTGGCCCGGGGGTCGCTGGAGCCCGCCGAGACCAGCACCACGGCCGTCTCCGGGTCGCCCGCGGCCACGCCCGCCTCGGCCAGCCGCCGCTCCAGGGCGGCGGTCAGCAGCGGGTGCGGGCCCAGCGTCGAGCCCCGGTGCACCCGCAGCCGCGGGCGCCGGGCCGTCACCTCGGCCAGCGCGCCGGGGATGTCGACGCGGCTGTGGTAGGCCTCGGTGAGCAGCAGCGGCAGCACCGCCGCCTCGGCCAGCCCGGACAGCGCTCCGGCGAGGGTCACCGGAGCGTGGTCGAGGTAGGCGGAGCGCACCGGCAGGTCCGGGCGGGCCCGCCGTACCGCCTCCAGCAGTTCCTCCACCGTCGCCGCGGCGCGCGGGTCGCGGGAACCGTGCGCGACGGCGACCAGCGGGACCGGCGGGCCCGCCGGTCCGCGCCGGACCCCGGTGGCGGGGCGGCTCACGTGTGGATGCCGCACTCGGTCTTGCCCATGCCGGCCCAGCGGCCGCTGCGCGGGTCCTCGCCGGGCGCGACCTGCCGGGTGCAGGGGGCGCAGCCGATCGAGGGGTAGTCGTCGTAGTGCAGCGGGTTGATCAGCACTCCGTTGTCGGCCATGTAGTTGTCGACGTCCTCCTGCGTCCACCGGGCGATCGGGTTGATCTTGACCATCTGGCGCTTGGCGTCCCACTCCACGACCTTGGTCCCGGCCCGGGTGGGGGACTCGTCGCGCCGGATGCCGGACACCCAGGCGAGGTACGGCTCGAGCGCGCGGTTGAGCGGCTCCACCTTGCGCAGGTAGCAGCAGAGGTCGGGGTTGCGGCCGAACAGCCGCGGGCCCAGGTCGCGCTCCTGCTCCGCCACGGTCCGGGAGGGACGCACGTTGATCACGTTGACGTCGTACACCTGCTGGACCGCGTCCCGGGTCCCGATCGTCTCGGCGAAGTGGTAACCGGTGTCGATGAACAGCACGTCCACCCCGGGCTTGACCTTGCTGACCAGGTCGATCATCAGCGCGTCGCTCATCGACGCGGTCAGGCAGAGCTGGTCGCCGAAGGTCGCCGCCGCCCAGCGGATGATCTCGATGGCGGAGGCGTCCTCCAGGAACCGCGCCGCGGACTCGACGATGTTCTGCAGGTCGAGCACGCCGCGCTGCTGGCGTAATCCGATCTCGACGTCCACGAGAGTCACTTGAGCACTCCGATCCCCAGGAACTTCAGCTTGAAAGCGCGGGCGCACGAGCGGCAGTACCAGCCGCCGTCGCCCTCGTAGGGCTCCAGGTCCTCCTCGCCGCAGTACGGGCAGTGGAAGGGGACCGCTCTCTCACTCACTTGAGGTCCGCCTCGTCGGCGCGCTGGACCCACTCGGTGAAGGTCTCGCCCTCGTTCTTCTGCTTGTCGAAGTTGCGCAGCACCCGCTCGACGTAGTCGGGCAGCTCCGCAGCGGTGGTCTTCAGGCCGCGGACCTTGCGGCCGAAGCCCGCGTTGACGCCCAGCGAGCCGCCCAGGTGGATCTGGAAGCCCTCGACCTGCTCGCCGGCGTCGTTCACGACGAGCTGGCCCTTGAGGCCGATGTCGGCGGTCTGGATGCGTGCGCAGGAGTTCGGGCAGCCGTTGACGTTGATGGTCAGCGGCTCGCGGAAGTCCGGCAGCCGGGTCTCCAGCTCGTCGATCAGGGTGGAGGCGGTGTTCTTGGTGTCGACGATCGCCAGCTTGCAGAACTCGATGCCGGTGCAGGCCATCGTCTGGCGGCGGAAGGTGGAGGGGTTGACCTGCAGGTCGTTGGCCTCCAGTTCGGCCACGAGGCTGTCCACCTGGTCGGGGGCGACGTCGAGGACGACCATCTTCTGCTCGACCGTGGTGTGGACCCGGCGGGAGCCGTGCCGCTCGGCGAGGTCGGCGATCAGGTGGAGCTTGTCGCCGTCGAGGCGGCCGACCCTGGGCGCGAAGCCGACGTAGAAGTTGCCGTCCTTCTGCGGGAAGACGCCCACGTGGTCGCGGCGCCCGCCGCGGGGCTGCTCGGGGGCGGGGCCGTCGGGCAGCGCGTAGCCGAGGTACTCCTTCTCGAGGACCTCACGGAACTTCTCGACGCCCCAGTCACCGACCAGGAACTTCAGCCGCGCCCGGTGGCGCAGGCGGCGGTAGCCGTAGTCGCGGAAGATGCCGATCACGCCGGCGTAGACTTCGGAGACCCGCTCGGGGGCGACGAAGACGCCGAGCCGCTTGGCGAGCATCGGGTTGGTGGACAGGCCGCCGCCCACCCACAGGTCGAAGCCCTGCTCGCCCCGCTCGTCGACGACGCCGACGAAGGACACGTCGTTGATCTCGTGCACGGCGCAGTGCGCGGGGCAGCCGCTCACCGAGGTCTTGAACTTGCGCGGCAGGTTGGAGAAGTCCGGGTTGCCGATGAAGGAGTCGTAGATCTCGCGGATGTGCGGGGTGGCGTCGACGACCTCGTCGGTGTCGATGCCGGCCAGCGGACAGCCGATGATGACGCGCGGGGTGTCGCCGCAGGCCTCGGTGGTGGACAGGCCCACGGCCTCCAGCCGCGCCCAGATGTCGGGCACGGACTCGATCTCGATCCAGTGGAGCTGGATGTTCTGCCGGTCGGTGACGTCGGCGGTGCCGCGGCCGTAGAGGTTGGAGATCTCGGCGATGACGCGCAGCTGCTCGGTGGTGAGCCGGCCGCCGTCGATGCGGACGCGGAGCATGAAGTAGCGGTCGTCGAGCTCCTCCGGCTCCAGGACCGCGGTCTTGCCGCCGTCGATCCCGGGCTTGCGCTGGGTGTAGAGGCCGTACCAGCGCATCCGGCCCCGCAGGTCGGCCGGGTCGATGGAGTCGAAGCCGCCCTTGGAGTAGACGTCGATGATCCGCTGACGGACGTTGAGCCCGTCGTCGTTCTTCTTGAGCTCCTCGTTCTTGTTCAGCGGCTCACGGTAGCCGAGAGCCCACTGACCTTCGCCTCGCGGGCGCTTGTGGTGGCGGTTGGCCGGACGGGCCGGGGTCGTCATGTGCGCGTCCTTACGGATCGAAGGGAAACGGTGCGGACACGCACAGGCACCTCCCGCCTCGTCGTCGAGTGCGGGGGTCTGATGGCTCTTGGAGGAGAACGCCTGTCGCGCGCCCGGGCCTGCTGGAACCTGCTGGAATCAGCGAAGGGCGACGGTCAACGGGCGGTGCGACAGATCGCGCTGCGGACACGCAGAAGGTCGACGTGGCGTCGCACGACGAGCATGGGGTCCGCTGGCATGTCCAGAACGATACCCCGGCGCCCCGAGATGTCCAATATCAGGTCCACACTCTGGACGCGAGGGTCCCGCCGGGCGCGACCCGGCCGGCCCCCGCACCCGGCCCGACGGACCACCGGCGCGGCCCCCGGCGGGCCCCGCGCACGGCGCGACCCGGCCGGGGCTCAGCCCTGGCGCGGCCAGTCCAGCGGCGACTCCCTGGGCTCCACGGCGGGCTTGTGCTGGCAGTCGCACCACGTCCCGCCCCGGCACTCCTCGTGGCGGCGGTTCTTGCACGCATCGCAGACCATGTCTCCATTGTGCGCGGCGCCCCGGTCCGTGCCGGGGAGGCCCGGGGGACGGGTGTGGGACATCTCACCGGACTCCGCCGCAGGTCGCGCGGGCGGCCGACCGGCGGCCGGACTCGTGGCACCGGCACCGGAGGGAATACGTTGGGTTCCATGACGTCCACCGGTGCCTCGGCGCGGAAGCCCGGACCGAGGAAACGCCCGCCCCGGGGCCACTCCCGCCTGCGCCGGCACAGTGCGAAGCTGCGGGCGGGGCTCACCTGGGTGCGGGGCACCGGCGTCTGGTCGCTGGCCCTGGCCACCACGAACGCAGGCGTGAACTACCGGGTCACCGGCCTGGCGGGGGAGGCGGCCTTCTTCGCGCTGCTGTCGCTGCCGCCGTTCGTGCTGGGCCTGATCGGCGTGGTCGGACAGCTCACGAAGGTGTTCGGCCCGGAGACGGTGCAGGACGTCACCGCCTGGATCGACCAGCAGGCCCACCTGCTGTTCACCGACAGCGCCGTGGACACCGTCGTCACCCCCCTCGTCTCCGACGTGCTCAGGCCCGAGAACCGGGTTCCGCTGATCTCGCTGGGCTTCGTGCTCGCCCTCTGGTCGGGCTCGCGGGCGCTCTACGTCTACGTGGACCTCATCGCGCTGGCCTACGGGCTCGGGGAGGAGCGCGGCATCATCCGCACCCGGTTGATGTCCTTCGGGCTCTACCTCGCCGGCCTGCTGAGCGGGCTGCTCGTCATGCCGGTCCTCGTGCTCGGCCCGGAGGCGCTGCGCGGCGCGCTGCCGCCCCGCTACGGCGGGCTGGTGGACGCGCTCTACTGGCCGGTGGTCGTCCTCGGCTCGATCTGCTTCCTCACGCTGCTCTACCACGTCAGCGTGCCGGTGCGCACCCGCTGGTGGCGGGAGATGCCCGGGGCGGTGCTCGCGATCATCGTCTGGATCGCCTGCGCCGCGGTGCTGCGCGCCGTACTCGCCGACTGGTTCACCCCGGTCTCCATCTACGGCTCCCTGGCCTCCCCGATCGCGGTGCTGCTGTGGCTCTACATCACAGCCCTGGCCGTGCTCATCGGCGCCATACTCAACGCCGAGGTGGACCGGCTCTGGCCCGTCGACGGCAACGGGCGCACCGGCCGCGCGGGCCGGTCCGATATCGTTTGAGCGCGACTGGCGCATTGGGTGGACGAACCACCGGGGAGCGGAACGGCGGAGGCCGCGCGCCTGGGTCTCCGCACTCGTCAACGATGACAGGGGAGTGAAGGCGCCGTGAGTAGTTCTCTTTCCAGCGTCGATCCGCAGATCGCCGAACTGATCAAGGCGGAGGAGCGCCGGCAGACCGACACGGTCAAACTGATCGCCTCGGAGAACTACGTCTCCAAGGCCGTGCTGGAGGCCACCGGCACCGTCCTGACGAACAAGTACTCCGAGGGCTACCCCGGCAAGCGCTACTACGAGGGCCAGCAGGTCATCGACCAGATCGAGACCCTCGCCATCGAGCGGGCCAAGTCGCTGTTCGGCGTGAACCACGCCAACGTCCAGCCCTACTCCGGCTCCCCGGCGAACCTCGCGATCTACATGGCCTTCCTGCAGCCCGGCGACACGGTGATGGGCATGGGCCTGCCGTTCGGCGGCCACCTCACCCACGGCTGGTCGGTCTCGGCCACCGGCAAGTGGTTCAACCCGGTCCGGTACGGCGTGCGCCAGGACACCGGCCGCGTGGACATGGACGAGGTCCGGGAGATCGCCCTCCGCGAGCGTCCCAAGCTGATCTTCTGCGGCGGCACCGCGATCCCCCGCACGATCGACTTCCCGGCCTTCGCCGAGATCGCCCGCGAGGTCGGCGCCGTCCTCGCCGCGGACATCGCGCACATCGCCGGCCTGGTCGCCGGCGGCGCCCACCCGTCGCCGGTCGGGCACGCCGACGTCATCTCCACCACCACCCACAAGACGCTGCGCGGCCCGCGCGGCGCCATGCTGATGGCCACCTCCGACGAGCACGCCACCGCGCTGAACAAGGCCGTCTTCCCCGGCCTGCAGGGCGGCCCGCACAACCACACCACCGCGGCCATCGCGGTGGCGCTCAAGGAGGCCGCGACCGACGGGTTCAAGGACTACGCCCGCCAGGTCGTGATGAACGCCCGGGCGCTGGCCGAGGAGCTGCTGGCCCGCGGCTTCGACCTGGTCTCCGGCGGCACCGACAACCACCTCATCCTGATGGACCTGACCCCCAAGGGCGTCGGCGGCAAGCCCGCCGCCCAGGCGCTGGACAAGGCGGGCCTGGAGACCAACTACAACACCGTGCCGTTCGACCCGCGCAAGCCGTTCGACCCCTCGGGCATCCGCCTGGGCACCGCCGGCGTGACCAGCCGGGGCATGGGCGTGGCCGAGATGCGGCAGATCGGCGCCTGGATCGACCAGGTCGTCACCGCCCTGGCCAAGGACGAGGACGAGGCCAAGCACGTCATCACCCGCGTGCACGCCGAGGTGCGCGAGCTGACCTCGCACTTCCCGGCCCCCGGCCTGTAAGCAGGACACACCCGCGGGGGACGGCGCGGGCACGCGCCGTCCCCCGCGGCGTCGGCCGGGCCGACCGCGCGCGGCCGCCGTCCGGCCGCGGCGGCGACCGGCCCCGCGGTGGCGTCCCGGCGACCGGCGACGCCGCTCCGTGCACGTTTAACCGCTTGTGATCGCGGGCCGGTCCTGCGTTATAGTTGGTCCGGTTCCGCCGCCCTGACACCGGGCGGCCACGACATCGGGAGGTGAGGACTATGCGGGTCTTTCTGACGACCATGCCGTCCGTCAGCCTCCGGGTGTCCGACTAACCGATCTCCGACACGGGACACCCGGCTTCAAGCCTCACAAAAGGGTGTGTCCACGTTGTCCTCACCAGTTACGTCTGGTTCCTACGATCTCTCCGCACTCGGCTGGAACGACTCCCTCGCCGCCGAGCTCCCCGCCGGTACGATCCCCGCCCGGGTGGCCCGCGTCGACCGCGGCGCCGCCGAGGTGCTCTGCGCCGGCGGTCACCTGACCGCCCACTACGGCGCCCGCCTGCGCCGGGCCGCCGCCGACGATCCGGTCGCCCTGCCCTGCGTGGGGGACTGGGCCACGCTCCGCCGCCTTCCCGAGGGCCGCTTCGAGCTGGAGGCGCTCCTGCCGCGCCGTACCGCCTTCGTCCGGGGCGGCGTGGCCCGGACCTCGAGGGGCGGCCTGTCCGGAGACTCCCGCGGCCAGGTGCTGGCCGCCAACGTCGACGTCGTGTTCGTCGCCGAGCCCGCCCTGCACGCCACCGACACCGCCGACCTGGGGAGGGTCGAGCGGCTGCTCGCCCTCGCCTGGGAGAGCGGCGCCCTGCCGGTGGTCCTGGTCACCAAGTCCGACCTGATCGGGGACGGCCTCGACTTCCTGCTGCGGGAGGTCGCCTCGGCCGCGCCCGGGGTGGAGGTGCACGCGGTCTGCTCCGTCACCGGGGAGGGCGTGGAGATCGTCCGCGGCCACCTCGCGGGCTCCCGCACCGCCGTGGTGCTGGGTGCCTCGGGCGCGGGCAAGTCCACGCTGGTCAACGCCCTGGCGGGGGAGACGGTGATGGAGACCCAGCAGGTGCGCGCGCACGACGGCCGGGGCCGGCACACCACCGTGCACCGCGAGCTCATCCCGCTGGCCGGCGGCGGGCTCGTCATCGACACGCCCGGCATCCGGCGCATCGGCCTGTACGACATGCGCGAGGGCGTGGACGCGGTCTTCGCCGACATCGAGGAGCTCGCCGCGGACTGCAGGTTCGCCGACTGCGGTCACGGTGGCGAGCCCGGTTGCGCCGTCCTCGCCGCGATCGAGGACGGGACGCTCCCCGAGCGGCGGCTGGCCAGCTGGCAGAAGCTCCAGCGGGAGGCCGCCTGGATGGCCTCCCGGACCGACGCGCGGCTCCGCAAGGAGCTGCAGAGCAAATGGAAGATCATCCACAAGGAGATGCGCAGATCAGGGCGGAATCGCCCCTGATGTAGAGATATTAGGGCGAAAGTGCCCTTGACATAGGGGTATAACGGTTATGTGAGGTTTGGCAGGGTCTCCCCGGTCGCCGGGCCGGGGAGGCGTGCGTCCGCGTACGGCGGTCCGGAGGTGCGCCTGCCCTTCGACGACAGGGCGGAGGCGGGAGCCCTGCTGGCCGCGCGGCTGTCCGGGCTCGGGCTGCGCGCTCCCGTCGTGCTCGCCCTGCCGCGCGGGGGCGTACCGGTGGCGATTCCGGTCGCGCGGCGGCTGGAGGGTGCGCTCGACGTGCTGGTCAGCCGGAAGATCGGCTGTCCGGGATACCCGGAGCTCGGGGTGGGCGCCGTCGCCGAGGGCGGGGAACCGGTCTTCGACCCGGGCATGCTCCGGCGCACCAGGCTGACCGAGGAGAGCGTGGCCCACGTCGTCGAGCGGGAGCGGGCCGAGCTGGCCCGGCGGGTCGCGGTCTACCGGGGGGGCCGCAGGCCGCCCGATACGGCGGGCCGGGACGTGATCGTGGTGGACGACGGGCTCGCCACCGGGGTCACCGCGCGGGCCGCGCTCCGGGCCGTCCGGGAGAGGGGGCCGGGCCGGCTGGTGCTCGCGGTCCCGGTGGGGGCGCCGGACACCGCGGACGCCCTGCGAGAGGAGGCGGACGAGGTGGTGCTCCTCGCCACGCCGGCGCGATTCCACGCGGTGGGGCAGTGGTACCGGAGATTCGACCAGCTCGACGACGGGGACGTCCTCAGGCTGCTCGGCAGGGAGCCCGCGGGCGGCGACGTGTGATCTCGCGGGGAACGGGCGAGATCACACGTTCGGGGGAAGCCGGGTGGAGGTGTTCAGGCGACGGCGCTGATGCCGGCGCTGGCGGCGCGGCGCATACGACGACGACGCTCGGAGGCGCGCTCGTCCTCGTTCAGGCCGCCCCAGGTGCCGTACTTCTCCGGGCGGGACAGCGCGTAGTCAAGGCACTCGGCGCGGACGGGGCACTGGGCGCAGATGGCCTTGGCCTTGCGCTCGCGGATGTCACGCTCGGGCTGACGTTCACCATCGGGACCGAAGAAGAGCACGAGGTCCTCGCCCCGGCACGCGGCGTCATCCTGCCAGCCCCAGCTGGGCCGAGGACGGGCGGTCTGCCGACGTACCTGAGACATGAGAAAACCACCTTCTAGTGAGAAGAATTTCGGGTTACTGCCACATTGGACGCTTTTGACATCCTTGGAGCCAACGCCTGGATAGGCCGCGATGTTCCCCGATCAGGTCAGCGCGGGCGTGGCGTACCGCACAGGTGCGACCCTGTCCAGCACGACCAGCCGATAGGTGGTGATCGTGTCGGCGCAAGCCGTACCGCATGGCGCCGTGAGCGTCATGGGTTCAACCACCACCCGAAAACGAACGCCACCACCGCGCACGATGGCCTCGGTGGCGTCGCCGTCCGACCTGGAGGACTCCACGGCCACTCCGCCGACCGAGAGCTCTCCCGTGTGGGCACGGACGAAATGCTCGGCAGCTTGCAGTGGCTCAGGGATGCCTGCGCGTCCCCGGAAACGGTCGAGGACGACCTCGCCGGACCGGTACGCGTTCGCCGCTGCGATCGCAGCAGCCTGAGACATGCTGCCGTAGTAGAGGCCGTGTGGCAAGCATACGAGATTGGCGGCGTAGCGATCGCCGCCAACATGTGATGTTTCCCAGGTTCTGTCCGGCCAAACCTCGGCCAGTGAACGGGCCAGAGGCAGGCCGAGGCGGGCGCAGCAGGCGTTGCGCCTGGCGTGCGTGCAGACCAGGAAAACCGGCTCACTCACCAGTATGCAGGACTTGGGGAGCACTCCGGCCACCAGCGCGTCAAGGTCAAGATCGTCCGGGTCTGTGAGAATGCTCTCGGCGAGCCACGGCTCGGGCCCGTGCGCGTCGGCGACCATGACGTGGATGCCGGGCCCGGAGACCGGCGTGCGGCGCCCGGGACGGCGGATGAGCTGGGGGCGGACACCGAGCTGTGTGGCCCGCTTGACGAGGGTGTGCACGTCCTCGGGGAGTCTGCAGTCCTCCAGGTGCGAGGCCCACGGACCGGGGTGCTCGATGAGCAGCCAGAAGCGGGCGCCGACCGTCGCGCTCGCGTGGACCGGCAGCGTTCCGTCGTGACACCCCGCGGGATGCGCGCATCCCTTCGCCGTCATGCCTGCGCCCTTCCTCCGCTCACACACTCACCCTATCCAGGCTTAGGTAAGACTAACCTAACGGTTCCGAGGGTATGCGATGGGGTTTTCCGATGCTCGGGCCCGCACGCGCGGGGCTCCCGCCCGTTCCGCACCGTGCGGGCTCCATCCGGTCCGCAGCACGCGGAGGCTGCCCGTCCTGTGCCGCGCGGGCTCCGCGCGTTCCATATCGCGCGGGCTCCGCGCCACCGAGGGCCGTCCGTCACGTGGAGGCGGGACCGTCCGGGTACGCCAGCGCGGTCCGCGCCGCGGGCAGCGCCGCCTCACGGTCCCGGGGCACCAGCCCGATCCGGGTCCGCCGGTCCAGCAGGTCGCCGGCGTCCAGCGCCCCCTCGTGCCGGACCGCCCAGACCAGCTCGGCGAGGGTGATCCCGGTGGGCAGCGGCTCGGCCAGCGCGGGATCGTGCGCGATCAGGGCCCGCACGGCTCCCGCCTCGCTCCCGTACCGCTCCGTCAGCCGGTCCCGCGCGGCGGCGCCCGCGGGCAGGTGCCCGACGAGCGGCAGCCGGGCCGTACGGCCCGGCCCCGCGGCCAGGCCGCGCGAGCGCACCGCCAGGTCGACCGCGTCCTGCGCCATCCGCCGGTAGGTGGTGAGCTTGCCGCCCACGACGGTGATCACTCCGTTCGGGGAGGTGAGCAGCGCGTGCCTGCGCGACAGGTCGGCGGTGTGCCCGCCCGCGGCCAGCAGCGGCCGGAGCCCGGCGAAGGCCCCGGCCACGTCCTCGCGCCGGAGCGCCGTCTCCAGCACGGAGTTGAGCAGTTCCAGCAGAAGGGCCACGTCCTCCTCCGGAGCCTGCGGCACGTCGGGGAGCGGGCCCTCCACCGGCTCGTCGGTCAGCCCGACGTAGACCCGGCCGTCCGGCTGGGGCAGCACCAGCGCGAAGCGGTTGACCGTTCCCGGGATCGGCACGTGCAGGCCGGTCCGCAGACCCGGCAGGGTCTCGGGGCGGAGCACCAGGTGGGTGCCGCGCGAGGGGCACAGCCGGATGTCCGGGTCGAGCCCGGAGGCCCAGACGCCGGTGGCGTTGACCACCGCCCGCGCCCGGACCGTGAAGGTCTGCCCGGTCAGCTCGTCGCGGACCCGGGCCTCGCGGCCGTCCAGTTCCAGGGCCCGGCAGCGGGTCAGGACACGGGCTCCGTGCGCGGCGGCGGTCCTGGCCAGCGCCACCACCAGCCGGGCGTCGTCGACCAGCCGCCCGTCCCAGGAGAGCAGCGCCCCGCGCAGGCCGTCCGCCCGCAGCGGGGCGGCCAGCTCGCGGGCCCGGGCGGCGGGGATCCGCGACGGGCCGGGCAGCAGGCGGCGCGGTGTGCGGGCGGTGGCGCGCAGCCCGTCACCGAGCCGGTAGCCGGCCATCACCGTGGCCGCCTGGAGCCGGGAGACCTCCGGCGTCAGCGGGAGGAGGTACGGCTGGGCCCGCACCAGGTGCGGGGCGGTGCGGGTGAGCAGGACACCGCGCTCCACCGCGCTCTCGTGCGCCACCCCGACCTGCCCTCTGGCCAGGTAGCGCAGGCCGCCGTGGACCATCTTGGAGCTCCACCGGGAGGTGCCGAAGGCCAGGTCGAAGGCGTCGACCGCGGCGACCGAGAGGCCGCGGGAGGCGGCGTCGAGCGCCACGCCCGCGCCGGTGGCGCCCAGCCCGACCACCAGCAGGTCGACGGTCCGGCCGCCGGCCAGCTCGGCGAGCTCGCGGGCGCGGCGGGCGGCGTTGAGGGAGGAGTTCACGGCGACAGGTACCTCTCCAGGAGCGTGGTGAGTTCGGCGTCCAGCGCGTCCTCGGTGACGGGACGGGCCGGGACCGCCGGTCCGGACGGGGCGGGCGGATCGGCCGGTCCGGGCAGGGCGGGCGGATCGGCGGGTCCGGACGGGGCGTCCGGGGCGGCGGGGTCGAGCATGGTGGCGCCGGAGAGCAGGAACGACTGGGCCGTCAGCAGCACGGCCCGGGCCATCGGCCGCGCCTCGCCGGGCCGTACGGTGCCGGCGGCCTGGCCCCGGACGATCGCCGACTCGGCGAGGGCGAGCATGGCGTCGTGGCTGGAGCCCCGGCGGTCCAGCAGGTACGGCAGGAGCAGCTCCGGATCCACTTCGACGATCTTGCGCCAGAGCGGGTGCCCGCGTAGTGCCCGGACCGCTCCGACGGCGGCGGTGACCGGGTCGTCGGAGGCGAAGCGCCCGGCGACCGCCACCCATTCGCGGGTCATCAGATCGGCGACCAGGCTCCGCACGTCGGGCCAGTGGCGGTAGACGGTCATCCGGGACAGCCCCGCCCGGCGTGCCACGTCGGTGAGCGTGGTGCGGCGCACCCCGACGGCGAGCACGACCTCGCGGGCCGCGTCGAGGAGCGCGTCGGTGGAGCCCCTGCCCGGAACGGAACCCTCATTGTGACGGTTGGACGTCATATGTCACAGTGTAGAGGTGGAAACTCCGACGATCGACGCGCACCCGATGCTCTGGTCCGGCTGGGGCGACCCCGCCAAGGCCTCCGACCTGCCCGGACCGGTCCGCAAGCTGCTGGAGGACCTGCTGGGCGTGCGCGCGCCCGAGACCCCCGCGGCGGATCTGGCCGAGATCCGCCCGCCCGCCCCGGCCCTGCCGCCGGCGGTCCTGGACGAGCTGCGCGCCGTCATCGGTCCCGAGCACGTGCGCGCCGACGACGAGACGCGCATCCGCCACGCCCGGGGCAGGTCCACGCCGGACCTGATGCGCCTGCGCGCCGGCGACGTCTCCGGCGCGCCCGACGCCGTGCTGCTGCCCGGCTCGCACGACGAGGTGGTGGAGCTGCTGCGGGTCTGCGCCGCCCGGAGGGTCGCGGTGGTCCCGTTCGGCGGGGGCACCTCCGTCGTCGGCGGCCTGACCGCGGACGGCGGGGTCATGGAGCGCTACGCCGGGCTCGTCGCCCTCGACCTGGCCCGGCTGAACCGGCTGGTCGCGGTGGACCCCGAGTCGATGGTCGCGGAGCTGGAGCCGGGCCTGCGCGGGCCGCAGGCCGAGGAGCTGCTGGCCCGGCACGGGCTCACGCTGGGCCACTTCCCGCAGTCGTTCGAGTACGCCACGCTGGGGGGCTTCGCCGCGGCCCGCTCCAGCGGCCAGGCCTCCGCCGGGTACGGCCGCTTCGACGACCTGGTCGTCGGCATGACCGTGGCCACCCCGCGCGGCACCCTGGAGCTGGGCCGCGCCCCCAAGTCCGCGGCGGGGCCGGACCTGCGCCAGGTGATCCTCGGCTCGGAGGGGGCCTTCGGCGTCATCACCTCCCTGCGCCTGCGGGTGCGGCCGGCCCCGCGGGTGCGCCTGTACGAGGGCTGGCGCTTCGCCTCCTTCGCCGAGGGCGTCGCCGCGCTGCGCCGCCTGGCCCAGGACGGGCCGCCGCCCACGGTGCTCCGCCTGTCCGACGAGACCGAGACGATGGTCGGCCTGGCCAAGCCGGGCGCGATCGGCGCCTCGGCGTCCGGCGGGGGCTGCCTGGTGGTCACCGGCTACGAGGGCGCCGAGGAGGAGACGCGGCTCCGGCGCGAGCGGACCGCCGAGGTGCTGGCCGGGCTCGGCGGCACGCCCCTGGGCGCCGAACCCGGCGAGTCCTGGGCGCACGGCCGCTACTCGGCGCCCTACCTGCGCGACTCCCTGCTCGCCGCCGGGGCCACGGTGGAGACCCTGGAGACGGCGGCCTTCTGGTCCGGCCTGCCCCGGCTCTACGACGCGGTACGGCTGGCGCTGCACGGCGCGCTCGGCTCACCGCTGGTGATGTGCCACATCTCCCACGTGTACGCCACGGGCGCCTCGCTGTACTTCACGGTCGTCACCGCGCAGAGCGGCGACCCGCTCGCCCAGTGGGAGGCCGCCAAGCACGCGGCGAGCGAGGCGATCGTCGCGGCGGGCG
The DNA here is from genome assembly GCF_042650625.1 of Planomonospora corallina. Taxonomy (NCBI): domain Bacteria; kingdom Bacillati; phylum Actinomycetota; class Actinomycetes; order Streptosporangiales; family Streptosporangiaceae; genus Planomonospora; species Planomonospora corallina. Next base: position 126,263 of record NZ_JBHSBM010000077.1, read on the forward strand.
GCACGATCTCCCACCACCACGGCGTCGGCCGCGACCACCTGGACGCCTACGCCGCGGAGATCGGCGAGCTGGGCGTGGAGATCCTGCGCGGGATCAAGGAGCGACTGGACCCGGAGGGGGTGCTCAACCCGGGCGTGCTGATCCCCTCGGACTGATCCCCCCGGACCGGTTCCCCTTGGGTTGATCTCCAGGGTCCGCCGGTCCCCGGAGTGCCGGCCTCCCCGGCGGGTGGGTCCGGCGGGGAGGGCCGTGCGTCCTACAGGCCGATGTCGGCCTGCGGGCCGGCGTGGGCGCGCAGCAGCGCGGGGACGCCGGCGGCCGGGTCGAGCGTGTAGGAGTAGAACGAGCGCGGGTCGAACGCCGATCCGCCGGTCTCCCGCTGCCCGGTGGAGTTCACCACGACGCTGCCGGACTGGCGGAGCTGGGCGGTGCCGTCCCGGTAGTAGGGGTCCTTGACCTTGTCGAAGTAGCTGTTCTCGAGCACCATCTTGGTGCCGCCGCCCCGCGCGCAGGCGGGTCATGGGAGAAGGGACATGCATTCTCCTGGGGTGGAGCGGGAACGGCCGGGGCCCCCTGCGCCGGACGTGTCAGATAGCCGGATGTGCCGGATGCGGCCTTCCGGTCGTCCGAAACCTAGAAGCCGATCAGCGGCCATGTCAACCGGCCGGGCGGAGGCCGGGGCCCGAGCTGTTAAAACGTGTGAAAACAGGTGAAAGTGGATGTCATGGCGCGCAGGTGGAGCCCGGCGGGACGTGCGAGGGGCGGCCCGTCAGCCGGGCGGCGGGAGCGAGCGAGGACGGTCGGAGGCGGGCCAGACGTACGGCAGGTCGTCCGGCTCGTCCCCGAAGACCGGGCGGTAGAACTGCGGGGCCTTGCGCAGCAGGGACGAGCGGTGGCTGAGGTGGAAGGCCGGGTCGCCCAGCCAGGGCGGCAGCTCCCCGGCCGCCGCCAGCTCCGGCTGGGAGCGGGGGAGCGCGACGCCGCAGCGCTCGGCCAGCTCTCCCGCCATCGTGGCCGAGCAGGTGTCGGCCCGGCCCATGGAGCACCAGTGCCCGCAGATCTGCAGGCCGTACCGGACCAGGGCCTCCTCGTAGCCGGCCCACATCTTCACCGCGGGATGGTTGCGCCAGCCGTACCCGGGCACGGTCAGCGCGCGCAGGACCTGCAGGGTCTCGACCCGCTGCTTGCCCAGCCGGAGCGGGTCGAGGACGCCTGCCGTGGCGTCGAAGTCGGGGTAGGGGAGGAACGTCTGCACCGGCCCCCTCCCTTCCTCTCACATGACGATCACCTGGCGGACGGCCTCGCCGGAGTGCAGCCGGTCGAAGCCCTCGTTCACCTCGTCCAGCGTAAGACGGTGCGACAGCAGCGCGTCGACCGGGAGGGTCCCGGCCCGGTACATGTCGATGAAACGCGGCACGTCCCGGCGCGGCACGCACGAGCCGAGGTAGCTGCCGCGGAGCGTGCGCTCCTCGGCGACCAGGCTGAGCGCGGGCAGGGTGAGTTCGCGGGAGGGGTCGGGCAGGCCGACGGTGACCGTCGTGCCGCCCCGTGCGGTGGCCCGGTAGGCCTGCTCCAGGACGGGCACCACCCCGGTGGTGTCGACGACCTTCTCCGCCCCGCCGCCGGTGATCTCCCGGACCGCCTCGACGGCGTCCGGGCCGCCCGCGACGGTGTGGGTCGCGCCGAGCTTCGCCGCCAGGTCCCGCTTGGACTCCACGACGTCCACCGCGACCAGGGTGGAGGCTCCGGCGGCCCGGGCCGCGAGCAGCGCGGCCAGCCCCACCCCGCCCAGGCCGAAGACCGCGACGCTGTCGCCGGGGGCGACCCGGGCGCTGTGGAACGCGGCCCCCGCGCCGGTCAGCACGGCGCAGCCGAACAGGGCCGCGACCTCCAGGGGCAGCTCGGGGTCGATCTTGACCGCGGAGCGGGCCGAGACCACGGTGTACTCCGAGAAGGCCGAGACGCCCAGGTGGTGCCAGGGCCGGGTGCCGTCGGCCGCGGTGAAGCGCAGGCCGCCGCCGAGCAGGGTGCCGCTCCCGTTGGCCGCGGCGCCCGGCTCGCAGAGCGCGGGCCGGCCCGCCACGCAGCGCGGGCAGTGCCCGCAGGCGGGGACGAAGGCCAGCACGACGTGGTCGCCGGGGGCGAACTCGGTGCCCTCGCCGGCCTCGACCACCTCGCCCGCGGCCTCGTGGCCCAGGGCCATCGGGAGCGGCCGGAGCCGGGAGCCGTTGACCACCGACAGGTCGGAGTGGCACAGTCCGGCCGCGCGGACCCGGACCAGCAGCTCGCCGGGGCCGGGCGGGTCGACCGTGAGCGGCACGACCTCGAGCGGGCGCGAGGAGGCGTACGGGGCGGGGCGGCCGGACTCGACGAGGACGGCTGCTCGGGTGGTCGTGCTCATCAGTTGCCTCCAGCGTGGGGAGCCCGGCCTCAGGCCGGGGCCCCCGACTCGGTGATCACCAGTTTCTCCATCGCGGCGCGGAGCGGCGCGGGGATCTCGGTGGGCCTGCGGGTCTCCCGGTCCACGAAGACGTGGACGAAGTGCCCCTCCGCCACGACGGTCTCACCGTCCTCGCGGAACAGGCCGAGCTCGTAGCGGACGCTGGAGCGGCCCAGCTTCCCGATCCGGAGCCCGGCGCGGACGGGCTCCGGGAAGGAGATCGAGGACCTGTAGACGCAGTGCGACTCCACGCACAGGCCGATGGCCCCGCCCTCGTGGATGTCGAGGCCCGCCGTCCTGATCAGCCAGGTGTTGATCACCGTGTCCATCAGCGAGTAGTGGACGGCGTTGTTCATGTGGCCGTAGACGTCGTTGTCCTTCCACCGTGTGGGGACGGTCTCCCAGTGCGCGTACACGGACAGAACTATATTCCAGAGCGGGCCGCCGGGTTCCCGGGGGTGGGCCGGTGGATCTCCGCCCTGGTCGGGAGGGTCTCCGAGGGGTGGTGTGGTGTCGAATCGATCACGCTATGTCGTGCTTTTCGTTATGGGATGATCCATTCGATCTAGGATCGTCCGCTGTGACGGCATACGGACTTCCTCCCGTGCTCGCCCTGGAGCCCTCCGACCCGGCCGGGCTAGGCCCCTACCGCATCGCCGGCCGGCTCGGCAGCGGCGGCATGGGCACGGTCTACCTCGCCGAGGGCCCGTCGGGACCGGTGGCGATCAAGGTGATCAACCGGCACCTGGCCGCGAACCCGGAGTTCGTGGCACGGTTCCGGAGCGAGGTGGCCGCCGCGCGCCGGGTCAGCCGGTTCTGCACCGCCCCGGTGCTGGACGCCCGGCTGGAGGGCGAGCCGCTCTGGGTGGTCACCGAGTACGTCGCCGGGCCCGACCTCGCCCGCCTGCTCCGTGAGCAGGGCCCGCTGACCGGGTCCAATCTGGAGGCGCTGGCGGTCGGGGTGGCGGCCGCCCTCACCGCGATCCACGACGCGGGCGTGGTCCACCGCGACCTCAAACCCGCCAATGTGCTGCTCTCCCCGCTCGGCCCGCGGGTGATCGACTTCGGTATCGCCCGCGCCCTGGACGCCGGGAAGGGGCAGACCGTCACGGGCACGATCCTCGGCACCCCCGAGTACATGGCGCCGGAGCTGGTCTCCGACGCGAAGGCGGGCCCGCCCGCCGACGTCTTCGCCTGGGGCTGCGTGGTGGCCGCCGCGGCCACCGGCTCCTCGCCGTTCGCCTCCCGGACCGTGCCGGAGGCGCTCTACCGGGTGGTCCACGACACCCCGGACCTGAGCGCCCTCGACGCGGAGCTGCGCGGCCTGGTCGGGGCGGCGCTGGACAAGGACCCCGCGGCCCGGCCGACGGCCAAGGAACTGCTGTCCGGGCTGGTCGGGCGGGAGGAGGCCCGGGACACCGCCCGGGTGGCGGGCACGGTCCGGCTCGACCTGTCCAAACTGTTCGGGCCGACCGTCCAGGCGGGCGCCGCACCGGGGCCGGCCGGGCACGGGGCCGCCGGGCGGGCATCCGGGGCGCGGTTCAGGCTCCCGCGCCGGCCGTACCTGGTGGGCGGGGTGGCGGCCGCGGCGCTGCTGGCGGCCGTGCTGCTCGTCCCCGGGATGCTGCCGCAGGGGCCGCCGGAGATCACCGACGTGCTGTACCGGGACGACTTCGGCAGCGACGGGTCCGGCTGGTGGAAGGACAGCGGCACCGCCGTCGACACCGTGCACGGCTACACCGGGGACGGGCGCTACACGATCGCGACCGACTTCGGGTCGAGTTCCCGGAAGGGCAGGGCGCCGGTCAACGCGGAGCCCCCCGAGCACGCGCTCGTCAGCGTCAAGACCGATTTCGCCGCCGGAGCGCCGTCCACCGCGTGGGGCGGGGTCTACTGCGACTACTCGCCCGACGAGGAGCACCCGTTCTACTACGTCGCGGAGGTCCGTCCCGACGGGCGCGCGCGCATCCACAAGTCCGCCGGCGAGGACCAGGTGGACCTGACGGCCGACGTCCTCGTGCCGGAGTTCAGGAAGTCCGGGGCGGTGCTGCGCGTCGAGTGCGAACGGGACGGCGACCGGGTCCGGGTGGGCCTGTGGGTGGACGAGGAACAGGTGGCCGCGGTCGTGGACGGGGACGCGGCGGGTGCGAAGGGCAAGCCCGCCTTCGGGCTCGCCGTCAGCAAGCAGCACGGGGAGGAGACGGACACCCGCCTCTACTTCGACGACTTCCGGATCGGCCGGCTTCCCTGATCGACCGCCATCCCGGCCGGCCGTTCCCCCGGAACGGCGGGTTTCATCCCGGACGGAGCTCTCCCCGGAGTGACGGGCTTTCCCGAACGGGCGCACCCGCTCATGATCGCGACCAGAATATGACCATGGTCGACGTGAAGCGGGCGGCGGAGCGCGGGCGCGAGGTCTCCTCGCGGGTCTCGGAGGAGGGCGCGGGCTGGGACTGCGTCGAGATCGGCGCGTTCGACCGGCTGAGACCGCCGCACGCGCGCTCGTTCTCCTGGCTGAATCCGCGGACGCTCTGGAGGTCGCGCAACGAGGTCCTCGCCGCGCTCTTCGGCGACCCGTCGGGGCAGGTGCGGGCGCGCTGGACGGCGGCGCAGCGGGAGCGCGGCGCCGACCCGTCCTTCCGGATCCCGCTGGAGGTGGGGGAGGAGTTCTCCTTCCTGCTCCTGGGCGACACCGGTGAGGGCGACGCCTCGCAGTACGCCGTCGTGCCCGGCCTGCTCCGGATCGGCGAGGACACGGACTTCGCGATCATCGCCAGCGACGTGGTCTACCCCACCGGATCCGGCAACGAGTACGAGGACAAGTTCTTCCGCCCCTACCAGGACTACCGGGCGCCCATCTACGCGATCCCCGGCAACCACGACTGGTACGACGGGCTCGGCGGCTTCATGCGGGTCTTCTGCGACGCCCCGGCGCTGAGGGACCGCGCCGAGGGCTTCCGGTTCTCCCCGGCCGGGCTGCGCGGGCTGCTCTGGCGCCGCCCGGAGAAGATCGACGAGGCCCGGCTGGCCGGGGCCCGCGAGCGCCGGTCGCTGCCGGAGCAGCAGGCGGCCCAGCCGGGGCCGTACTGGGTGATGGAGGCCCCGGGCCTGCTCATCGTGGGCGTGGACACCGGCATCACCGGAATGATCGACCGAGAGCAGGCGGACTGGCTCCGGGAGGTCTCGCTCGACCCCCGCCCCAAGGTGCTGGTCACCGGAAAGCCCATCTACGTCCGCAACGAGTACAAGCCGTCGGCGCTGGAGGGCGGCGGCACGGTCGACGACATCGTGACCGACCCCCGGCACAACTACGTCGCCGCCATCGGCGGGGACGTGCACAACTACCAGCGCTTCCCGGTCCGGGTGGGAGAGCGGACGATCCAGTACGTCGTGGCGGGCGGCTCCGGGGCGTTCACGCACGCCACCCACACCATCCCCCGGATCACGGTCGGCGGCGTGCACGAGGACGACTACCGGTGCTACCCGCTCCGCGGCGACTCGCTGTCGTTCTACAGCAAGCTCTACAGCGAGCGGCTGCGCATGCGCTGGCTCTACCTCACCCCGGACGAGGCCGTGTGCATCATGTCCGAGCGGATCGGCAACACCCCGCCGAGGCCGCCGTCCGGAGGGGTGCGGATCACCCGGCGGATGCGCTGGGCGGCGCGGCTCCTCGGCTCCTGGCCGCTGCCGCTCCGGCTGCCGGTGGGCAAGGTCTTCCACCGCTATCTGTCGGAGCTGTCCGACTGGGACACCCCGCCGTTCTTCAAGAGCTTCCTGCACGTCTCGGTGACGCCGCAGGCCCTGCGGATCCGCTGCTTCGCCGCCACCGGCTGCCTGCCCCAGGAGATCGAACCTCCGCTCGAGGACGAGGTCGTCATCCCGCTCACCTGATCGGAAATGTCGGCCGGGCGTGGCAGGCTGGCCGGGTGAACGTAGTGGTCGCGCCGGGGCCCGGCGGCGGTGGTCTCCTCCTCGAGGAGGGGCGGCCGGGCGTGGCCGTGCTCGACCTGGCCCGGGCCGTGCGGGAGCTGGAGTCGCAGGGTCCCGGCGGGCACGGCGCGGGGCCGGACGGCGTGCCGGGTGGGCACGGTGCGGCGCGGGGCGTCGGGCGGCCGCGCTGGGTCTGGGCCGACACGCGGGAGGTCTACCCGGCGCTGCTGGAACATGGTGTGCGGGTCTCCCGCTGCCACGACCTCGCGCTGACCGAGGGCCTGCTGCTGGGCTACGAGGGGCGCCACGGCGAGCCGAGGTCGGCCCGGGCGGCCCACGCCCGGCTGCACGGCCTGCCGGTGCCCGAGGACCACGGCGAGCAGCACGGGGAGCACCGGGGCGAGCACCGGTGGGCCGGAGCGCGGCAGCCCGCGCTCTTCGGCGACGAGCCGCCCCCGCCGGACGCCGGCCTGGTGGCGGAGGTCCACGCCGACCAGCTCCGGAGGATCGAGGCGACGGCCGACCCGCACCGGTTCCGGCTGCTGGTCGCGGCAGAGTCGGCGGGAGCGCTGATCGCCGCGGAGATGGGCCACGACGGCATGCCCTGGCGGCGCGATCTGCACGACACGCTGCTGGCCGAGATGCTCGGCCCGCGCCCGGCGCACGGCATGCGCCCGGCCCGGCTGCAGGCCCTGGCCGACGAGGTGGCGGCCGCGTTCGGCACGGCGTTCAACCCCGACTCCCAGCAGCAGATCCTCAAGGCGCTCAAGGCCGCGGGCACGCCGGTCTCCTCGGCCCGGGCGCACGAGCTGAAGAAGGTGGACCACCCCGGCATCGCGCCCCTGCTCGCCTACAAGGAGCTGGCCCGCTTCCACAGCTTCCACGGCTGGGCCTGGGCCGACCAGTGGGTCCGCGACGACCGCTTCCGCCCCGAGTACGTCGTGGGAGGGGTGGTCACCGGCCGGTGGGCGACCAGCGGCGGCGGCGCGCTCCAGATCCACAAGACCATGCGCAGGGTCGTGGTGGCCGACGAGGACTGGACGCTGGTCGTGGCCGACGCCGCCCAGCTCGAGCCCCGGGTGCTGGCCGCGATGGCGGGCGACCGCGCCCTGGCCCGGGCGGCCGGCCAGATCGACCTCTACCAGGCGATGGCCCGGGCCTTCGGCGGCGACCGGGACCACGCCAAGATCGCCATGCTCTCGGCGATGTACGGCGGGACCAGCGGGGACGCCCCCAAGCTGCTGGCCGTGATGCGCCGGCGCTTCCCCGACGCCTACCGGTTCGTGGAGGACGCCGCGCGCGCGGGGGAGGAGGGCCGGCTGGTCCGCTCCTGGCTGGGCCGCACCTGCCCGCCGCCCTCGGCCCGCTGGCGGGAGCTGGTCTCCGGTCCCGAGGGCGGCCGCGCCGCCCGCGACCGGGGCCGGTTCACCCGCAACTTCGTGGTCCAGGCGACCGCGGCCGAGTGGGCGCTCGCCCTGATGGCCGTGCTGCGCGGGCTGCTGCCCGGCCTGGCCCGGCTGGTGTTCTTCCAGCACGACGAGGTGATGGTGCACTGCCCGCGGGAGCTGGCGGACCAGGTCGTCGCGGCGGTCGGCCGGGCCGCCGAGGAGGCGACCCGGCTGCTGTTCGGCGCGACCCCGGTGCGCTTCCCGATGGAGACCGCCGTCGTGCGTTGCTACGCCGACGCCAAATGACCCGGTGCGCCCGGCCGTCCGGGCGCCGCCGGTTCGGCGCGGGGCCGGGGCGGGCCCGCTGCGGGGCCGTGCGGGAGTCCCACGGCGGCGGCGCGGTGGTCCGGCCGTTCCCGGTGCGGGACGGGTCGCTCAGCGGCGGGCGAGCGCCAGCCAGAGGGCGGTGGCGGTCACCCCGGCGGCCACCGCGGCGCCGAGCGCGCCGTAGGACAGGGTCTGCACGACCACCCCGGCGACCACCGTGCCGGTGGCGCCGCAGACGTTCATCACCAGGTCCGACAGCCCCTGGACGGCGGGGCGCCGCTCCAGCGGGACGGCCTCGGTGAGCATCGCCGAGCCCGCGACGTGGCCGCAGGACCAGCCGAGGCCGAGCAGGACCAGGCCGGCGGTCACCTGGACGACGCCGTGCTCGCCCGCGGTGCCGGCCAGGACGGCCGCGGCGAGCAGCAGCACCATGCCGAGCACGAGCACCCGGACCCGGCCGACACGGTCGGCGAGCCAGCCGACCGCGGGGGACAGGACGTACATGCCCGCGATGTGGAGGCTGATGACCAGGCCGATGACCGAGACGGCGGCGCCGTGGTGGTCGAGGTGGATCGGGGTCATGGACATGATCGAGACCATGGCGGTGTGGCCGACCGCGATCGCGACGAGCGCCCGCAGCGCGGCCGGGGACGTGCGCAGCGCCTGCCAGGCGGTGCGCAGCGTGCCGCCGCTCCGCACGGCGCTCCCCGCCACGGCCCGGGTTTCGGCTCCGGTCCCCGCCACGGCCCGGGTTTCGGTCCCGGCCCCGCCCTCGGGCGTCACCTCGGTCCCGCGGGCGGGTACGGCGAGCGAGCGGGCCAGGACCAGCGGGTCCGGGCGCAGCCCGGCGGCGATGATGCCCATGGCCAGGACGAAGGAGAGCAGGGCCAGGGCGAACGGTCCGGCGCCCGGGGGCAGGCCGAGCCGCTGGCCGAGCTGGTCGGCCGGGTCGGCGAGGTTGGGGCCGGCGACCGAGCCGACGGTGGCCGCCCAGACCACCCAGGACAGGTGCCGGGCGGAGTGCCCGGCGGGGGACAGGTCCGTGGCCGCGTAGCGCGAGGCCAGGTTGCCCGCGCTGCCGCCGCCGAACAGCACCAGCCCGGCCAGGAGCAGCGGCCAGGAGCCGGCGGTGATGGCCAGGACGGTGACGAGGCAGCCGAGCGTCGCGCAGCCGTACGCCAGGCCCAGTCCCGTCCGGCGCCCGCCCGCGCCGGACGCCTTGGCCGTGGGCAGGGCGAGCAGGGCGGCGCCGAGCACCGTCGCGGTGCCGGCCAGGCCGCCGATCGCCTCCGAGCCGGAGAGCCGGGTGACGAGCACGGAGCTGAGGGTGAAGCTCACGGCGGTGCCCATCCCGCTGGTGATCTGCGCGGCGGTCAGGACGCCGAGCGTGCGCCGCTGCACGGCGGCGGTCCGCTGGGTGTTCGGAGGGAGGATGTCAGGACTTACCGGGGATGTAGTCACGAGCGAAGTCTGTCATCACCCGTGACGCTTCCCCAGCGGGTGTTCCCGGCCCGGAGCGCGGAACGGCGCCCGGGGCCGGGCGCCGCCGGGGCCGTCTCACGCTCCGGGGTCGAAGGTGGAGAAGAACGCGTCGACCAGCTTGGCGCTCTTCTCCCAGTGGATCTCCTTCACCGAGATCGAGATGGTGTAGGCGGTGTCGGAGTCGACCACCACGTACCGGGTCAGCGCATGCATCTGGACGATGCTGCCGGGCTCGGCGTAGGTGTACTCCCAGTCGGCCGCCTTCCAGCCGTTGTACGAGACCGGCGTCACCCCGATCTCGAGATACTCGTCCAGCCCCGTCTTGTCGATCTTGCCGAGCGCGGCCACAGGGTCGGCCACCGGGACCTGGGTGACGACGATGCTCTGGCCGACGCTCTTCGGCCCGGAGAAGACGACGGTGCCGCCGTCGCCCGCCTCCACCGTCCACTTCTCCGGCACCGCGCCGGAGACGCCGCCCTCGGTCAGCCGCTTGTAGCCCTTGGGGACCTCCGACGCGGAGGTCTGCGGCGCGGCGGCCTCGGAGGTCCCGGAGGTCTCGGAGGCCACCGCGGACGAGGTCCGGGCCTCGGGCGGAGCGTCGTCCCCGGGCAGCAGGACGAAGACCAGGGCGGCCACCAGGGCCAGCGCCCCGGCCCCGCCGAGCGCCAGCAGGCGCGGGGAGGGGCCGCCGTCGCCGGAGGCCCTGCGGCGCGTGCTCCTGCGCCCCTCGTCCTCCGCCGCCACGGCCCGGCTCGGCCCGGTCTCCTCCGCCCGTCTGCGCGAGGGCCGGCCGGCCGTCGTGGCGGAGGAGCCCGCGGACGGCGGGAGCCGCTCACCGGTGCGGGCCGGGATCTCACCGGAGAAGCTGGAGAGCGCGTCGAACGAGGAGTCGTTGAAGAAGGCCTCTCCGGGGGAGGCCGCCGGAGGCCGGCCCAGCTCGGAGGAGGAGCTGCGCAGCGCGTCGTAGCCGCTCCGGCTCCCGCCGGACATGCTGTCCAGGGAGGTGAACGGCGCGATGGTGACGTTCAGCGGGGCGGGGTGGCCCGGTGCGCCCACCGGGGGAGCGGCGTGCGCCCCGGAGGGGCTGGACAGCGCGTCGTAGCCGGCCGGGCGGCCGCCGGGAGCGGCGTGCGCCCCGGAGGCGTTCGGGTCGTACGGCACGCGCACCGGCCCAGAGGGGGTCTCGATGATCCGCGAGGGCATCGGGCCGGAGGGCGGGTCCAGCGGCGGCATGAGGTGCATCGGCATGGAGTTGCCCGGGACCGGCATCGCGGCGGGCACCTGGCCGTTGGGGCCCCGGTCGGGGGTGGCGGAGCCGTGCACGCGCAGGACCTGCTCCAGCATCTCCGACACCTGGGCCGCGGGGAGCCGGTCGGCGGGGTTCTTGCGGAGCAGGCCCTCGATGACGGGGGCGAGCGCCCCGGCCCGCTGCGGCCGGACGGGGTCCTGGGTGAGGATCGCGCCGAGCACGGCCACCGCGTCGGGCCCCTCGTACGGCGGGCGGCCCTCGACCGCCGCGTACAGCGTGGCGCCGAAGGCCCACAGGTCGCCGGCCTGGTTGATCGGCTGGCCGGAGAGCCGCTCCGGCGGGATGTAGGCGGGGGAGCCCATCAGCAGGCCGGTCTGGGTGATCGTGACGTCGCCCTCGAGCGCGGCGATGCCGAAGTCGGTGAGGATCACGCGGTCGGAGGTGAGCAGCACGTTGCCCGGCTTGACGTCGCGGTGCAGGATCCCGGAGGCGTGCGCGTGGCGCAGCGCGTCGAGCACCCTGATGCCGATCTCGGCGGCCTGCGCCACCGGGAGCGGGCCGCTCTCCCGCACCGCCTGCTCCAGCGACCAGGCCCGCACGAGCTCCATCACGATCCAGGGGCGCCCGTCCTCCTCGACGACGTCGTGGACGGTCACGATCCCCGGGTGGCTGAGCCGGGCCGCCGAGCGGGCCTCGCGCATCATGCGCCGGTAGGCCGCGTGCTTGCCCGCGTGGTCGAGCCCGTAGGGAAGGATCAGCTCCTTCACCGCGACGTCGCGGTCGAGCAGTACGTCGTGCGCGTGCCAGACCATGCCCATGCCGCCGCGGCCCACCGCCGCCAGCAGGCGATAGCGCTTGCCGATCAGCCTGCCCTGTCCCGTAGGTGTGGTCCCGGTGATGTTCGCACCCTCCGGTCCAGGGGGTACCTTGCCGATCAGACGGTCAGCCGACATACCCCGCCCCCATATCCAAGGCTGTTTGTGAGGTTGGACACGATATCCGGATCACATTCGGTAATGGAAGTTGGGTAGCTAGAAAAGGACTTCATGGTATTTGAAGGTCTTTGATGCCCTTTGCGTTACCTCTCTATCGACCGTACCCGACGTCCCAAGCCTCACGCCACTACGCCGACCCGCGCTGACGTGCGCGGACACACGCGGAGACCGGCGGAGGCGGCACAGGAGGCGGCACCGGGACAGCATCGAGACAGCATCGAGGCGACACGTAGACAGCACTGAGACAGCACCGAGGCGCTGACACGGCCGGGGGAGACCGGGCCGGCGGGAGTGGCGCGGAGAAAACGATCTAGAAGGGCGCGTCCCGGGCCAGCGCGGCCAGTGCGGCGGTGAAGGCCGAGACGGGCGGGGCGACCAGGCCCGCGCCGACCTGCCCGGTGCCCGCGACCCTGCCCGCGATGCCGGTGTTCACCGTCGGCAGCAGGCCGGTTCTGGCCACCAGCGCCACGTCCACGCCCACCGGCGTGCCCCGGAACCCCAGGGCGGGGATCTGGTAGGCGGGGTGCTCGGCGAGGGTGATCTCGTACATCGACCGGGTGGCCGCCGTGGCGGCGGAGACGTCGCCCCCGACGAACCTGACGATCGCCGGCGCCGCCGCCATCGCGAAACCGCCCAGCCCGGCCGTCTCGGTGATCGTCGAGTCGCCGATGTCGGGGTTGGCGTCCGCCGGGCCGTACGCGCCGAGGTAGAGCCCGTCCGGCACCCCCGCCGGACCGGTGAACCAGCGGTCGCCGAGGCCGGAGACCTGCACGCCGAAGTCGGTGCCGTTGCGGGCCATCGCCACCACCAGGGTGGAGCCGGGCACGTCCCGCGCCGCGTCGGCGCTCACCTTGCAGGCGGCCATGCCCGCGTTGAGGAAGAAGTGGTCGTTGCCGCCCGCGAAGCGCAGCACCTCGGCCGCGCGGGCGCCGGCCGTCTCCACCAGGGCGGGCGCCAGCTCGCGGACCAGCAGCGAGGTCGCGGCGCGGTTGCGGTTGTGCAGCTCGTCGCCCATCTGCAGGGCCTGCGCGATCATCGACCGCAGGTCCAGCGGTCCCGTCGCCGCCAGGGCCGCGGCCAGAGCCGGGCCGAGCACCTCGCCCATCCAGCGCAGCCGCCCGATCACCTCGGGGCCGTAGGCGCCGTAGCGCAGCACCTTGCCGAGCCCCTCGTTGAGCGAGCAGTAGGCGGTGCCGCCGTGCTCGGCGTCGCGCACCTCGAACATCCACATCGACGGGCTGACCACCCCCGCCATCGGGCCCACCGCCGCGTGGTGGTGGCACGGCTCCAGCCGGACGCCTCCCGCGGCCAGCAGCCGCCCGGCCTCCTCGGCGTCGGCGGCCATGCCCTCCAGCAGCACCGCGCCGACCAGGGCGCCGCGCATCGGCCCGGAGGCCCGCTCCCAGTCGATCGGCGGCCCGGCGTGCAGGAACGTGCCCGGCGGCAGGTCCAGCGCCTCGCGGGCGGGCCGTACCCCGGCCAGCAGGGGGCGCGCGGACGTCAGCCGCTCCACCGCCCGGGCGTTGGCGGCGGCCCGGCGCGGGTCGGCCAGCACCCGGGCCAGGTCGGCCTCGGTGCCCGGCAGCGGCGGCCGCCAGTCGACCGCGGTGCGCGGTACGGCCTGCGCGTCCAGCGCCTCGCCGAGCACGGCGGCCCCGGCGGTGATCACGTGCGGTTCGCCGGAGAGCATGGACAGGCTCATCGGGTACCTCCGGTGGGGTTCGTCGGGTGCCTGCTCGTGGGGTGCCCGTTCACCGGGTGCCCGTTCACCGGGTGCCCGTTCACCGGGTGTCCCGGACCGGGCTCACCGGGCGCTTCCGGCCGGGTTCACCGGGCGCCTCCGCACAGGCGGGCCGCGTGGCGGGCCGCGCGCGCGTTGGAGGCGAACACGTCCGCTCCCGCCGCCCGCAGCGCCTCCGCCTGCGCGTCCAGCCCCTGCGGGTCCCCCGCGGAGCCGACCAGCGCGGCGACCACGGTCGTGCCGCGGGCCACGGCGGCGGCGATCGCGGGGGCGAGCCGGGCGGCGGGATCGGGGTCGGCGCCGTGGCCGAGCACCACGTCGAGCAGGGCCACGTCCCCGGCGGGCACCGCGGCCAGCGCCTCCAGGCGGAGCGAGGGGTCGATCATCGGGTGGGCCCGGCCCCGGGTGTAGGCGTCGTCGCCGTAGTCGGTGAAGGTCCCGGTCCCGGCGGCGAGCTCCGCCTCCGCGCAGAGCGTGCCACCGGAGTAGATCCCGTGCAGCGCCCGCGCCCGCCCGCCCGCCGTGCCGGCCGCTCCGGCGCCGCCGGCCGCGCTCCCCGCCGGGACGCACTCCGCCGTGCCGCCCGCCGCATCCCTCCCTGCGCCGTCCGGCGCGGCGGGCCCCGGGGTGCGACCGGCACCGGCGGCCGGCCAGGCGGGCCAGTCGGGGACCTGCGCCCCGAGCGCCCGGAGCACGGCCTCGGCGGCCGAGGTCAGGTCCGGCCCGCCGTTCCACGAGGAGTCTCCGTCCTCCGCGGAGCCCTCCGTGGAACCGCCGTCCTCCGCGGAGCCTCCGTTCTCCGCCGCGCCGGGGAACACGGTCACCACGGGGGTGGCGAGCCGGGCGGCGGCCCGCCGTACGTCGCGCGCCACCTCCGGCGCCGGGGGCTTGGAGACCAGCACGATCAGCTCGGTGGCGGGGTCGGCGTCGAGCGCGGCGAGGGCGTGGAGCGTGGACAGCCCGCCCACCTCCGCCGACAGGTCGCGCCCGCCGACGCCGAGCACGTGGCTCACCCCGACGCCCGCCAGGTCCAGCAGGCACGTCAGCTGCTGCGCGCCGGTCCCGGAGGCCGCCACCACCCCGACCGGTCCGGGCCGCAGCACGTTGGCGAAGCCGAGCCCGGCCCCGGCGACCACGGCGGTGCCGCAGTCCGGTCCCATGACCAGCACGCCGCGCTCGGCGGCCCGCCGCTTGAGCAGCACCTCCTGCGCGACGGGGACGTTGTCGCTGAAGACCATCACGGACAGGCCGGCCTCGACCGCGTCCAGCGCCTCGGCGAACGCGTGCGGCCCGGGAACGGAGACCAGGGCCAGCGTCGCGCCGCCGCCCGCCGCCCGCACGGCGGCGCGCACGGTGCGCGGCGGCTCCCCGGCGCCGTTTTCGGCCCCGCCGTCCCCGGCGCCGCCCTCCGGGCCGAGGCCGTCCAGCAGCCTGCCGACCTCGGCCGCGGCCCGGCCGGCGGCGTCCCGGTCGTCGGCCCGCAGCGCGACCAGCAGGTCGCCGGGCCCGGCGGCGGGGAGCTCGAAGCCCAGCTCGGCGGCGATGCCGAGATTGAGCTCGGTGGCCATGGCCACCACCGCGACCTTCACCCCGGGCAGGTCGCCGGCCGCCCGGCTGACCCGCATCAGGCTCACCGAGTCGTGGTACACCCCCGTCCGCACCTGTACCAGATCGGTGCCGGGCTGCTCAGCGTCCACCTGCTCCCACTTTCGCGATCGTCCCGCCGGGGCGGCCCGCCCCGGCGATCCCGCCCGTCCCGCGTGCTTGCTCCGCGAGGCCGACGACGGCGGCGAGCCCGGCGCGCAGCCCCCAGGCCAGGTCGGCGCCGGAGGTGTGGCCGAGCCCGAGCAGCCGGGCCAGGGCGGGCTCCAGCGGCTGCCGCCCGGCCAGGCCGCGCAGGACCGCCAGGACCTCGCCGCTCGTCTGGCCCCGGGCCGCGCAGTGCAACAGGGTCGCCGAGATGGGGGTGGTCCTGCCCCGGGCGTCGAAGGTCACCGCGGCGGCCAGCCAGTCGGCCAGCCATACCGCCCGTTCCACACCGGCGGCCGTGCCCAGGTGGCGCAGCGCCACCAGCAGCCCGGCGAGCATGTCGTCACCGCTGGGCGTCAGGCCGGGCCCGAGCCCGATGAGCTGCTCGGCGGCGGTGACGCAGCGCAGCAGCCGGGCCTCGGCGCAGCCGGCGGCCAGCACGCCGGCGGCCCCGTTGCCCTCCAGCGCCGGCCGCCGGAGAGACGCCTCGCACAGGCCCGTCAGCAGGAGCAGCGCGCGCGCCAGCCGCGGCGGATCGGCCGGGCCGAGTGGCGGGGCAGGGTCCCACCAGCGGCGGGCCCGCAGACTGAGCCCGCCGATCTCGATCGAGCCGTCCCCCGCGGAGGCGTCGTCGCCCACCGCCACCCGGGGCACGGGACCGGTGACGACCATCGCGTTGGGCAGCCGGGCGGCCTCCCCGGTGAGCACCGCGACCACCTGCGGTTCGAGCTCCGTGCGGACCTCCAGGTAGACGCACGAGGGAAAGGCCGCCAGCACCCGCGCGGGGCGGCGGGGCGACTCCAGCACCGGGCGCAGGGCCGTGCTGGCCGCACCGGTCGCGTGCGTCCGCGCCGGAGCCCGCCGCGCGCCCGGACGTGTCCCCACCGTCACCGCGTCCTCCCGTTCATGAGCCCGACGGTAGAACGGCGCTCGATCACCCCGTACGGAGAAAGGTGCCAACAGTCGGCCCAAAGGTTGGCTCTTCCTGACAGACGTCTTCATCGGTCACAATCGACCCATGGAGCCCCCTGTACGCCTGGCCAGCACCGGCACGATCATTCACGGCGTCTCCGTCGGGGAGGTCCTCGGCGTCTCGACGCTGGCCGGGGCCCGGCTGATCGCGGGCGGGGGAGGGCTGGACCGGGTCGTGCAGCGCCTCAACGTGATGGAGGTCCCCGACATCCTCGCCTGGGTCAAACCCCACGAGCTGCTGCTGACCACCGGCTATCCGCTGCGGAACACCCCCCAGTCGCTCGACCGGCTCGTGGCGGACCTGGACGAGCGGGGCCTGTCCGCGCTCGCCATCAAGCTCGGCCGCTATCTGGACGAGCTGCCCGGCGAGATGGCCCGGCAGGCCGACCGGCTGGGCTTCCCGCTGATCCTGCTCCCCGAGGACGTCGGCTTCGACGACATCCTCAACCAGGTCCTCACCGACATCCTCAACCGGCAGGCCGCCGTGCTGGCCCGCGCCGAGGAGGCGCACCGGGCCCTGGTGGCGATCGTGCTGGCCGGCGGCGGCCTGCGCGAGGTGACCGCCGAGGTCGCCGGGCTGCTCGACGTCGCCGTGGCCGTGACCGACGGCGCCGGCCAGGTGCTGGCCTCGGCCGGGCCGGCCGAGTACCTCGCCGCGCTGCGCACCGCGCCCGAGGACCGGCGCACCGCCGTCCCCGTCGTCGCGGGCGGGCACCACCACGGCCGGATCGCCGCGTGCGGCCCCGCCGGGCCGGTCCCCGACAGCGACGTCGGCATCCTGGAGCGCGCCGCGACGGTCGCCGCCCTCGTGATCACCCGGCAGGAGGCGGTCAACGCCGTCGAGAGCAAGTACCGCTCCGACTTCCTGCGCGACGTGCTCACCGGCAAGGCGGGCGGCTCCGAGCGGATCACCTCCCGGGCCAAGGCCTTCGGCTGGGACCTGCGGCGCCCGGTCACCGTCCTGGTGGCCGAGCTCGACCCGGAGTCGGACGAGCGGATCGCCCAGGACCGCCTGGCGGCGAGCTGGACGGCCGCGCTCCGCCGCCACGACCCGCGCGGCGCGGTGGCCGGCTTCTCCCACGAGGTGGTCGCCGTCGTCGGCGCGGCCGTCGACACCGCCCGCCTGACCAGGGACGCGGCGGCGGCCTTCAGCGAGGGGACACCCGCGACCTTCTCCACCGGCGTCAGTCGTACGGCTCCGGGCGCCGAGGCGCTCCCCGAGGCGTACTCCCAGGCGCTGAAGGCGGCCCGGGTCGGCCGCCAGCTGCACGGCCCCGGCGCGGTCGCGCACTTCGACCAGCTCGGGGTCTACCGGCTGCTCTCGCTGGTCAGCGACACCGCCGAGCTGCACGCCTTCGTCCGCGAGACGCTCGGCCCGCTCGCCTCCGACGACGACCCGGAGAACGCCGACCTGCGCCGGACGCTCCAGGTGCTGCTGGAGACCAACCTCAACGTCGCCGAGACGGCCCGGCGGCTGCACTTCCACTACAACACGCTCCGCTACCGGATCGGCAAGCTGGAGCGGATGCTGGGCTGCTTCACCGAGGACGCACACCTGCGGCTCAACCTGACGCTCGCGCTGCACGTCCTGCGCATGCGCGGCATCTAGCGGGCCCGCGCGGCCGCCGGGACCCGTCCCCGCTCGTAGGCTGGAGGCCCGGCCGGGAACGAGGTCCGCGGCCGGGCCTTCGCCGTACGCCGAGGAGCCGCCGAGCATGACCGTCCACCTGCCGTCGCTGCTGCCGGTCGCCGAGCGGGCCGTCGCCGTCGCCGCGGAGATCGTGCGGACCCGCCTCCCCGGGGCCGTCACCGCCAAGGGCGACCGGGACATGGCCACCGAGGTGGACTACGCCGTCGAGCAGGCCGTACGGGACTTCCTGGCCGAACAGACACCGGAGATCGGGTTCCTGGGGGAGGAGGAGGGCGCCGTGGCGGGGGCGGACAGCGGCCTGACCTGGGTCCTCGACCCGGTGGACGGCACGGTCAACCTCCTGCACGGCGTCCCGCTCTGCGGGGTCTCCCTGGGGCTGGTCGGCGGGGATCTGCCGCGCCTGGGCGTGATCGAGCTGCCGTTCCTGGGGCTGCGGTACACGGCGGTGGAGGGCGGCGGGGCCCGGGCCGGGGAGGCGCCGATCCGCGTGAGCGGGGCCGGCGCCCTGTCCGACGCGGTGGTGGCCGTCGGCGACTACGCCGTGGGGGAGGGCGCCGAGGCCGCGAACCGCCCCCGGCTGACCCTCACCGGCGAGCTCGCCGCACGGGTGAGCCGGGTCCGCATGTTAGGCTCGGCGGCCGTCGACCTCGCCTGGGTGGCGGAGGGCAGGATCGACGCCTGCGTGATGCTCAACAACCGCCCGTGGGACACCGCGGCGGGGGTGCTGATCGCGAGGGAGGCCGGGGCCGTGGTCGTCGACGCGGACGGGACCCCGCACACCATGGGCTCCCGCGCCACGATCGCGGCGGCCCCCGCCGTCCTGCGGGAGCTGCTCGGGCTCGTCGCACGGGCCGGAGGCTGACCGGCCCGCCGCCGGGGCCGGGTCACGCCGCGCGGCTCTCCGCGCGGCTCCCCGCGGACCGCCGACCTCGGAGAACCCGCGGACGCGACCACTAGGCTGAGGCCGTGAACGAGACCTTTGAGCTGGAAACCGACTACATCCCCCTGTGCGACCTGCTGAAGTACTGCGCCGTGACCGACACCGGAGGCCAGGCCAAGTACCTCATCTCCACCGGGAGCGTGCTGGTCGACGGCGAGGTCGAGCTCCGCAAGACCTGCAAGATCCGCGCCGGCCAGGTCGTCACGGGCGACGGCTTCGAGATCCGCGTCGTCGCCCAGCGCTGACCGCCCAGCGCTGACCGTCCCGCACCGGTCGCCCTGAGCCGGTCGTCCCGCACCGACTGCCCCACACCGACTGCCTCGAGCCGTGCGGGCCGTACCCGCTCCCCCGCAGGCCGGTCGGCCCGCTCCCGGCCTGCTCACCGGGGGCCGGGTACGGCGGTGCGCGACGCTTCTCCTGGCCGGTGGGGCAGATTTGGCAGATCATGCTGATGAACGGCCGCGGGCACGGGCCTAGCGTGCCCGCAACGGCAGATGAGGATCCGCCGGAAGGAGTGCCTGCGGGGCGGCCACCGACCGACGGCCCGGGAAAGGTGGGCTTGATGGTTGCAGGTTGGACCAAGCACGGAGACGGCAGGACGCCGGCTCCGGGGGAGGTCGTCAGACCGGACGAGCGGCTGTCCTGGCCGCGCATGGTCGGGTTCGGCGCCCAGCACGTCATCGCGATGTTCGGCGCGACGTTCGTCTTCCCCCTGGTCATGGGGCTGGACCCGAACGTCGCGATCATGTTCTCCGGGGTCGCCACGATCCTGTTCCTGCTCATCGTGCAGGGCAAGGTGCCCAGTTACCTCGGCACCAGCGCCTCGTTCGTGGGCGGTGTGCTGGCGATCAGGGCGCTCTTCGGCGGGGACACCGCCGAGGCCGACGCGATCGTCACCGGCGCGATCCTCGTCGCCGGCCTGGTGCTCGCCCTGATCGGCGTGGCGATGCACGTCATGGGCGTGCAGATCATCAACCGGATCTTCCCGCCCGTCGTCACCGGCGCCGTCGTCATGCTGATCGGTTTCGGCCTGGCCTACGTGGTCGCGGACGTCTACTGGCCGCAGGACCAGTGGATCGCGCTCATCACGATGACCGTCACCTTCCTGATCATCGTGCTCTTCAAGGGGTTCGCGGGCCGGATCGGCGTCCTGCTCGGCCTGGTGATCGGCTTCGTGCTCTCCTGGGCGGCCGACCGGGTCTTCGGGGACATCACCGCCTACAACGCGGCCACCGGCCAGGTCGACACGCACCCCCGGGTCAGTTTCGACGCGGTCGCCTCCGCCGACTGGATCGGGCTGCCGGACATGCACCTGCCCGACTTCAAGGTCTCCGCGGTCATCCTGGTGCTCCCGGCGGTCATCGCGCTGGTCGCCGAGAACGTCGGCCACGTCAAGGCCGTCGGCGAGATGACCGGCACCGACGTCAACCCGTACATGGGGCGGGCGATCATCGGCGACGGCGTCGGCACCATGGTCACCAGCGCCTTCGGCGGCTCCCCGACCACCACCTACGCCGAGAACATCGGCGTCATGGCCGCCACCCGCGTCTACTCCACGGCCGCCTACTACATCGCGGCGGTCATCGCGATCGGTTTCGGCCTCTGCCCGAAGTTCGGCGCGCTGGTCGCGGCGACCCCCGGCGGCGTGCTCGGCGGCATCACCGTCATCCTCTACGGCATGATCGGCCTGCTCGGCGCGAAGATCTGGATCGAGAACCGGGTGGACTTCGCCGACCCGGTCAACATGGTCCCCGTCGGGGCGGGCATCATCCTCGCCATCGGCCCGGTCAAGCAGACGATCGGCTCCGACTTCGCCCTGGAGGGCATCGCGCTCGGCACCATCGTGGTGCTGGCCGGCCACCACCTGCTGCGGGCCATCGCCGGCCGCGGCGCGAGGACCCCGGCCGCGGTGACGGCCGCTCCGGCGGGGCCGGGGAGCGGCGCGGCGGGCACGGACGCGGGGAAGGACGCAGCGCCTCCAGCGCCTCCAGCAGGGGAGCCCCCGGCCGGGCCGGACCGTGGAGCCGCCGGGTGAAGCCACCCCCCTTCGACCACCACGCTCCCCGCTCCCTCGGCGAGGCGCTCGACGTCCTCGCCGAGGTCGGGGAGCACGGCAAGGTGCTCGCCGGCGGCCAGAGCCTGATCCCGCTGATGAACATGCGGCTGGCCGCCCCCGCCCACCTCGTCGACATCAACCGGGTCGGTGCCCTGGACGGGATCGAGGCCGGGCCGGACGGGGTCCGCGTCGGAGCGCTGGCCCGGCACGCCCACCTGGAGCGCTCCGGGCCGGCCGCCGCCGTCCAGCCGCTGCTGCGCCGGGCGCTCCGGCTGGTGGCCCACCCGGTGATCCGCAACCGGGGCACCGTGGTCGGCAGCCTCGCCCACGCCGATCCGGCGGCCGAGCTGCCCGCCGTGCTGGCGCTGCTCGGCGGCTCGGTACGGCTCGCGCGGCGCGGGGGCACGCGCGAGGTGGCGGCCGGGGAGTTCTTCACCGGTCCGCTGGAGCCGGCGCTGCGCCCCGGCGAGCTGGCCGTCTCCGCCTTCTTCCCCGCCCTGCCGCCGCGCGCGGGAACCGCCTTCCGCGAGGTGTCCCGCCGGCACGGCGACTACGCCCTGGCCGGGGTCGCGGCCCTGGTCCGGCTGGACGGCGACCTGCGGGTCGCCGAGGCGAGGGCGGCGTGCGTGAGCGCGGGCCCCGTCCCGCTGGTCGTCGACGTCACCGCCGTGTGCGGGGCGCGGCCGCCGGAGGCCGCCGGCTGGGCCGAGGCGGCACGGGTCGTGCGGGAGCGTGCCGAGCCGGAGACCGACATCCACGCGACCGCCGAGTACCGGCGGCACCTGACCGGGGTCCTCGCCGAGCGGGCGCTCCGGGAGGCCGCGAAGGAGGCGCTGGAGGCGGCGGCGAAGGAGAGCGGGGGGACACCGTGAGGAACACGGCGGGGAACGCGGTGGGGAACACGGCGGGGAGCGCGGTGGGGAACACGGCGGGGAGCGCGGTGGGGAACACGGCGGGGAGCGCGGTGGGGAACGCCGGGGGGAACGCGGTGGGGAACGCCGGGGGGAAGGCAGCCATGGGTGAGAGCGCGCACGAGATCACGCTGACCGTCAACGGCGTCGTACGGCGGGCGCGGGTGCCGGCGCGGCGGCTGCTGTCGGACTGCCTCCGGCACGACCTGGGCCTCACCGGCACACACGTCGGCTGCGAGCACGGCGTCTGCGGCTGCTGCACGGTCCTGCTCGACGGCGAGCCGGTCCGCTCCTGCCTGACCTTCGCCGTCACCGTCGACGGGCACGAGATCACCACCGTCGAGGGGCTCGCGGACGGCGACCGCCTCTCACCGGTGCAGCGGGCCTTCGCCGAGTGCCACGGCCTGCAGTGCGGGTTCTGCACCCCCGGGTTCCTGTGCACGGTGACCGCGCTGCTGCGGGACAACCCCGCGCCGACCGGCGAGGAGGTGCTGGAGGGCCTGTCGGGCAACCTGTGCCGGTGCACCGGCTACCAGAACATCGTCAGGGCCGTGCACCGCGCGGCGGAGATCATGGCGGAGGAGCGGACGGAGGGCGCATGACGGGAACCCCCGGACGGATCCCCGGGCGGATCCCCGGACGGATCCCCGGGCGGGCCCCGCGCTCCCCGGGGGCGGGAGGGCTGCGGAAATGACCACCAGACTGTTCGGAGAGCCCGTCCGGCGGCGGGAGGACCCGCGGCTCCTCACCGGCCGGGGCCGCTACCTCGACGACCTCGGCTCCGGCGCGCTGGCCGCGGCGTTCGTCCGCTCCCCGCACGCGCACGCCGTCATCTGCGACATCGACGTGTCGGACGCGCTCGACGTGGACGGGCTGGTGGCGATCTACACCTGGGAGGACCTGCCGGAACGGCTCGCCGGGCCGCTCCCGCTGCTCATCCCGCACCCGGCGCTCACCCACGGCCGCACCGCCCTCCCGCTGGCCCGCGACCGGGTCCGGCACGTCGGCGAGCCCGTCGTCATGGTCGTGGCCCGCGACCGCTACCTCGCCGAGGACGCCTGCGCGCTCATCCGCGTCGACTACGACCCGCTCCCGCCCGTGGTCGGCCTCGCGGAGGCGGCGCGGGCCGGCCACCTCGTCCACGACGACGTGCCGGGCAACGTCGGCGCGCACCTGGTCCAGTCGGTGCCGGCGGCCGACGGGCGCGGGGCGGCGGAGGCGATCGAGGCCGCGCCGCACACGCTGGAGTTCCGGCTCGGCATCGAGCGCAGCGCGTCCATGCCGCTGGAGGGGCGCGGCGTGCACGCCCGCTGGGACGCCGACGACGCCTCGCTGCGCGTGCACTCCAGCACCCAGACCTCCACCAGCGTGCGCATGGCCCTGGCCGCCAAGCTGGACCTGCCGCTGCCCAAGGTCGAGGTGATCGCCCCCGACGTGGGCGGCGGCTTCGGCGTGAAGATCATGCACCCGTGGCCGGAGGAGGTGCTCGTCCCCTGGGCCGCCATGCTGCTCGGCCGCGAGGTCAAGTGGACCGAGGACCGGCGCGAGCACTTCACCGCCTCCGCGCACGAGCGGGCCCAGGAGCACACCGTCCGCGTCGGCTTCGACGACGACGGCCGCGTCCTCGGCCTGGACGTGACGATCCTGCACGACCACGGCGCCTACACGCCGTACGGGATCATCGTGCCGATCATCACCTCGACCCAGCTGCCGGGGCCGTACAAGCTGGGCGCCTACCGGGTGGAGTTCTCCTCGCTCTACACCAACACCGTGCAGGTCACGCCGTACCGGGGGGCGGGCCGCCCGCAGGCCGTCTTCTGCATGGAGCGGACGATGGACCGCATCGCCGCCCACCTCGGCCTCGACCGTACGGCGGTGCGCGCCGCCAACCTCATCCAGCCCGACGAGTTCCCCTACGACCAGGGGCTGACCTTCCAGGACGGCCGGCCGCTGATCTACGACAGCGGCGACTACCCCGAGTCGCTGCGCCTGCTCAAGGAGCTGATCGGCTGGGACTCCTTCCCGGAGGAGAGGGCGCGGGCCGAGGCCGGGGGCAGGCGGCTGGGGATCGGGATCGGCTGCTACGTGGAGGGCACCGGCGTCGGCCCGTACGAGGGCGGCCACGTGCAGATCACCTCCGACGGCCGGGTGCACGTCTCCACCGGCCTGACCTCGCAGGGCCAGGGGCACGAGACGGTCTTCGCGCAGATCGCCGCGAGCGAGCTGGGCGTGCCGCTGGAGCGCGTCTCGGTCGTCACCGGCGACACCCGCAGGTTCGGCTACGCGGTCGGCACCTTCGCCTCCCGGGCGGCGGTGATGAGCGGCAACGCGATCGCGCTGGCCTGCCGGAGGGTCCGCGAGAAGGCGCTGCGCATCGCCGCCGACGCGCTGGAGGCCGACCCGGCCGACCTGGAGATCACCGACGGGGTGGTGCACGTCGCCGGGGTGCCGGACGCCTCGCTCCCGCTGTCCACGGTGGCGGTGCTGGCCAACCCGCTCCGCTACGCCTTCGACGAGGAGGCCTCCCGCGCCACGCAGTTCGCGGGCGCGTCGGCGCCCGACCGGCCGCCGGTCGCCGAGGGCGAGGAGCCGGGCCTGGAGGGGCGCGACTACTACTCGCCGATCCGCTCGAC
Organism: Planomonospora corallina; assembly: GCF_042650625.1. Taxonomy (NCBI): domain Bacteria; kingdom Bacillati; phylum Actinomycetota; class Actinomycetes; order Streptosporangiales; family Streptosporangiaceae; genus Planomonospora; species Planomonospora corallina. The sequence continues at coordinate 150,727 of NZ_JBHSBM010000077.1, forward strand.
CTTCGCCTCCGGCATGCACGCGGCCGTCGTGGAGACCGACCCGCTGACCGCGGAGGTCCGCATCCTGCGCTACGCGGTGGTCCACGACTGCGGGAACCTCGTCAACCCGATGATCGTCGAAGGGCAGATCCACGGCGGCGTGGCCCAGGGGGTCGGCGGCGCGCTGTACGAGCGGATGGCCTACGACGAGCACGGGCAGCTGCTCAACGCCTCGTTCATGGACTTCCTGATGCCGTACGCCACGGAGGTCCCGCACGTGGAGACCGCGCACCTGCAGACGCCGTCCCCGCTCAACCCGCTCGGCATCAAGGGCGCGGGCGAGGCCGGGGTCATCCCGGTCTCGGCGGTGATCGCCTCGGCCGTCGAGGACGCCGAGGGCATCCCGATCATGAAGATGCCGATCTCCCCGTCGGACCTGTTCGACCTGCGTCGCGCCGCGTCCTGACGCCGGGACCGGCCGGGCGCCGCCCGGTCCGCCGGGAGGCGCGCCCGGCCGCTCCCGCGGACCCGGTGCGGGGGCGGCGCCGGGCGGTACGGCTACGCCGTCCGGTCCGCGGGGTCGTCGGCCGGGCCGCCCGCGGGGTCGTCGGCCGGTTCGGCGGGGGGCAGGTCGCGCATCCGGCGGAGCGGGGAGAGCAGCAGCGGCACGGCGAAGAGCATGCCGAGCACCGCGCTGATCCAGACGGTGGTCCTGGCGCCGAGGAACTCGCCCAGCACGCCTCCGGCCAGGCCGCCGAGCGGGAGGGTGCCCCACACGACGAAGCGCATGGTGGCGTTCATCCGGCCGAGCATGCGCTCGGGGGTGACGGCCTGGCGGAAGCTGACCTGTCCCACGTTGTAGACGACCACGCCGATCGAGCTCATGAACGTGCCGAGCGTGAACAGCGCGAGCTTCCAGCCGGGTTCGGTCAGCGGCACCAGCAGCATGAACGGGGGGAACACCAGGGCCGAGAGCCAGATGACCCGGGCCGAGCCGACCCGGCGGGTCAGCGGCCCCACGACCGCCGCGCCCACCAGGCCGCCGGCGGCCGCCACCGAGAACAGCAGGCCGATGACGCCGGCGGAGAGGCCGACCACCCGGCTCAGGAAGATCATCTCGATGGCGGCGAAGATGCCGCCGGCGAAGTTCGCGGTGGCGGTGGCCGCGGCGATCATCCGCAGGATCGGGTGCCCGGCCACGTACCGGAGCCCCTCGCCGATCTCCTTGGCCAGCCCCCGCCGCGCGGAACGCTCCGGGACCCGCTCGACGGCGTCGATCCGCCGCAGCAGCAGCGCCGAGACCAGGAAGCTGACCGCGTCGGCCAGCACCGCGACCGGCGCGGTCAGCACCTGGATCAGCCAGCCGCCCGCGCCGGGGCCGGCCACGCCCGCCGCCGAACGCACGATCTCCAGCTTGGCGTTGCCGTCCACCAGCCGGTCGCGCTCGACGAGGCTCGGCAGGTAGCTCTGGTAGGCGATGTCGAAGAAGACCGTGGCCAGGCCGGTGCCGAGCGCCACGCCGTACAGCTGGGGGAGGGCCAGCACGCCCAGCCACCAGGCGACGGGGACCGAGCCCAGCAGCACGGCCCGCGCCACGTCGGCGGCGACCAGGACGCGGCGGCGCGGCATCCGGTCCACCCAGACCCCCGCGGGCAGGCCCACCAGCAGGAACGCCGCCGTCTCCGCCGCCACCAGCAGGCCGGTCTCGAGCGGGCTCGCGTGGAGCGCGACCACCGCGACGAGCGGGAGCGCGAGCATGCTGATCTGGGCGCCGACCTGGCTGATCACGTCGGCGCCGAACAGGAGGGTGAAATTCCGGTGCCGGAACAGACTGGGGGAGGTCATCCCGGAATCCTGACCGACTCCCGGCGGAGGATCAACCGGGTTCCGCTCGGGCGGGGAGGGCCGGGGCCATACGTGCGCGATCGGGCGGATGAGCTTGATTCAGACGGCGATGAGGCGCCGGAGCCAGCGCTGGACGGTGCGGATCTCATGTTCGTCGATGCCGCCCAGAGGGTTGTCACCAACGAGGCGGCGTGTCGAGATCGAGGTGATGTCCTCGGTACGGGCCCAGCTCCGCTGACGGAGACCGGAGGCCGATGAGGAGATGAGGACGTGATGGGAGAGTCCGCGGTCCCGGGTGGTCAGCGGACGACGAGCGTCATGTCGATCGGGAAGCGGCAGTGCAGTTCCGAGGCCACGACCAGGGCGGGACGCCTTCTACCCTGCTCGCTGCCGACCGGAACCCCGAAATCGGCCAGCCAGACCTGCCACGGCAGGACGCGGCTCATCGCGCGTCCTCGCCCCGCAACCAGTCTCCGGCCGCGTTGTCGGTGAGGCGGGACTCCTGACGGTAGGAGGCCCACTCGGAGGGGTCGGCTCGGAGGCGGTCGTAGGCGGCCAGCGCGGCCTGCTCCTCGTGCTCGTCGATCAGCCGTTGCAAGGTTTCCGCGAGGGTGGCCCCGCCGTACTCGGAGGCCACCTCGGAGAGCCGATCACGCAGGTCGGTCGGGATTTTTATCGTTGTCATGCGCACATCTTCAGCATGCCTCAGCGGCATGCTCATGAGCATGACCGAATCGGCATAACCGCATTTCACGTGTGGCGGTGTGGTAACGCATGGACGGCCGGGCACCGATACCGACGTGCCCGGCCGGGTTGGGCGGGTCAGGCCGCCGCGGCGGCGGTCAGGCGCCTGCGGAAGACCCAGTAGGTCCAGCCCTGGTAGGCCAGCACGAAGGGGAGGGCGACCAGGCCGATCCAGGTGAGGGTGGTCAGCGTGTACGGGCCGGAGGCGGCCTCGGCGACGGTGAGGCCGGGCAGCGGAGCGGGCCAGAGGGCGGTGAACAGGGCGGCGCCGGTCAGCGCGATGGACGAGGCGGTGGCGGTGAAGGCCCAGCCGTCCCGGCCGCGCCAGGTCAGCGCCACGGCGGCGGCCAGCGCCGCCATCGAGGCCAGCGCGCCCGCCCACACCCACGGGGCGGCGCCCGTCCCGGCGGCCGCCCCGGCCCCCGGGATGCCGGACAGGGCCGCGATCCCGACGGGCAGCGTCACCACGGAGACGGCCAGTGCCGCGCGGCGGGCGCGGGCACGGACCGGGCCGGTGGTCTTGAGGGCGATGAAGACCGCGCCGTGCAGCAGGCAGAGCGAGAGCGAGAACACCCCCCCGGCCAGCGCGGCGAGCACGCCGTCGTGGAGCAGGGCGGCGAAGACGGCGCCCCAGATGAAGGCGGGGAGCGCACTGCCGACGCCGATGCCGAGGTCGCACCAGGCCCGGTCGGAGAAGTGGTGGACCTTGCCCCGCCACTCCAGCCCGACCCCGCGCATGATCAGCCCTGCCAGGACCAGCACGACCGGCAGGTAGAACTCGCTGAGCAGCCCCGCGTACCAGGCGGGGAAGGCGGCGAACATGGCGCCCACCGCGCTGATCAGCCAGACCTCGTTGCCGTCCCAGACGGGGCCGATCGTGGCCAGGGCCTGCTTGTGCTCCCGCTCGTCACGGGAGATCAGCGGGGCCAGCATGCCCACGCCGAAGTCGAAGCCCTCCAGGACGAAGAAGCCCGTCCAGAGGAAGGCGATGATCGCAAACCAGAGGGTGGTGAGTTCCACGGTGGTCCCCTCAGTACATCAGGGTCGGCTGGAGACGGGCGGCTGTGTCCCCGGTGTCCCCGGTGTCCCCGCCGTCGCCGCGGTCCGGTCCGCCCGGTCCGCCCGGTCCGCCTCTGCCGCCGTCCGCGGCGGGCGCGCCCGGGGCGGGGGAGACGGGTTTGGGACCCGCCTTGACGTGGCGCACGAGCAGTACGGCCTCGGCCACGGCGAGCAGGCCGTACAGGAGGGTGAAGACGGCCAGTGAGGCGGCCACCTCGGCGAGGCTGACGCCGGGGGAGACGCTCGCCGCGGTGAGCAGCTCGCCCTGGACCGTCCAGGGCTGGCGGCCGATCTCGCTGAGCAGCCAGCCGGCGATCACCGCGACGGTCGGGAGCGGGAGCGCCAGCAGGAAGGCGCGGGCGAGCCAGGACGGGAGCTCGCGCTGCGGCCCGGGGGCGCGGCGGCCCCGGCGGCCCCGGCGGCCGCGGGTCAGCCAGAGGGCGAGGACGGACAGGCCGACGGTGGCCAGCCCGAAGACGATCATCACGCGGAAGGAGAGGTAGACCACGGGCAGGTTCGGCCGGTAGTCACCGGGGCCGAACCGCTGCTCGAAGCGCTCCTGCAGGTCCTCGGTGCCCTGGACGACGGCGTCCGGGTCGCCCGTCGCCAGGAAGCTGAGCAGCATCGGGATCTCGACGCCCGGCACCGGGGAGAAGCCGGCGCCGGCGGTGTCGCGCTCCAGCCCCTCGGCGGCGGCCAGCTTCATGGGCTGCTGCTCGTGCATGAGCTTGGCGGACAGGTCGCCGGTGCCCGCGACGACGGTCCCCGCGATCGCCGTCATGACCAGGGCGGCCCGCATCGGCGTGCGCCACATGCTCCCCGCGCCGCGCCGCATCGGGACCGTGCGGTCCGGGTCGGCCCGCCGTTCCCGCAGGACGTGGTAGGCGCAGACGGCCAGCACGAACCCGCCGGCGACCACGAACGCCGCGCCCACCACGTGCGGCACCTGGGCCAGGGCGGTGGAGTTGGTGAGCACCGCCCACAGGTCCGTCATCCGGGCCCGGCCGTTCACCACCTCGTAGCCGACCGGGTGCTTCATCCAGGCGTTGGCGGCGAGGATGAAGTAGGCCGACAGGTTGGAGCCGATGACCGCGGCCCAGATGGCGGCCAGGTGGACGCGCTTGGGCAGCCTGTCCCAGCCGAAGATCCACAGGCCCAGGAAGGTCGACTCCAGGAAGAAGGCGATCAGCGCCTCCAGGGCCAGCGGAGCGCCGAAGACGTCGCCGACGAAGACGGAGTACTCGCTCCAGTTCATGCCGAACTGGAACTCCTGGACGATGCCGGTGACCACGCCCATCGCGAAGTTGATCAGGAAGAGCTTCCCGAAGAACTTCGTCAGCCGCAGGTACTCCTCCTTGCCCGTACGGTGCCAGGCGGTCTGCAGGCCGGCCACGAAGACGCCGAGCCCGATCGTCAGCGGTACGAACAGAAAGTGGTACACGGTGGTGATTCCGAACTGCCACCGCGCGAGATCCAGTGCCTCCACGCCTCTCCCCCAGTGGGTTTTGCTCTACAAGCCGTAGTTCTATCCCCAGTAGTACTACGGCTTGTAGAGCAATGGGCGGGGAGGGCGCCGCGAGCTTCTGCGACCTTCGTCACACGGCCCGTCCGGGACCGCACTTCCCTGCCGGGCCAGATCGCTCCCTCCGGCTCGCGACGCCGGCTCCCCTTACCGCGCGCGCCGGCGGCCCTCCCTCCGCCCCGAAGCGGGAGGCGCGCGACCTCCGCGTCGGGAGGGGCGGCGGAATCCGCCGGACCCCTCGGCGCATGGCTTCATCCTGCGGCAGCCGGTACGGCCGGGGCGTCCCCCGGGCGAGTGATTCCGGGGTACGCCGGACGGCGGAGACGATCACGTCCGCCGCAAGCGCCCGTAAGGCGGATGTAAGCGGGACTACGGGGCCCTGCAAGCGCCAGGCCGTACCAATGACCCGAGAGCCCAGGGGGGAGCCGGCAGGGAGCCGGTCCGAGAGGGCCACGAGGAGAGACCATCATGAAGCGACTGACCGCCGGTCTGCTGAGCGCCGCCGCCGCCACCGCCGCCTTCGCGCTGGCCGTGCCCGCTCCCGCGCAGGCCGCCACGTCCGCGACCGCCTCGGCCGACCACTGGGGCTCCTACTACTCCGGCAACTACAAGGCCAAGGCCTCCGGGCGCATCGACGTCGACTGGAACCGCCGCCACACCTCCAACGAGGTCTATGTCGGCGGCAGGCTGTCCGATCTCGACCACCGCACCTACCGGCAGGGCGGCAAGTGCGCCTTCATCCAGGTCCAGGCGCACGGCTTCGGCGACCACCACGGCCGCTGGGCCGAGCGGGAGTCCTACCGGCACTGCGGCGCCGGCGGCAGCAAGAGGTTCCACTTCTCCGCCGAGGACGTCGACGCCGTCCGGGTGAAGGTCTGCCAGATCGGCCTGCGCAGCTCCTACCCGACCCGCTGCGGTGACTGGGAGTATCTGTACGCCGCCGAGAGCGAGTGATCCAATCATATCGGGGGAAGCGCCCGGATCCCTATGGATCTGGGCGTTTTTCCTGTTCAGTGCAGGAGTGTAAATATCAGCACGCATGGCTATAAGTAGTGACGCGGAAGGGTGATAGTTACATTCCGTTACCAATGTCCTTCATCCTCCGGGGGAGCCGGCCGGACGCCGGCACGGGGGTGAGGGGCGAAGGGGAGATGATGATGAAGCGACTGACCACCGGTCTGCTGACCGTGGCCGCCACCGCGACCGTGCTCGCGCTCGGTGTGGAGATGCCCGCGCAGGCGTCCGCGTCCGCGACCGAGCGGCCGGCCTACCAGCAGGAGCGCTGGGGGCCCTTCCGGTCCCGTGGCGGTGGGGCCTACGCCCAGGGGACGGTCGACTCCGTGGGCGGGTACGGCAGCAGCATCCGGGTGAGGGGCCGGCTCTACGACCGCGACCGGGACCGCCGCACCTGCGCCTACGCGGAGATCCAGGAGCGCCGCGGCGACAGGTGGCGGTTCGCCGACAGCTACAGGCACTGCAGTAGGCGGGGCGACACCCGGCGCGACTTCGCCCGGATCGACTACACCGGACGGACCTACGACCTCCGGATCAGGGTCTGCGAGCTCGACACCAGCGCCTTCCGGCCGCGGTCGTGCAGCCGCTGGCACGACCTGGGCCGCGGCTACGGCGACTTCGGCGGCTACGGCGACTTCGGCGGCTACGGTGGTTACGGCGGCTACGGTGGTTACGGCAGCCCCGGCGGCTACGGCGTTTACGGCGACCGACCCTCCTACGGCATCGACCGGGACGAGCCCGCCTACGCACCGAGCCTGTCCAGCTACCGGCCCGCCGGTTCCGGCTACGAGCCGAGCCTCGGTGAGGACGACTCCTACGAGGGCGTCCTCGGCAGCGGGCACGACTGGGACGACTACGGCCAGGGCCACCAGCCCGGCGACGTCTCCAGCGACCAGCTCGGTGAGCAGTCGGACCAGTACGGTGACGTCTCGGACTACCAGCCCGCCTACCCGCAGGGCTACGACGCCGACCACCGGCCCGTGCACTGATCGCGCAGACCGGTGAGAGCGGCCCGCTCCCGGCAGGGGGCGGGCCGTCCCGCGTCCGGGCCTCCGTGTCCGGGCCTCCGCGTCCGGGCCTCCGTGTCCGGGCCTCCGCGTCCGGGCCTCCGCGTCCGGATCTCGGCGGACGCCGGGTCCGCCGCCCGGCCGGTGGGCTCGGACGGGGCCGGGACGCCCCTCGCGGAGGCCCGCCTCCCCTCGTCGTGGGAGAGCCCGCAGGATCGGCCCTGCCATCTCCCGGCCCGAAATCGCTACGCACAGTACACATGCCTATCGATGGCCCGATCTGCCGTGAAGAGGATGCGGGCCCCACAACTCAGGTGTTCCTCCTGTTCGTGGCGGTCGGTGTAAATGTCGACACGGATGGCTATAAAGGGACACGGAAGGGCCGCAACTACATTCCGTTACCAGCGGTCCCGTCCTCGGGGGAGCCGGAGAAGCCGGCGCAAGGGGCGGGACCGAAGGGGAGATGATGATGAAGCGACTGACCACCGGTCTGCTGACCGTGGCCGCCACCGCCACCGTGCTCGCGATCGCCGGACCGGCGCCGGCGCAGGCCGCCGCGCCGGCCGCGCCCGCCGCGGACAAGGCCGCGCGCGCCACCTCCTGGGGGCCCTACTACTCGGACAACAACAGGGCGTACGCCAGGGGCACGGCCTACGGCCGCAGCGGCAGTGGCACCAGCCTCGTGGCGTCCGGCGGGATCCGGGTGAGGGGATACCTCTACGACCGTGACTACCGCACCACCAGCCAGGGCGGTCTGTGCGCCTACGCGCAGATCCAGGGGTACCGCTCGGGCGGCTACCTCAGCAGTGGCGGCGGCTGGGACACCGGCAGGACCTACAAGCACTGCGGCACCAACAACCACCGTTTGATCAACTACTCCAACGACTACGCCGACTACGCCCGGATCAGGGTCTGCCAGATCCGCCAGAGCGGCGGCTACCCGGTCTCCTGCGGCGGATGGCGCTACCTGCGTGACGGCGACCAGGCCTACGGCCAGTCCGGCCACGACAGGGAGCACCAGCCCGGCTACGCGCCGAGCCTGTCCAGCTACATGCCGGGCCAGCCGAAGAGCTCGGAGGTCGAGGACCCGAACCTCATCGAGGACGAGGGCGAGGAGCAGGGCGTCCAGAGCACGCCCGGCCAGGAGTACGGCCAGCTGCCGAGCAACACCGAGCAGATGCCGGCCGACTCCGGTTACCTGCCGAACGACTCCCAGCAGCTGCCCGCCGGTTCCGGTTACCTGCCGAACGACTCCCAGCAGCTGCCCGCCGGTTCCGGTTACCTGCCGAGCGCGATGCAGAACCCGAACGACTCGCAGAGCCCGAGCGGTGCCGAGGACGAGGGCATGGCGGACGAGGGCATCGAGAACGAGGTGCCCGGCCAGAACCCGCCCGCGCCCGGCCAGCCTCCGTACGTGCCCGGCCAGGCTCCCGCGCAGACGGGCCAGGCCCCGGCCCAGACGGGCCAGGCCCCGGCCTACGCGCCCGGCCTCAGCGCCGAAGAGCGGCCGATGGACAACTGACCCGCACGCCGGGAGGGACGGCCCGTCCTCGCGAGAGGGCGGGCCGTCCCGCGCCCCGGCGGCGTTTGACATCCGATGGCGGGTCATGGATGTTGACCAGGACGTTTTCCGAAGACGGACCCCGGAGAGGACCGAGTGGCCTTCAGCGGCACTCCCCGACCGCGCCCGCGCTGGCACCACGCCGAGACCGAGCTGGACGACTTCGCGATCGTCAGCTACCGGGTGCCCGCCGAGGCGCTGGCCCGGCTGCTGCCCGCCGGTTTCAGTCCCGTGGAGTTCGCCTTCGCGGACGGCGGGACGGCCGCGCTGGTCTCCGCGGTCGCCTTCCGCGACCACGACTTCCACTTCCGGTTCTGCCCTCCGGCGGCGATCAACTGCGGGCAGATCAACTACCGCGCCTACGTCACGGCCGGCGGCGAGCGCGGGGTCTGGTTCTTCGGCACGAGCCTGGACCATCCGCTGGTCGTGGTGCCGCGGCGGCTGTGGGGCATGCCGTGGAGCCGTGCCCGCATCGAGATCACCGCGGACTGGGAGGCGGACCCGGCCCGCTGGCGGCTGGACGGCGACGACGCGCGGTGCGAGGCCGTCGAGCGGGACGGGCCGCCACCCCTCCTGGACGGCTTCACCGGTGAGCAGCACTGGATGGAGACGCTCACCCACCCCACCGTCGGCTGGTACCGCCGCGCGGGCGGCCGCGTCGGCGCCTACGGCATCTGGCATCCGCCGATGAGCCCCAGGCACCTGACCGCGCGCTCCGCGCGCTTCGGCGTCTTCGAACGGCTCGGCCTGACCACGCCGGATTCCGAGCCCCATTCGATCCTGGCCCAGCGGCGCATCCACTTCGACATCCACACCCCGCCCCGCCTCGTCCGCCGCCGCTGAGACGGGCTGACAACCCCCGGCCGAGGCGGCGGGCAGATGTTGCTGTTACGCCGCGGCCGGTGGACTCTCTAGGGTGCTGAACGTGAAGGTCGCAGGCAGCGCCGTGCTCGGCGCCGACAGAGATCGCGTGTGGTCCGCGCTCCAGGACCCGGCCGTGCTCGTGCGCACGATCCCGGGCTGCGAGCGGCTGGAGGAGACGGGGCCCGCCACCTACCGGATGACGGTCACGGCGGGAGTCGCCTCGGTCAAGGGCGTCTACCAGGGCGAGGTCGCCCTGTGCGAGCCCGACGAGCCCAGGAGCTTCGTGCTGCGGGCCCGGGGCCAGGGCGCCCCCGGCACGGTGGACGCCACCGTGGCGGTACGGCTCAGCGAGGCGGGTGGCGGCACCCGGGTCGACTACGACGCCGAGGCCGTGGTCGGCGGCATGATCGGCGGTGTCGGCCAGCGCATGCTCGGCACGGTGGCGCGCAGGACCGCGGGCGAGTTCTTCTCCGCCGTCGAGCGCCATCTGCTCTCCGGGCCGGTCCCGTCCTCCTCCGCGGTCCCCGCGACGGCTCCCGCCGCGTCCACGGCGCCGGAGGCGGAGACGGGGGCGGAGACGAGGGCGGAGAGGGGTCAGGACGTCCCGGAGCTCTCCGGGGCGTCGCCGCAGGCGGCCGGGCGGCCGGTCCAGGTCTTCGAACGGCCCGCCCCTCCGGTGCGCCAGGGCGTGCCCGTGTGGGCGGTCGTCACGGCGTTCGGCATGGGCGCGGGCGTCGCGCTCGGCAGCACCGTGGTCGGCTGGCTGCTCGGCCGCGCCGGCCGCCGGAAGTGAGGGACGCTCCTCACCTGCCCGTGATCAGGACGGCCACCCCGTCGAGGATGCGTGCCAGGCCGAAGGCGAGCGCGTGGGCCGGGTCGACGGCCCCCTGGTGGCTCTGACCCGCGGCCTGGCCCACCCGGGAGGCCACCGGGAAACGTGAGCCGTCCATGACCTTGTCGAGGACGGGCGCGCTCGCCGTCCACCACTCGGTCTCGCTCATCCCGGTGGCCTGCTGGACCTGGGCCAGGGAGGCCTGGACCCGGGCGGTGCCCTCGACGTGGGTCAGGACCAGGGTGAGGACGGAGTCCATCTCCACGTCGGACAGGCCGATGCCGTCCAGGGGGCGAAGTTCGGCCTCGTACTTCAGCGAGGCGTTCGGGCCCAGCACCGGGCGGGCGCCGACGAGCTGCAGCATCCAGGGGTGCCGCCGGTAGAGCTCCCAGTTGCGGGCGGCGACGAACTCCAGCGCGCCCCGCCAGCCGCCGGGCCGCGAGGACGGCTCGTCCACGTCCGCGTAGAGCTCCCCGTAGGCCGTGTCGACCATCAGATCGGCCAGTTCGGCCTTGCCCGGAACGTGCGTGTAGAGCGACATGGTGCCCACGCCGAGCCGCTCGGCGACGTGGCGCATGGAGAGCGCGTCGAGCCCTTCGGCGTCGGCGATCCCGACGGCGGCGTCGACGATCGCGCGCACGGTCAGGCCGGACCGCCCCGGCCTGGTGTGCGAGCCCCACAGCAGCGCCAGGCTGCGGGCCGGATCCACCTCGGACCCCTTTTTTCCGCTCACGGGAACGAACCCCCCACCCTCGTCGTCGAGCTCCATCGTAGTTGTTGCGTACTATGTACCGTACGGCGTACGGTATGGTGTGCGGTCGTGTGGTGCGATCGTGCGGTCGTACGGCACCGGAGGCCGGACCGCCGGGACGGGAGGACACGAAGTGGCTGACAAGAGCGCCGTCATCGCCGCGGAAGACGTGCGCAAGAACTACGGGGACCCGGGCGGCGCGGGCCTGAACGGCTTCGACCTGCGCGTGGCCGAGGGCACCGTCTGCGGGCTGCTCGGCCCCAACGGGGCGGGGAAGACGACGGCGGTGCGGGTGCTGACCACCCTGCTGGAGATGGACGGGGGGCGGGCGAGCGTGGCCGGGTTCGACGTCCGCACGCAGGGGCGCCGGGTCCGCGAGCGCATCGGGCTGGTCGGGCAGTACGCCGCGGTCGACGAGATCCTCACCGGTCGGCAGAACCTGGTGATGTTCGGCCGGCTGAACCGCCTGCCCGGCGCGGCGGCCCGGCGGAGGGCCGGCGAGCTCCTGGAGCGCTTCTCGCTCACCGAGGCCGCGGACAGGCCCGCGGGCGGCTACTCGGGCGGCATGCGCCGCAGGCTCGACCTCGCCGCGAGCCTGGTCGTCTCGCCGCCGGTGCTCTTCGTGGACGAGCCGACGACCGGGCTCGACCCGGCGGCCCGCCAGGAGGTGTGGCAGGCCGTGCGCGAGCTGGTGGACGCCGGCACCACCGTGCTGCTGACCACCCAGTACCTGGAGGAGGCCGACCGGCTGGCGGACCGGGTCTGCGTGCTCGCGCGCGGCCGGGTCGTCGCGGAGGGCACCCCCGACGGGCTCAAGTCCGGCCTCGGCGGCGACCGCATCGACCTCGTGTTCTCCGGCCCGGCGGACACCGCGGCGGCACTGCCCCTCGCGGCCCGGGTCGCCTCCGGGGAGCCGCACGTCGACGCCTCCTCCCACCGGATCGGCGTCCCCGTCGCCGGGCGCGTGCACGCGCTGGTCCGGCTCGCGACCGCGCTGGACGAGGCGGGCATCGAGCCGGAGGACATCGCGCTGCGCCGTCCGACCCTCGACGAGGTCTTCCTCCACCTGACGGGCGCCGGCCCGGACGCGCCCGGCGGCCCGGCGGGCGCCGGCCGTACGGCGGGCCCCTCGGAGGCGCCCGTATGAGCACCGGAGGCGCCCGTCCGGGCACGGGCGCCGGTTCCCGCGGAGGCATCCGCCCAGACCCGATCACCGACCACCCCGGAGGCACCCGTATGGACACGACCATCCGCCCGCCGCTCCCGGACGTCCCGTCGCTCCCGGACGTCCCGCCGCTGCCGGACGTCCCGCCGCTGCCGGACGTCCCGCCGCTGCCGGACGCCCCGGCGGCCCGGCTCGCCCGCGCTCTGGCGGACTCCTGGACGATCACCCTGCGCGACCTGCGCCACTGGAGGCTCCGGCCGGGCGCGGCCGTCGTCGGCTGGCTCTTCCCCGTCATGGTCGTGCTGATGATGGGCGGCCTGTTCGGCGGCGCCATCGCGGTGCCCGGCGGAGGCGGCTACTTCGAGTTCCTGGTGCCCGGCATGTTCGCCCTGACCATGCTCTTCGGGCTGGAGACCACCATGACGGCGGTCACCGTGGACGCCGCCCGGGGCGTCACCGACCGGTTCCGCTCGCTGCCCATGAGCTCCTCGGCCGTCGTGCTGGGCCGGTGCGCCGCCGACATGCTCAACTCGGCCGTCGGCCTGGCCGTACTGGCCGGCGCGGGCCTGCTGCTGGGCTGGCGGTGGCACGGCGGGTACGGCTCCGCGCTCGCCGCCCTCGGCCTGCTGCTCCTGCTCCGCTTCGCCCTGCTCTGGGCCGGGATCCTCATCGGCCTGAAGGCGAGCGGCCCGGAGGCGGTGGCGGCGGTCCAGATCCTGGTCTGGCCCGTGGGGTTCCTGTCGAACGTCTTCGTCGACCCGGCCACGATGCCCGCCTGGCTCGGCGCGCTCGCCGCCTGGAACCCGCTCTCGGCGACGGCCTCGGCCGCCCGTGAGCTGTTCGGCAACCCCGGCTTCGGCGGGGAGGGCTGGGCCGCGGAGCACGCGCTGCTCCTGTCGGTCGCCTGGCCCGTCCTCCTCGTCTCCGTGTTCCTCCCCCTCTCCGCCCGCGCGTTCAGGAGACTGAGGAGCTGACCGGACCCGGGCGGCCCGGACGCCGCACGCCGGGGGAGAGTCCGCGGAGGACGCCCCGCCCCGCCCGGTCCCGCGGCCCCCGCTCAGAGCGGGGCAGGGGCGGAGGCGGGGACGGAATCAGCGGGTCCCGGCGGTGGTTGAGGACCGGCGTGAGAGTTGAGATCTATTCCGACGTCGTCTGCCCCTGGTGCTACATCGGCCACGCCCGCTTCGCCCGCGCCGCCGAGCGCTACCGGGCCCAGGGCGGCGAGGTCGAGGTGGTGCTGCGCCCGTTCCAGCTCCAGCCGGACGCCGAGTCGAAGGGGGAGCCGCTCACGGCGTGGCTGGCCGCCAAGTTCGGCGGGGCCGAGCAGGCCGGGCGGATGACCGAGCGGGTCGCCGCGGCCGCCGCCGAGGACGGGCTGACGCTCGACTTCGGGCGGGCCGTGCACGCCAACACCTTCGAGGCGCACCGGCTCGTCCGGCTCGCCGCCGGCCAGGGCAGGGGAGCGGAGATGCTCGACCGGCTCTTCCGGGCCCACTTCACCGACGGGCTCGACATCGGCTCGGCGGAGGTCCTCGCGAAGCTGGCCGCCGGGACCGGGGTCCGGGCCGGCTTCGAGGGACCGGACGCGCGGGAGGGCGCCGCGGAGGTCCGCGAGGACCTGGAGCGGGCCTGCGCGCTCGGCGTCACGTCCGTGCCGCTCTTCCTGTTCGAGGAGCGTTTCGCCGTCTCCGGGGCGCAGCCCTCCGACGTCCTGTTCGCCGCGCTGGAGGAGGTCGCCGAGCGGTCCGGCCGGGCGCCGGCCGGCGGGGCCGCGGACGCCTGCGACGACGAGGGGTCCTGCCCGGTCTGAGCGGGCGCCGGTCCCTGCCCGGTCCGAGCGGGCGCTTCGTTCCGGGGCCGGGGCCGGGGCGGGAATCCCCGGCGGGCGGCCCGCCGTTGGGTGGGGGAGAACGGCGACGGCGGAGGGACGAGGCGTGCAGAGAGCCGCACACGCGGGCCTGGGAGCGGTGGGGACCGGGGCGGCGATCGTCCTCGGCCTGGACGTGGCCTATCTGGCGGAGATCGACCCGACGCGCAGGACGATCAGCGAGCACGGGCTCGGCGAGCACGGCTGGCTCTTCGCGCTGGGCCTGGGGCTGCTCGCCGCGGGCTCGCTGGCGATCGGGGCGTCCCTGGTGCGGCGGGGGCTGGCCGCCGTCCGCTCGTTCGGCATGGTCGCGCTGGCCGCGTGGAGCGCGGGCCTGCTGGTGACGGCCTGGTTCCCCAAACACGACTGGTCCGTCGGGCCGAGCCTCAGCGGGAACGTCCACCGGGTGGGCGGCGTCGTGGCGTTCCTCAGCCTGCCGCTCGCCGCGCTGGTCATCGCCCGGCCGTGGCGGCGCCACCCGGAGTGGCGCCGTCCCGCCCTGGCCGTCCTCGCGCTGGGCCTCACCTCGCTGCTGTGGGTGCTGGGCATCGCCGGGGCCGCGGTGGTGGCCGAGAGCAGCGGCCTGCCCTGGTGGCGGGTGATGCCGCTCGGCCTGGTCGAGCGGGGGATGGCGGTGACCGAGGTCGCGGCGCTGGTCGCGCTGGGAGTCTGGGCCGCCCGCGGGGCTCAGTCCGTGCCCAGGTCGCCCGCGCGGTAGTGGCGGCGGCAGAGCACCTGGTAGCGGACCGGGGCCGCGCCGGTGTCGCCGATGACGACCTGCTCGCCGGTGTGGACCAGCTCGCCGTCGACCACGCGGGCGTTGAGCAGGCCGGGACGGCCGCACCAGCACAGGACCTCCACCTGCAGCCGGCTGATCTCGTCGGCCAGCTCGAACAGGCGCCGGGCGGCGGGGAACATCTGCGAGCGGAAGTCGGTGGCCAGGCCGAAGGCGTAGACGTCGATGCCGAGGTCGTCGGCGAGGTCGGCGAGTTGCTCGATCTGGGCGACGGTGTAGAAGCAGGCCTCGTCGCAGATCACGTAGTCGACCGGCTTGTGCTCGGTCACCAGCTCGACCAGGTCGAGGTGGTCGGTGACCTCGATCGCCTCGCTGTCCAGGCCGATCCGGCTGGTGATCTGCGGCCCGCCGGAGCGGTCGTGCTTGGTCAGCACCAGGCCGCGCCTGCCCTGCCGGCGGTGGTTGTAGTTCATCTGCAGGGCCAGGGTGGACTTGCCGCAGTCCATCGGGCCGAAGTAGAAGCGCAGCACCCCGTCGCGGATCCCGGCGGGCACGGGAGAGAGCGCGGAGGATTCGGGCAGGCGGGGCGATGCAGTCACGGCGGGTCAGCTTAGCGGGTTTGCCCCATGCGTTTGAGCAGGGATAGAACTGGTAGGAAAGCCGGGTCCCGCGTTGGCCGAGCCCTTGCGAGGGCTTGCCTCCGAGATGGCGTGGGAGTTTCCTTCGGCGACCGAGACATGGAGAATCTGTGACGACCGTCAACGCCAAGACCTCCGCGAACTCCTCGACGGCGGCGCCCACCGCGCCGCTGCCCAAGGTGTCCGCGGCCCCGGCGAAGGGGGCCGCGGCTCCGGCGCGGGAGCCCGCGGAGATGCCCCCGGCCCTCGCCGCGATGATGACCGAGGACGAGGCCGTCGCCGCCCAGGCGGAGGCGGCCCGCTGGCGGTACGGCTTCTTCGTCGTGCTGACGGGCCTGATCCTGATCCTGATCGGATTCGTGTTCATCGTGCTGACCGACGGCGGCGGCGCCGCGCCGTTCGCCGGTCTCGTGGGCGTCTGCGGAGCGATCATGGGAGCCTACTTCGGCGTCCAGGTCGGGCAGTCCGGCAAGAGCCGGATCGAGGCCGAGCTGCGCCGCACGCACGAGATGACGATCCGGCTCGCCGCGAAGGTGCACGCGCACGACGCGGACGAGGTGATCGCCTCCATCCTGGGGGGCCGCCGCCGCTGAGGCGGCGCCGGGAGTCTCCCGCGGGCCGCCGAGGGCGCCCCGGGGGAGGCTCCCCGCCGCGGGCGGGCCGCCGGCCGTGTGCCCCGTCCGCCGCGCCGTGCCCCGCTGGCCGTACCCGTCGGCCGTGCCGTGTCCCGTCCGCCGGCGTCAGCCGTTCGACTGCGGGACGACCGGGCCCTCGCTGGCCTGGACCAGGACGAACCCCTGTCCCTGGAAGGCGAGCTGCACGGCCTCGCCGCTCCCGCGCCCGATGAGCGCCCCCGCCTTGAGGGTGCGGTTGACCCCCACGTGCAGCGAGGAGCTCCAGCACACCGCCGACTGGCCGTCGGCGTAGGTCGGCCCCCAGGAGGTGTCGAGCATCGTGGGCGTGCCGTGCGCGGTGACCGCCACCCAGCCGGTGCCCGAGACCGTGGTGTTGAACAGGCCCCCGGCGGCGATCCCGGCGCCCTGCACCCGGTTGATGTCCCAGGACAGCTGCGGGTCGAAGGCCAGCAGGTTCCTCCCGTTGACGGTGATCGCCTCGTTCTCCAGATAGAACAGGTGCACGTCCTGGGCGTCGTCGGCGAGGAAGAGCGCGCCCTGCCCGCGCACCCGCATCAGCGGCGCGCCCTCGCCGGTGACCATCTTCTTCAGGAACCTCCCCACGCCGCCGCCCTCGTAGTCGAAGTCCATCTGCCCCTGGAAGGCGACCATCGAGCCCTGCCGGGCCAGCACCTCCCCGTTGAGCTGCACCCGCAGCATCTTGGGGTTCTGCAGGGCGAAGTGGCCCGGAACCTGGCCCTGGTCGAGGTTGCCGAAGAACGAGCTGCGCACGTGCTGCCCCTTTTGCATCGATTCGAGACGGTCGTACCGTTCAGCGATCGTGACCCGCGAAGAGTTCCCCTCCACGCGGGCGGGCGCACCGCGCGGGGAGCAGGCCGGCGCGTACGGCGGGAGCACCCCGGGCACGGCCGATCCTCCGGGCCACCTGTTGCCAAGGATCACCGGCCGCTTCGGCAGGGTCCGCCGATTCACCGGTCCGGCGCGAGCGGGTAGACACGGGGGCATGCGCAGCGTCCGTATCGGCGTCGACACCGGGGGCACGTTCACGGACGTGGTCATGGTGGACGAGCAGACCGGCGAGATCACCACCACCAAGACCCCCTCCACCCCCGCCGACCCGGCCGACGGCTTCCTGGCGGGCGTGCGGAAGCTCCTCGACCGGGCCGGCGACGGCGTGACCGTCTCGGCGGTGGTGCACGGCACCACGGTCGCCACCAACCGGCTTCTGCAGGACCGCGTCGAGGACCTGGGCTTCGTCACCACCGAGGGCTTCGAGTCCGTCCTGGAGATCGCCCGGCAGGGCGTGCCGGACGGTTACGGCAACTCCTACTTCTGGGTCAAGCCGCCGCGGATCGTCCCGGCGCACCGGGTCAGGACCGTCGGCGGGCGGCTGGACCACACCGGCGCCGAGGTCCGGCCGTTCGACACCGGGCAGGCCGTGGCCGCGGCCCGGTGGTTCCGGCGGCGGGGGATCACCGCGATCGGCGTGTGCTTCCTGCACTCCTACGCCGACCCCGGCCACGAGCTGCGCATGCGCGAGATCCTGGAGCGCGAGCACCCCGAGGCGGTCGTCTCGATCTCCAGCGACGTGCTGCGCGAGTACCGCGAGTACGAGCGCTCGGTCACCACCCTGGTGGACGCCGCGGTCAAACCGGCCATGCGCCGCTACCTCGCCCGCCTGGCCGAGCGGCTGGAGGCGCCGCTGCTGGTGATGAAGAGCAACGGCGGCGTGCTCTCCGCCGCCGAGGTCGCGCACCAGCCGATCACCACGGTGCTGTCCGGCCCGGCCGCGGGCGCCCTCGGCGCCGCGCTGATCGCCTCCACCGCCGGGCACCGGTCGGTCATCACGCTGGACGGCGGCGGCACCTCCACCGACGTCGCGGTGGTCGTCGACGGCGAGCCCTCGCTGACCACCGAGGGGAGCGTCGGCCGCTACCCGTGCACGATCCCGATGATCGACATCGTGACCGTCGGCGCGGGCGGCGGATCCGTCGCCTGGATCCCCCCCGAGGGCACGCTCAAGGTCGGCCCGGCCTCCGCCGGCGCCGACCCGGGCCCCCTCTGCTACGGCCGGGGCGGCACCGAGGTCACCGTCACCGACGCGCACGTCTTCCTCGGCCGGGTCCCGCCGCACCTGCTCGGCGGGGAGGTCCCGCTCGACGCGGGAGCGGCCCGGGACGGCATCGGGGAGCTGGCGGCGAAGCTCGGGCTGAGCCCCGAGCGCACCGCCACCGGCATCCTGGAGATCAGCGCCTTCAACCAGTCCAACGCCATCCGCCGGGTCACCGTCGAACGCGGCCTGGACGTGCGCGACTTCCCGATGGTCGCCTTCGGCGGCTCCGGTCCGCTGCTGGTCTGCCGCCTGATCGACATCCTGGGCCTGCCGGCGGTGCTGGTCCCGCCCGACCCCGGCAACGTCTCGGCGTTCGGCCTGCTCACCGTGGACGTCAGGAACGACTACGTGCGCACCTTCGTCACGTGCGACCTGACCACGGAGACGGCCGCGGAGATCTACGGCGAACTGGAGGCGGAGGCGGCCGCGGCGCTGGAGCGGGAGGGCCTCACCGAGCACGTCTTCGCGCGCGGCGCCGACCTGCGCTACCACGGCCAGGCCTACGAGGTGCGGGTGCCCGCCCCGGCCGGGCCGCCGGACGAGGCGTGGCGCGCCGAGGTGCTGGACCGCTTCCACGCGGCCCACGAGGCGCTCTACGGGTACGGCCACCGCGACGATCCCCGGCACGGCGTCGAGTGGGTCAACCTCCGCGTCTCCGGCATCGGCCCCATCGCCCGCCCGATGATCCCGGAGCGGCCGGCGCGCGGGCCGCAGGAGCCGCCCCCGGCCCCGATCGGGGTCCGCCGCGTGCACTTCGACGAGGACCGGGACCGGGACGGCGGCCGGGACACGCCGGTCTTCCGCCGCGGCGACCTGCGCCCCGGCGACGTGGTCCGCGGTCCCGCGGTGATCGAGGAGTACGGTTCCACGCTCCCGGTGCACCCGGGCTTCACCGCCGCGGCCGACGGCCGCGGCAACCTCGTGGTCCGCCGCGAGGGCGGGCGGGGAGGAGACAGATGACGGCCGCCGACCCGGTGCTGACGGAGATCGTCGAGGGCACGCTCGCCTCGGTGGAGCGGGAGGTGGAGACCGCCATCGCGCGCACCGCCCGCTCGCCGATGATCCGCGACGCGCACGACTTCCGCGCGGGCGTCCACGACGTACGGCTGCGCAAGCTGACCGGCCGTTCCTACTCGGCGCTGGTCCAGCCGGTCGTGCGCGACTTCCCCGTGGCGGAGATGAACCCCGGCGACGTGTTCTTCCACAACGACGTCTACCTGTCCGAGGGCGGCATCGGCCACCTGCCCGACCTGTGCGTCACCGTCCCGGTCTTCCACCGCGGCGAGGTCGTCGCGTTCGTGCAGGCCTTCGGCCACCACGACGACATCGGGGGAGCCTGCCCCGGGTCGATGCCCTCGGGGGCGCGCAGCGTCTTCGAGGAGGGGCTGATGGTCCCACCGATCAAGCTCTGGGACCGGGGCGTGCCCAACCGGGCCGCCCTGACGATCATGACGCGCAACTCCCGGATGCCCGGCTCGCTCGCCGGCGACCTGGACGCCGAGTGCTCGGCCTGCCTGATGGGCGCGCGCCGGCTCGCGGAGCTGTTCGACCGGTACGGGCGCGAGGCCGTCGAGGCGTGCTTCGACGCGATCCTCGCCAAGACCACCGAGACGTTCCGGCGCGAGCTGCTGGCGAAGATCCCCGAGGGCACGTACGTCTGGGAGGACTACGCCGAGCACGACGGCGTCGACCCGCCCCGGCTGCACGCCCAGCGCATCACCCTCACCGTCGACCACGCGGCCGCCCGCCCCCTCGTCATCGACTTCACCGGCACCTCCCCGCAGGCCAAGGGGCCGATCAACCACGCCGGCGACTACGCCGACGGCGTCTTCCTGAAGAAGTGGCTCGCCCCGATCCTGCGCAACCTCGCCGACACCCCCGAGCGCATGGCCGAGCTCGACGTCAACGAGGGCGTCGTCCCGCTGGTCGAGATGCGCTTCCCGCCCAAGGGCACGCTGCTCACCCCGGTCTTCCCGGCGCCCACCAACGCCCGCACGTTCGTCATCCTGCGGCTGCTGGGCGTGCTGGCCGGCGTGCTGGCCAAGGCCACCGGCGGGCGCATGCCGGCCGACCAGGAGACCATCCGCTACACCGGCGTGCACGGCACCGGGGCCGACGGCGCGCCGTACCTGATGCGGGAGGTGCTGGGCGGCGGCTCGGGCGGGCGCTGGTACGCCGACGGGGAGGACACGATCCACGTCGTGCCCGACTCGCGCAACATCCCCGTCGAGTTCGCGGAGTCCCGCTGGCCGCTCCGGGTCGAGCGCCTCGGCCTGGCCGTCGACTCCGGCGGCCCGGGGCTGCACCGGGGCGGCCTCGGCTACGACAAGCACATCCGGATGCTCCGCGACGCCTCGTTCATGTCCATCGCCGACCGCTCGATCCTGTCCTGCTGGGGGGTGAACGGCGGGCGGGCCGGGCGGCCGTTCACCGTGGAGATCGAGGGCCGCCCGATGGAGGGCCTGGTCGACGACGCGCCGGTGCGCGCGGGCGAGGTCATCCGGATCCGCACCACCGGGGGAGGAGGCTGGGGCTGCCCGCTGGACCGCCCGGCCGAGGCGGTGGCCGCCGACGTCCGCGACGGCAAGGTCTCGGTGGAGGGTGCCCTCGCCGACTACGGGGTCGTCCTGCGCGGCCCGCGTGGTGTCCTCGGAGGCTCCGGCGACTCCGGTGCCACCGATGATCCCGGCGATCCCGGCGGCCGTGGTGGCCCCGGCGGCAGTGACGGCCGTGGCGACCTCGGTGACCTCGATCACCTCACGGTGGACGCCGAGGCCACGGCCGCCCTCCGTGCCGAGCTGCGCGCCCGGCTCCCGGCCGACGCCCCGTTCTTCGACCGGGGCCCCGGCTTCCCCACCCTGTCCGGCGGCCTGCCGCATGCGGAGGTGGACCTCATGTGACGAATGTGTTACGAAGGGTGATGGGCGTGGCTAGCATGATCCGTCGTGAATCCCCCGCACTCCGCCTACGTCGACGAGTCCATGCGCGTATCGGCGGGTCTTTACCTGATGGCCGCCGTGCTGGTCCCCCCGGCGTGTGCGGAGGTCTACCGGATGGCTCTGCGCGGTCTGCTCCTGCGCAACCAGCGGCGGCTCCACTGGCGTGACGAGAAGGACAGGCGCCGGACGCAGCTGGCCGAGACCGTCGGCGCGCTCGGCCCCTCCGGCATCGTCATCGTCGGCACCGGCCTCGACCGCGGCCGCCAGGAACGCGCCCGCCGCAAATGCATGGAGCGCCTGCTCTGGGAGTTGGTGAACCGCGGTGTCGGAGAGGTGGTCTTCGAGTCGCGGGGATCACATCTCGACAATTCGGATCGGGTGATGATCGACGTGATGCGTACCAGGAACTTGCTTCCAGACCGAATCAGGGCCGTTTGGCGAGATCCGGTTCTGGAGCCACTCGTATGGATGCCTGACATCGTTGCAGGCGCGGCTTCTCTGGCAGAGGTCGGAGAAGAAAGCCTGATGAAGTCCATCGGTGGTGAAGTGGTGATTGAACGGTTTTCCGTCGATTGAGCCACCGAACAGCGCAAAGCCCGGGCTTCCGTCGTCCGGCGGTCCACCCGGGCTCACTTCCACTCCCCTCAGCGAGGGGCGGCAACGTCACTGTACCCATGTGACTGCGTTCTGTCACCCGGGTATCGCGAGGCCCGGGCTTCCGTCGTCCGGCGGTCCACCCGGGCTCACTTCCTCTCCCCCGTAGGAGGCGGCGTCATCGCTGTAGGAAGCAGGCGCGTTCGGCACACCTGCTTTCCGCGGCGGAGCCGGGCGGCCGGCTCACACCCTGCGGCGGAGTGCACGGCGGGCGGCCAGACCGGCGAGGGCCAGCGAACCGGCGGCCAGGACGGCGGCCTCGGTCCACTGGAAGCGCCAGAACCGCGACGGCGGATGGGAGTAGAGGGCGTACCGGTAGCCCTTGTCGGACAGGCACCGCTCGTATGCCCGCTGATTGCGGTCGCTCTGCCCGGTGTCCGGCGGGTGGGGGCAGACCCCCTCGGGAGGACGGGCCAGTTCCCTGCCGGTGGGATCGATCCAGGCTCCACCCACCAGCCGGGCGTCGGGATCGGGCGGCACGGTGGTGCCCGACAGCACGGTCCGCGCCGGTTCGGCGTAGTGGTCGCTGAGGCTGAACAGGGCGAACATCGTCACCGTGACCCCGGCCACCACGACCGCCATGGCCGGCAGGGTGCGCCGCAGCAGCGCTCCGGCCGCGGCGCCCAGCATGAAGGCGTACAGCCACCATGCAGCCGGGGCGACGCCGACCATGTTGAAGACGCCGATGTTGCCGAACAGGTCCTCCCGGCCGAAGACCGGACGCCACAGGCTGACCATCGCCGACAGCAGCAGACCCGCGGTGGCCGCCAGGGCGCCGAGCAGAGCGAGTTTGACGGTCAGCCAGCGGCGGACGGAGACCGACTGCGTCCAGGCCAGCTTGTGGGTGCCGCGCTCGTACTCGCGGCCCAGCAGCGGCGCGCCCCAGAAGGCGCCGATCAGCGCGGGAGCGACGATCGGCATCCAGCCGAAGATCGTGTAGATGGCGTCGTAGCGGTCCGCGAGCGCTCTCGCCAGATCCCAGCAGGCGGGCGCCGGGCCCGGGCAGCCCGGTGGCGCGTGGCCGGCGATGTAGATCCTGGCCTCCACCGCCGAGCCGAGCATGAGCAGGCCGAGCGCGGCCAGCAGGGCGGCGGTGGCGAGGATCTGGGCCCGGTGCTGGCGCCAGGTCAGCCAGATCACGCGGTCACCTCCGTCAGGGCGGGCAGCGCGGCCGCCTCCGGGCTGCGCAGGTAGGCCATCACCAGCTCCTCCAGGTCGGCCGGGCGGGCACTCCAGCGCGGGTCGGGCACGGATGCGCCGCGGACCAGGAGCCGGGCCCGCCCGCCGGTACGGGAGGACTCGACCACCCCTGCCCTGGCCGCCGGGCCGTCGGCGAGCTCCGCCGGGCCGGTCAGCACCAGGTGCTCGGCGAGCAGGTCGTCGATGTCGCCGCTGACCTGGACCCGGCCGCCGTTGAGCACGATGAGCCAGTCGCAGGTGTCGCGCAGGTCGGCGACGACGTGGGAGGAGATCAGGACCGTCAGCGGGCGGTCGGCGACCTCGACCATGAGCGAGCGCATGATGTCGTGCCGGGCCAACGGGTCGAGGTTGGCCAGCGGCTCGTCCAGCACCAGCAGGTCGGGGCGTCCGGCCAGCGCGACGGTGAGCGCGACCTGGGCCTGCTGCCCGCCCGAGAGCCTGGAGACCCTGCGGTCCGGCGGGATGCCGAGCCCGGCCAGCCGGGCGGTGGCGTACGCGTCGTCCCAGCCGGGGTTGAGGCGCCGCCCGAAGGTGAGCGTCTCGGCGACCGTGAAGGTGTCGTACAGCGGCTTGTCCTGGGCCATGAACGCCGCCTCGCCGGTGACGGAGACCTCCCCGGCGTCCGGGTCGAGCAGCCCGACGACCGTGTGCAGCAGCGTGGTCTTGCCCGCGCCGTTGGGACCGACCAGGGCGGCGACCCGGCCGGCCGGGACGGCCAGCGAGCAGTCGCGCAGCGCCCAGGCGCGCCGGTAGCGCACGCCCAGGCCGGTGGCGCGCAGTGCGACGGTCATGCCGTGCCCTCCCGGAGAGAGCCGGCCATCGCCGCGGCGAACAGGGTCTCCATGTCGTCCCGGTCGAGGCCGGCCGCGCGTGCCTGCCGTACCCACCCCTCCAGGTCCCGGCGCAGGGCGGTGTGCTCGGCCAGGCGGGCGCCGCCGATCGAGTGCTGCACGAAGGTGCCCAGCCCGGGCCTGCCCGCCACCAGGCCCTCGCGCTCCAGCTCCCGGTAGGCCTTGAGCACGGTGTTCGGGTTGATGGCCAGGGCGTCGACGACCTCCCGCGCGGTGGGCAGCCGGTCACCCGGCCGCAGGGCGCCCAGCCGGAGGGCCTGCTTGACCTGGTGGACGAGCTGGAGGTAGGTCGCCACCCCCGACCCCCGGTCGAGGTGGAATTCGATCATCACAACACCATTTCACTAGTTGAGTAGTGAAATGGTGGATCATGCTCTCCGGGTCGGTCAAGCCCTGAAGCGGGACGGGCGGCGGTCGCGCCCCGTCCCGCGCCCGGTTCCGCCGGTGCGCGGCGCGGGCCCGCCGATCACCCTTGATCCCAAGGCCTCCGGGCGGTTGGCTGGAGGCATGCCGATTTCGATCACCGCGGTGCGCCACGGGGAGAGCGAGTCCAACGCGGCGGCCAGGCGGGCCGAGGCCGAAGGACGGGCCCTCGTCCTGCCGGGCCGGGACGAGGACGTGGAACTGACCGACCTCGGCCGCAGCCAGGCGACCCTGCTGGGCCGGCGGCTCGCGGCCGGCACCCCGCCCGAGGCCGTGTGGTGCTCGCCGTACCGGCGGGCGGTGCGGACCTGGGAGCTGATCGCCGCCGAGCTGCCCGCCGCCCCCGAGGTCCGGCTGGACGCCCGGCTCGGCGACCGGCGGATGGGCCTGCTCTCGGGCATGAACCTCGCCGCGATCGCGGAGCGCTTCCCGCAGGAGGCCGAGGTCCTGGTGCGCGGGGAGGACGGCTACCGCCCCCCGGAGGGGGAGAGCTTCGCCGACGTGATCGCCCGGGTCCGGGAGGCGGTCGGCGACCTGCGGGCCGCGTGCGCGGGGCGGCACGTGCTGGTGGTGGCGCACGACGCCGTGGTGCTGGCGATCCGGCACGTGCTGCTGGAGGCGGCGGGCGATCTGGAGCACACGCCCATAGGCAACACCTCGGTCTCCGTCTGGCGGGCCGGGGAGATGGAGCTCTTCAACGACGTGGCCCACCTGAGGGAGCTCGCGCCGTAGTGGTCCGCCGCCGGCTCACCTGTCCTCCGGAACTCCGATCTCCACGAACTCGCCCGGGACCGCCGCGCCGTCCACCAGCAGGTCGGCGCGGGCGCGGGTGCCGTCGGCGGCGAACCACTCGTCCTCCGCGCGCGTCCAGGTCCGCCACTGCGGCGCCAGGGCCGCGCCGTCCCGGGCCAGGGCGCGGGCCAGGCGGAGCTCCCGGGGCGCCTCCACCCAGATCACGTAGGAGACCGGGGCGGTGCGCCGGGCCGTGCTCACGCCCTCCAGCAGCAGGACCGGCGCGACCGGCACCTCCACCCGCTCGGCGAACACGCCGCGCACCCAGTCGTAGCGCCGGTAACGGCCCGGCCCGCCCGCCGCCAGCGGGCCGAGCACCTGGTCCTGCACGTGCCCGAACCACGCCTCCGGCGGCTCGTCCCACGGCACCGGGAAGTCGTCGCTGTGGACCACCTGGCAGCCGAGCGCGCGGGCCAGCCGCCCGGCGAAGGTCGTCTTGCCCGACCCGCCGGGCCCGTCCACCGCGACGACCCGGACCGGCCCGCACGACGGTGCCGTCTCCCTGACCACCGCGGCCAGTTCGGGGAAGGAGATCACGGCCGCCATGCTCCCCATCGTGCCACCCGCCCCTGAGCGGGCCATCACGCGGGCGGGACGGGGGAGAGGTACGGCGGGGCGGCGCGGGCGGGGGTGCGCCGGGGAGGGCGGTGACCCGGGAGCCGGTACCGGCGGGGGATATCGGCACCCGGGTTACCGGTGGGTATCGTGCAGGGCGGGGACCCGGCACGGCCGCCGTGTCCCCGGTGCCGCTCCCGGCCCGCTTCGGCTAGGATCGGCCACTCTCACCCGGAGGTTGATCTTGCAGGGAGCCCTCGGCGACATCGTCGTCCTCGACCTGTCCCGCGCACTGGCCGGGCCGCACGCCGCGCAGATGCTCGGCGACCTGGGCGCCAAAGTGATCAAAGTGGAGCACCCCGGCGGAGGAGACGAGTCGCGGGGCTGGGGCCCGCCCTTCGTCGGCCCGGACCAGGACATCTCCACCTACTTCCTGGCCGCCAACCGCAACAAGCTCTCCGTCACCGCGGACCTCAAGTCCGCCGGCGGCAGGGCCCTCGTCGAGCGCCTGGTACGGCAGAGCGACGTGCTGATCGAGAACTTCCGGACCGGCGTCCTGGACCGGCTCGGCTTCCCCGTGGAGCGGCTGCACGAGATCAACCCCCGCCTGGTCGTCCTGTCGATCACCGGGTTCGGCCACGACGGCCCGGAGGGCGGCAGGCCCGGCTACGACCAGATCGCCCAGGGCGAGGCGGGACTGATGAGCCTCACCGGGCCCTCGCCCGCGGAGCCGTACCGGGTGGGCGCCTCGATCGCCGACCTGCTCGCCGGCGTCCACGGCGTCTACGGCGTGGCCGCGGCCCTCTACGAGCGCACGCGGACCGGCCGGGGGAAGGTCGTGCGGACCTCGCTGCTGGCCGCGGTGACCGGGGTGCACTCCTACCACGGCACCGCCTGGACGGTCGGCGGCAAGGTGCCCGGAGCGGGCGGCAACCACCACGCCTCCATCGCCCCCTACGGCGCCTTCCGCTGCGCCGACGGCATGATCCAGATCGCGGTGGCCAACGAGGGGCAGTGGCGGAGGGTGGCCGCGCTGCTGGGCATCGACCCCGCCGACCCGCGGTACGCGACGAACCGGGAGCGGTTCGCGCACCGCGACGAGCTGATCGCCGACATGGAGGCGGCGCTCGCCGTCCACGACCGCGCCCACTGGCTGGCCGCCCTCGGCGGGCTCGGCGTGCCCGCCGGGGCGATCCGCTCCATCGACGAGGTCTACGCCGCCGAGCAGACCCGCTCGCAGGGCCTGGTCGTCACGGTGGACCACCCCGTGCTCGGCCCGATCGAGCTGCCGGGCCCGCCGCTCCGCTTCGACGGCGAGCCCGCGCGCGAGCACACCGCGCCGCCCGCCCTCGGCCAGCACAACGACGAGGTGCTCGCCTGGCTGAAGGAGCGCGAGGGATGAGGCCGGAGCGGCCGGACGCGCGGACCCTGATCGCCGCCGTCCTCGACCCCGGGACGTGGCGGTCGTGGGACACCCCGCCCGACGACCCCGCCGAGCCGGGGTCCGACTACGCCCGGGAGCTGGCGGAGGCCCGGGCCCGCTCGGGCTACGACGAGTCGGTGATCACCGGTGAGGGATTGCTCGACGGGCGCCGGGTCGCGGTCGTCGCCTGCGAGTTCTCCTTCCTGGCCGGGTCGATCGGGGTGGCCGCCGCCGGGCGGCTCACCGCGGCCGTCGAGCGCGCCACCGCCGAGCGGCTCCCGCTGCTGGCCGCCCCGGCCTCCGGCGGCACCCGGATGCAGGAGGGGGCGCTCGCCTTCGCCCAGATGGTGAAGATCACCGCCGCGGTGGCCGCGCACCGGGCCGCAGGCCTGCCGTACGTCGTCTACCTGCGCCACCCCACCACCGGCGGGGTCCTCGCCTCGTGGGGTTCGCTCGGGCACGTCACCGCGGCCCAGCCGGGCGCGCTCATCGGCTTCCTCGGGCCGCGGGTGTTCGAGTCGCTGCACGGCTACCCCTTCCCGCAGGGGGTGCAGGTCGCCGAGAACCTCTTCGCGCACGGCCTGGTGGACGCCGTCGTCTCCGCCTCCGACGCCCGCGAGATCGCGATCCGGGCGCTGTCGGTGCTCTGCGCCCGGCCCGAGGACGTCCGGCCGGGGCCCGAGCCCGCCGAGACGGTCCCGGAGGTCGGGGCGTGGGACGCCATCACCCGCTCCCGCCGGGACGACCGGCCCGGCGTGCGGGCGCTGCTCAAGCTCGCCGCCCGCGACGTCACCCCGCTCAACGGCACCGGCGAGGGCGAGAACGACCCGGGCCTGCTGCTCGCCCTGGCCCGCTTCGGCACGGCCCCCGCGGTCGTGCTCGGCCAGGACCGGAGCCGCCAGCGGTCCGTGGCCCCGCTCGGGCCGGCCGGGCTCCGGGTGGCGCGGCGCGGCATGCGGCTCGCCTCGGAGCTGGGCCTGCCGCTGGTCACCGTGATCGACACGGCCGGCGCCGCGCTCTCGAAGGCGGCCGAGGAGGGCGGTCTCGCCGCGGAGATCGCCCGCTGCCTGGCCGACCTGGTGATGCTGGCGGCCCCGACGGTCTGCCTGCTGCTCGGCGAGGGCGCGGGCGGCGCGGCCCTGGCGCTGCTCCCCGCCGACCGGGTGCTGGCCGCCCAGCACGCCTGGCTGTCCCCGCTGCCCCCGGAGGGGGCCTCGGCGATCCTCTACCGGAGCGTGGACTTCGCGCCCGAGATCGCCGCGGCGCAGCGGGTGAAGGCCGCCGACCTGCGGGCGGACGGCATCGTGGACCGGATCGTCCCCGAGTCGCCGGACGCGGCCTACGAGCCGGAGGCGTTCTGCCGCCGGGTGGGCGCCGCCCTGGAACACGAGATCGCCCACCTGCTGGGGCGGGCCCCCGCCGACCGCCTCGCCGCCCGGCTGGCCCGCTACCGCGGCCTCGGCACCCGGGCCCCCGGCCGGGCCCCCGGCGTCTGACCTGCGGTACCTGACCTGCGACGCCCGGACGGCGGTGCCGGGGCGGGGCCGGGCGGCCGGGACCGGCGGACCGGCCGGTCCGCCGGCCCGCCGGCCGGGTCACCCGCCCTCGCCGTCCTCCGGTGAGCGGCCCTCGCTGATCTCGTAGCTGACGACCTCGTACCGCCACAGCTCCTCGCCGCCGGCGCCGAACCCGACGTACACGGCGCCGTCCCGATGCGGGTCGGCCCCGTCGGGGAGCCGGCCGCCGAACAGGCGCACGCCCTGGCCCGGGAACGCCGCCACCGTGTCGGCGGAGACCCGGCGGGCGCCCCGGACGCGCAGCTCCACCCGGACCGTCTCCTCGTCGGTGTAGCCGTACCACGCGCCGGCCACCGCCTGCCCGGGGCCGGCCCACACCGAGACGGGGGCGTCGGGGATCCTGCGGGGAGCCCTCAGGTCCTCCCCGAGGGTCCGGCGGGCGGGGTTGTTGCTCGCCCCCACCGGAGCGCCGCCCTTCCACAGGATCAGGCAGTTGTCCTCGTGGAGGTGGGCGCTCACCCCGCCCGCCAGGGGGACACCGGTGCCGTTGGGGGCGCCGTCGTAGACGCAGCCGCGGTCGAACGGGCTCTCCAGCCGCTGGAGCCGCCCGCCCCTCGCGTCGGCGAAGTCGTAGCGGACGGCGGACTCCTCCGGGGCGAGACCGCCGGGGATGCGGACCATCCAGATGGGCGCGGGCAGGCCGCGGTCGCGCAGCACGGTGCCGCGCACGCTCCGGCCGTCACCGACGGTCGCGGTGACCGAGTGGACCGACTCGCGGGCCATGCCGAAGACGACCACGTCGGAGGAGCCGGGGAACCTGCCGGTCCGGCCGCCGATCCGGCCGGCCTCCGCCCGGCCCAGCGGCCCGGCGGGCACGCAGGAGCCCAGGAGGCCGGCCGCGGCCGTCGTCCTGCGCGCCGAGCAGAACCGGAGCTCGCCGTCCTTCCCGCCGCGGCTGTACCAGACGCGGATCGGGTCGTCGGGGAAGTGCGGGTGCGGCAGCAGCAGTACCCCGCCCACGGCCGGGTTGGCCCGCAGGATCCAGTCGGGCGGTCCCTCGGGCGCCAGGGGCACCGCCGTCAGGTCGCCCGAGCCCCCCTGCGGCAGGGCGACGGCGGCCAGCCCGGCCACGGCCGCCGCGGCGGCCG
>NZ_JBHSBM010000077.1:180579-205153 GCF_042650625.1 Planomonospora corallina
GCGGTGGCCGCCAGGACGACGCGGAAGCGCAGCCTGCCCGCGCGGCTGCGGCGCCGTACGGCCGACCACGCCTCGGGCGAGGCGGAGTAGGTGGCGGCCCGGGCGTCCAGGGCGGCGCGCAGGCGCTGTTCGAGGTCGTTCACGAGTCCTCCTTCATGGCCCGGGCCAGAGCGGACAGGCCGCGGCTGGTGTGCGTCTTGACGGAGCCGGGGGAGACGCGCATCGTCTCGGCGATCTCCCGTTCGGACAGGTCCAGCCAGTAGCGCAGGACCAGGGCCTCGCGCTGGCGGCGGGGCAGCCGGTCGACGGCGGCCAGGAGTTCGCGGTGCTCCTCGGCGACGAGCACGGCCTGCTCGCCGCTGCGCGCGGCCGCGGGGGGTTCCGGCGGGCGCAGCCGTACCAGGCGGAGGTGGCGCAGCCGGTTGCGGGTCAGGTTGCACACGATGGAGCGGACGTAGGCGACGGCCGCGCCGCCGTCGCGCAGCCGGGGCCACCGTGCGTGGAGGCGGGCGAAGGCCTCCTGGGCGATGTCCTCCGGATCGTCGGCGCCGAGCAGCCCGGCCAGGCGCACCATCGACTGATGGTGCGCCGCGAACAGCTCGGTGAACGAGGGAGGCGCCGTGGTCGGAACGTCAATCACACCAGCGAGACACTTGACGGACGCGCCGGTTGACAGGACCGCCGAAGGTTCCGCGGACCGGCGGGGAGCACCCGGGCGGGGCCGGGCGCGGGTTCAGGGGTCGCCCAGGGCTCGCCCAGGGCTCACTCAGGGCTCGGACCTGGCCGGGGTCAGCGGGACCGGGACGCGCTCGATCCGGACGGAGACCACCTCCTCGCGGGGGACCACCACCTCGTAGGCGCCGTGGTCGACCATCCAGTAGCCCAGCGCCTCGGCCTTCAGCCCGCTGTGCCCGGTGTAGGCGATGTGGAGGTTCTGCTCGCCGTTCTCCTCGGTGGAGTCCAGGACCAGGCACGGCTCGCCGCCGAACGAGCCGACCGTGCGGACCAGCACCAGCCACTCGAGGTCCTCGCGGGCCACGGTGGCCCGCCAGTAGCCCCGGGCGGCCTCGAAGCCCTCGGCGGGCTCCTCGCCGAACAGCACGACCTCGGCCGGGTCCGGGCCGAGGGCCGCCGCGTACGTGCGCCCCCGGTGGCGGGCGAGGAAGCCCGAGGCCACCGGCTCGATCTCCGCGCCCATCAGGGCCGCCGCCAGGTGAGCCCGTCGTAGCGGGCGAACAGGCGCTCCGCCTGGTCGATGGTCACGTGGATGATCTCTGCTCCCGGCGGGATCGGCATCGGCATGGTGTGGAACTGCGGCACGACGTGCTCGCGCGAGGTGGTGAAGCCGTTCCCGGCGAACGGCGGTGAATCGTTCCAGTCACCGCCCATGTGCGGGCCGTACGGCACGACGTAGGTGTCCACGTCCCGGGCGGACCAGCGCAGCAGGTAGAGCTCCGGCACGGTGACACTCAGCTCCGATCCCTCGAACCCCAGGTCGAGGCCCATGAACAGCTGCGCGGGGGTGGTCAGCCGGGCGCAGTCCTGCACCCGGTAGACGTAACCCGAGATCACGGTCCGCTGCCCGGACAGGTAGGGCACGAGCAGCCGGGGCGGGATGACCTTCTGCATCTGCGTTCTACGTCCAGGTGCTTCACTCACGGATCGCATTTTACGGTCCGTTGACCTTGAAACGCCGGTGTTCCAGACAGGGGAGGGAGTCGCGGGCGGCGATCGTGATCCGCGGGTCCAGCGCGTACGTCTGCACGGCGGGGGCCGGGCCCAGGTCCGCGCGGACCACCCCCATCGGGTCGACCAGCATGCTCCGGCCGATGCCGAAGCCGTCGGCGGCCTCGGGGCTCGGCGCCTGGCCCACGGCCGCCACCCAGGTGGTGTTCTCGATCGCGCGGGCCCGCACCAGGGTCGCCCAGTGCTCCTCCTTCATCGGCCCGGACCCCCACGCGGCGATCACCGCGAACAGGTCGGCCCCCCGGTCCGCCAGCATCCGGGCCAGCTCGGGGAAGCGCACGTCGTAGCAGGTGATCAGGCCGACCCTCAGTCCGGCCAGCTCGACCACGACCGGCTCGTCGCCGGGCTCGACCAGCTCGGACTCGCGCGCCCCGAAGGAGTCGAACAGGTGGATCTTCCGGTAGGCGGCCTTCAGCTCCCCGTCGGGGCCGATCGCCACCGCGGTGTTGCGCACCCGCGCCGGGCGGCCGTCCCCGGCGGCCCCGGAACCGCCCCCGCCCTCGGTCCCGGCCTCGGTCCCGACGTCCGCCGCCGGGCCCGTCCCGGAGCCCGACCCCGCCGCCGGGCCCGCGCCGGAGCCCGGCTCGAACACCCCGGCGATCACGGCCACGCCGTGCGCGCGGGCCGCCTCGGCCAGCCCGGTGACGAACGGCCCGTCCAGCGGCTCGGCCTGGCCGGTGATGCGCGGGCCGTACCGGGTGAGGGTGGCCTCGGGGAGGATCGCCAGCTCCGCCCCGTCGGCGGCGGCCTGCTCCAGGCAGCGGCGGGCCTGGCCGAGGTTGACGGCGGGGTCGGTGGAGACGGGGATCTGGCACAGGGCGATGCGGGTCACGCCTGCGACCCTACCCGGCGGTTCGGGACCGCTTCCATCCATGTCAGGCACCGCCAGAGCCACTCGAGCGGGCCGTACCGGAAACGCGCCAGCCACCGGCGGCCGAGGACGGCCTGGAGGGCCAGGACGGCCAGCGCGAACGCGGGCACCGCCAGCCGGGTCGGGTCGGCGGCCAGCAGCGGCAGCGCCGCCAGGATGACGACGGTGCTCACCAGGTAGTTCGTCAGGGCCATCCGGCCCAGCGGGTCGAGGACGGCCATGAGCGGGCCGCGCAGCCGGGTGCGCAGGAGCAGCAGCAGGCCCGTGCAGTAGGCCGTCGCGCACGCCAGCCCGGCGGCGACGTAGACGCCGGGGTGGTACAGCGCGGGGTCGGCGAGGGAGGCGTTCCACAGCAGGGTGAGCCCCGCGCCCGCCACCGCGCTCACCGCGAAGACCGGCGCGGCCAGGCGCGCGGGCGGCCGGTAGGCCATCAGCGCCGCGCCCAGCAGGAACAGCCCCGGGATGAGCACCACCACGAACACCGGTTCGCCCGCGACGCCGACGGTGAACCCGCCGCCGAGGCGGGCCGCCCACGCCGTGACGACGGCCCCCAGCGCGAGCACCGCCCAGCGCGGCAGGAACGAGGCGGGCAGCAGCACCAGCATCCCGAAGATCGCGTACGGCAGCAGCACCTCGCCGGGGTTCACCTGCCAGTGCGCGGCGCCGAGGGCGGCCAGCACCAGCAGCCTGCGCAGCAGCACCAGGCGGGGGTACGGGGTCCGCTCGGCGGCGGAGCCGAGGAACAGCACGAAGCTCAGCCCGAACAGGAACGAGAAGATCGGATAGAACCTGCCCTGCAGGAGGTTCTCCACCGCCCAGTCGACGGGCGTCGGCTCCGGGGCCGTGATCTCCCCCCGGGTGTGCTGCCAGGTGTTGACGACCATGATCCCGCAGATGGCGAAACCGCGGAGGGCGTCCAGCTCGTGCAGTCTGCGCGTCACCGGATCACCCTATTCGGCCCCCGTCCGCGGCGGGCTCGCACGGCCCGTCCGGTCCTGCCCGGGGCCGTGCCGCGCACGCCTTCCGCGCTCCGCGGGCCCGGCTCAGGTCGTGCCGCGCACGACCAGCGTGGTCGGCAGCACGCTGGGCGGGGGAGGGGCGGCGGCGGGGTCGTCGATCATGGCGACCAGCGCGGCGGCGGCGGCCGTGCCGAAGCCGGCCTTGTCCTGGGCGACGGTCGTCAGGCCCGGCTGCACCAGCGCGGCGAGCTCGATGTCGTCGAAGCCGACCACCGCGACGTCCTCGGGGACCTTCAGGCCCGCCTCGGTGACCGCGCGGATCGCGCCGATCGCCATCTCGTCGCCGGCGACGAAGACGGCGTCGGGGCGCTCGTCGAGCTCCAGCAGGCGCCGCATCGCCGCGTGCCCTCCGGCCAGGTAGAAGTCGCCCTCGGCGACGTACCCGTCGCGGGCGGGCAGGCCGAGCTCGGCGAGCGCGGCGCGGTAGCCGGCCAGCCGCTCGGCGCCCGGAGCCGTGCGGCCCGGCCCGGCGATCGTGGCGATCGCCCGGCGGCCGCGCCCGTGCAGATGGTGCACGGCGGCGCGGGCGCCGCCGGCGTTGTC
Organism: Planomonospora corallina; assembly: GCF_042650625.1. Lineage (NCBI taxonomy): Bacteria > Bacillati > Actinomycetota > Actinomycetes > Streptosporangiales > Streptosporangiaceae > Planomonospora > Planomonospora corallina. The sequence goes on from NZ_JBHSBM010000077.1 coordinate 184,759, forward strand.
GGAGATCACATGGGTCGCCCGGGGCCCCGTTACCGGGCGGTCCAGTGAGACGCAGGGCACGCCGCTTGCGGCCAGCCGGAGCAGGGCCGGGTCCTCCGTGCCGTCGTCGATGAACACCACGCCGTCGAGATCGTGTCTTCGGACGGCGCGGTCGTGGCTTCCCTCGCCGTCACTCGTGGCGAGCATGAGAAGGTGATATCCGCGGTCGCTCAGCGCCGTTTTGAGGCCGATGAGGATTTCCTGGAGAAAAGGGTGCCTCCATCCGGGCCGCCGGTGGTGCGTGTCCCAGACGAGGCCGACCATGTGGGATTTCTTTGTGGCAAGGGTCCGCGCGGACTCGTTCGGCAGGTAGCCGATGCGGGCCGCGGTGTCGAGCACGTTCTTGCGGGTGTCGGGATTCACCACCTCGGGGTTGTTGAAGACACGGGAGACTGTCGCCACCGACACGCCGCACTGACGTGCCAGCTCTCTGATCGTTGCCACGACCGCACACTATCGCATCTCTGATGTAACCGGTTTCATGTAACCGGTTACACGGGACCGTAGCCCTCCTCGCCACCCCCGTCAAGACCCGGCTTCCGTGACGGCGGGAGGAACAGCGGGTTTCCATGGGGATGGAGCGGGCCGGCCGCACGTTTCGTATTCGTAACTTGACATCCGCGTCTTTTCTCTATGAAATTCGGTCACCGCTCGTTGCCCGCGGTCGCGCATTTCCCCGTCTCTGGGACGCCCTCCTCTCCGATGAGAACCAAGGAGCCCCCATGTCCTCGGGAACGCCTTCGGGAAAGCTGCGACTGCTGGCGGGAACCGCCGCGCTGGGACTGCTCGTCGCCGGCTGCGGATCACAGGGATCACAGGGATCGCAGGGAGACGCCGCCGGCTCCGGCGCCTCCGCCGACGGGAAGATCACCCTGACCCTCAACCTCTTCGGCAACATGGGCTTCAAGGAGCTCTACGCCGAGTACGAGGCCGCGCACCCGAACATCAAGATCGTCGAGCGGACCTCCGCCTACAACGACCACCACCGCAACCTCGCCGCCCACCTGGCGACCAAGCAGGGCGCCGCCGACATCGAGGGCGTCGACACCGGATTCATCGCCCAGTTCCGCGGCCAGCCCCAGCACTTCACCGACCTCAACCAGCACGGGGCCGCGCAGCTCAAGGACCGCTGGCTGCCGTGGAAGTGGGAGGCGTCCCTGGCCAAGAACGGCGCCCAGATCGGCTACGGCACCGACGTCGGCGGCCTGGCCATGTGCTACCGCCGGGACCTGTTCGCCAAGGCGGGCCTGCCCACCGAGCGCGAGGAGGTCTCCAAGCTCTGGCCCGACTGGGCGTCGTACTTCGAGGCCGGCGAGAAGTACACCGCGAACAAGCCCGAGGGTGCCGCCTTCTTCGACGGTGCGCCGCAGATCTTCAACGCCATGGTCGGCCAGCTGCCCGTCGGCTACTACGACACCTCCGACCAGGTCGTCGTCGCGACCAACCCGGAGATCCGCAAGGCCTACGACCAGGCCCTGGCGGCCGTGGCCGGCGGCCAGTCCGCCAAGCTCGTCGGCAGCTCGCCCGCGTGGAACACCGGCTTCGCCAAGAGCCAGTTCGCCACCATCGCCTGCCCGGCCTGGATGCTCGCCAAGATCCAGGACCAGGCCAAGGCGTTCGCCGGCCAGTGGGACGTCGCCGCCATCCCCGGCGGCGGCGGCAACTGGGGCGGCTCCTACCTCACCGTCCCCGCCCAGGGCAAGCACATCAAGGAGGCCGTCGAGCTGGCGGCCTGGCTGACCGCCCCCGAGCAGCAGATCAAGGTCTTCAGCAAGCACGGCATCCTGCCGTCGACCGTGGCGACCTACGACAAGCCCGAGGTCAAGGACCTGACCCACGAGTTCTTCAACGACGCCCCCATCGGGCAGATCTTCACCACCGCGGCGCGCAACCTCAAGCCGCAGTACCAGGGGCCGCGCGCCGGTGACATCCAGACCGCCATCCGCGACGGGATGAACCGCGTCGAGGAGGGCAAGCAGAACCCCGACCAGGCCTGGGAGCAGATCCTCAAGGACATCGAGCGCATCGACAGGTGACCCGCGGACGCACTGAGCCGGGGGACCGGCGGGAGGTCAGGGCCCGCCGGTCCCCCCACGGCCCGCCGTCCTTCAGGGCCTCACCGCCCTCCGGACGGCGGGTCCCCGCCCGGGACCTCCGCCACGCCCCTCGCAAGGGATGAGAAACCGATGACCCCCGTCACCCCGCGGCCGCGGCGCCGCCTCGCCTACACGCTCGACGTCAAGGGCTCGCCGTACCTGTACATCTCCCCGTTCTTCCTGCTGTTCGGCGCGCTCGGCCTGTTCCCCCTCCTCTACACCGCCTACGTCTCGCTGACCGACTGGAACCTGCTGGAGACCACCCGGCAGTGGGTCGGCTTCGACAACTACGCCGAACTGCTCGCCGACGACTACTTCTGGAACGCGCTGTTCAACACGGTCAGCATCTGGCTGCTCTCGACGGTCCCGCAGCTGCTGGTCGCGCTGGGCGTGGCGCACATGCTCAACCGGAGCCTGCGCGCCAAGACCTTCTTCCGCATGGGCGTGCTGCTGCCCAACGTCACCTCGATCGTCGCGGTCACGATCATCTTCGCCCAGCTCTTCGGGCGCGACTTCGGCATGGTCAACTGGCTGCTCGGAGCGGCCGGCCTCGACCCGATCGACTGGCAGGCCGGCACGCTCAGCTCCCACATCGCCATCTCGGTGATCGTGATCTGGCGCTGGACCGGTTACAACGCGCTGATCTACCTGGCGGCGATGCAGGCCGTACCGGGGCACGTCTACGAGGCCGCCACCATCGACGGCGCAGGCCAGTGGACCCAGTTCTGGAAGATCACCATCCCGATGCTCCGGCCGACGATCATCTTCACCGCGGTCGTCTCCACCATCGGCGGCTTCCAGATCATCGCCGAGCCGCTGCTGTTCCAGGCCGGCACCGGCAACCCGACGGGCGGCTCCGACCGGCAGTTCCAGACCGTCGGCCTCTACCTCTACGAACAGGGCTTCGGCCTGTACGAGTTCGGCTACGCCTCGGCGATCGCCTGGACCCTCTGCCTGGTCATCGTGGTCATGGCGCTCGTCAACTTCTCCATCACCCGACGGATCAAGAGCGGCTGACCCATGGCGACCACACTCACCCCCGCACCCCCGGCGACGACCGGCCGCGCCCTGCGGCGGTCACGGACCCGCAGGCCGAAAGGGCCGCGCACGGCGGGCTTCTGGACCTACGCCGCGCTCGTCGCCTTCCTGCTCGGCTCGCTGTTCCCGATCTACTGGTCCCTGATCGTCGCCTCGCACGACAACGAGGCGATCGGCAAGGTGCCGCCCGTGCTCACCCCCGGCGGCCACCTCTTCGAGAACATCGCCCGCGTCTTCGACACCACCGCCTTCGGCCAGGCGCTGGCCAACTCCTTCCTGGTCTCCGGCACGGTCACCGTCTCGGTCGTGCTCTTCTCGACCCTGGCCGGCTTCGCCTTCGCCAAGCTCCGCTTCCGGGGCCGCAAGGGCCTGCTCGTCGCGGCGATCGCCACCACGACCGTCCCGCACCAGCTCGGCATCATCCCGCTCTACATCCTCATGGGCGAGCTCGGCTGGACCGGGCGGATCGAGGCCGTGATCGTCCCCGGCCTGGTGACGGCGTTCGGCGTGTTCTTCATGACGCAGTACCTGACCGGCGCCGTCCCGGACGAGCTGCTGGAGGCCGGGCGGATGGACGGCTGCACCACCATCCGGCTGTTCTGGCACGTGGTGCTGCCCGCCGCCCGGCCCGCCGCGGCCGTACTCGGCCTGTTCACCTTCATGCAGGCCTGGAACGACTTCTTCTGGCCGCTGGTCGTGCTCACCCCGGAGAACCCGACCGTCCAGGTCGCGCTCTCCACCCTGGCCAGCGGCTACACCACCGACTTCGCACTCGTGCTGACCGGTACGGTGATCGCGACCATCCCCATGGTGGTCGTCTTCGCACTGCTGGGCAGGCAGATCATCGGAGGAATAATGTCTGGAGCGATCAAGGGATGACGGCCGTCGAAGCACAGGCCAGGGAGACCCGGCTCTTCCCCCCGGGGTTCGTATGGGGCGTGGCCACCTCGGCCTACCAGATCGAGGGGGCGGCCGGCGCCGACGGGCGCGGCCCGTCGATCTGGGACGCCTTCGCCCGGGTGCCCGGCGCCGTCGCGGCGGGCGAGTCCGGCGACGAGGCCTGCGACCACTACCACCGCTGGCCGGAGGACCTCGAGCTCATGGCCGGCCTCGGCGTCGGCGCCTACCGGTTCTCCGTGGCCTGGCCGCGGGTCTTCCCGGACGGCGGCGGACGCGTCAACCAGCGCGGCCTCGACTTCTACCGCCGCCTGGTCGACGCCCTCAACGAGCGCGGCATCACCCCGTTCGCCACCCTCTACCACTGGGACCTGCCCCAGGCGCTGGAGGAGCGCGGCGGATGGCGGGTGCGCGAGACCGCCGAGCGCTTCGCCGAGTACGCGGCGACCGTGCACGGAGCCCTCGACGGCGTGCCGCACTGGATCACGCTGAACGAGCCCTACTGCTCGTCGATCACCGGGTACGCCGAGGGCCGCCACGCGCCCGGCGCCCGCGAGGGGCACGGCGCCCTCGCCGCCGCCCACCACCTGCTGGTCGGGCACGGCCTGGCGCTCGCCCGGCTGCGGGAGAACGCCCGGCCCGGCGAGCAGGTCGGCGTCACCCTCAACATGTCCCCGGCCGTGCCTGCGAGCCCGTCGCCCGAGGACGCCGCCGCCGCCCGCCGCATGGACCTCATGGTCAACCGGCAGTTCACCGAGCCGCTGCTGGGCGCCGCCTACCCCGGCGACATGGCGCAGGTCTACGGGGAGATCAGCGACTTCTCCTTCCGCCGCGACGGCGACCTGGCGCTCATCTCGGCCCCCCTGGACTTCCTCGGGGTGAACTACTACTACCCGATCCACGCCGCCGCGGCGCCGTACGAGCAGCCCGACCCGGCGCTGCGCTCGGCCTTCGACATCGGCGTGCGCACGGTCGCGCCGGACGGGCCGCCGGTCAGCGGGCTCGGCTGGCGCGTCGAGCCGCGCGGACTGTACGACACCCTCACCGGCCTGGCCACCCGCTACCGGGGCCTGCCGCCGGTCTTCATCACCGAGAACGGCTACGGCGACGACGGCGCGCTCGACGACACCGGCCGCGTCGCCTACCTGCGCGACCACCTGGCCGCCACCGCGGCGGCCCTGGACGCGGGCGTCGACGTGCGCGGCTACTTCTGCTGGTCGCTGCTGGACAACTTCGAGTGGGCCCGCGGCTACGCCGCCCGGTTCGGCCTCGTCCACGTCGACTACGCCACCCAGGCGCGCACGCCCAAGGCCAGCTACCACTGGTACCGCGAGGCCATCGCCGAGCGCATGTGAGGGCCGGGCGCCCGCACCCGGCGCGGGTGCGGGGGCCCGGCCCTCCGGCCGTGACCCCCGGAAGTCCCAGAGCTCCTCGGGTCCCGGTCCCAGAGATCCTCGGATCCCGATCCAGAGGCTGCCGGATCCCGGTCCTCAGGCCCCGGCCGGGCCGCGGCGGCGCCGGGCGGGGCCGCCGCGCTCCAGCCACCACTCCGCCAGCAGCAGGGTGGTCGTCCAGCCGAGCCAGGCGGCCAGGCCGGAGACGGCCTGCATCAGCGCCACCTCGCTGCCGCCGAAGGCCGTCTCCAGCCGCGGCGACAGGACGACCGCCGCCAGCGCGCCCCAGACCCGGTTCGTGATGATCGACACGGTCAGGGCGAAGCTGCGGACCATCCACCTGCGGTGCTCGGCGAAGCGCCGCCGCCGGGCGGCGCGGAAGCCCGCGACGGTGAAGGCGAGCCAGAGCGCGGAGAGGATGACGTTGCTGACCTGGTTCATCGGGCCGAAGGGGCTGAGCGCTCCGATCACCAGGCCCAGGACGCCCGCGGGCAGCACCCCGCCGAGCACGTAGACCCGGCCGATCCTGCGGTGCGCCACCGGGTGCCGCCGCCGGAACCGGGGCCAGACCTGCAGCCAGCAGGTCAGCAGCGCCACCGCGCCGAACAGCACGTGCGCCACCAGCAGCGGGTAGTACAGCTCGAACCCCTCCGGCGCGGGGACCCGCGACAGGCTCGGATCGAGTGAAAGGTACGGCGGCAGCGAGAAGGCGGCGAACGGGAAGGACACCACCGCCAGCGGAGCCACCCAGGGCCGCCGCCACCACCGCACCGGCCTGTCCGCCCGTGTGCCCGTACGGGCGGGCCGCCCGGTCCGTTCCACCTGAGGCCCCGTCCCGGACGGTGCCGGGCCGGCCGGGTCCGTCGTGCCGGTCTCTGCCATGCCGTACTCCCTGCTGCCTGCGAGGTCCGATCCGTACGGCGGCAAGCCTCGCCGGGACGGCTGACCGGCCGCTGACCGATCGCTGACCGGCCCCGCCCGGCCCGCCGCCCGGTCGGCGAACCCGTCTACGCTGAGGGCGTGGACGATCCCCTGGTGGCGCGGATGCGCGAGTTCGGCACGACGATCTTCGCTGAGATGACGGCGCTCGCCCTGCGGACCGGCGCGGTCAACCTCGGACAGGGCTTCCCCGACACCGACGGTCCGCCGGCGATGCTGGAGCGGGCGGTCGAGGCGGTCCGCGGCGGCCTCAACCAGTACCCGCCCGGCCCCGGCGTCCCGGAGCTCCGCCAGGCCGTCTCCGCGCACCGCGCCGCCCGCTACGGGCTGGACTACGACCCCGACGGCGAGGTCCTCGTCACCGTCGGGGCGACCGAGGCGATCGCCGCGTCGATCCTGGCGCTCTGCGAACCCGGCGACGAGGTGATCGTCTTCGAGCCCTACTACGACTCCTACGCCGCCTCCGTCGCCCTGGCCGGGGCGGTGCTCCGCCCGGTCACGCTCCGCCCCGCCGAGGGCCGCTTCACCTTCGACCCGGCCGAGCTGGCGGCCGCGGCCGGCCCCCGCACCCGGGCGATCCTGGTCAACTCCCCGCACAACCCCACCGGGACCGTCTTCACCCGGGAGGAACTGGAGCTGATCGCCGGCCTCTGCGCCGAGCACGGCCTGATCGCGATCACCGACGAGGTCTACGAGCACCTGACCTTCGACGGCGTCCCGCACATCCCGCTGGCCACCCTGCCCGGCATGCGCGAGCGCACCGTGGTGATCTCGTCGGCGGGCAAGACCTTCTCGGTGACCGGCTGGAAGACGGGCTGGGTCTGCGCCCCCGAGCCGCTCGTGCGGGCGGTGCAGACCGTCAAGCAGTTCCTCACCTTCACCGCCTCCGCCCCCTGGCAGGTCGCCGCGGCCCACGCCCTGCGCCACGAGCTCGGCTGGGTGGCGGAGCTCCGTGCCGGCCTGCAGGCCAAACGCGACCGTCTCACCGCGGGGCTGACCGCCGCGGGCTTCGACGTCTACCGTCCCGCCGGCACCTACTTCGTCCAGGCCGACATCCGCCCGCTCGGCTTCACCGACGGCCTGGTCCTCGCCCGCGAGCTGCCCTCCCTGGCGGGCGTGGTCGCCGTCCCCACCCAGGTCTTCTACGCCCGCCCCGACCGCGGCCGGCACTTCCTGCGCTTCGCCTTCTGCAAACGCGACGAGGTCATCGACGAGGCCGTGAGCAGGCTGAAGAGACTGGCGTAGAGGGCTCTGACCTGGATGACCTGGATGACCGGGGTCGGGCAGGGCGAGCCGGCCGGAGACCTGCCGCCGGAACACGGGCGCGCAGGGGCCGGTGGGCCATCAAGGCCGTACCAGCCGCTGAGCCGACGTGAAGGAGGGTCGTGGAACTCCGTGACATGGAGATCTTCCTGACCCTGGCGGAGGAGCTGCACTTCGGCCGGACCGCCGAACGGCTGCGCGTGACCCCGGCCCGCATCACCCAGGCCGTCAAGAAACAGGAACGCCTGGTCGGCGCCCTGCTGTTCGAACGCACCAGCCGCACGGTCCGGCTGACCCCGCTCGGGCGGCAGCTCCGCGACGACCTCCGGCCCGTCTACACCGGGCTGCAGGAGGGCGTGCGCCGGGCCAAGCTGGCCGCTCAGGGCGTCACCGCCGTGCTGCGCGTGGGCATGCTCCCCATCAACGTCCAGGAGCTGCGCCCCTACTGGGACACCTTCCGCGCCCGCCATCCGCAGTGGAGACTGCAGGTCCGGCAGGTCTCCTTCGTCGATCCGTTCGCCGGGTTGCGCCGTGGCGACCTCGACATCCTGGTCTGCTGGCTGCCGGTCGAGGAGCCCGACCTGACGGTGGGCCCGGTCCTGCTCACCGAGCCGCGGGTGCTGGCCGCGGCCGCCGAGCACGAGCTCACCCGGCGCACGTCCGTCTCGCTGGAGACGCTCGCCGACTTCCAGCACGCCGACTCCCCGTCGAGGCCGGACTACTGGGCCGACGGCTTCATCCCGTCCCGCACCCGCTCGGGGCGCCGGATCGAACGCGGCCGGTTGGTGCACGACACCGAGGAGATCCTCACGCTGACCAGCGTCGGGGAGCTCGTCAACCTCTTCCCCGCCCACATGAGGCGCTACTGGAGCCGGCCCGACATCGCCTATCTTCCCGTCCCGGGCATCGCCCCCCTGTCGTATGCCGTGGTGTGGCGTACCGAGACCGAGAACGACCTCATCCGGGCCTTCGCCCGGGTCGCCGCCGACATCGGCACCCTCGCCGTCTGAGCCGCGCGCTCCGAGCGCGTCGCGCCGGCCGTGCGTGCTGAGGTGACTGTCCCCGGGGTCCGCCGCGAGGTCTCGGAGCACGTCCGGCGTACCGACAGGAGGAGGGAGCACCGGCTGTCCGGGATGTGTTCTGATCACGGGTACGGACTCGCCGGAAACGGTCGTCGCCGTCTTCTGGGCCACTGGCACCGGCCGGCGGTTCTGCCGACCCGATGGCCCGTGCGGCCGGTACGGCTCGCGTGCGCACACCGTAGGCGTCCGTCGCAGCGGGACAAGCCCGCTTCTCATCCCATGAACGCCAGGTACGGCATCAGCGACAGCAGGACCACCATGAGCAACGAGGCCAGAACGCGGGTGGGTACGGAGACACCCGCGCGGGTTCCGTCCGATCGCACGTCGACCACCACGGTTCCGGCGAGCACGTCGTGAAGGGCGCGGCGAGCGGGGGTGGCCGTCCACATCACATCGACCAGGAAGAAGATCATTCCTGTGATCGGAACGGAGGCGAGTCCCGGGCAGAGCACGGCGCGTAGTCCCGCGGCCCCGCGGCCGGGAGGCTCTCCGGTCGAGACGGCCACGGCGGGGCGTCCTTCCCGGCGACGCACGCACTCCGGAGAGCGGGACGGGGACCCCCGGGACGTCCTCGCGCCGGCCGTTCCGGAGAAGAGTGCGTCACCTTTGGTCATGAGTCCTGTGCTCTCCGTTGCGGTATCGCGTTGATACCAACGTCGGCCTAGCATGGGAGGCATGGCCATGACACTGCGTCTTTCCGAGTCCCAGACCGAAGCCCTGCGGCGGCGCGCCGAAGCCGAGGGGCGGAGCATGCAGCAGGTGGTGCTCTCGGCGGTGGAGGAGTATCTGGCGCGCCGGACCGCGGACGAGGAGGTCCACCGCCTCGGGGTGGAGGCCGTGCGCAGGTGGAAGCCCGTCCTCGATCGGCTGGCGGAGTGACCCGCTACCTGACGGTCGAGCAGGTCCTCGACCTCGCGGAGTTGGCCACGGAGGCCGCGCCGGAGCTGCGTGACCTCGGGCTGCTCGACTCCGCCGTGCACAGACCGCAGGCATCCATGTTCGGGCAGGAGGCCTATCCCGACCTGCTGACCAAGGCCGCGGCCCTTCTGCACTCGCTGGCCACCAACCACCCCTTCGTGGACGGCAACAAGCGCGTGGCCTGGGTGGCGACGGTCGTCTTCCTGGCGTGGAACGGGCAGCCGATCGACACCGACGACGACTCCGCCTACGACTTCGTCATCGCCGTCGCGTCGGGCAAGCTCACGGAGGTCGGCGAGATCGCCGAGGTTCTCCGGGGCTTCGCCGTACCGGGCGCGGAGTGAGGCCGGACCGGGGGCCGGGACCACGATGGTGGCCGACACGCCCGCCGCCTGCCCGATCTTCCAAGTGATCGCCGTTTAACCTGCAGGAACACGATCACGCGGTGGTCCGCCGCGCATCATCTCACCGGTACGGCAGGACCGCCGATCATCATCAGGGGGACTGACATGAGACGCTCGGCGTGGAGATCGGGCCGCTCGCTGGCGGCGGCGGCACTGATCGGAAGCATGCTGCTGAACGGCGGCGCCGCCGGCGCGGCCGCGGCGACCGTCACCGCGCCCACCGCATCGGAGCCGCCCGCCACGGCCTCGCAAGGCAGGTTCGGCCCGTTCGGCTACCGCGGCATCAGGCTCGGGATGAGCGAGGAGAGGGCGCGGGCGACAGGGAAGATCGTGCTGGTGAGCAGCGGGGGCCCCTGCTCGACCTGGAGGTTCAGGACGCCCCCGCGCGCGGAGCTGGCCATCTCCAGAAGGCTCGGCGTCGTGGCCTACATCGATGCCCCCAGAAGGGCCAGGACCCCCGAGGGGATCGGAGTCGGGTCCACCAGGAGGCAGCTGACGCGGGCCTATCCGCAGGTGCGCCGGAGTCCGAGCGGGGTCTTCTCCGCCGCCATCCCGCGCAACCCGAGGGGCGACTACATCTTCGTCCTGTCGGGCGACAGGGTCCGCCAGATGGTCATGGCCCTCGAGGGGCAGGACTGCGCTAACTAGGTCCGCCGCTTCCGCGCGGTCGCGGATCGTCGCCTTCCGCGTGCCCGGCCGCTCGGCGGGGAGGGCGTGCGACTCGTGAGGAAATTCGGACAAGTGGGATGTTTTGGTCTGATGGTGGGTGGTAGCTACACCCGGACAGACAAATTCAAGCCCGTCCTGACCGGACCCCTCTCACTGGACCGTCCGGGACGGGCGCAGGGGCGGCTCCCACGCCGGAGCCGCTGCAGATCGGGGGATCGAGATGAGAAAGGCCTTCGCTGCGACAGGACTCGCCGTGTTCTTCACCTTCGCTCCGGCCGCCGGGGCCGACGCCGACGCGTTCGCGGCGGTCAACCCGGAACCGCAGCAGCAACAGCAGGACGACGGCGGCAACGCGGGTCTGTGGGGCCTGCTCGGCCTGTCGGGTCTGCTCGGACTGGCGGGCCTGCGCAAGCAGCAGCACCACCGTTCGGATGTCCACGCCCGCAGCGGCGGGGGATCGAGCCGGGGCGACGTGATCTGAGGACCCTGCTCGCGCCGCGTGTCCCGGCCGTCCGCACGGCCGGCGCACGGCAGGGGCCCGGACCTTCATGAAGGTCCGGGCCCCTGCGCGGGGTGAGGGGGGTCGTGCGCCGGGGAGCGGGCGAGGGCCGGTCGGCGGGAGCGGGCTCGCGGGCGAGGGTCAGTCGGCGGGAGCGGGCTCGGGCGCGGGCTTGGGCGCCTGTGCGGAGCGGAGCGGGAGCTCCTTCAGCAGCAGGGCGGCGATCGCGCCGAGGACGGCGATCGGGGCGCCCACCAGGAAGACCGTCTGCAGGGCCCGGGTGAACGCCTCCAGGATGATCTCCAGCACCGGTGCCGGGAGCCGCCGGATGGCGTCGGGGGAGCCGAGGCTGATGTCCGCGCCGCCGGTCAGCGGCAGGTGCGCGGCCTTGGCGAGGGCGGCCAGCTCCGAGCTGAGCCGGTTGGAGAGCACCGCGCCGAAGGCCGCCACGCCGACCGCGCCGCCCAGGGAGCGGAAGAAGCTCACGCCCGAGGTGGTCGCGGCCATGTCGGTGCGGGCCGCGGCGTTCTGCGCGGCCAGGATGAGGATCTGCATGGAGGCGCCGAGGCCGATGCCGATCACCGCGTTGTAGACGCCGATCACCACCAGCGAGCTGTCGACGTGCAGGTGGGACAGGAGGTAGAGGCCGAGCGCGACGAGCAGCATGCCGGCGACCGGGAAGACCTTCCACCGGCCGGTCCGGGTGACGAACCTGCCGACCGCGATGGAGCAGACGAGCAGGCCGAAGACCATGGGCAGGGTCATCAGGCCGGAGGCCGTGGGGCTCATGCCCTTGACGATCTGCAGGTACTGCGGGAGGAACATCATCGCGCCGAACATCGCGGCGCCGACGAGCAGCGAGGCGAGGCTGGAGAGCGCGAAGGTGCGGTTGCCGAACAGGCGCGGCGGCAGGATCGGGTCGGCGGCCCTGCGCTCGGCGACGACGGCCAGGCCGAGCAGCACGGCGCTCGCGGCGCCCAGGCCGTAGGTCCAGGCGGAGTTCCACTCGAACTCGTTGCCGCCCAGGGAGAGCAGCAGCATCAGCGCGGTGGTGCCGCCGGTGATGAAGGTCGCGCCCCACCAGTCGACCTTGGCGTTGCGGCGGACGAACGGCAGCTTGAGGACCTTCTGGATGACGAAGAACGCGACCACGGCCAGCGGCACGGAGAACCAGAACGTCCAGCGCCAGGAGAGGCTGTCCACGAGGAAGCCGCCGAGCAGCGGGCCGGCCACGGTGGAGACGCCGAAGACCGCGCCGATGTAGCCGGAGTAACGGCCGCGCTCGCGGGGCTCGACCACGTCGGCGAGGATGATCTGCGGGAGCGCGGCGAGGCCGCCGGCGCCGATGCCCTGGACGGCCCGCGCGGCGATGAGCTGTCCCATGTCCTGGGCGAAGCCCGCGGCGACGGAGGAGAGCGTGAAGATCACCAGTGAGGTCTGGAACATGAGCTTGCGGCCGTAGAGGTCGGAGAGCTTGCCCCAGAGCGGCGTGGAGGCGGTCATGGTGAGCAGCGTCGCGCTGGCCACCCAGGCGAGCTGGTCCTGACCGCCCAGGCTGCCGACGATGGTCGGCAGGGCGGTGCCCACCACGGACGTCGAGATCATCGACGTCAGCATGGCGATCATGAGGCCCGCGAGGATCTCCAGCACCTGCTTGTGCGTGAAGTGCGGTCTGGCCGCGGCCTCCGCCTGTGGTCCGGTCAGCATGAACTAGCCCCCTGATACATGTACGATGCACATGAAAATAGTAGACGTCTGTTTACTTCGTCAAACCGGAAGGAGTGGGCAGGTGGACGAGGGACGGCGCCGCTGCCGGGAGGACACCCGGCGGCGCATCCTGGAGGCCGCGCGGCGCCTGTTCGCCGAGCACGGCTACGACCACGTGACCGTGCGCCTGATCGCGGCCGAGGCCGAGGCCAACATCGCGTTGATCAACCGCTACTTCGGCAGCAAGCGGGAGCTGTTCGCCGAGGTGCTCGCCCTGCAGGGACGCTTCCCCGGCGTGCTCGACGTGCCGGACGGACAGCTCGCCCGGCGCCTGGCGGAGTACGTCGCCGAGCGGCTCAGCTCCGACCGGAGCAGCCCGGTGATGGAGGCGCTCGTCCGCTCGCCGGCCAGCCCGGAGATCCACGGCATCCTCCGCGACCGGGTCAACTCGGCCATCATGGAGCCGCTCGCCGACCGGCTCTCCGGAGAGGGCGCCCGGCTGCGGGCCTCGATCGCCACCGCGCTCATCACCGGGTCGGGCACGCTGCGCCTGCTCTACGGCCCCGAGGCGGTCGAGCCGCCGGACATGGAGGCCCTGGTCGACCGGCTGGAGAGGATCTTCCGGGCCTGCCTGGAGCCGTGACCCCCGGCCGTACGGCACGGCCGCGCGGGGCCGGGGGCCGGAGCGGGGGAGCCGCGGCGGGGCGGGACGCCCGTCGCGGGAGGGACGGGGCACGAGGGGGGAACGGAAAGGCGAAGATACTAATTTTCGGCGTAAAACCGGCCCGTGGCTTGTGCGGGCCGAACCTGTGACCGGCCGGTGGATCCTCTTAGGTTGGGGTGTCTTGCCGTCTCGGGAGATGACCAGATGTCCTTTGTGCAGCGGGTGCGTGAGCAGGCCGGAAGACACGGGCACGAGCGGTCCTACACCTTCGTGGAGGACCACGGCGGCGAGTTGCGCGAGAGCCGCCTGACCTTCGCCGAGCTGGACGCGCGGGCCCGGTCGATCGGGGCCTGGCTGGCCGGGCAGCGCATGGAGGACCGGACGGTCCTGCTGCTCCACCCCGCCGGACTGGAGTTCCTGGCGGCCTTCCTCGGCTGCCTGTACTCCCGGGTGGTCGCGGTGCCCTCGCCGCTCCCGCAGACCGACCCCCGTGCGCTGGAACGTGCCGAGGGCATCATCAAGGACGCCGACGTCCGGCTGGTGCTCACCGACGCCGCCAACCGCGACGCGCTCACGGCCTGGCTGCGCGAGGCCGGGCTGGACGGCGCGGTCGAGTGCGTCGCCACCGACACCCTCGCCCTGCCCTCCCCGCAGGAGTGGACCGAGCCGGAGATCGGCCCGGACACCCTGGCCTACATGCAGTACACCTCCGGCTCCACCAGCGAGCCGCGCGGGGTGATGCTCACCCACGCCAACCTGCTCCACAACGAGAACGAGATCTGGCGGGCGATCGGCTCGCCGACGACGGGCGTCGGGGCCGGCTGGCTGCCGCACTACCACGACATGGGCCTCATCGGCATGCTGCTCCAGCCGATCTACGCCGGAGGCGACCTGTACTTCGCCTCGCCGATCGACTTCGTCATGCGCCCCGCGCTCTGGCTGGAGATGATCAGCCGCTACCGGGCGGAGTACACCGTCGCGCCGAACTTCGCCTACGAGTGGTGCGCCGCCCGGGTCACCGACGAGCAGGCCGCCGGCCTGGACCTGTCCTGCCTGAAGTTCGCGCTCAACGGCGCCGAGCCGGTGCGCACCGCCACACTGCGCACCATGGTCCGCCGCTTCGGCCCCGCCGGCTTCAGCGAGCGCGCCTGGGCCCCGGCGTACGGCATGGCCGAGGCGACCCTGGTGATCACCGCGACCCCGGTGGGGCACGGGCCGCTGATCCGCCGCTTCGACGCGGCCGCGCTGGAGCGGCACGAGGCGGTCCCCGCGGAGACGGGCGTCGAACTGGTCGGCTGCGGGCGGCCGATCACCATGACCGTGGACATCGTCGACCCTGAGACGCGCGAGCCGCTCGGCGAGGGCCGGGTCGGTGAGATCTGGGTGCGGGGCGGCAGCGTCGCCCGCGGCTACTGGCAGCGGGAGGAGGCCACCCGCGACGCCTTCGCGGGCCGTACCGCCGCGGGGGAGGGACCGTTCCTGCGGACCGGGGACCTCGGCTTCACGCTGGACGGGGAGCTCTACGTCACCGGCCGGATCAAGGACGTCGTCATCGTCAAGGGACGAAACCTCTACCCGCAGGACCTGGAGGAGGCCGCCCGCGGGGTGCACCCGGCGCTGGGAGCGGCGGCGGCCTTCGGGTTCTCCCCCGAAGACGAGGACGGCGCAGGCCCGTCCGGCGGCGAGCAGGTGGTGGTCGTGCAGGAGGTCCGGCGGGAGCGGCTCAGGAAGCAGGGCGGGGAGAACGCGTCCGCCGAGGACGCCGCGGATGCCGCAGAGGCCGGGGCCGCCGGGCAGGGCGCCGGGGACCCCGTCGCCGGGCTCGCCCGCCGGGTCCAGGCCGAGCTGGCCCGCGCGTTCGGCGTCGGCGCGGTGAACGTCGTGCTGGTCGAGCGCGGCGGGGTCGGCAAGACCACCAGCGGCAAGATCCAGCGCTCCCGGACCCGGGAGATGCTGCTGACCGGGCTGCTCCCGGTCGTGCACGCCGAGCTGACCGCCGCGATGCGCCGGGCCGTGGCCGTACCGGGAGACACCGGGGAGGACATCGCCCGGGACGGCGGGACACCGTAGGGGAGCCCTTGGGCGGCGCCCGGGGGGCGGCGCGGTGCGGAGCCCCGCGGGTGACGCGGGGACCGGGACGAGAAGGTGACGAGAGGGTGAGGGAGAAGTGAGCATGTCCGCCGAGACCGGGATCGCCGTCGACCTGGAAGGCCTCCGGGAATGGCTGCGGGCCCAGGTCGCCTCCTACGTCGCGCGCGCGCCGGAGGAGATCGACCCGCAGGTCCCGATCGCCCAGTACGGCATGGACTCCGTCTACTCGCTGGGCCTGTGCGGCGACATCCAGGCGGAGTACGGCCTGGAGGTCGAGCCGACCCTCGCCTGGGAGCACCCGACCGTCGCGGACATGGCCGACCACCTGCGGGGCAGGCTGAGCGCCGGCTGATGACCGCCCGTACGGCCGCCCGGGGCCTGCCCGGCCTGCTGGCGCGCCTGCTGTGCGGGCGGCGCGGCAAGTGGGCGGTGCTGGCCGTCTGGCTGGGGGTCATCGCCGTCGCCGGATCCCACGCGGCCCTGCTGGAGACGGTGCAGAAGGACGACATCGCCTCCTACCTGCCCGGCAGCGCCGACTCCGCGCAGGCGGTCAGGCGCATCCTCGGCATGCAGAAGCAGAGCCTCGCCCCGGCCACGGTCGTCTACCGCAGGACCGGCGGGATCACGGAGACCGACGAGGCCGAGATCAACCGGGACATGGCGGAGCTCGCCCGGATGGAGGGCGTCGTCGCCGAGATGCCCACGCCGGCCGGCGGCCGGACCTTCGATCGCGACGACCTCGACCGTGAGCTGGAGTCCTACCGCGACCGGAAGGGGCGGCTGCCCGAGCCGCTCCGCGCGGTCGAGGAGAAGCTCCACATCCCCGAGACGACCCGGACGATCCGGCTGCTCGTGGGGGAGCGCTCCAAGGACGGCGCGGCGGTCCAGGTCGGCGTGATCCTGCGCGACCACGGCGCCCGGGAGACGGCCGCGCTCGTCGAGCGGGTCCGGAAGGTCGCCGGCACGGGGCTGCCGGCCGGCCTGGAGGCGTACGTCACCGGCACGGCCGCCTTCCAGGCCGACTCGCTGGCGGTCTTCTCCACCGTCGACACCGACCTGCTGCTGGCCGCGATGGGCGTGGCGGTCACCGTGCTGCTCATCACCTACCGCAGCGCCGTGCTCTGGCTGCTCCCGCTCGGCATCGTGCTGGTCGGGCTGGTCCTGGCGATGGGCGTCAACTACGCGCTGGCCGCCGCGGAGCTGATCACGGTCAGCAGCGTCTCCGTCTCGCTCCTCATGGTGCTGGTGATCGGGGCGGGCACCGACTACGCGCTGCTGATCGTCGCCCGCTACCGGGAGGAGCTGCGCCGGCACGCCGACCGGCACGAGGCGATGGCGGTCGCGCTGCGCCGGGCCGGGCCCGCCGTGGTGGCGAGCGCGGCGACCGTGGTGGCGGGCCTGCTCTGCCTGATGGCGGCAGAGCTCAACTCCACCAAGGGGCTGGGCCCCGTCTCGGCGGTCGGCGTGGCCTGCGCGATGGCCGCGATGATGACGCTGCTGCCCGCCGTCATGGTCATCGCCGGCCGCTGGGTCTTCTGGCCGGTGATCCCGCGCCACGACCCGGAGCACGCCGCCGACGAGCCCGCCGCCGGGATCTGGCGGACCCTGGGAGAGCGGATCGCGCGCAACCCCCGGCGGGTGTGGCTGGCCACCTTCGCCGCGCTGGCGGTGTGCGCGGCCGGGCTGTCCGCCTACCGGGAGGGAGGGGTGGGCAACGCCGACGTCTTCCTCAACCGGCCCGACTCGGTCGCCGGGCAGGAGATCGCGGCCCGGCACTTCCCCGCCGGGGCCTCCGACCCGGTCCAGGTGGTCACCAGCGACCAGCACGTCCGAGACGTGATCATCGACACCGCGCAGCGGCCCGAGGTCACCGCGATCGCGCTGGGCGCCGCCGGCAACGGCGACATCCTGCTCAACGTGACCGTGCGCTCGGACGGCGGGCAGGAGTCCGAGCAGCGCCGGGTGCTCGCGCTGCGCGACCGGCTGCGCGCGGTGGCCGCCCCCGACGTGAACGTGGGCGGGAACACCGCGCTCATCGCCGACATGGAGCGGGGCGCGCAGCGCGACCGCGAGGTGATCATCCCGCTGGTGCTGGCCGTGGTCTTCGCCGTGCTGGCGCTGCTGCTGCGCTCGCTCGTCGCGCCGCTGCTGCTGCTCGCCACCGTCGTGGTCTCGTTCCTGGCCACGCTGGGGCTGAGCGCGCTGGCCTTCACCCACCTGTTCGGCTTCGCCGGGGTCGACCAGGGGTTCGTGCTGCTGGTCTTCGTCTTCCTGGTCGCGCTCGGCGTCGACTACAACATCTTCCTCATGCACCGGGTGCGCGAGGAGGCGCAGCGGCACGGTACGGCGCGCGGCGCGATCAGCGGCCTGGAGGCGACCGGCGGAGTGATCACCTCGGCCGGGGTGGTGCTCGCGGGCACCTTCGCGGTGCTCGTGGTGCTGCCGCTCTCCCAGACCGTGCAGATCGCCTTCTCCGTCTCCGTCGGCGTGCTGCTCGACACGCTCATCGTCCGGTCGGTGCTGGTCACCGCGCTGACCCTGGACGCCGGCGACGCCGTGTGGTGGCCGGGCCGGATGTCGAGGGGCGTGCGCTGGTGGCGCGGCCGCGCGGCGGGCGCCGGCCGGGCGCCGCGCGGGACGCCCCGTGCGGCGCCCCGCGGGGTGGGGGTGCGGCCCCAGGTCGTGCTCAGGCCCCGGCGGCTGACCCGGCCGCGCGTGATTCTCAGACCGGATCCCGCGGTCCGCGGAAAAAGCGAAAAGAGGGAGGTCGGGTTTAGCGGCAAGTGATAAGAATTGTCATTGCTAGCCGCGTCGGGCGTGTGATTTACTTCGTGGTAACAAATGCGGGGTCGGATGCTCTCGTGTAATGCGCTTCACCATTTATGAAGTGCTGTTACGCGTTGACGATGCATTCATTTCGGCTGGGATGGAAAGCGTGGCGACGGTGCTCGGCTCGGATTCTCTTCTGCCATTGTCCGCGGCGCAGAGTGGGATTTGGCATGCCCAGGGGATTTCTCCCGGCGACCCGATTCACATCGCCCAGTACATCGAGATCGGCGGGCCGGTGGACCCCGTCCTGTTCGCCGCGGCGGTCCGGACGGCGGCCCGCGGCGTCGACGCCGTCCATCTGCACGTCACCGGTGACGGCCAGCGGGTGCGGGAGCGGGAGCTGGACTGCCCGTTCCTCGACGCGGGCGGCGAGCGGGCCGCGCTGGAGTGGATGAGGTCGGACCTGGAGCGGCCCTTCCCGGACGGCTCGCTGGTGGCCACCGCGCTGCTCCGGGTCGCCGACGACCGCTACTTCTGGTATCTGCGCTGCCACCACCTGGTCATGGACGGTTACAGCGGGCCCATGATCGCCCACCGGCTGGCCGAGGTCTACACCGCGCTCGCCGAGGGACGCGACCCCGGCCCCGGGCAGGCGGGCCCGCTGGCCGAGCTGCTGGCCGAGGACGCCGCCTACCGCGCCTCCGCCCGGCACGAGAGCGACCGCAGGCACTGGCTGGACAAGCTCGCCGGGCTGCCCGCCGTACCGGCGCTCTCGGCGGGCACGGCCCCCGCCACCTGCCGCTTCCGGCGGCGGAGCGCGGCGCTGGAGCCGCAGGAGTCCGCCGCGCTGGAGCGGGCGGCGCTCGGCTGCGGCACCTCCGTCTCCGGGCTCGTCATCGCGGCCGTCGCGGCCTACCTCGCCCGCATGACCGGCTCGGGAGAGGTCGTGCTCGGCCTGGCCGTCACCGCCCGGACCACGCCGCTGGCCCGCCGGACCCCCGGCATGCTCTCCAACGTGCTCCCGCTCCGGCTGACCACGGCGGCGCACACGACCCTCGGCGAGCTGACCGGGCAGGTCAACCGGGAGGTCGGGCGGCTCCTGGTCCACCAGCGCTACCGGTACGAGGACCTGCGCCGCCAGGCGCGCGGCCGGCTGTTCGGCCCGGTGGTCAACATCATGCGCTTCGACTACGACCTGAGCTTCGCCGGGCACCCCGCGACCGCCCACCCGCTGGTCACCGGCCCGATCGAGGACCTGTCGGTCAACGTCTACGACGGGTCCGACGGCCGCGGCGTCCGCGTCGACTTCGACGGCCACCCCGGCCTGTACGGCGAGGACGAGCTGGCCGGCCACCACGGGCGCTTCGTGCGCCTGCTGACCCGCCTCGCGGCGGCCGGTCCCGGTGCCCGACTCGGCGACCTCGACCTGCTCGGCGACGGCGAGCGGGAGCTGCTGGCCGGCTGGAGCGCCGAGGCGGGAGAGGTCCCGGGCGGCACCGCCGTCGACCTGTTCGAGGAGCGGGTACGGCGCGCCCCGGAGGCCGTCGCGCTGGTCGACGGGCGGACCGAGCTGACCTACGCGGAGCTGAACGCCCGCGTCAACCGGCTGGCGCACCACCTGATCGGCCTCGGCGCGGGCCCGGAGCGGTACGTCGGCCTGGCGGTGCCGCGCTCGGCCGACATGGTCGTCGCGTTCCTGGCGATCCTGAAGTCCGGCGCCGCCTACCTGCCGCTCGACCCCGGCCTCCCGCCCGAACGCCTGGCGGTGATGCTCGCCGACGCGGCCCCGCCGATCCTGGTCGCCGGCGGACCGGCCGCCGCCCTGATCACCGCCGCCCCCGGCGCGGACGGGACCCCAGCCGGGCGGAGCGCGACCGCCGGGCCGGGCGCGCCCGCGCCGGGGGCGGGCGGGCGGCTCACTGGGGG
>NZ_JBHSBM010000077.1:205221-207124 GCF_042650625.1 Planomonospora corallina
CCCCCGTGGTCGTCGACCTGGACGGCTGGGACGGCGCGGGGCTGCCCGAGACCGATCCTGGAGCGCCGGTCCTGCCCGGCCACCCCGCCTACGTCGTCTACACCTCCGGCTCCACCGGCCGCCCCAAGGGCGTGGTGGTCACCCACGCGGGACTGCCCGCGTACGCGCGGACCGGGACCGGCCGGTACGCCGTCACCCCCTCGAGCCGCGTCCTGCAGTTCGCCTCCATCGGTTTCGACGGGGCGGTGCTCGAATGGCTGATGGCCTTCGACGCCGGAGCCGCGCTGGTGCTCGCCCCCGCGGACATGTACGGCGGCGAGCCGCTCGGCCGATTCCTCGCCGAGGCGCGCATCACCCACGCGTTCATCACGCCCGCCGCGCTGGCCTCCGTCCCCGAGACGGACCTGCCCGAGCTGCGCACCCTGCTGGTCGGCGGCGAGGCCTGCCGCCCGGAGCTGGTCCGCCGCTGGGCCGGCGGCCGCCGGATGGTCAACGTCTACGGGCCGACCGAGACCACCGTCGTGATCACCACCAGCGACCCGCTGGTCTCGCCCGACGACGCCCCGATCGGCCGCCCCGTGCTCGGCGCCCGGCTCCAGGTCCTCGACTCCGCCCTGCGCCCGGTCCCGCCAGGCACTGTCGGGGAGCTCTACGTCTCCGGCCCGTCCGTGGCCCGCGGCTACCTCGGCCGGCCCGGCCTGACCGCCGAACGGTTCGTCGCCGACCCGTCCACCCCCGGCGGGCGCATGTACCGCACCGGCGACCTGGTCCGGTGGCGGGCCGACGGGATGCTGGAGTACGCGGGCCGGGCCGACGAGCAGGTCAAGATCCGGGGGTTCCGCATCGAGCCGGGCGAGATCGAGGCGGTGCTCACCGCCCACCCGCACGTCGCGCAGGCGGCGGTGCTGGCCCGCGCCGACCGGCCGGGGGAGCGGCGGCTGGTCGCCTACGTGGTTCCGGCGGACCCGGCCGGTACGGCCGGCGCCGGGGAGACGACGGGCGCGGCCGGTACGGCCGGCGAAGACGGCGCGGGCGGAACGGGAGGCGCGGCGCAGGGTCCGGGCACGCTCGACCCGGACGCGCTGCGCGAGTTCACGCGGAGCTCGCTCCCGGACTACATGGTGCCCGCCGCCGTCGTCGTGCTCGGAGAACTGCCGCTCAACGCCAACGGCAAGCTGGACCGGGCCGCGCTGCCCGCCCCGGAGTGGGGCGGCGGAGGCAGGGAGCCGGCCGGTGAGCGCGAACGGCTGCTCTGCGCCCTGTTCGCCGAGGTGCTCGGACTGCCCCGGGTCTGCGCCGACGACGGCTTCTTCGACCTGGGCGGCGACAGCATCCTGGCGATCGGGCTCGTCTCCCGGGCCCGCGAGGCGGGGCTGGCGATCACGCCGGGGCAGGTCTTCCGGTGCCAGAGCCCCGAGGCCCTGGCACTCGTCGCCGAGGAGACCGGGCCGGAGCAGACCGGGCACGACGACGGCGCCGGTCCGGTGGAGCCGACCCCGATCATGGGCTGGCTGGCCGAGCGGGGCGGGCCGATCGATGGTTTCAGCCAGACGGTGGTGCTGCGGGTGCCGCCGGATCTCGGGGAGGAGGCGCTGGCGGCGGGGGTGCAGGCCGTGCTGGACCGGCATGACGCGCTGCGGCTGGTCTGCCCGGGGGTCGATGCGCTGCGTGGCGGCGGTGGTGGGCTGGAGGTGCTGCCGGTCGGTGCGGTGCGGGCGGCCGGGTGCGTGCGCCGGGTGGAGGTCGGCGGCGACCCGGCGGGCGGGTCCGGTGCCGGTTCGGTGGACGGGCCCGGCGGTGCCTCGGCGGAAGGGGCCGCCGGACAGGACGCCTGGGCGCGGGTGGTGGCCGAGCAGGCGGCGCGTTCGCGGGCGGAGCTGGATCCGGTGGCCGGGCGGATGGT
>NZ_JBHSBM010000078.1:0-754 GCF_042650625.1 Planomonospora corallina
CTCCGGCTGCTGGAGGAAAGCGGCTGCGACGTCCCCGTCATCGTGGTCAGCGGCATGATGACCGAGGAGGCGTGCGTGGAGTGCCTGCGCCACGGCGCGGTCGACTATCTGCTCAAGGACCGCCTCACCCGGCTGGGCCCGGCCGTACGCCACGCCCTGGACCAGCACCGGCTGCGGGCCGAGCGCCGCCGGGCCGAGCGCGCGGCCCGGGAGAGCGCCGCGATCCTGCACGCCATGATGAGCGCCGCCCCGCTGATGTTCTACCTCACCGACCCCCACGGCCGCTTCCTGATGGTCAACGACGAGTTCGAGCGGCTGTTCGGGCTCACCCGCCACGAGGTGATCGGCAAGACGGCCCGCCAGCTGCCGCTCGGCCCCCTGGCGGTGGACCTGAGCCGGCGCGACACGCGCTGCCTGCGGCTGCACACCACTCTGGAGGCGGAGGAGACGATCACGACGGCCGACGGGGAGCGCGTCTACCTGTCCACCCGTTACCCGGTGCCCGACCCCGACGGCGGCGTCCACGCCATCGGCGCCCTGTACACCGACATCACCCGGCAGAAGACCATCGAGGCCGAGGTGCGGGCGGCGCGGGCCGCGCTGCAGCGCCAGGCCGAGGACCTCGCCCGCTCCAACGCCGAGCTGCAGGAGCTCGACCGGCTCAAGAACCAGTTCCTGGCCACCGTCTCCCACGAGCTGCGCACCCCGCTGACCAGCATCCGCGGCTACACCGAGCTGCTGGCCGACGGCTACA
>NZ_JBHSBM010000079.1:0-624 GCF_042650625.1 Planomonospora corallina
AACGGAGGGTCCTATTTCACGGCGACCACCGAGGACCCCAATCAGCGTAAGGCGTGCACGACCGGTTTCTCGATGGGAGGGGCGAGTGACAGGCTGATGGTGACGGCCGGCCACTGCCTTCTCCCGCAGGGCGGATACTCCAAGATCGGCCCTGTCCTGTGGTCCAACTGGCATCGGGGAACCGGAACGGTGAAACTCCCCGGCCAGCCGACGTATTACGGCGATTTGGGTCTGATCAACACGAACATCCGTGACACAAGTCCCACCATCTTCGTCGGTGACAAGAATTCCTCTACCAAGCGCTGGGTCGGTGGACGCCACTCGGTTCGCGCTAAGGAAGGCGACCAGTACTGCACCGGCGGAGCCACCACGGGCCAGATCTGCCGGTGGAAGGTCACCGACCTGGCCTGGAAGGTCGACACCTTCGAGGGCGACAACTACGACGGAACGCTGCGTTGGGTTCAGGTCGGCAAGAAACGCGGCAGGTGCGTGAACGGCGGCGACTCGGGCGGGCCGGTTTACACCTTCCGCTCCGACGGCTACGTCGTGGCCAAGGGCATCACCAGTGCGTCCAACACCAAGGACGAACCGATTAAGGACACCTGTTTGCACTTCTTCACGGAC
>NZ_JBHSBM010000080.1:0-736 GCF_042650625.1 Planomonospora corallina
TCCGCGGGATACGGTTCATCGCGAATTAAGCCACCGAATGTCATTTACCTGTCACAATCAGCGACATGCCGTCCCCTCGACATGACTCGCTCATCCAGCTGTTTCGCGACCGCCCCCACCTGGTCGTGGAAATCCTGCGCGACCTGCTCGGGTGTGACCTGCCCGCCACCCCGCTGGTCCGGCTGGAGAGCACCACCTTCAACACCCGGCCCTCCGACGACATCGAGGCCGACCTGGTCGTCGTCCTGGGCCCGCCCGCCGACCCCGCGCACGCCGTCATCGTCGAAGTCCAGCAGGACAGATCCAAAGACCCCCGGCAGCTGGCCCGCTACGCCGCCGCGCTCTGGCTGCTGCTGGGCTGCGACGTCACGGTCCTGGTCGTCTGCCCCGACGCCCGCACCGCCGCCCACTACGCGCGGCCGGTCGACTCGGGACTGACCGGCTACCGGCTGCAGCCTGCCGTGCTGGGACCGGACGCCATCCCCGCGATCACCGACCCGCAGCAGGCCGCGGCCTGGCCGGAGCTGGCGGCCATGGCCGTCATGGTCCACGGCCGCGACCGCAAGGTCGTGGAGGCGTTCACCGCGGCCCTGGCGGAGCTGCCCGGCGAACACGCTCCGCAGTACTATGAACACGCCTACAGCATGTCCGCGCCCGAGATCCGGCGCCTCCTGGAGGAGATCATGACGTCCACCACCTGGCCGGTCTACAGCCCCTTCGCCCGCGAGCACTACGG
>NZ_JBHSBM010000081.1:0-583 GCF_042650625.1 Planomonospora corallina
CAGGAACATGGTGCGGTCGTCGGCGACGGCGTAGTAGAACCAGGGCAGCCAGCCGGCGGCGTAGGCGGTCAGCACGGCGCCGGCGCGCCAGTCGCGGGTGGCGACGTACCAGGCGACGGCGGCGATGAGGGCGGCCAGCGCGCCGTACCAGATGACGGGGGTGCCGACGCCGAGCACGGCCTGGGAGCAGCCGCCGGCCGCGCCGCAGCCGGGTCGGGTCTCGTAGAAGAACGCGACGGGGCGCAGCAGCAGGGGCCATTCCCAGGGGCGGGACTGGTAGTTGTGCGGGGTGCTCAGGCCGGTGTGGAAGCCCAGGACCTGGAAGTGGTAGGCGAGCCAGGAGCGGATGGAGTCGAAGACGAAGTAGTAGGGGCCCTGGCCGGTGGCCTGGGCCCAGTTGCGGCCCCAGCCGAGGGGGGAGGCGAACCAGCCGGCCCAGGTGGCGGTGTAGGCGGCGGCGGGCAGGAGGGTCAGGGCGGCGGTCGCGGCGGGCAGGTCGAGGCGGAGCATGCCGCGCCAGGGGTGGCGCAGGCCGAGGGCGCGGCGGGCGCCGGCGTCCCAGGCGATGGTCAGGGCGGCGAAG
>NZ_JBHSBM010000082.1:0-1537 GCF_042650625.1 Planomonospora corallina
CCTGTTCGCCGACTCGGCGAACAACCTGGTCACGGCGTCCCGCCTACTGGTCGAGATCATCGCTGAAGGATCGGACAGGAAAGCCCTGGCCGAGAAGATGCGGGCATGTGAGCACGCGGGTGACGAGCGCACCCACGCGATCATGAACCGCCTCAACGAGAGCTTCATCACACCGTTCGACCGCGAGGACATCTACCGTCTCGCGGCCAACCTGGACGACGTGATGGACTACATGGAGGCCGCCGCCGACCTGATCGAGCTGTACCAGATCGACCACCTGCCCAAGGAGGTCGTCCAGCAGGTCGAGGTCCTGGAGCGCGCCGCCGAGCTGACCGCCGAGGCCATGCCGCGGCTGCGTTCGATGCGCAACCTGAACGAGTACTGGATCGAGGTCAACCGGCTGGAGAACCAGGCCGACCAGGTCTACCGGCGGTTGCTGGCCAAGCTCTTCAGCGGTGAGTACGACGCGCTCACCGTCATGAAGATGAAGGAGGTCATCGACCAGCTGGAGGGCGCGGCCGACGCCTTCGAGCACGTGGCCAACACGATCGAGTCGATCGCGGTCAAGGAAAGCTAAGTGGACCTCACGCTCGCCCTGGTCATCGGCGTGGTGGTCGTGGCGCTGGTGTTCGACTACACCAACGGCTTCCACGACGCCGCGAACGCGATCGCGACCTCGGTCTCGACCCGCGCCCTGACCCCGAGAGCCGCGCTGTTCATGGCCGCGGCGATGAACTTCCTCGGTGCCCACCTCGGTACCCAGGTGGCCCAGACCGTCGGCAAGGGCATCATCGACGCCCCCCAGGGGAGCCACGGCCTGGTCATCGTCTGCTCGGGCCTGATCGGCGCGATCACCTGGAACCTGATCACCTGGTACTTCGGCCTGCCCTCCTCCAGCAGCCACGCCCTGATCGGCGGCCTGATCGGGTCGGCGCTCGCCTCGGCGAGCGTCGTGCACTGGGACGGCGTGGTGGAGAAGGTCGTCATCCCGATGATCCTCTCCCCGCTGGTCGGCTTCACGCTGGCCGGGGGCATCATGATCGCGATCCTGTGGATCTTCCGGAACGCTCACCCCGGGCGCGCCAACCGCGGCTTCCGCCATGCCCAGACGGTCTCGGCTGCGGCCATGGCCCTCGGCCACGGCCTGCAGGACGCGCAGAAGACCATGGGCGTGATCTTCCTCGCGCTGGTGGTCGGAGGCTACGCGAACACCGGTGACCCGATCCCGCAGTGGGTGATCCTGGCCGCCGCGGCGGCGATCTCGCTGGGCACCTACGCGGGCGGCTGGCGGATCATGCGCACGCTCGGCCGTAAGATCATCGCTCTGGACCCCCCGCAGGGGTTCGCGGCGGAGTCCGCCGCCTCGACAGTCCTGTACGTGGCGGCGATGGGCTTCGGCGCGCCGATCTCCACCACCCACACCATCACCACCGCGATCATGGGCGTGGGCGCCACCAAGCGCCTGTCGGCCGTGCGCTGGGGGGTGGCGGGCAACATCGTGACCGCCTGGATCCTGACGATCCCGGCCGCCGCGCTG
>NZ_JBHSBM010000083.1:0-1628 GCF_042650625.1 Planomonospora corallina
ACACTGGTGTTATGCAAGGTCAGTGGGCCGGTGAACCGGTCGGACCGGATGTATGGACCACCTGCAAGGAGCTGATCCCGCCCGGCAGTGTGTTCGCGTTCCTGGCCGAACACCGCGAGACGCTGTTTCCGGCCGCGATGTTCACCGACATGTACCCCTCACCCAACGGACGGCCCAGCATGCCACCGCAGATCCTGGCCACCGCGCTGCTGCTGCAGACCCTGCACGGCCTCTCCGACATCGAGACCATCCAGGAACTGCGCTGCGACCTGCGCTGGAAAGCCGCCTGCGGGCTGGGCCTGCACGACACCGCCTTCGACGCGTCGCTGCTGACCTACTTCCGGCGCCGCCTGGCCCGCTCCAGGAAACCGGACCGGATCTTCGAAGCGGTGCGCGCCGTCGTCGCCGAAACCGGCGTGCTGCACGGCCGCCACCGCCGGGCACTGGACTCGGCCGTCCTGGACGACGCGGTCGCCACCCAGGACACCGTCACCCAGATCATCGCCGCGATCCGCCGGGTGATCCGCGAGGTGCCCGGCGCCGCACACGCCGCCGCTTCCTGCTGCACCGCCTGCGACTACACCGACCCCGGCAAACCCCGCATCGCCTGGAGTGACGCCCAGGCCCGCGCCGCGCTGGTCGACGCCCTGGTCACCGACGCCATCCGCCTGCTGGCCGAGACATCCGACCAGGTGCTGGACGAGTCGGCCGCGACCGCGGTCGGCATCCTGGCACTGGTCGCGGGCCAAGACGTCGAGCCGGCCGACGATTGCGACGGCCGCGACGGGCGCTGGCGCATCGCCCAGCGCACCGTGCCCGAACGCCTGGTCTCCACCGTCGACCCCGAGGCCCGCCACATCCACAAGACCACAACCCGGACTGCGGACGGGTTCAAGGCCCACCTGGCCGTCGAGCCGCAGACCGGCCTGCTGACCGCGGTCGCTCTGCGGCCCGGAGCCGGAGCGGCCCATCACGAGGCCGCCGTCGCGCCCGAGCTGCTGGCCGGTGACGACCGGCGGCTGCAGGTCGTGGCCGATGCCGCCTACTCGTCCGGGCCGTGCCGGCGGGCGCTGGCCGCCGCCGGGCACCGGCTGCTGATCAAACCGCCGCCGCTGCGCCCGGCCGTGCCCGGCGGGTTCACCCTGGACGACTTCACCATCGATGCCGCCGCCGGCACCGCGCTCAGCCCGGCCGGGCAGAGCGCGTCCTTCACCGCAGCCACCGCTACCGGCACCAGGCGCGCGGCCTTCGATGCCGCGGCCTGCGCCGCCTGCCCGCTGCGGCAGCGGTGCACCACCGCCCGGCGCGGCCGGGTGATCCAGATCCGCCCCGATCATGACCTGCAGGTGGCCGCCCGCCGCCAGGCCGCCACCGATCCGGCCTGGCAGGACGACTACCGGCGCTGGCGGCCACCGGTCGAGCGCGCGGTGGCCTGGGTGGTGGCCGGCGGCAACCGGCGCCTGCGCTACATCGGCACCATCAAGAACGATGCCTGGTTGCGCCTGCGCGCCGCCGCGCTCAACCTGCGCACCCTGGTCAGGCGCGGGCTCACCCGCAGCGGCGGTGTCTGGGTCCTGGCCGCTGAGCCGGCATAGGCAGCGCTCCTTGCCCTGCCCGGGCCGGGACGG
>NZ_JBHSBM010000084.1:0-1351 GCF_042650625.1 Planomonospora corallina
CATCGTCAATGCGTGACGTGCGCTCTGACCTACGATCTCGTCGTGTCCTGGGATACGGAACTGACCGCGCTGACCACGCATCGCCGGCCCCCTGTTCACCCGGCCCGAACCCCGCCAGGCCTTCGCCGACCTGGTCCGCGCCCTGCTGGCCGACGTACCCCGCAAGAACTCCTGGCAGCTGGCCGACCACATCGGGCACACCACCGCCCATCGGTTCGAGCACCTGCTGGACCGCGCGAAATGGGACGCCGACGCCTTGCGCGACGAGGTCCGCTCCTACGTGATCGCGCACCTGGGCCGCGCCGACGGCGTGCTGATCGCCGACGACACCAGCGCGATCAAGAAGGGCCGGATGTCCGTCGGCATGGCCGGCCAGTACTGCGGCCTGACCGGCCAGGTGGAGAACTGCCAGGTCATGCCCATGCTCACCTACGCCTCCGCCGCCGGGCACGCGTTCGTCAACCGGCGCCTGTACCTGCCCGAGTCCTGGACCGGTGATCCGCAGCGGCGGGCCCGGGCCGGGGTGCCCGAGCACGTCGCCTTCCGCACCAAACCCCAGCTGGTGATCGACATGCTCACCGAGGAGCTCGCGGCCGGCACCCCGTTCCGCTACCTGTGCGCCGATGCCGCCTACGGCCGCGACCCGCATCTGCGCGCGTTCTGCCACGAACGACAGATCTCCTACGTGATGGCGGTCCCCATCGACCTGCCCCTGGTCGCCGCCCGCGGCGAGGTC
This sequence comes from Planomonospora corallina, assembly GCF_042650625.1. Classification (NCBI taxonomy): domain Bacteria; kingdom Bacillati; phylum Actinomycetota; class Actinomycetes; order Streptosporangiales; family Streptosporangiaceae; genus Planomonospora; species Planomonospora corallina. Next base: position 737 of record NZ_JBHSBM010000084.1, read on the forward strand.
GAGCCGGTCGGGCATGTGCTGGACCGCATCCTGGCCCTCGGCCGGGCCGGGGTCTGGGAGCGCCGCTCGTGCGGGGCCGGCACCAAGGGCCTGCGCGTCTACGACTGGACCGCGGTGTCCGCTGCCGTGGCCGGGCAGGCGCCCGCGCCCGGACACGCGCACACGCTGCTGATCCGCCGCTCCGTCAGCGTTCCGACGGAGGTGGAGTTCTTCCTGGCCCACGCCCCGGCTCACGTCCCGGTCCCCGAGCTGATCGACGCGGCCGGGATGCGCTGGAAGATCGAGGAGAACAACGAGCACGGCAAGGACCTGCTCGGCCTGACCTCCTATCAGGTGCGTAAGTGGACCCCGTGGCATCGGCACGTCACCATCGCCATGCTCGCGCTGGCGTTCCTGGCCGCCATGCGCGCCGCCCTGCCCGCTGACGCCGACGAGACCGCCGGCAAGGGAAAAGACCGCCTGCTTCTGGAGGCGCCGGCGGGCTGAGGCTCGTGCGGCTCTCACTCGCCGAGATCCGCCGCGTCCTGGCCCGTCTGCTCATCCCGGCGGCCAACGCCATCGATCACGTCCTGGCCTGGTCACACTTCCGGCGACTCCACCAGACCCGTGCTCTGA
>NZ_JBHSBM010000085.1:0-599 GCF_042650625.1 Planomonospora corallina
GGTGCCGCCGGGGGTGACGGGGGAGTTGTACGTGGCGGGTCCGGGTCTGGCGCGGGGGTATGCGGGCCGGTCGGCGTTGACGGCGGAGCGGTTCGTGGCGTGTCCGTTCGGTGGTGCGGGGGAGCGGATGTACCGGACGGGGGATCGGGTGCGGTGGCGGGCCGACGGCCGTCTGGAGTATGCGGGGCGGGCCGACGAGCAGGTGAAGATCCGGGGGTTTCGGATCGAGCCGGGGGAGGTGGAGGCGGTGCTGGCGCGGTATCCGGGGGTGGCGGATGTCGCGGTGGTGGTGCGCGAGGACCGGCCGGGGGATCGGCGGCTGGTGGCGTATGTGGTTCCGGCCGGTGGCGCGGCGGACGCGGGTGCGGTGCTGGAGCCGGAGGAGGTGCGGGGGTTCGCGGCGGAGACGCTGCCGGAGTACATGGTGCCGTCGGCGGTGGTGGTGGTGGGGGCGTTGCCGTTGACGGGCAACGGGAAGCTGGATCGGGGGGCGTTGCCGGCGCCGCGTGTGGCCGGGTCGGGGTCGGGCGGGGAGCCGGTGGGGGTTCGGGAGGCGGTGCTGGCGGGGGTGTTCGCCGAGGTTTTAGGGGTGGAGTCGG
>NZ_JBHSBM010000086.1:0-6721 GCF_042650625.1 Planomonospora corallina
CTCGACGTAGCGCCAGGCGGTGGCCGCCGAGACGCCGAAGCCGGCGGCGATCTCGGTGAACGTCTCGCCTTTGCGCAGGTAGACGAGGACGAGGAGGGCCTGCTGGCCGGGGTTGAGCCGCCGCCAGGGGGTGCCGATCGTCTTGCGGTGCCGGCGGATGATGCCGGCCACGTAGATCAGCGTTGGACGCGACAAATCGACCGCGGCACGGTAGAACAGCACCTGAAGCTCCTGGCTGTGACGGTGATGGTTGTGGTGATCAACCCGTCTACCAGGAGCTTCTCTACGTCATCAGGCGAACACCGTACTCGCGATCATGCTGTGACCAGCAAGTGGTCCACCGGGGATGAAAAAGCTTCAGTGATTCATCCCGATTTACACGATCAAGTGATGATCACTTCCGCTCATCGATCCCTCTGACGACCGGAGATCCTGAGATGCGTCGGCTGGCTGCAGTTATGGAGCTGCTTGTGGCAGCGACCGGATGTGCAAGCACGCCGCAGAGGTGCACGCGGATAGGCGTCCCAGCTGGGGTGGCCGGTGACTAGCCAGGAGCCACTCGCTCAGCAGGTGAACAGCGTGGGTATCAGGGTTTGCTGGAACGGCGCCTGCTACACGTCACAGCAGATTGCCCTGCACCCCATCGGTGATGCAGCTGCCACACCCTCCGGCGGCCGGCACGATACGGGCGAGGGGGCCAGAGCTGCCGTGCAGGCGAGCTTGCCCCTCTGGATCGCTCGAGGCGATTCCCTGCTGGAGCAGCGGATGACGTCAGGCCGATAATGCTCTATCTCAACGGTCAGTTCTGCGGGGAGGAGGCCCTCAGGCAGCCCTGCTTGATCAATATTGATGGCCAGCTTCACGAGCGTACAGCCGGAGATGGCCATCTCTGGGACCGCGCAAGTGCTCCTCGCCCTTCAAACCGTTGGACCAGGCCTCTACTCAGAACGAAAGAGGCTCACTAAGCTGGTATTCCGATCACACGGAGAGGGACGCATGGCTAATCTCATACCTGGCGTCGGCGCAGGCTCGCTGCTGAACTCGCAGCTGATCGCCGACGACCGATCGACTCGGATCGGCGCGATCTATCGGATCGACTACAACGAGGCGATCGTGCTCACCCACGACCGTTGGAAGTTCGATGCGGGTGGCATACCTCAGTATTCGTTCCTGCTCGCCACGGCTCAAGACATCAACGCTCCGCAGGTTGACGATGACGAAGTCCTGCTCCTGCGCGTCGAGGGTACATCGCCGTTGTCGATGGAGAACGACCTGCATGCCGTGCGCGAGGAGTCCCTCCGAACGGCCCTCTCAAACAATCAGAATCCATCCCCATCTGTCGTACTCGATATAAATATGGACCCGGTTACCAAGAACCGCGTTTCCTTTACCGGCCTGCGCTGCAAGATTCTTGGCACCTTCTACGAGGACATTGTTGACGGCCAGAAAGTGATCGAGTTTGGAGCGGATGTCGACAACTTCTACGCTACGTCAACTTACCGAGTACTGAAGCCGATAGGCGAAGGTCTCTCGACAATCTCGTCCTACTTAAAACCGACGGACCGTCCTGTGGATCGCGTCCGTATCGGTGTCGTTCGGTACTCCGCGACTCGTCGTCGGGCAAAAGCGTCGAAGCAGGCCGACTCTGCTGTCGAGGTCAACATTCGGGACTTCATCGGCCACAAGACCGCTCTATTGGGCATGACTCGCATGGGTAAGTCCAATACCGCCAAAATCATAATTGCTCGCACGTTTGCCATATCGGAGCGTCAGCGCGCTGCAGGTAAACGCCCCGTGGGTCAGCTCATTTTTGATCCACAGGGCGAGTATGCGAACCCGAACACTCAGGACGGTACCGAGATCGCCGCTATCGGCGCTAAGCACGTCCGTATCTTCAAGTTTGGAGCGGACGGATCTCAGCCGCACGTCAAGCCTCTCTCGATTAATTTCTTCTCCGAGAATCAGATCGACGCAGTCCAGAACCTCATCTCTGACCAGCTCAGCACTGATGATGCAGGGTATGTGAAGGATTTCGCTGGTACTTCATATGCGGATGTTCCTGGCGACCGTTCCGCCACCACACACGCCCAGCGCGCAAGGCTAGCCCTCTACGGAGCGCTTATACGCGCCGGCTTCGAAGTTCCGCCTCGGTTCCGAGCACTTATCAACATCGGAGGCTCCTTCCAGGAGACCATTACGAACGAGTTGGGCCGTAACCCCTTCACTCAGGCGGGAACAAGGAGCAACATCGTGACCGTGGCTGCGGCCGATGTAGAAGCCGTGGTGCAAAAAATCGTCGAGCTTCGCGAGTCAGGTAACTCCGAAGCTGTGGACTTCACGAAAAACGTCCGATGGACGAGCGTCGAGCCGATCTTTACTACGAGGAGCCAGAATCGCAACGTACGCGGATGGAAAAATCTTAACCCGCTGCGCCCCTTCCACAGTCCCCTAACGATGAACGACCCAGCAATCGAGATATACGACGAACTCGTTAAGGGACGCATCGTCATTGTTGACCTTCATGTTGGAGCAAGCGCGATCACTAAAGCCCTCAGCGAATCGATCGTTGCGCGCCTGCTTGAGCGCCAGACATCCGTATTCACATCCGGGCAGGAACCTCCGGCCATCCAGGTGATGCTTGAAGAGGCTCATAACCTATTCTCCTCTGATCGCTACAAAGACGACAGAGACATCTGGGTCAAGCTTGCCAAGGAGGCAAGCAAGTTGAACCTCGGCATGACGTACGCGACTCAAGAGGTCTCAGGTGTCGCGCATCAGGTCAAGGCCAACACTGCCAATTGGGTAGTCGCGCATCTAAACAATACGAAGGAGGTTCGCGAACTCGCCCAGTTCTATGACTTCGGCTCGTTCTCGGATGCCATTATCGCCTCCGAAGACCGCGGTTATGTGCGGCTAAAGACCCTGTCGTCACCGTACATTGTTCCGGTGCAGATCGACCGCTACGACTTGGAGCTCGTCAACGAGGCTCGCGCAGCTGCAGGTGACCCTCCATTGATTCCAGATGGTGAAGGGTCAACTATCTGATGCCATACGAGACTGTAGCTGGGACACACGAACTCGCATCACGCCTAGGGCACTCTACAGCTGCGGTTCGTGCCGTCGCTGACCAGCGTACCTTTTATGTCCCAGCCGAGGCTCTGCGCGATGTCGAGGAGATCCGCAAGAAGATTCAGCGCCGAGCTGACTTTGATTCCGCGGCGCCACGTCTGTCGTCTGCGCTCGCCGTCGACGGATCGTACGTTGTTGAGCGGGTGAGGGACGGATTGCCGTCGGTGCTGTACGGGTTCGCACAAGCTGCGGCGGCATATCTCGATCTCGGCATCCTTGAGACACAGGAGGCACAGCGGTTCGTCGACCCGTACGAGATTGAAAGGGCTGTCAACACGTCGCTCGTGACACTCGACCTGCCGGTTGCTGGTGCCTACACGCGCGAAGGCGTGGACATCGCGACCTCCTGGAGAGAGGCGATCGATCAGCTCTTCCGTACGAAGAAGATCGAGGTGAACCGCCTAAACCAGACGTTGCTGGAACTGCTCTTCCTGTTACACGGGAAGCCGGGTATACCTGCGCCGACAGTCCCTGTGAACTGCCCGACGGAAAACTGCAGCAAGGACGTCCGTGTCCCGCCGGCTGGCCTCAAATGTGCCGCGTGTAACATCCAGCTGTTCCCCACTGACGTCCTGCGTATTCATGAGGAGGTGAGCGAGGAAGGCAGCAATCAGTCCGCCCTCGGCCGACTCATGTCAGTTGTCGAACTCCTTGTGCTCGTAGGGCTGGCCACCCTTTTGTGGGAACAGTCCCGCAAGGAATTGCTTCCCACCACGCTGTTCATCGTCGATGGGCCACTTGCTATCTACGGCCCTCCAGCCAAGCTACGCGGCCGAGCACTCGAGTACTTCCAGGCAATGGCTGCAAGCACCCCGGGTGTAGGGCCATTCATATGTGGTATAGAGAAGTCCGGCGTAATGGTCGACTATGCACGTCAATTGGCTCGCCATGACGTGCTATCCCCTGGCGATCTACTCGTTTGCGACGAGGACATAATCGCCCGCGTCACCAACGCGACCAATGCTCGCGCGTACGGCAAAGAAACCTATTGGGGACGCAAATTCGTCTACCGGGCACTTGACGGGCGGGTGGTGGTCCCGACAATCATGCCACCGTCCGGTGTGCCGTACGATGCGAACGGCGGGCAGCCGGACCCAAGGAATTACCCGACCCTTGCGGCAATCCTGGACGTTGTCGACCGCACCGGCTCCTCAATGTATGTCGATGGGATCATCCCCGTGGCGGCCGCACATGGGAAGGCCGCGTTCCCCATCGGCGTCGGCACCGATGTACTACGGCTAGTTGCCACGACACGGCTTGGTCTCGACCAGACGGTCCGTAACTCCGGCCTAGTACCATGAACGCCGTGACAGTTGCCGCACGTGCCCAAGGACCCATGCGTGCGACAACCTTGGTTCCAGTTGGGACGGCACCACGCAAGATCGACTGTGCGCCGGCCCAGGTCATGCACCCCCTGGCAACCGGACGGTACCAGAGTCCACTGCGCTACCCGGGTGCTAAGAGTGGCCTGTCAAACGTGATCGGCGAGCTCATCGCAGCCGCTCAGCAATCCGCTCAGGTTAGGAAAGTCGACCTCCTGGTAGAAGCGTTCGCTGGCGGTGCATCGACCAGTCTCCGGTTGGTCGGTGCAGGCATCGTTGAGCGGGCATTGCTCGCGGATGCAGACCCGATGGTGGCGGCCTTCTGGCAAGTGGCGGCTTCTCGCACACAGGAGCTTATCGAGCGTATCGCCGATGAGTACGCGAAGTACGTTGCCGTCGGCGGGGCGACGGCGCTGGCACGCTGGGACTACTGGCGTGCCTGGACAGCAACTCCTGGTACTAGCCGATCAGCCAAGGACCTAGAGCTCGCCACAAAGTGCCTGTTCCTAAACCGAACCACCTTCTCGGGGATTCTTCACGGACAGGCCGGTCCCATCGGGGGCCGCTCGCAGAGTTCGGCGTACGGCATCGGATGCAGGTTTAACCTCACGAGCTTAATTGAGCGGCTCGAATACGTCGGTCACTTATATGACACGAGGAGGATCGCGGACGTCTGGCTGTCGGATTGGAAGACCACACTCCATGGCGTCGCCTCGCATTACAAGACACTGCTCCCCGACCGCGTTGTTGCATATCTTGACCCACCCTACCTTTCGAAGTCAGGCAAGCTTTATCAGCGTTCGTTCGATGTTCAAGCTGCGCAGGAAGGTAAAGACCTGGATTGGGTAGGCGGGCTCCAGCACTACGACTTGGCGAAGTACCTCCGTCGAGAGATGCAGTACCGCTGGATTCTGTCGTATGACTACGATGAGCGACTGCTCGCAGATGACTCGCTGTACGCCGCAAAGGCGATGCATCCATCGAGGCTCAGTCGCGACCTGAAAGGCGTCAAAGCTTGGCGTATCAGCAAGCGCATTGTGACGCTGAATTACTCTGTCTCCTCGCGAACTGGGCGCGGGCCTGCGCAGGAACTTTTGCTCACTACGCTTCCGCCAACAACGGTGCCAATCAACGAAAGACTGCAAGTCAAGTCGCCAGACTGATCTGTGGACACCCCCGCAAGTAAAACTGTATAAATATCGAACCCGGTAGTGAACAAGTACGTCAGTCATTATTGATGACCAAACTGCCGCGGGGCTTCCGGTCCTCGGGCCTGGCGGCCCTGCGGTACGGTTCCCCTTGCCACCGGATGATCAGGTTGGTCACCGTAAGGGGTAGGGCACAGCAGCGAGGCGCAACAGACCCACCTCAGATGTAAACGTAGCTTACCGTGACGTCGGGTGAGTCGATTGCGCCGTGAAATATGACCCGGCGATTTATCCACTGCTCGAACAGAACGATGGGCTGATTGTCGTGCTGCGGCTTATAGGTGTTTTCGTACCAGGCGATGCCATGCCTGTTACAGGCCAGACATAGCATGCCACGAACGCATTTGGCGCAGTAGTTAGTTGGCTTGTGCTTCTGATCACACTCGTGTGCATGGTCCAATTGCCAACCGGTCGCACCCGGATCGTTTGTGCCACAGAGACAGCGACCGCCCTGTAGCGCGAGAACGGCATCGCGAGCGTACTGGGATATCCCTCGTCCATAGTGGACGATACACAACCCTCGTGAGTGAGGTTTCTCCTGGCACGTACCATAGCGGCAGAGGGAGCCCCACTCTGCCTGTGATATCCACCCACGCAGAGGCGTAAGAGTGAATCCCTTTTTCTTCTGCTGATAGTGGCCATCACAGTACCCCTGCGACGAGTGCGGGCGTCCACACCCTGGAAACGAACACTCGGTGTACGTCCCGCGCGGAATCATAGATCTGATTGGCTTCAGGGGCTGACCAATGCGATGCTGATCATAGTGTGTTTTGCAGAACGTCAGGGTTCTGACGGGGCGACCACAGTCCTGAAAGCTGCAGGAGTCGGTGTTGACTCCATCCTGAATGATCTTATCCCTATGGTCAGGTTCTTCTGCCATGAGCAGATCATATCCATGGCTTGGTCCTCTAGTTGGACGTAGCGCTCCGGTTATGGATAACAATCGTGGTTCATATCAGTGTCACCATGAGCAAGAATTCATGGCCTGGATGATGTCTTGCAGTCACCATCAGCAGGGCGGTGGGATAATTGCCGCGTTCCGCTCTACATTCCTCGCGAAGA
>NZ_JBHSBM010000087.1:0-3878 GCF_042650625.1 Planomonospora corallina
GTACCGGTCTCCAACAGGGAGGACGGCCCGTTGGCCAACTTCAGGACCAAAGACCAGTCGCGTCCGCAGGCCGCCATCGTTTGGCGGTAAGTCGTTAGATCGTCCATGGATGCGTTCCTTCAGCGGCTGGTCCCGTCGGCACCCACCCCGGGCGCAGGGCGGCGTGCTGCAGACGACCGGGCGATCCTGGCAGCGATCATCTACGTGGCCACCACCGGATGCGCCTGGCGGCAGCTCCCGCCGGCCTTCGGCACCTCCACCACCGCTTCACTAAATAGAGCACGATGCGGGTGTGAGTCAAGCAGTACCGGATCGTCCTGGACGAGCTCGGCGCCCGAGGAAAGCCGGACTGGTCGCGGTGCGCGATTGACTCGATCAGCCTGCGCGCGGTCAAGCGATCAAGCGGTCAAGCGGGAGAGCTGACAGACCCAAATCTGCTCGATCACGATAAAAGCGGGCGAAGATCCATATGATCACCGAGCGAACCGGTTTGCCGATCTCTGTCACGATCTCGGCTGCGAACGTCCCTGGCAGTCTGGTTGTCGAGCCGCTGGTGCGCGGCATTCCGCCGATCCGCTCCCGGCGTGGGCGGTGCCGACGCCGCCCGGCCAAGCTCCACCGCGATAAGGGCTGCGACTACCCCACGCGCGGCGCTTCCCGCGGCAGCGCCGGGCATCATCCCGCGCATCGTGTGGCGTGATGTGGGGTCCAGTCAGCGTTTGGGCCGTCATCGCCGGGTCATCGAGCGCACCATCGCCTGGCTGAGCGGCTGCCGCCGGCTGCATCGTCACTACAAACGCCACGCCGATCACTTCGCCGCCTTCGTCGCCCTGGCCGCCGCCTCCGTCTACTACCGCCGTCGCACCAAATGGGTCATCTTTGAAGGCCATCTGACCTCAACTGCCCGATAGAGCCAATCAAGATCGGGTTACACACCTACTGGGCAGACCCATTGCGCAGCTCGTTTCAACCATCAACAAACGTAACATAGACTAAATTATCCAATCTATCACCAAATAGTAATGATAGGCGCAGTTATGTCAAATGGTACAAGAGATCCAAATGCAGGCAAGGTATGCAAAAAATGCAATAACTTTAAGGCGTATGAAAACTTTTACAAGAACAAACAACTAAAAGATGGCTATGAATCGAATTGTAAGGAATGTCGAACCGCACGCATGCGCGAAGCATACTGGATGAGTGGAGAAAGGATGGAAAAAGCGAGAGACAGAGAGGTTCTGTCCCGGAAAAGAGAGGAGCTTGCAGACTCTGGGCTTCGTAAATGCGCTCAGTGTGGCGAGATAAAAACCCTTGATCAATTCGGTCGGCGACCACACTCAAAGGATGGTTTGCGTTCCGAATGCCGAGTATGCTCCCGCAAGGCAACAGAAAAATGGCGAGAAGCCAATATCGAGCGGTCACTCTCTTATGGAAGAGAGTATCGAATTAGCAACTCGTCCCTAGATAGGAATTCTTGGCGTAGTCGTAATCCCACACATCGATCTGGAACTGATAGACCTTTCCTGTTAGCGGCAGACACGCTCATCCCTACAGTGTCAGGATGGCGTCTAGCCGAGACTATCAAGTCAGGTGAGTTTGTATTCTCATCAACGGGACAAATCGTTCAAGTTTCTCGCACTGAAATTATTATCGATGAGAAAACATCTCGCGACGTTACTTTCTCCGACGGAACGTCCGTTACTATATCATCCAATTCTCCCTGGGAAGTGAGGATTCCCGGGTCGGCGGCCGCACCGAAAATTCGCACACTTGAGGAGATGGTTTCGGACGGGAGGAAGTTTTGTGTTCCAGTGGGGAGGCCATGGGCTCTGCCAGAACGCACACTCCCTATCGATCCTTACGTCCTTGGCCTATGGCTAGGAGACGGTGATTCTCGTGCACCCACACTCGCTGTAGGGCAAGAGGACTTCAAAGAAATTTCGAGCATGGTGCAATCATGCGGCTACTTGGTTAATGAATGGAGTGGCAGAATAGGCGTTCATCGCCTGGCTTTCCAAGTACCGGGGGCTCGAAGAGGGGCAAGCCTTCCTAACATTCCCGGAGAAAAAGGGGCACTGGCAAGACTTAAGGAGCTTAATCTACTAAAAAATAAACATATTCCAATCCCTTATCTGCGGGCGTCCATTGATCAGCGCCTTTCACTACTGCAAGGACTAATGGACAGCGACGGCCACGCTACAAGATCAGGGTCATGCTGTTTCGTAAATAACAATAAACTCTTGATAGATGGATTTTGCGAGCTGCTCCGCTCTCTAGGTGAGGTGGTTTCCGTCACGTGGGCTGCTGATACTCGTTCGCGCATAGGCGGGGCTTACAAAGCAAACTTCACTCCTTTTAGGACTCAACCTTTCCGGCTTCAACGTAAGAAAGAGCGAGTCCGGAGTGGCAACACGGCGCGATGGGTTGCTATTGGTAAAATTAGTCAGCCAATCAAAGACAGATCGCTCTATCGCATATACACGCAACCAGAAGTTTCCAGTATTGTTTTTGGGCTGGGATGTCGGATCCCCCTGATCTAACATCAAAATAGTGTGGGTCACGCCGGGCGTTCGCATGGCTCATACTGCGCAAGCCAGCGTACGGCCGCCGCTCTCTCAAGCACGTGTCAGTCCGGCCTCGTAGAGGACACAAGCAAGGAGGCTCAGGGCACAACGAGGGCACACCGCGCCGAGAAACAGCCTGAGACGACGGCAAGCGACGAGGGGCATAACGGCAGCTCAAGGCAATGATCAGGGGATCTCCGCAGGTCGCCGGGTGGCCGGGTTCGGTTCACGAACTACCGGTAGCGGATGGACGCCTGGGGCCCCGGGATTCGTCATCGGGGACTGTCCGCCTTGCCGGAGGGCGCATCGGGGCACAGGGGGCTCCCCCCTGTGCCCCGCCTGCTCCAGGGCGTCCTGTCCCGAGGAGGACCGGCCGTGGTCAGCCCGCCGCGGGGGACAGTGAGTCCAGTACGTCCTGAGGCGCGGCGCCGAGGCGCTCTCGCTGCGGGAAGTGACCGACGGGGATGCGGGCCACCTCCTGTGCGGTGGCGTAGTCGACCACCGAGACGGCGTTCAGGTTGCTGAGGGAGACGAAGCAGTGCCGGCCGTCCACGCTGGTGGCGGTCCAGTACGGCAGGCTGTCGGTGGCGTAGTGCTGGTATCCGGCGATGGAGAGCGAGGGCCGGTCGGCGATCGCGACGTAGTCGTCGATCGTGCCCGCCATGCAGAGTTTCTTCTCGTCCCCGGACATCGCCATGCCGTGGTGCGCGGAGTTCTGCGGGTACGAGTCCGCGGACATGCCCCTGGCCTTGTCGCTGAAGGGCATGGTGATCGTGCGGAGGATCTTCCCCTCGGCCAGGTCGTACTCGATGAACCCGTTGAGGTAGGACAGCTGGGCGTACATGTACCGGTTGTCGGCGGTGAACACCGCGGGGCGCACGCCGTAGGCGAACCGGTGGACCCGCAGGACCTCGTGGGTCCGCGCGTCGACCACCGTCACCTGCTTGTCGCCCTTGACCAGGTTGAGCGATCTGGGCAGTGAGGTGACGCCGATGCTCTGGTTGTACAGCAGTGTCCCGTCCGGCGAGTAGTCGTTGCCGTGCGGGTACGTCCCGGTCCTGAAGGAGGCGACCGGCTGCCCGCTCGCCGTGTCCAGGACCACCGCCTTCACGGCCGTCAGGGCGGAGACCACGAATCGCGTGCCGTCCGGGGAGAGCGCGGCGTGGTCCGCCTTGAATCCTTCGATCTTGTGGCGCCACAGGAGGCTCTTGCTCTTGACGTCGAAGGCGACCACGTCGGCCAGGTTGCCCCGGGAGACGTAGAGGGTCCGGCCGTCCTGCGACAGCGCCATGTCGTCGACGAACTTCTTGTAGC
>NZ_JBHSBM010000088.1:0-853 GCF_042650625.1 Planomonospora corallina
CAGGTTGATCAGGAAGCCGAAGACTCCGGCTCCCAGGAAGTTCCAGAAGCCCACCGCGACCATGAACATCACCGCCCAGCGGTGCGGGAAGGGCGCCGTGCCGTGCGCCTGCTGCCGGGAGCCGAGCTGCAGGAAGGTCCAGGCCTCGATGGTGAGGAAGGTCAGCGGGATGAGCTCCATGGCGGAGAAGAAGGCGCCCAGCGCCATGTGCTCCACGGGGGTTCCCGAGAAGTACAGGTGGTGCATGGTGCCGATGACGCCGCCGACGGAGTAGAGGATGACGTCGAGGAAGACGAGCTGCAGCGCGATCCTCCGGCGCACCACCCCGAGCATCACGAAGATGTAGGCGACCATGACGGTGGTGAACAGCTCCAGGAAGTCCTCCACCCACAGGTGCACCACCCAGAACCGCCAGAACTCGCTGACCGTCAGGTGGTTGCCGGTCCCGGCGAGCAGGCCGACGGCGTAGAAGCCGGGGATCGCCAGACCGGCGTAGAAGAACACCCACGGCAGGTTCGTCCGGTGCTCGGTCCTCAGCCGGGCGCGGATCACCCGGTAGATCATGGCGATCCACAGGAACATGCCGACGGTGAGCAGGATCTGCCAGACCCGGGGCAGGTCGAGATACTCCCACTGCTGGTCCCAGAGCGGGGAGCCCTTGGCCCACTCCACTCCGAAGACGCTCAGCGCCTCGCCGAGCAGCGAGCCGCCGACGACCAGGGCCAGCGCGCCCAGCAGGCCGTAGGCCAGCCAGTGCTGCTTGTCCGGCTCGCGGCCGGAGATGTAGGGCGCCAGGAAGATCCCGGCGGCGAGGAAGGAGGCCGCGGTCCAGAACAGCGCGAGCTGCACGTGC
>NZ_JBHSBM010000089.1:0-710 GCF_042650625.1 Planomonospora corallina
CGACCACGGAAACCACCCTCGCGGTCCCCGTACGGACGACGCTCACCACCACGGTCGAACGGGCGGTCACCCCTGTCCCGCGAACCGTGGGTGCTCTCTGGGCGCCCTTCCCGGCGCTCCCCATATCTCGGGCCGTCGCCGGGGCGTCCGCCCCGGTTCATGCGATCGCCGCGGTCGCCTCCGCCCTGTCCGCGGTTCCCGCTCTCCTCACGGCGGCCTTCGCCGTCACGCCCGTTGTCACTGTTCACTTCTGGTCCATTCGTTTGCTCACTTGCGAGCACGTCCCGTATCGGTTCCTGGGACGAATCGTTGTACGGGCGGTCTGTGGCCGCGGGGTGCGCCCCGTTCGCTATCGCCGCCCCGCCCCTCATGCTCTAGCGCGACGAAGGCCACCCGCGTGGGGGTGGCCCGGCACCTCCAGCCTAGCAAGTCGTCCCAACTCTCCAGACCTCAAGTGTCCCGCGGCCGGCTCTCCGTCAGCTCTTCGAGCTTCAGTCCAGGAGGAAGGCGGAGGTCGCACTGCGGACGACTTCGTCACCGACTTCCTCAGACGGCGCACCTTATCGCGACAGGACAAACCCCTAGCATCCCGACGCGTCTGCCGGCGATGCCCTGCGGAAACAGATGCCCCGCGCCAGCCGACCCCACCCCTGAAAAACAGAAAGGGCCGCCCCGAAGGGCGGCCCTCACTAAAGAATGTCCGGCGGCGA